>JAUNNH010000039.1 GCA_030531505.1 Eubacteriales bacterium
AGCCCATGGATGTCATAATGTCCTCGACGGAGAAGATGATATATACCCGGCCTTCATCATCCAACCAGCCGTTTCTTGCCGACAGGCTCATACGGTCAAGGAGCAGACCATACAGCACCTTGGCTTCTGCGGAAATGCTGCTGAACCGTCTCTCCGTAAACAGCACCTTGGGGATGCGATAGAAGGAAAACTGATCCGCTTCCGCTCCGTAGAAATAATCATACATGGGGACTGTCACGCTCCTTTGGAAGTCCTACGGTATGCATGACTTCTTTGGTACACCATCCGATGCAGGGAGAATCCCGCCCATAGGGACAGCTCGTACATTCCGAAACCGGATCTGTCTTTTCGCTGTCTTTGTCATAAGTCTGTTCTATCCCATTTCGTCTTGTGGGCTTTTGCGCAACAGGACAGCAACATCCATTCGGATATGTGCAGCCCTTTTTCTTGTCCTTCCAGTACAGGCAATACTGGCAGTCATACACGTTATAGTCCCACGACTTACCATACGCTTTCACATATACACCTCCTTAACCCGCGTCAGGGCATAAAAAAAGCGCGCCTGCCAACCCAAGCGTCACTTTGGGTAACAGACGCGCTATGTACGATAAACTTTATTCCATTATATCAGATTAGGACAAAATCAGACAGCCCTTACAAATGGAGCAGGGGAGCAAAATCGGGAAGAAAAACATCTGGCAAAACACCTCATTAAGAAGGCTCCGAAGGGCAAAAATTGCCCCATTTTTTAACTCAAAACCGCTTCAAAATGGGTGGTTGCCCCATATTTAACTCAAAAATTCAGGGTCAAACTCTGTCAAATCAGGACAAAAAACGCCAAACTAAAACAAAGGAATTTATATAGCAAAACCCCGGAAAACCTTGATTTTCCGGGGTTTTTGAACCATTATGATACGGTTTGTACAGCAATTTATCTCTTGCTGAACTGCGGTGCGCGACGGGCGGCTTTGAGGCCGTACTTCTTACGCTCTTTCATACGCGGGTCGCGGGTCAGCAGACCGGCGGCCTTGAGGGTGGCGCGATAGCTCTCATCCACCAGCAGGAGGGCGCGGGCGATGCCGTGGCGGATAGCACCGGCCTGGCCGGAAACGCCGCCGCCGGCGACGGTAGCCTCGATGTCGACCTTGCCAAGGGTGTTGGTGGCGACCAGGGGCTGACGAACGATCAGCTTCAGGGTCTCGAGACCGAAGTAATCGTCGATATCACGGCCGTTGACGGTGATGACGCCGCTGCCGTTCGGGATCAGGTGAACACGGGCCACGGAGGACTTCCGGCGGCCGGTACCATACATATAGGGCTTCTTGGTCTTGTAGGTTGCCATAGTTCTTTACCTCCTCTTAGCGATCCCAGACTTCGGGCTTCTGAGCCGCATGGGTGTGCTCGGCGCCGGCGAAGATGCGCAGACGCTTGAGCTGCCACTGGGCGATGGTGTTCTTCTGCAGCATGCCGCGCACGGCGAGACGCATCGCGAGCTCGGGCTTCTTGGCCATGAGGGTCTTATACTGGGTCTCCTTCAGGCCGCCGGGATAACCGGAGTGGGTACGATAGTACTTCTGCTCCAGCTTCTTGCCGGTGAGGACGGCATCCTTGGCGTTGATGATGATGACATAGTCACCGCAGTCAACGTGCGGGGTGTAGGTGGTCTTGAGCTTGCCGCGAAGCAGGTCGGCCGCCAGCGCAGCGGTCTTGCCCATGGGCTTGCCGGCTGCGTCGAGGACGTACCACTTGCGCTCCACGGTCTCCTTGGTGAGCATGGTAGTGGACATAGTCTTGCCTCCAATATCGAAGTAAAAAAATTTGACTTATCATGCGCGCTCTTGCGGCGCGCTCATCTTTTATAACACAGAGCTTCCCCGGTGTCAACCTCTTTTTTAATTTAGAAAACAGGTTCTCAGAAAATCTCTCAAATACTCTCAAATCCTCATAATTTCTAAAATCGATTTTTAAAAATCCCCCTGTCCTCCCGGACAGAGGGATGAAGAAACGACTTTCGTCACCGCTCCCGTCCTCTCGCTTCAAAGCCCAGCGCAGCGGGTTTGAAGCGGCAAAGGAAGACGGAAGGAGCGGATATGAAATTCTGGCCGCCACCTTTTAGGCTGCGGCCAGAATGGAATGGAGCGAGTTTCGTCTGACGTCAGGCCTCGCCGCGTTCGCGCAGGGCGTCCTTGCGGGAGATATTCCAGCGGCCCTTTTCGTCGATGCCGGTGAACTTCACCCAGGTCTTGTCGCCGACGTTCAGCACGTCCTCGACCTTCTCGGTGCGCTTGAACTCCAGATCCTTGATGTGGCACATGGCGTCCTTGCCCGGAACGAGCTCAACGAAGGCGCCGAGGTTGGAGATGACGCGCTTGACCTCACCGTAATACAGGGCGCCGACCTCGGGCTCGAAGACGATGTCCTCGATGGTCTTACGGGCGGTCCGGCAGGCCTCGATGTCGGAGGAGGCGATGAAAATGCTGCCGTCGTCGTTGATGTCGATCTTGCAGCCGGTGTCGGCGGTGATCTTCTGGATGACCTTGCCGCCGGAGCCGATGACCTCGCGGATCTTGTCGGGGTTGATCTTCATCTGGATCATCTTGGGGGCGGTCTTGGCCAGCTCCTTGCGCGGCTCGGGGATGGCCCTGAGCAGCACGGCGTCGAGGATCTGGAAGCGGGCCTCCTTGGTGATGGCGAAGGCCTCCTTGACGATCTCATGCTTGAGGCCGTCGTTCTTGAGGTCCATCTGGATGGCGGTGATGCCCTTCTTGGTGCCGGCCACCTTGAAGTCCATCTCGCCGTGGAAGTCCTCCACGCCCTGGATGTCGATGAAGGTGGTGAAGTCGTCGCCGTCCTGGATCAGACCGCAGGAGATGCCCGCGACGGGCGCCTTCAGCGGCACGCCGGCGTCCATCAGCGCAAGCGTGGTGCCGCAGATGGAGCCCTGGGAGGTGGAGCCGTTGGAGGAGAGGACCTCGGAGACGACGCGGATGGTATAGGGGAAGTCCTCCACATCGGGGATCACGCTCTCGAGCGCCTTCTCGACCAGCGCGCCGTGACCATATTCGCGGCGGTTGGTGGAGCGGCTGGCACGGGCCTCGCCCACAGAGTAAGAGGGCATATTATAATGGTGCATGAAGCGCTTCTCTTCCTCTTCCCAGATGGTGTCGAGCTTCTGGGCCTCGGAAAGGGTGGCGAGGGTCGCGATGGAGAGGACCTGGGTCTGGCCGCGGGTGAAGAGGCCGGAACCGTGGACCACGGGGATCACACCCACCTCGGCGGCGAGGGGACGGATCTCGTTCATCTGGCGGCCGTCGACACGCTTGCCGGCGAGCAGCCACTTCTTGACGACCTTCTTCTGGAGCTTGTAGAGGATCTCGTCCATGTACTGCATCATATCCGGGTGCTCGTCCAGGTACTTCTCCTGCACCATGGTGATCCACTCGTTTACGCGGGCCTCACGGACGTTCTTGTCGTCGGTGTCCATGCAGTGCTCCATGGACTCGAACTCGTTGGCGACCAGCAGCTCGAAGAGCTCGTCGTCAAAGGCGGCGTGCTCATACTCGAACTTGGGCTTGCCGATCTCCTCGACCATGCGGTCAATCAGATCCAGCACGGGCTGCAGGTGCTCATGCGCCTGCACGATGCCCTCGTACATCACGTCGTCGGGGACCTGGTCGGCCTCGGACTCGATCATGACGATCTTCTTGTGGGTGGCGGCGATGGTGGTGGTCA
>JAUNNH010000027.1 GCA_030531505.1 Eubacteriales bacterium
TCCGCGAGACCTACAAGGTCTCCAAGGTCGGCACCGTCTGCGGCTGCTACTGCACGGACGGCAAGATCCAGCGCGGCTGCGATGTGCGCGTCCTGCGCGACAACATCGTTATCCACGAGGGCAGCCTGGCCTCGCTGCGCCGCTTCAAGGACGACGTCAAAGAGGTTGCGAGCGGTTACGAGTGCGGCATGCAGGTCGAGAAGTTCAACGACATCAAGGTCGGAGACATCATCGAGTGCTTCGTGATGGAAGAGATCAAGGCATAACGAGAGAAAAACGATCCGGGGGCCGGCGGCTACGCCGGCCCCATGCAGCAAATATAAGGAGATTACCATGCCATCCAACAAACTTGCCAGAACCAACGACGATATCCAGTTCGTCCTCTCCCGGCTCCTCCCGCAGGTCAAGGACCCGCGCGTGCAGCAGGGCATGATCAGCGTGACGCGCGTGGAGACCACGGGCGATCTGCGCTATGCGAAGGTCTGGCTCAGCGTGCTGGGCCTGGAGAATGAAAAGGAATTCAAGAGGGGATTGAAGTCCGCGGCCGGTTGGCTGCGGCATGAGCTGGGGCAGGCGATGACGCTGCGCTACACGCCGGAGCTGGTGTTCGAGGTCGATCACAGCATCGAGTACGGCGCGCACATCAACGAGATCATCAACTCCCTCGACATCCCGGCGGACGCTGAGGACGAGACATGAATTACCGCGAATGTGCCAAGTTCCTGCGGGAGCAGGACCATATCCTGATCGTGACCCACCGTGATCCCGACGGCGACACGGCGGGCAGCGCCGCCGCGCTCTGCAGCGCGCTGCGCCGACTGGGCAAAGAGGCCTGGCTGCTCCGAAACCCCGGCTTCACGCGCAAGATGCTCCCCTATGTGGAGCCCTATCTCGCGCCGGAGGGCTTTGAACCGGCCTGCCGTGTGAGCGTGGACGTTGCGACCGAGCGGATGTTCTCCGCGGGCTTTTCCGGCACGGTGCAGCTCTGTATCGATCACCACGACACCAATTCACACTATGGGGAGCAGGAACTCGTGCGCGGGGAGAAATCCTCCTGCGGAGAGATTGTGCTGGAGGTCATCAAGTGCCTGTGCGGGAATGTGACGGAGGAGGAAGCGACGCTTCTGTACATTGCCGTCACCACCGACACGGGCTGCTTCCAGTACTCTAACACCTCCTGCCGGACGCTCGCCGCGGCCTCGGAGCTGCTGCGCCTCGGCGCGAGGCAGCATGAGGTCAGCCAGACTTTCTTCCGCAAGGTCTCGCTTGCCCGGCTGCAGCTGGAGGGGATGATCTACTCCGGCATGAGCTTCCACCGCGGCGGGAAGATCGTGGTGGCGATCATCACGCAGGACATGATCCGCCGCAGCGGTGCGACCAAGGACGATTTCGACGATCTGGCGAGCCTCGCCGGCCGGGCCGAGGGCAGTGTCCTGAACGTCACCATCCGGGAGCAGGAGGACGGGTCGAGCCGTGTCTCCGTGCGCTCCAACCCCGGCATCAGCAGCAGCGATATCTGCGCGGCCTTCGGCGGTGGCGGACACGACATGGCTGCCGGCTGCAACATCGCCTGTCCGCCGGAGAAGGCGCGGGCGATGCTGCTCGATGTGATCAACGAGCTGGTTCCATGAACGGGATCCTGCTGATCGACAAGCCCGCCGGCTGGACAAGCAGCGACGTTGTGGCGAAGCTGCGCGGTATCCTGCATGAACGGCGCATCGGCCACGCCGGCACCCTCGACCCGATGGCGACCGGGCTGCTGGTCGTCTTTGTCGGGCGCGCGACCCGCGCCGCGGAGTTTGCCGAGAGCGACGCCAAGCGCTACACGGCGCGGCTCCGGCTCGGCCTCGTGACCGACACGCAGGACACGAGCGGGACGCGCCTCGGCGGTACGCCGCGTGAGATTACGCGCGAGGAACTCGAGGCGGCGCTGGAGGGCTTTCGCGGGGAAATCGAGCAGATCCCGCCGATGTATTCCGCCATCAAGGTCAAGGGACAGAAGCTCTATGAGATCGCGCGCCGCGGCGGCGAGGTCGAACGCAAGGCACGTCCCGTGACCATCCACGAGCTGCGGCTCGGAGCCTGCGAGGACGGCGACTGGGTCTTGGACGTCCGCTGCTCCAAGGGCACCTATATCCGCACGCTTTGCCACGACATCGGAGCAGCGCTCGGCTGCGGGGGCTGTATGAGCGCGCTGCGCCGCACGCAGGCGGGCCGCTTCTCCCTGACAGAGGCGCACACCCTCGCCGAGGTGCAGGCAGCCGCGGACGAGGGTCGGGCCGAGAGCCTGCTCCTGCCGGTCGACACGCTCTTTTCCGAGCCGGCTGTCCGGGTGGATGAGCGGGCGGAGAAGCTGCTGCGCTCCGGCGGCCGCCCGCGCATCGCGCTTACCGACGGGACATTCCGCGTCTACGGCGCGGCGGGGGACTTCCTTGCGCTCTGCCGCGCGGAGAGCGGGCAGCTTATCACGATAAAAAGCTTCTTCGAGGTTTGATGTATATGACAGAGATAAAACGGGCCATCGCCCTCGGCTTTTTCGACGGGGTCCATATCGGTCACGCCGCGCTCCTCGAGCGTACCAAGCAGCGCGCACAGGAGATCGGCGCCGTGCCCTCGGTGCTGAGCTTCGATGTGCATCCGGACACCTTGGTCTTCGGCACCTCCGTGCCCCTCATCAACAGCGCCATCGGGCGTGAGGACATCATCCGCCGCCAGTTCGGGATCGACAACGTCGTCTTCCTCCACTTCAACCGCACCATGATGCAGATGGACTGGGTGGACTTCATCGAGTCGCTGATCCGGGAATTGAACATCGGGTGGATCGTGGTCGGGCACGACTTTTGCTGCGGCTATCGGGGCCTCGGTACAGCGGAGCGCATCAAGGACTACTGCGAGAGCCATGGCCTCGGCTGCGATATCATCTCGCCGGTCATGCTCGAGGGACAGATCGTGAGCTCCACGCGCATCCGCCAGCTTATCGCGGACGGCGACATGGAGCAGGCGCGGCGCTGGCTCGGCCATCCGCACATCCTCTCCGACACGGTGCACTCCGGCTATCACCTTGGGCAGAAGATGGGGACACCCACCATCAACATGTACTTTCCCGAGGGCGTGATCGTACCGCGCCACGGCGTCTACGCCACGAAGGTCTGGCTCGAGGACGGCAGCTCCCACATCGCCGTGACGAACGTCGGCGTGCGGCCCACGGTGAGCGAGGGGGAGCGGGTGAGCGTCGAGAGCCATCTGCTCGATTACAACGGAAATCTCTACGGCCGTCAGGCCCGTGTGGAGTTTTATCACTTCCTGCGTCCCGAGACGAAGTTCGGGGACGTGGCGAGCCTGGGGGAACAGATCCGCCGCGACGCGGAACAGGCCCGCGCCTATTTCGCGAACGAAGCGGACTGAACTTAACAAAAGAACGCCTCAACCGATGGTTGAGGCGTTCTTTTTATATAGGATCCTGTTACAGCATGGCACTGTCCAGCACGGGATCGCTCATGATGTCCCGTGTAAGCGGCGCGTCCAGGACGGCGGAGCGGGCGAGGACCATCTTGCCCGCCTCCACGGAATGGGTGAGCCATACGCTGCCTCCGATGACGCAGTCGTTCCCGATGTGCGTGTTCCCGCCGAGGATCGTGGCACCGGAGTATACGACGACGCGATCACCGATATCGGGATGGCGCTTGATGCCCTTGACGAGCGTGCCGTCCTCCCCAACCTCAAAGCTCTTCGCGCCGAGCGTCACGTGCTGGTAGAGCTTGACGCCGGTCCCGATGGTGGTCGTCTCCCCGATCACGACGCCGGTGCCGTGATCGATGAAGAAGGAGTCGCCGATGGTCGCGCCGGGGTGTATATCGATCCCGGTGAGACGGTGGGCGTACTCGGTCATCAGCCGCGGCAGCAGCGGCACCTTCTGGAGGTACAGCACATGCGCGAGGCGGTAGGTGCTGATCGCGGTGAAAGCCGGGTAGCAGAGGATGACCTCGTCCAGACTGGTGGCGGCAGGGTCCCCCTGATAGGCGGCCTTGAGATCGGTCTGCAGCTGGCGGCGGACCTCGGGCAGCGAATCGAGCAGCGTAAGGAGGACCTCCTCTGTCCGCTCAGGCGAAGGGAGCACGGCGTTGAGGCAGATCTCCAGCAGCTCAACGGCACGTACCAGGGAACTCTCCCGCGTCACGGCCTCCACGGCGTGGCGGGGGAAGAGCGCATCGATCAGCAGATCCGTCAGCTTCTCCGCGCGTGTGCGGTATGCGCTGAAATCCACCGTGTCCGCTGCGGCCGGGGCCTCGTTTTTCTCCAGTTCCTGCGCGACTCGCGCGATCGAAAGCATCAGCATGTGGTCCATGCTCATTCACCAAAAAGCGCAGTGGAGAGATAGCGGTCTCCGGTGTCCGGGAGCAGCGCCACAATGGTCTTGCCCTTGTTCTCCGGGCGCTTCGCCAGCTCGATCGCGGCCCAGACCGCAGCGCCGGAGGAGATGCCGACCAGCACGCCTTCAGCGCGGCCGACGCGCCGCCCGGCGGCGAAGGCGTCCTCGTTCTCGACGGCGATGATCTCATCGTACACGGCGGTATCCAGCACATCGGGCACGAAGCCCGCGCCGATGCCCTGGATCTTATGGGCGCCGGCCGTGCCCTTGGAGAGCACGGGGGACGAGGCGGGCTCGACCGCCACGACCTGCACGGCGGGATTCTGCGCCTTGAGATACTGGCCCACACCGGTTACGGTGCCGCCGGTGCCGACGCCGGCGACAAAAATGTCGACCTTGCCGTCCGTATCTTCCCAGATCTCCGGACCGGTGGTGGCGAAATGGGCGGCGGGGTTGGCGGGATTGACAAACTGGCCGGGGATAAAGGCGTTGGGGATCTCTTTGGCGAGCTCGTCGGCCTTGGCGATGGCGCCCTTCATGCCCTTGGACCCCTCGGTGAGCACGAGCTCCGCGCCGTAGGCCTTCATCAGCTGGCGGCGCTCCATGCTCATGGTCTCGGGCATGACGATGATGATGCGGTAGCCGCGGGCCGCCGCCACGGAGGCGAGACCGATGCCGGTGTTGCCGGAGGTGGGTTCGATGATGACGGAGTCGGGCTTCAGCAGGCCCTTGGCCTCGGCGTCGTCGATCATAGCCTTGGCGACGCGGTCCTTCACGGAACCGGCGGGGTTAAAATACTCAAGCTTCGCGAGCACAGTCGCCTCGAGCTTTTCTTCCTTTTCGATGTGCGTGAGCTCCAGCAGGGGCGTTTTCCCGATCAGCTGATCGGCGGACGTATAGATATGAGACATGATATATTCCTCCTGAAACAGTGTATGGTGTGAAGATGGTTTTGGATAAGAGAGCTTTCAGCGTCTACATCGTCTGGAGAGGATGAACATCAGCGGCACCAGCCTTTCCGGAGTGAGAGATTCTGGATACAAAAAACCGGGGAGCCCAATGGGCTCCCCGGCATAAAAGCGATCCTCTGTCGGAGACCTCATACGGGCATGGCGAAACGCACGCGCATCTCACAGCGCGCGGAACAACAGAGCTCACAGCGAAAGCCTGTCATACGCCAGTCCGGTCCCCTTTCATAATTCCTATCGTTATGCTGTGATTATAGACCCGCTGTCTGCGCTTGTCAAGGGGCAAGTTGCAAAAGACGGCGGACTGTGGTATAAGAGGGAAGGAACGCAACTCAACCACCGGTTGAATTCGCCTGTTCTGCATTTCAACGAACAGTTTATTGGCTTTTCCGCCCCTTTTGCGTACAATACGAGGCGAAAGGGCAGCCGGATCTTTTGGAGGAGGACAGAGACATGAACGAAACGATGGGCAGAATCATTATGCGTCTGCGCAAGGACAGGGGACTCACCCAGGAGCAGCTGGCGAACGAGCTCGGCATCTCCTATCAGGCGGTGAGCAAATGGGAGACGGGCAACTCCTGCCCGGATCTCGCGGTGCTGCCGCTGCTGGCGGACCTCTTCGGCGTGAGCATCGACACGCTCTTCGGTCGGGCAAAGGCAGAGGTGATACCGGTTGAGGCCGGGACGGATGGACCGTCATTCCCCTGGCCGGACGATGAGGGCTTCTATGCCGTGCTCTATCACGGCCACGAGCTGATCGGCAGCCAGAGTGAGGCGGAGCGGGTGTTCCGTTTCCAGTATGAAGGCCCGGCGCAGAACGTCAGCTGCAGCTTCGATCTGGAGATCTCGGGCGAAGTCAGCGGTAATGCCGCCGCGGGCGGGGACCTGACTTGCGGCGCGGTGTACGGTTTTGTGGAGGCGGGCGGAGACGTGACCTGTGACAGCGTCTCCGGCAATGTGCGCGCAGGCGGGGACGTGACCTGCGACAATGTCAGGGGCAATGTCACCGCGGGCGGGGACGTCACCTGCGACGATGTGGACGGCAGCGTCACCGCGGGCGGCGACGTCACCTGCGATGAGATCGCCGGCAGCGCCTTCGCGGGTGAGAGCGTTCACAGCGAGCACCTGGATCTGAATATGGATGGGGACATCCCCGGTCAGCTCGGGGAAGAGTTTGCCCGCGGGATCGGGAACCTGAGCGCCTGGGGCGCGGACCTGGGACGGCGCATCGCCGACGCCGTGGAGAAAGGCCTGGGTCGAGCGGGCCGCCCATCCCGGCCGGACGAGGAAGACGAAGACGACGAATAAAAAAACAGCGCC
The DNA here is from genome assembly GCA_030531505.1 of Eubacteriales bacterium. Taxonomy (GTDB): domain Bacteria; phylum Bacillota; class Clostridia; order Oscillospirales; family Oscillospiraceae; genus Limivicinus. Next base: position 6,658 of record JAUNNH010000027.1, read on the forward strand.
CGGACGATGGTCCGGGCGCTTGCCTGTTGTATCGGGATCAGAGGGCGGCGACGTCCTTGCCGACAAGATAGCCAAAGGTGACGCAGCGGCCGATGGAGAGACCCATCGTGTCGAGCGAATAATCCACGTCGCCGTAGAAGCCGCCGGAGCAGTTGCCCGCGGCATAGAGGCCTTCCATCGGCTGGTTGTCCATATCCAGCACCTGGCCGTCGACGTTGATCTTTAAGCCGTCGACGATGGCGGAGACCTGGTAGACGCGCTTGACCGCGTAGAACGGAGCGGTATCCACCGGCTTCATGTACTTGCTGGGCTTGCCGAAGTCATAGTCGAAGCCCTCGGCGCAGAGCTCGTTGTAGTGATCGACCGTCGCCTTGAGCTGCACGGGATCGACCTCCATCATCTCGGCGAGTTCCTCGATGGAATCGGCCGTGAGGACGCTGCCCTTCTCGATGTAGGCCGCCAGCTTTTCGGGAGTGCCGTTGGCGACCGTCGGGACGGTGGGATCGCTGCCCCAGCCGTAGACGTAATCGAAGTAGTTGGCATCGAAGAGAGACCACATGAAGGGGTCCTTCATCTCCTTGAGGATCGTGTTGCGGCGGCAATACTCGATATCCTCCTCCATGAAGCGCACGCCGTCGCCGTTGACCGCGAGCAGCGGCTCCTCACGCATGATGCTGGTACCGTGGACCATCTTGGAGTGGACACCCGGGCAGATCTGGCCGCCGGCGGCCATGGCCATCAGGTGGCCGTCGCCGGTCTTCATGGACTGTTTCGTGGTGAAGTTCAGGGTATCGGGGTTGTAGCGGCGGCGCATGGCGATGTTGTTCTGGTAGTCGCCGGTGGCGAGGATAACGCCTTTCTTTGCGGTGAACTTGACGAACTCGCCCGCCTTGTTTTTGCCGATGACGCCGACGATCCGGCCGCCCTCTTTTACGAGCTGCACGGCGGGGGTCTCATAGTAGAAGTCGATCTTGTCTTCATAGGCCGCGCCGAGCGCCTGCATAGGGGCGATCATCTGGGCGGGGAAGAGCAACCCCTCGAGATAGCAGTTGCCGTCCTCGTAGACGTGGTCCTTGCTGTCGCTCTCCCGGAAATCCTCGAAACCGGCCTTCTCCAGCTCCGCGATGAGCCAGTTCACCGCCTCCTCCGAGCGGTCGACGTAGCGCTCCCAGAGCTTCGGGTCGTTGCGGTAGTCGTAAAGCTTGTGGTTGTAGTGGATGTACTGGCGCATGCCGATCTCGGTGGACTTCTCCTTGACGACCTTGGCGCAGAGGTTGCCCTGCGCGATGATCATGGCTTGCTTCTGCAGCACGGCGACCGACGCGCCGCTCTGGTAGGCGGAGATGGCCGCGGGCACGCCCGTGGTGCCGGCGCCGACCACGACGATGTCGTACTCATGCTCCTCGGCAAAGGATGTGATCGCTTCGGTGACGACGGTGGACTCCGCGATCATGGAGGCGAAATCCTCGGGGAGGGAGGCGGACTCTTCGGCGTAGGCGCGGGTATTCGGCAGGGCCTTGCCCGACAGGGCGAGACCGAGAGCGGCCGCGGCGCCGGCCTTCAGGAAGCTTCTTCTGTTCATTTCCATGTTGATGCACCTCATTCTAATAATAATAGTATTCTGCGGGATGGTGTCTGGTCAGATTATATAGAAATGGTAGACATTTGTGAAATTATAAAGTATAATCAATGATAAGAAATGCTAATGACAGGGGGCGGCGGCGGTGACGATCCGGCAGATGGAGCTTTTTGTGCTGGCCTATGAACGGCGAAACCTGACGCGCGCGGCCGAGGCCCTCTATATGACGCAGTCCGCCGTGACGCAGAATCTGAAAAAGATGGAGGAGGAGCTGGGCGTGCAGCTCTTTGAGCGCAGCAACCGCCGCCTCCAGCCCTCGCCGGCAGGGGAGCGCTTCTATCAGCACGCGAAGCGGATTCTGGACGAGTATGAAAAAACGTTGACCGAGCTCGCGAGCAGCGATGAACAGATGAGCCTGTATTATTACGACATACTCTCCGCCGCGATCAAGGACCGGGTCGTCGCCGCCTTCTGGGAGATCGATCCCTTCCTGCACATCAACCTGTTCGACTGCCGGTTCACGGAGCTGCTGGACAACAGCCGCTGGACGCCGGGCGCGCTCTATCTCATCCCGGAGGAGTTCATCCTGGACCCGGCGGTCCGCTCGGTCGAAGCCGCCGCGGTGCGGCACGTCATTATCACGCGGGAGAACAGCCGCCTGAGCGGGAAGAGCGTGATCCGCCCGGAGGATCTGGAGGGCGAGACCCTGCTGCTGCGCTCGGACCGGGGGAAGCAGTTCCCGCATCTGATCGCCGCGCTCGACCAGCTCAATGAGCGGGGCGTACACTATGAGACCGCGATCGCGGAGCGCGCGCGGGAGCTGGCGCCACGGATCCTCTCCTTCGGCGGGATCGCCATCCTGCCCGAGTATCTGAAGAGCGAGGTGCCCGGCATCGTCTCGCGGCCGTACGACGACGGGATCGCGATCCACGTCAGGCTCGCCTGGAAGGGAACGCTGCCGCCCCGCGTGATGAAGCTGCTGCGCGCCTATCAGAAGCGCACAGGCGGACAGAACGAGATATAAAAAACAGCGCCCGACGGGGCGCTGTTTTTTTACTGTTTATTTGCCGGGCGATTTTTCCGGGAGGAATGGCCGCGGCCGCGGCGGCGGGCCTGCGTGGCCTTCGTGCGATAGAAGTCCTGCATCTCCTCGTCGGCCTCGTAGACCAGCTTGTTCGCGACCCAGGTGTTGTGGTCCTGGTCCTTGCGGAAACGGGCGCGAACCAGATAGCTGCCGTGCTCGGGGCAGCTGTAGAGATTCATGTAGCGCTGATCCCCCTGGTTGACCCAGCGGACCCCTTCGAGTTCCGCGCCGCAGACCGGGCAGCACAGCCCGTCCAGCCGCGGGTCGGCGAAGGCGGCCGCCTTGCTCTCAAAGTCCTCAAAGCTCTCGTGCTGGATCGGCATCGGGCCGGCATTCTCTTCTTTCGGATGGAAGTTCGGCATGCGCGCGGCGAGGATACGCCCGGCCTCGGGATAGAGCCGCAGTCCCTCCTCCATGTCGAGGTGGGTGCTGACCAGGGCGGTGTTGTAGGCGTCGCCCAGCGCGTCGTGCGCGACGCGTGTCTGCTCGATGCCGAAGTGCTCCATGGCGCTCGCGAGCGACTTCTGGTTCTTGTCCCCGCCGGTCTGGAGGTTATAGATAAGCTGCAGGTTCACCCAGCCCGCGATCCAGTCCCAGTCCAGGTCATGGATGATGATGTTCTGCTCGAGGATGCCCTGATCGTCGCAGCCCCAGGTCAGGAAGGTGACGTCGTCCCCGCACCAGGCGCGGAAACGCTCCAGCGCCTCGGGGAAGCCCAGCCCGTGGGAGAGGCGGTCCTTGTCGAAGCCGGTGATCTTTTTGACCTTGTAATGCATGCGCCGGAAGTAGACGGGGCGCACGTCGATGGTAAACTCTTCGCCGGGCGTCATATCCTCGTTCAGCTTCACCGCACCGATCTCGATGATCTCCCCCCGCAGATGGATGGGGAGCTTATTGAATACGGAGGACTTGGAGCTCATCGCCTGGTTCCACTCCAGGTCCACCACCACATACTGCATAAAAATCCCTCATATATGTTTTTAGTCAACAAAAAGAGTATAGCATATCTCCGCGCAGTTTGCACTACTTTTTTTCACGCGGGAAGACTTTGCAAGAGCGGGCGGCTGTGGTATACTCTTTCTGTTTTGGAGGATAGACTATGAAAGCTTTTACGATATCACAGGCGGCAGCGGCCTGTCAGGGCCGGATGAGCCGCGCGGACTATGAGGACAGGGAACTCGGCCATGTCGTGATCGACAGCCGCAAGGTGCAGCCGGGGGACCTCTTCGTCGCCTATAAGGGCGAGAAGGTGGACGGGCACGACTATATCGCCGCGGCCTTCGACCGGGGCGCGGCCTGCTGCCTGGCCGAGCGCCTGCCGGAGGGGGAGGAGCGTGCGGTACTGCTGGTGCCGGATGTGCAGAAGGCACTCGAGCAGATCGCCCTGGCCTACCGGGCGACGCTCAGCCTGCCCGTGGTGGGCGTGACCGGCAGCGTCGGCAAGACCTCCGCCAAGGAGATGATCGCCGCCGTGCTTGCGCAGCGCTTTAACGTACTCAAGACGGAGGGCAACCTCAACAACCAGATCGGCGTGCCGATGACCGTCTCGCGCATCGAGCCGGAGCACGAGGTCGCCGTAGTGGAACTGGGCATTTCCGGCTTCGGGGAGATGACGGAGATCGCGCGCATCGCGCAGCCGCGCATGGCGGTCTTTACCCGCATCGGCCACGCGCATCTGGAGATGCTCGGGGATCTGGACGGGGTCTTCCGCGCCAAGACCGAGCTGCTGCCCTTCCTGCCGGAGGACGGCGTCGTCGTCGTAAACGGCGACGATCCCTACCTGCGCGCGCTGCGCTGCCCGCAGCGGCGGATCCTGGTCGGCCTCGGGGCGGAGAACGATCTGCGCGCGGAGGAGATCCGGTACGTCGGGGAGGAGCGGACGGACTTCACGCTCGTCTGGGACGGCGGGCGTGTCCCGGTGACGATTCCGGCCTATGGACAGCACCTCGTCTACGCGGCGCTGGAGGGCGCGGCCATCGGCCTCGCCTTCGGCCTCGGTGGGGAGGAGATCGCGGCCGGCATCGCGTCCTTCCGCACAGTGGGCCGCCGCGGCGCCATGGTGGATACCGGCTTCCTTACCCTGATCGACGACAGCTATAACGCCAATCCCGATTCCGTGGCATGCGGCATCGACTCGCTGATGCAGCTCCCCGGCCGGCACGTCGCCATCCTGGGCGACATGCGCGAGCTCGGAGAGGGCGGCGCGGACATGCACCGGGAGGTCGGGCGCTACGCCCGCGAGAAGGGCGTGGATCTGCTCCTGACCGCGGGACCGCTCGCACGCTGCTTTGCCGAGGGCGCGGGGGAGAGGGCGCACTGGTTCGAGACCCGGGAGGCGCTGATCGCGGCGCTCCCGACCTTCCTGCAGAAAGGGGACAGCGTCCTCGTGAAGGCCTCGCTCCGCATGGGCTTTTCCGCGGTAGCCGAGGCGGTGAAGCAGCTGTGAGGCGCCGCCCCGCCGTCCTGCTTGACCTGGACGACACGATCCTGGACTTCCATAAAGCCGAAGCCGCTGCGCTCTCCAAGACACTGCGGGAGATGGGCCTCGAGCCGCGGGAGGAGATCCTGCGCCGCTACAGCGCCATCAACCGCCGCCAGTGGGAGCTGCTGGAGGAGGGGAAGCAGACGCGGGAGGAGACCCTGACCCGCCGCTTTGAGATCCTCTTTTCGGAGTACGGCATCGCCGCCTCCGGTCCGGAGGCCCGCGACCGCTACGAGGACAATCTCGCCGTCGGGCACTACTTCATGCCCGGTGCGGAGGAACTGCTCGAGGCGCTGCACGGGCGCTACGAGCTCTATATCATCTCCAACGGCACGCCGAAGGTGCAGGCCGGGCGCATCGCGAGCGCGGGCATCGCCCCGTATTTTGAAAAGATCTTCGTCTCCGAGGAGCTCGGCGCGGTGAAGCCGAGCGCGGCCTTCTTCGAGCGCAGCGTCGGGCGCATCCCGGGCTTCGACAGGGAGCGGGCGCTGCTGGTGGGCGACAGCCTGAGCTCCGATATCCGCGGCGCGCGCAACGCCGGGATCCGCAGCTGCTGGTTCAACCACCGCGGCGAAGCGCCGCGCGCGGACATCCCGGCGGATTTCGAGATCCGCGCGCTCTCGGAGCTGCCTCCGCTGCTCGCGCGGCTGTTCCCGGCGGAGAGCGCCTGAGCAATTCCGGCAGATTATCTAAAAATGCCTCTTGAAAAACCGGCAAAACATGGTATAATTTAACAAAGCGACAGAGAAGCGCTGATCTCTCAGCGCTTCGCGTGTTTTCGAGGTGTTGTATGGAACACTATCTGATCTATCTGCGGGAGCTGAACATGGCCTCCATGATGCTGCGCATCGTCCTCGCGATGCTCATGGGCGGCTTGATCGGGCTCGACCGCGAGCGGAAGAACCGTCCGGCGGGCTTCCGCACCTACATGCTGGTGGCGATCGCCGCCGCCTCGACGCAGATCCTGAGCCAGTATCTCGATCTGATGCTTGACACCCAGTGGGCGGAGGCCTATGCAATCGTTGGCCGCCGGACCGACGTGGTGCGCCTCGGCGCGCGCATCGTGAGCGGCGTCGGCTTCATCGGGACAGGCACCATCCTGCTGACCGAGCGGCAGGAGGTCAAGGGCCTGACGACGGCGAGCTGCCTCTGGGCCTCGGCCTGTATGGGACTCGCCATCGGGGCGGGCTTCTATGAGTGCCTGATCGTCGGCACGATCCTGATCGTGCTGGTCATGCGTATCTTCCCGCTCATCGACGACAACATCCTGGCCACCTCCCGCAACATGAACTTCTACGTGGAGATGGACAGTATCGAGTATCTCGGCGCGGTTGTCAACTGTGTGAAGGACCGCGACATCCGCATCTACGACGTGGACATCGGCAAGGTGGAGCAGAACGGCGAGCAGCATGTGCGAGGGCTCTTCACCGTGCAGCTGCCGCGCCGCGGGCCGCACACCGAGCTCCTGGCCCGGATCGCCATGCTCGATGGCATCGTCGCCATCGAGGAAGTCTGAGGAGGTGCCGCATGCTGCATATCTTTGATTTCGCCCGGGAGATGACGTTCCTGGCGGTGATGGTGCGCATGGTCTCTGCGGTGATCTGCGGCGGCCTGGTCGGTATGGAGCGTGAGTTCAAGCGCCGCCCGGCTGGCTTCCGCACGCACATCCTGATCTGCCTCGGCGCGTCCGTGACGATCCTCACGAACCTCTATCTCTATCAGGTCATGCATCTCTACACGGATATCTCCCGTATGGGCGCGCAGGCCATCGCGGGTATCGGCTTCATCGGCGCGGGCACGATCATCGTCACCAAGCGCAAGCGCGTGAAGGGCCTTACCACGGCGGCCGGTCTCTGGACCATGTCGGCTGTGGGCCTCGTCTGCGGCGCGGGCTATCTGGAGCTGGCCTATTTCACCACGGCGATGGTGCTGCTGGCCGAGATGCTTCTCAGCAAGTTTGAGTACCGCTTCGTGCGCCGGGTGGAGGACGTGAACCTCTATGTGGAGTACCGGCGCTCGGCCTGCATCGAACAGATCATGGCGGCGCTGAGACGCCAGAGCATCAAGCTCACCGACCTTGAGATCACCCGCATCAACGAGGGGGACGACCACCGCTACTGCGCGGTGCTGCAGGTCCAGACCAGCAAGGAAAAGCTCGACGGCGCGCTCTTCAACGAGCTCAACGCCATCAAGGACGTCACCAACATCGAGGAGCTGTAAGCATAAGCGCAAACGCAACGCGCCCCGGTTCGTCATGAACCGGGGCGCTTTGCGTCATTTGCCGATGTTCTGATAGAGAAGGAAGTCCGCGATGTAATCCACATCCGCGTCGCTCAGGTCCGCCGCGCCGCTGATCTCCTCCTCCAGGAAGGAGCCCTCCAGATAGGTGTAGAGGAAGACCTGCTCGCCTCCGCGCAGGATCGTGAGTTCGGTGCCGTCCGGGGCCGTGTGCGTCCGGGTTTGCAGCGCGGCGGGGTCGGCGATGCGCGAGACGATCTCGCGCCCGCTCGAGAGTGTGGAGTAGACTGAGTTGTACGCGTAGCAGCTCACGCGCTCACCGGAGGGAAGGTTAACATAATACGAGACGCCGAAGGTCCCCTCGTCGAAGTAGTAGAGCTTGTCGAAGCCGGCGGGCGTCTCGCGGAAGAGCTCGCCGTGACAGCCGATCTCCCGGATGCGCTCGCAGAGCGCGGCGTTCGTAAGGAAGCGCGGGTCGCTCGTGTCGGTGTGGAAGTCGGTGCCGTTGCGGGCGTTGTTCTCCGCGTCCGACTCCTCGACGGTCTCCCGGCTCCAGAGCAGGTGGAGATCCCGGCGGAGCGCCAGGCCGTATTTCGCCGCGATCTCTTCGAGTTTCTCGGCCTCGCGGGCGCTGTGGATGTCGTAGTTGAAATCGTAGTCGCCGTACTCGGTGGACATGTAGGCCATGTAGGCGTCGTGCGCGGCGGCCTCCTCGGCGCTGGCGCGGCGCGTCTCCAGCGCCTCGCCGGTGAAGCGCAGCTCGCCGTCTTCAAAGTTCATCTGCTCTTTCCCGTAGAAGCGGAGCGTGAGACTGCCGTCGTCCTCCTCCACGATATCGACGAGGCCGCTGCCGAGGGCGCTGAAGTCGAAGACGGTGGGGTTCTGCGGCAGCTCCGGGCTCGTCTCTTTCCATGTGCGCCACTCGCTCCAGGCGGCGCGGGCATTCTCGACCTTCTCCTTTACGGCAGCGTCGAGCTCCTCCGGCACGGCCTGCGGCTGTGTGATGGAGACGAAGACCGGCGCCTCGCTCTCGGCGGGAGCGGCGGTCTCACTCGCGGCGGGGACGATCGTCGCGGCCGCGGCGGTCGGAGCGCTCGGCTCCGGCAGCTGGATGGCGCGCAGGCCGAGCAGATCGGTGGCGGATGCGGTCACGGTAAAAATGCAGGTCAGCACCGCGGCGATCAGCACGATGCGCAGGGTGGTCTGTAGGGATTTATGTTTCATGGTCATTTCCTCCTCAGCGGGAGGCGCATCCTTCTCGGCGGCCCGGACGATCTCCTGCCAGAGCAGAGCCTTCTCGCCCTCGCCGAGGCGCAGGTCCATGGCCTGATGCAGACGTTTGTCAATCAAAGAAGTCACCTCCCAGTTCCTTTCTCAAAAGCTTCCTGGCCCGGGAGAGCCAGACGCGTATGGTGGCGGGACGCTCGCGGAGCATCCCGGCGATCTCGTCCGTGCGGTAGCCCTCATAATAAAATAGGTACACGGCACTCTTGTAATTGTCTGGGAGCGCGAGGATCGCATCGAGTACGTCGGAGTGCTCCGGCTGCGCTGCGCTGAGATGCTCGAAGTCGTCGAGATTCAGCTCGCTCCGGCTCTTCAGGCGCAGCCGGTTTTTGCAGGTGTTGGCCGTGGTCACGATGAGCCATGCCTTCTCGTGTTCGCCGTTCTTGAAAGCCTTGCCCTTTCGCAGCTCCCCGATCAGCTTGACGAAGACGTCCTGCACGACGTCCTCGCTGTCATAGCGGTTTTTCATATACAGATACGCGACGCGGTAGACGCGGTCGGCCTGTGCGGCGTAGATATCCTGGATGCTCCTGCCCGTACGCTGCAGGCTGCTCTCCATGTGCACCGCCTCCTTTCCGTTTTGCCTTCACTCTCTATACACCTAAGCGCGGCAAAATGTGACAGAGAAAAAGAAAAAAGGCATGGCAGAACGCCATGCCGCGGGGGAAAAGAAAAACTCAGAAAAGGAAGCTCGCGAGGGCCAGGACGATCACGCCGGGGATACCGAAGAAGCCGGCAATCAGCGCGTTCACGAGATTCATCTGGATATCGAGCCCGATGAAATCCCCGAGAAAGCTCACCAGAAAGAGCAGCAGATAACCGAAGACGGCGTGGATCAAAAACTTCAGAATGCCCTTGATGGGCTTGAGCAGGATCTTGATGAGCAGCACGACGAACACGACGGTAGCCGCCGCCATCAGCACGCTGGATGCAGTTTCCATGATCAGACCTCCGAATGAATGGGATAAAGACGCGCTGTAAGCACATACTAAACGCGGACAGAACGCCGGGCGGCGAGAGAGATAAAGCTGCCCGTCTGCAGTCCTGTAAATCCTGTTTACAGAGATACAACGAAAACGGCGTTTTGTCAAGCGTCCGGAGAGGTCCTCCGGTTCCGGGGACTATCCGCCGCGGGGCCGGGCTGCACATGCAGCCCGGCCTTTGCCGCATAGGGCGCGATAAAAAGGCCTGCCGATGCGGCAGGCACCGAAAAGAAAAACCGCCACGCAAGCCGTCAGGACAAGCATGGGGAGAGCGCGAGAGGGGATTGGGTATTCCCTCTCGCGTTTTAATACTACAAAAGCAGAAACTTTTGAAAGTTTCTGCTTTTGCCTTTCACAACGGCGACAGCATGTCGCCGTTGTGAAAAGCCTGCCGATGCGGCAGGCCTTTTTTATTGTTCTTTCTGCGGGAGCGAAAGCGTGAAGATGGCGCCGCCCTCCGGCCGGTTCGCTGCCGTGAGGCTGCCGCCCATGTGCGCGGCGGCGTGCCAGGCGATCGCGAGGCCCAGCCCGTGCTGGCCGCCCGGGCCCTTGAAGAAGCGCTGGAAGACGCGGGGCAGATCCTCCTCGCGGATCCCGTCCCCGTCGTCCGCGACGGTGACGAGCACCTGTCCGCCCTCGGCGCGCAGCGCTACCTCGATCTCCGTTTTGGCATAGCGCAGGGCGTTGCTGAGGAGGTTGTCGAGCGCGGCGTGGAAGAGCTCGCTGTTGCCCTGCGCCCGGAGAGCCGTGCCGTCGGCCTGGAGCCGAAGCGCGACGCCCCGCTCTGCCGCGTCATGCTCGAAACGCTCGAGACATTCCTCCGTCTCCTCGGTGACGCGGAAGCTGCTGTTGCGGACATCCACGAGATAGCTTTCGAGCTGCGTGAGCTCCGCCATCCGGTCCAAAAGCTCCGTCATGCGTTTGCTCTCGTCCATGATCCGCTGCGCGGCCTCGCCGGGCGGCGAGAAAACGCCGCAGGCGATGCCCTGCGCGTAGCCGCCGATGGAGACAAGCGGCGAGCGCAGGTCGTGGGTGATCCCGGCGAAGAAATCCTTTTGCGTCTTCTCGGCGTGCCGGAGCTGCGCGGCCATGGCGTTCATGGAGAGGCGCAGATCCTCCAGCTCCTGCAGGGAGAAGCTCCGCTCGATCGGGGAGTAGTCACCGCCGCCGATGCGCGCTGCCTCCTGCTCGAGCAGATGAAGCGGCCGGCAGATGCCACGGATGGCAAGGTCGCTCAAGAGGAAAGAGAGAAGCGATGAGAGGGCCGAAACGATCAGAACGACCCACGTCGCAGTCTTGACCCACGCGGCGGTCTCCGCGGCGTGGGCATAGGTGACAATGTACCCGATCTGATCGCTCCCGGTATCCGCCGCGGCGACAGCGATCCTGTACGGCGTGTCGTCCGACGCGGTGATCAGAGCACTGTCTTCCGTCTTGCCGCTCCGGATGGAGGCGGCGACGCCGTCGGCAAGCGGCTGCAGCGCGGTATACAGCTCCCTGCCGCGCGGATACAGGATCCGGAGATCCCGCGAGAAGACCAGGAGGCCTGTGTCGCCGGCGCTGTGCGCCATATAGGCGTCGGTCCGACCGAAAAAGCGCCGCACGCTCTTCTCTGTGTCCGTCTCCTCCCGGCAGACCGCGAGGATCTGCAGCACGCCCGTCTGCACGGTTCGGAGAGCTTTTTCCTCCGCTTCGCGCGCGTAGTGCCGCGCGGTCAGATAATAGATCGGGCAGGTGAGAAGAGGCAGCAGGAACAGCGGGAGCATTATGAGAAAGATGCGGCGGCGTAAGGTCTGCTGTCTCATGTGTTCTCACCGTCGAGCGTCAGGCGGAAGCCGAAGCCCCAGACCGTCTCGATCTTCAGGGGGCTGTTCCGCTCGCGCAGCTTGCGCCGCAGACGCTTGACCAGATCATCCGTGGCGCGGGTGTCGGCTTCCCAGTCCACCTGCCACAGCGACTTGAGCAGCTCCTCCCGGCTCACCGCCGCGCCGGCGCGGCGGATCAGGAAGGCGAGGAAATCGTACTCGGTGGGGGTGAGAGGGAAGGCCTCGCCCGCGAGCGTCGCGCTGCGCCGCTCGGGATAGAGCGTGAGCGGCCCGTAGACCAGCTCCGCCGAGCCCTCCGGCGCTGCAGCCTGTACACTGCGGCGCCGCAGCAGGGCACGCACGCGCATGGCGAGCTCCAGGGGGAGAAAGGGCTTGACCACATAGTCGTCGCAGCCCAGGGTCAGACCGGTCACCCGGTCGTAGGGGCTGTCCTTGGCGGAGACGATGATGATGGGCAGCGTCTCGTAGCTGTGCCGGAGGGAGGAGCAGACGCTCAGCCCGTCTATCCCCGGCATCAGGATGTCGAGGATCACCAGGTCCGGGACAGCCGCCTCACAGGCCGCGAGCAGGGAAGCCCCGTCGGCAAAGGTCTGTACGCGGTAGTCCTCCCGCTTCAGGAAAGCGGCGATCAGCTCGCGTGTGTTTTTCTCATCATCAACGACGTAGATTGTCTCTCTCATAGGTCCTCCGGACAATGTGATCCAGCTCATGTTCCATGCCGCATCCGCGGCGGAACTGCTCTTTACTTCGCTGATTAAATAATACTCAAAATGACAAGCATAATCAAGAATCGCCGCAGAATTGCCGCAATTTAGCCGTGGTATTCAATGCGGGCAACCGTTAAACTGAGGATGAATCAGAGTGGGCCATAGTATATCCCGCCGCCGGAAACGGCGGAGGGAGCGCGAACAAGGCGGCGCCGTGCCGGATCGGAACGGTTCGCCTGCCCTTTCCATACATTTTGGCTTGAAATAAGCAGATCCTTGCATTTTCCGGCCGGATGCGGGCCGGGATTCAACACAGGACAGCTCCGGGAACCATGATCGGACTGCCGGTGCCTGGGGCACCGACGGGAGACCGGGGCGAATGCGGCAGAGACGCGGCAGATTTGCCGGAACCTCCCTGAAATGAGGCAGAAGGGAGGCGTAAATCGTGGGCAGAGCGCCGTTTGATCTGACCGGCAGACGCTTTGGGCGGCTGACCGCGGTCGAGCGTCTCGGGAAAAAAGGCAGCAATTACGTCTGGCGCTGCCGCTGCGACTGCGGCGGCGAGGCAGAAGTCACGGTGAGTCGACTGCTGAACGGCAACACGGTGAGCTGCGGCTGCCTCAAGCGGGAGAACGGCCGTGCGCGGGCGCGGGACATCAGCGGCCAGCACTTTGGAAAGCTCACGGCCCTGCATCCGCTGGAGGAGCGCCGCGCGGGCAGCGTGCTCTGGCTCTGTTCCTGCGAGTGCGGGAGAGAGAAAGCCTACAGCTACAACGAGCTTGTGCATATCGGCGTGAAGAGCTGCGGCTGTGCGCAGCACCCGGAGAAGCAAGTCCCCCTGCACTATGTGGACGGGACCTGTGTGGAGATGATCAGCCCCAGACGCCGCCGCTGCGACAACACCAGCGGCCACACCGGCGTGATCCGGATCGGCAACGGCTGGCGCGCGCAGATCAGCTTCAAGGGTAAAACCTATTACCTCGGCCTCTTTGAGGAGTATGAAGACGCGGTGAAAGTGCGCGAGCGCGCCGAGAAGGAAATCTTCGGTTCCTTCCTCGAGTGGTACGAGAAGAACCGGAAAAAAGAAAAAGAAAAGGACAGGCGGAGCCCCGCCTCTCAGAGGGCCGGGACCGCATCCCTTCTTTATTATAAAGACTAAGTAGATCCACAGCGGCCGGAAGAGACCGGACGCTGTATGATAGGAGGCACAGCCAATGAAACAGATGAAGAAGACCCTGTCTCTCATCCTGGCACTGGTCATGCTTCTCTCGCTCGGGACCACGGCGTTCGCCGGGGAGATGGGCGCAGAGGAAGTATATCAGCGCGTGGAATTCGAGCCGGGCAATGCCGTCGTTACCGTTTATGCGGGCGAGGAAATTGTTTCGGCGGAGGAGGACGGCAGCTATCTGCTGGCCCCGGGCGTATATACCTATGACGCGGAAGCGGAAGGGTATGTCCCCGCGGTGAAGGCGGAGCTGAAGATCGAGACCGTGACGGCGGAGACCCTGAAGGTCAAGCTTGACGCGGTTCCCGTCGTTGTGGAGCCGATCGTGGAGGAGGTCACTGAAGAGGTGGCTGCCACCAACGAGGAGGCTGACGTTGTGAATGACGTCGTCGAGAACGATGTCGAGACCCCGACCGAGACTCCCGTCGAGGAGCCCACTGTTGTGGAGCCCGT
>JAUNNH010000010.1 GCA_030531505.1 Eubacteriales bacterium
GGTAGCCGGGGAAGCCGTGCAGGTTGTAGCCCGCCGTGTGGCTGAGCAGGGCGGCAAAGGTCACGGGGCCCTTCTTGACGAATTCCGGCACCACGCCCGAGATATCCGCGTCAAGGTCGATGAGCCCCTTGTCCACGTACCGCAGGAGGGTCAGCGCAAACATGGGCTTCGATACAGAACCCGCCTGGAACAGCATATCCGGGTTCACGGGGAAGTCCTCGCCGTACCGGCCGCTGCCGGCACAGTAGGTGAGGAAATCACCGTCTCCGGCCTGGACGGCAATGCTGACGCCGTAGCCCTTCCTGCCCTTGATGCGCATGGCCTTATCCACATCCACGCCGTATAAATTCTTGATGATCCGGTTGGGGCCTTTGAGCATCCGCATCAGCACAGCCTCATCGTTGTCGATGATGCCGGTCTCCCGGAAGCCGGCTTTATGATAGATGTGCAGACCTCGCTCGTTCTCCGGCCCGGTGGACAGGAAGAGCCGGTCGGCGCCGTTTTCTTTGAAGTATTTGATGATCTCCTGCAGGGCGGCCTGGCCATAGCCCTTGCCCTGTTCGTTCCGGTCGATCATGAAGCGCCATAGCCAGTAGCGGTCATCCTCGTCCTCTTCTTCAGGATTGAATGCGAACATGCAGAAGCCCACCAGCTTCTCATCTGCATAGATGGCAAAGGGCCGGGCCATGCCGGGCTGCTCCGCGTTCGCCTCATCCGCCTCTCGCAGAGAGACGTCGTTTGGGGCGACGAAGGGCTGATCCTCCCGCACAGAAAGGGCCAGAACAGCATCTCTGTTATTCTCATTGATAGGTTCCAGTTTGATTATCATAATTGGTTTTTCTCCTTGAACATAAGATTTGATATGGAATCGTTCCTATATGGCGTCGGTACCTGAAAAAGGGCGCAAAAATACCGCAGCGAAGCAGCTCCCGTTGTGGCTGCGTCCTGCGGTTCCCACTATCCGAAAGTACCTCAAAAATGGCGCACTGACCCAGAGGGGTATACCCCTCAGTCATGCTCTGCGCCTTTATTCAGTTTTCAGGCGATCGTAATAATCATTGGTGTACGCACCTTTCATAGATTCATAGAACAATTATACATGATATCTCCTTGAAAATCAATGCTCAAGTTCAATCCTACCACCTCGTAAGCCGCAACGAAAGAAGCGCTGTATCCTATTGTCGCCTCAATTCTAACTCCCGGTTTATTCTTTCTGCCAGTTTTTTCTGCCGGCGATAGGAAAAAACTGAAATGACAAATGCCGTCAAGAGCATGGATACAACCGCCAGAAGCGCAGGAAGCAGGCCTTTATCTGTCGGGATCCAGCCGACGAGAAAAGCGATTGTCAACATGATCGCGCAGCCAGTCACCATGTGAATCGCAATCTGCACGGAACGGCTTAGCTTTTCGTTGGTGTAAATGATACAAGAAAGGCCGAATCCGAGGCCGATCCCCAAGCTGCCGAGAGCCATTTTGGTGACGGAATAACCGGAAGCGGAATAGACGCCGCCCATGTTAAGATCAGCAATCAAGGAGCCGAGCAGAAACAGGAAAGAGGAGATCGCCACCGTTGTTTTGGTACGCTGGACTAAAAATACGATACTATCTTTCTTCTTCATCATGATTCCTCCTATAATCCCAAATAGTTTTTAAGATCAGGCAAGTACTTTCGGGAAACGTAATCAGACAGCCCGTTTCTCATTTTCAGGAGCAGACTTCCCCCGAAACTGGCTTCCACGCTTTGTACATAAGAAAGGTTGACGGCGCAGGATTTGGATATCTGCATGAAGCCGCTGCCCAACTGATCCAATACTTCATACAAGCGTTTTCGCGTCCTGAACTCTTCCTTTTTCGTATAGAGCTTTGTTTCCCCGCCCACTACCCGGATCATGTAGACCTCCTGCTCTGCAAGAAGGAACGTACGTCCGTCACGCTCGGCCAGGACAGGGGTGTCCTTTGCCTGCAATATGTCCAAAGCCCGTTGTATCTCCGGGGTTATTCGATCCGTATAAATGACCGCCCGCGGAGGCGTGTGCTCCGGCGAGACTTCAATCTTGACCTGCATAAGAGATCCCCTTTCTTGTTGAGTGCACATCAACTTAGATGAGAACAGTATAATCGGGTAAATATCTTTTGTCATCTGTTTGGCGCTAAGAGGTAAATAATTGCAGGTGAAATGCAAGGAACCCCTGCCAAAGCAGAACATGACAGAATGCATCATATTATGGTAAAAATAGGGCGGTGGGAGATTTCTCCCTACCGCCCGGTACATTATGCATAAATCAGATCGTTGTTCACAACCTCCATAGCTCGATTCCGAATGTTGTTCATTCGCTGTACCCACAGCATTTGATCCTGGACCTTAAGTTGTTCTGTGACGCCTTCACGGGCCGCCATCTGCTTAACCAGCTCAAGAAACACAGATTCAGCCTGTTCGTTCAGATCGGCAAGATAACCGTTCAGCTTGCCGGTGATCTGCAGCTCTGTGTACAGTGCCTTGCGGTGTTGCCGGAGATACCGCAGATGCCGCTGACCCCAAGCGCCGATGGGCCTTTGTTCTTCAGCGGGCAACTTCAAACATGGAACGAAATAATTGCCTTGCAGCTCATACCAAAGTCCGTTCTTTTCGTCGTAGATGTGTTTTTCCATGATGTAATCCTCCAAATTTGATTGATTCCTGCAATTCAATCACTCTGGCTGATTACAAAAGCCCCAAGGGAGGCAACTTCCTTACGAAGTGCCTCCCTTCGGATGGTCCTTTTTTTGTTTGGTGACAAGAGGGATTCGAATCATGTCCGCACACGCCGGGGGAATTGCGGCTTCCCGCTGCCGGTGGCAGAGAGAGGGAAGCCGCAATTTCCGCAGCGGTCGAAAAACCGGAGGGTGTGCGTAAGCCCGAACGGTTTTTCGGGCACCGCAAGGTGGATTGTGCATGAGCCAGTGCGCACACTGGCGAATACTTTTATTCCGTTTTCACTGTCCCCCGCAAGGCGAAAACGGAATGCAAGCGAATCCCTCCGTCTCCACCAAAACTTGGGAAGTCTGGAAGCAGACTTCCCCTTTTTTGCGCTCTTTTCCCAACTGACTTATAGATTGTTGGACCGCCGCGAAGTGTAATTTCGCGATGGGTATTGCACAACGACAGGTGTTCTTTAAGTCCAAGATCATTCTTTTACATACTGCACAAATCTATTCTTCGATAGATGCATAATTCTGTTGATATCACACAAGCTCTATGATATACTGACTATATCTAAACAATATGGGAGTGAGCATTATGATCCATCTTTCCTATGAGCAAGAGATCACCCTGATTAAGCGTCTGGTCATGGCACAGCATGTCTCGGAGAGTGATGCCACCTCGCTTGCCGCCGTCGTCACCCACTCGGATTTCACCGGTACCTATTCCCACGGACTGTCCCGCCTCTGCATCTATCTGAGGCAGTATATGGCGGGAGCCCTGGTGGCGCAGCCGGACTTTCGCTGCGTGAAGGATTCGGATGCCTCTCTCGCTTTCGATTGTGGCGGCGGGTCCGGCATCGTGGCGGTCAACCGCGTTTATGACGCGGTGCTCGAGCGTGCCCGCAAGTTCGGAGTGGCTGCGGGCGTAGGCCGCAACAGCGCGAACATTGGCTGCGGCGGCTATTATGGCCACCGTATGGCGGAGGACAACGTGATCGGTATCGTGGTGAGCAACACCTATCCCTGCATGGCGCCCTACGGCGGCGCGGACCGACTGATCGGCACGAACCCCATCATCCTCGGATGCCCTACGACGAACCCGGACCGCCCGATTGTCATCGACGTCTCCACCAGCGGCGTCGCCATCGGCAAGGTCCAGGCCTATCGCCGCGAGAACAAGGAAATGCCGGTGGGCTGGGCCAACGACTATGACGGCAACCCAACCACCGATCCGCACGCTGCCTACTGCGTCCGCCCCATGGGCGACCACAAGGGTTACGGCCTGGCCGTGTTTGTGGACATGTTCGGCGGCGTACTGTCCGATGCGCTTACGAGCCCTGAAATCCCATTTGTGGAGGATATGCAGCCCGAGGAGACCGGCTTTGCCGTGATTCTGCTGGATATCGCGCACTTCATCGATGTCGAGCGCTTCAAGGAGCACGCCACGCTGTATGCCTCTCTTATTAAGAACAGCCGTACCGCTGCCGGGGTAAAGGAAATCTTTATGCCCGGTGAGATCGAGGCGCGGCTCATCGAGGAGAGAAAGATCACCGGCCTTGATTTCTCTGATGCGCTTGAGGCGGAATTGACAGAGCTTGCCCGCCGGAGCGGCGTCCTTGGCGCGGACGGCGTACTCTCGGATCTGCTCGTTTGATCAATAGCGTCTCTGCCCCCATAAAATGCGGGAAGTCCGTCGGACGGACTTCCCGCTTTCTGCCTGACCGCACCGTGGAAAAGAGAGGGGCAAAGACAGACAAAAAGCAGCAGGGAAAGACCTTTTCATCCAAGGCGCTTTCCTGTATACTGTGAGCAGAAAATGGGCAGAAAGGGGCTATACCATGCAGTACGGCCATTTTGAAAACGACAAGCGCGAGTATGTGATCGATCGGGTGGATCTGCCCGAATCCTGGACAAACTATATTGGGACGGGAGATATGCTCGGCGTGTTCAACCACACGGCGGGCGGCTATCTGATTTACAAAAGCTCCGAGTACCACCGCATCACCCGCTTTCGCCCCAACGGCGTACCCATGGACAGCCCGGGGCACTATATCTATCTGCGTGACGAGGAGGACGGGGATTTCTGGTCCGTTTCCTGGCAGCCGGTCGGCAAACCGAAGGAGCATTTCTCCTGCCGTCATGGGCTGAGCTATGTGAAATATCTCTCCGATTACAGCGGCATCGATGCGAGCCAGACGCTCTTTGTGGCGATGGATGACCCGGTGGAAATATGGGACCTCCGCCTGCGCAACAACAGCGGGCGATCCCGCACGCTTTCCGTTTTCTCCTATCTCGAATTCAGCTTCCACCAGGTGGATATGGACAACCGCAACTTCCAGATGAGCCTCTATGCGGCCGGGAGCCGTTATGAGGACGGTGTGATCGAGCACGATCTGTACTACGAGGAGGACGGCTACCAGTTCTTCACCTCCGATTTTGTCCCCGACGGCTTTGATTGCCTGCGCGACCGCTTCCTCGGCCCCTACCGTACCGAGCGGGATCCGATCGCAGTGGAGACGGGCAAAACGAGCGGGAGCTTTGAAAAGGGCGGCAACCATTGCGGCTGCCTGAAGAAGACGCTGACCCTCGCTCCGGGCGAGGAGGCACGGCTCCTGTTCCTGCTCGGCGAGGGCGGGATCGAGGAGGGCCGCGCCATGCGCGCCAAATACACGCAACCCCGCGTGGATGAAGACATCCGGCGCCTCGCGGCGTTCTGGGACGAAAAGCTCTCCTGCCTGCAGATCAAGACGCCGAACGAGGGCATGAACACGGAGATCAATATCTGGAATCTCTACCAGAGCGAGATTAACGTCATGTTCTCCCGCTTCACGTCCTTTATCGAGGTGGGCGGTCGCGTGGGCCTCGGCTTCCGTGACACGGCGCAGGATGCGATGATGGTTCCGCACTCAAACCCCGCGAAATGCCGCAGCCGGCTTGTGGAGCTGCTGCGCGCTCTGACGACGAGCGGCTATGGCCTGCATCTCTTTGAGCCGCGCTGGTTCGAGCCGGAGCAGGAAAAACAGCAGTCTTTCCGTTCACCGACTGTTATCCCCATGCCGGAGAAGAGCCAGATCGTCCACGGCCTGAAGGATGCCTGTGCGGATGACGCGCTCTGGCTGGTGTCCTCTGTCGTGCAGTATGCGCGGGAAACCGGGGATCTCGGCTTTGCCGATCAGATCGTTACCTACGCCGACGGCGGAGAGGGAACGATCTATGAGCACCTGACGCGCATTCTGGATTTCTCCGCACGTGAGATCGGACAGAACGGGATCTGTAAGGGGCTGCGCGCCGATTGGAACGACTGCCTGAACTTAGGCGGCGGCGAGAGCGCGATGGTGAGTTTTTTGCATCTGTGGGCGCTGGAAAACTTCTGCGCGCTGGCCCGCGCGCTTGGGCGGACAGAGGATGTCGCGCGTTACGGCGCGCTGGCAGACAAGGTCAAAGCCTGCTGCGGCCACGTCCTCTGGGATGGGGAATGGTTCATCCGCGGCATCACGGCGGACGGCCGGAAGATCGGCACGCAGCGTGACGTCGAGGGACGCGTACATATGGAATCCAACACCTGGGCTGTGCTGTCCGGGGCCGCGACACGGGAGCAGGGCCTTTCGGCCATGGACAGCGTGGACGCCTATCTGTTCACGCCCTACGGCCTCATGCTGAATGCTCCCTGTTATACGAAGCCGGACGACGGCATCGGCTTTGTGACACGCGTCTATCCCGGCCTCAAGGAAAACGGCGCCATCTTCAGCCACCCCAACCCCTGGGCCTGGTGCGCCGAGGCGATGCTCGGTCGCGGGGCGCGGGCGATGAAGTTCTATAACGCGCTCTGCCCGGCACTGCAGAACGATAAGATCGAGGTGCGCGAAGCGGAGCCCTACAGCTATTGCCAGTTCGTGGTAGGACGCGACCACACGGCCTTCGGCCGCGCGCGTCATCCCTTTATGACCGGTTCCTCCGGCTGGGCCTACTACGCCGCGACGCAGTATATCCTCGGCATCCGGCCGGACTTCGACGGCCTGCATGTGGACCCCTGCATCCCGGCGGACTGGAAGGAGTTTAGCGTCACACGAGTGTGGCGCGGCTGCACCTATTACATTCATGTGACGAATCCGGACGGCGTGGAGAAGGGTGTCTGCTCGATCGTCGCGGACGGAAGAGAGAGAATGGTTTTACCGATACTTCCCGCCGGCAGCGTCTGCTGTGCGGAGGTTCGGATGGGAGAGAGGAGCTGAAAAGGATATGATCAAATTCGGAACGGGCGGCTGGCGTGCCATCATTGCGGACGAGTTTACAAAGGCAAACCTCCGCCTGCTCACGGCCGGGCTCTGCAGCCTGATGACCAAGGAGGGGCACGCGGGAGAGGAAATCTGCGTGGGCTATGACCGCCGCTTCCTGTCGAAGGAGTCCGCGCACTGGATTGCCGAAGTGCTTGCGGGCAGCGGCTTTCGTGTGCGCATGGTCAACCGTTCCTCGCCGACGCCGCTCATCATGTACGTCGTCAAGACGGCCGGCATGCCCTACGGCATGATGGTGACGGCGAGCCATAACCCCGCCGTATACAACGGAGTGAAGGTCTTTACCGCTGGCGGGCGGGATGCGGATCTCACGGTGACGGCGAAGATCGAGGCGGAGATCGCCGGCCTGGACGCCGCGCAGATCCCCTCTATCGACTACGACGAAGCCCTGCGGCAGGGGCTCATCCGGGAGGAAAATCCCACCAACGACTATATCGACAGCATCCTTTCCCTGGTGGATATCGACGCGATCAAAAAGGCACGGCTCAAGATCGCACTCGATCCGATGTATGGTGTGGGACAGACCAGCCTGCGCACCATCCTGATGACCTGTCGCTGCGATCTGGAGGTCATTCACGACCGGCACGATACGCTCTTCGGCGGCAAGCTGCCCGCGCCGAACGCCTCTACGCTCGGTATGCTTTCCCATGTCGTGACGGACCGCGCCTGTGATCTCGGCATCGCAACCGACGGAGACGCCGACCGTCTCGGCGTGATCGACGAGCGGGGAGACTTTGTGCATCCGAACACCCTGCTGGTGCTGCTCTATTATTATCTGGTGAAATACCGCGGGTGGAGCGGGCCCTGTGTGCGCAACAACTCCACCACGCACCTGCTCGACCGCGTCGCCGAAGGTCTGGGCCAGCACTGCTATGAGGTGCCGGTGGGCTTCAAGCACATCTCCGCCAAAATGAAGGAGACCGACGCCATCATCGGCGGAGAGAGTTCCGGCGGCCTCGCTGTGCAGGGGCACATCTCCGGCAAGGACGGGATCTATGCCGCGGCGCTGCTCACGGAGATGCTGGCCGTCACGGGTAAGTCGATCTCCGCACTCTATCGGGAGATCACGGATGCTTACGGAGAGCTTTTCTATCGGGAGGCAGATTTCTCCATGACGCCGGCCCGGAAGAGCGAGCTGCAGAAAAAGCTTTTTGAGGAGAAGTGTGTGCCGGAGCTTGCGGGCGTGGTGCGTATCAACCGTGAGGACGGCGTGAAGCTCTATTTCGAGGACGGCAGCTGGGTCATCTGCCGCTTCTCCGGGACCGAGCCGCTCCTTCGTATGGCGGCCGAGGCGGCAAGCGGAGCGCAGGCGGAGGGCTATATTGCCGCCTGGCGCGACTTGCTCCAACTGTGAGACTGTGGTAGGATAAAGGGGATGTGGCAGACAGCCGCATCCCCTTTCAAAAAAAGGACGGATGGATATGAACGAGACAAAACGACCCCGGTCTCTGCGTACGAGGCTGCTTGCGGCTGTGCTGCTCTGCTGGATCCTGCCGGTGCTGAGCGTCATGGCGCTGGGAGGCTATCTGCTCGGCGGCAGCTATGAGCGCTCCGCGCGGCAGGAGCTGGAGTCGCGCGCGGAGAATGCGGTTGAGCAGTTGGAGATTCGTATGGACGCGCTGTTTGAGGCCTCCAAGACCGTCTCCTACGACGGCGTTGTCCGAAACGCGTATCGCCTCTACCAGCGGGACGGGGACAGCGCGGCGCTTTACAAGACGGTGACGGAGTACCTGAACATGAACTTCACCCGCAACGAACGCATCCTCGCCGCCTTTATCAGCTTCTGGGAGAATAGCGACATGCGGCCCTACGCGGCCAGCCGCGGGGATCTCGGCTTCAGCGCGCAGCGCGAGTATCGCGAGAATATCGAGCCGGATGTGCTGGAAAAGATGCGCGATGTCGACACCGGCATCCTGCTGCTGGAATACGACGGGGAACTCTATATTGCCCGCAATCTTCTGGACAGTCACTTCAAGCCCTATGCCACGGTCGTTCTCCTCTGCGACCGGGAGCTGCTGTTTCAGTCACTTGATCCGGTGCGGCAGATCAGCACGGTGCGCCTGTTCATCGATAACAAGCTCTCACTGGCCAAGGACGGGACACTGGGACCGATGACGGCGGAGAACGAGGCGGACGGACAGGAGACGGTACGCCGGGAGGGAGAGACAGCCGGCCACAGCTTCTGCCTCACAGCGACGCTGGCTCCGTTCAACGTCTGGCGGGATGTGCCGCAGATCCGTACGGCGGCGGGTTTTGTGGCGCTGCTGGTCCTCCCGATGCTGCTGGTCGTGATCTATTTGTTCCGCCGCTACGTAACGAAGCCGGTCGAGATCCTGGTCGAGGCCAACAACCGTCTTGAGAGCGGCGAGCGCGGCTATGCGATCGACGCGGAGGCGAACAGCCAGGAATTCGCGCGCCTGTACGCGCATTTCAACACCATGTCCGCGGAGCTGGAAAACCAGTTTGAGCGCTCCTATCAGGAGCAGCAGGCGCTCCAGCAGGCGCGGATGAAGGCTTTGCAGTCGCAGATCAATCCCCATTTTCTGAACAACACCCTCGAGATCATCAACTGGGAGGCGCGTCTGGCCAACGACGAGCGTGTGAGCGCCATGATCGAGGCCCTCTCCACCATGATGGACGGGGCGCTGGGGCGGGACGGACGCAGCCAGATCCCGCTGCGGGAGGAACTGAGCTATGTCGACGCCTATCTCTATATCATCCGGGAGCGTCTCGGCGAACGGCTCGAGATAAGCAAGGAGATCGACGAGAGCATGCTGTCTGTGATGGTGCCGCGCCTGAGCCTCCAGCCGCTTGCGGAGAATGCGGTGGAGCACGATATCACGCCGCGCCGCGGCGGCAGCCTCTGCCTGCGGGCGCGCCGGGAGGGGGAGCGGGTCGTGCTTGAGGTCGAACACGACGGCAGCATGAGCGCGGAGGACCGAGGCGCCGTCGAGACCATGCTCGCCTCTGCTGCCGAGGACACGGAGATCTCCGGACAGGTCGGGCTGCGCAATGTGCGGCAGCGACTGCGCCTCCTGTACGGGGATGCGGGGGAACTGAGCATCCGGCAGATCGGGGAGGAGCGTATCCTGGCCCGCGTGAGCTTTCCGACAGCGTCCTGAGTTTTTGGACTGTTTTTGTTCAGTTTCACAAGAAAAGACAAGAGCGGTTATTCTGCTTTTGGTAATTATCCCGTACAATAGGCTCAGCGATATCCGAGTACGATATCACGGGAATCTGATAAAAGGAGAATGAAAATCATGAAAAAAGTTCTTGCTCTGCTTCTGGTCTTCGTCATGGTGATGAGCTTCGGCTCCGTCGCGGCCTTTGCCGACGGCGTCACGCTGAATGTTGTCACCTCCTACGGCGGCGACGACGGCAACCGCGCCAACTTCGAGGCCGCTGTGAAGGCCTATGAGGAATCCACCGGCAACAAGGTCAACGACGGCTCCGCCACCTCCAACGAGGAGTGGAAGGCCAAGGTCCTCACCGACTTCGAGACCGGCTCCGAGCCCGACGTCCTCTTCTACTTCACCAACGCCGACGCCGAGCCCTTCGTCTCCGCCGGCAAGGTCGTCTCCATCGACGAGATCCGCGCCGAGTATCCCGACTTCGCGACCAACATGAAGAGCAGCATGATGGCGGTCGCAGCCGACGGCAAACAGTACTCCGTTCCCTCGTCCGGTTACTGGGAGAACATGTTCGTGAACAAGGCCGTCCTCGCCGACTGCGGCGTGGAGGTTCCGGGCCCCGACTACACCTGGGATCAGTTCCTGACCGACTGCGAGACCATCAAGGAGGCCGGCTACACTCCCATCGCCTGCTCCCTCGTCGAAGTCCCGCACTACTGGTTTGAGTTCATGGTCATGAACAACGGCACCGTGGCCAATCACCTGGATCTGCCCGAGAGCGCCGACGATGAGGTCGCCGCGAAGTGGGCCGCCGGTCTGAACGACATCAAGGCCCTCTATGAGGCCGGCTATTTCCCCGCGAACACCCTGACCGCTTCCGACGCTGAGACTGTTGAGCTCTTCAACGCCGGCGAGGCCGCTTTCCTGATCGACGGCAGCTGGAAGGTCGGCTACTTCACGGCCAACGCTGCGGATCTGGACGACTTTGCGATCTCCTATGTTCCCGGCAAGGGTGAGCGCAGCGCCTCCGAGGCCATCGGTGGCATTTCCATGGGCTATTTCATCACCCGCAAGGCTTGGGACGATCCTGCCAAGCGCGAGGCTGCTGTGGAGTTCGTGTCCCAGCTCACCTCGGATGAGGTCATGAGCACCTTCGTCACCACCGAGGTGACCGCCCTTGTCAACGGTGCGAGCCCCGCGGGCCTCAACAGCCTGCAGCAGTCCGCCGCCGACGCCAACGCCAACATCACCGCCATCGCCGGCGCGGTGCAGGACAGCCTGACCGCCGAGGCCCGCGGCGACTTGTTCGCCAATGTCCAGAACGTGGTCACCGGCAAGATGACCGCTGAGGAAGCCATCGCATCCGCGCTTGCGCTTAACTGAGAAGAAAGCAGACCACTTCCGTCACGGCTGCTGCGAAAAGCAGCAGCCGTGATTTTCTATCCGAACCATAGGACGGTGACGCCATGAACTCCATGATCTACAAAAGGAAAGCGCCGCTGCTGATCTTCCTGATCCCGGCCTTTGCCTTCCTGCTCGTCTATCTCTATTACCCTTTTTTTCAGAACATCCTCAACACCGTGATGAAGATCGGGGGCCTGGGCCGCGCGGCCGAGGGGGTGAACGAGCCCTGGTATGAGAATTATCAGCGCCTCTTCGTGGATCCGTATATGCGGGTGGCGCTTAAAAATACGCTGATCCTGATCGTGTGCACCATCGTGTTCCAGGTGGGTATCGCGCTGATCCTTGCCCTGCTCGTCGATACGATCCGGGTCGGAGCCCAGTTCTTCCGCACCGTTTATTTTTTCCCGATCGTCATCTCCGCCACGGCTCTCGGCCTCATGTTCAACCTTATTTTCCTCTATAAGGGCGGCATGGTGAACCAGCTCCTGCTGAGCCTCGGCAAGCTTCCGTATGAGGTCAAACCGAGCGGCAAGGTGATCGTGCAGTGGCTCGACTGGAAGGACCAGGCGCACTTTCTCTTTACGATGTTCCTGCCGGTCATGTGGCAGTATGTCGGCTTCTACTTCGTGATCCTTGTCACGGGTCTGAACAACATCCCGCAGGACGTCTACGAGGCGGCGGCGCTCGACGGTGCGGACGGTTTGAAGCGCACGCGTTTTATCACGCTTCCGCTGCTGCGCAACGTCCTCTGCACCTGCCTGGTGCTCGCTATCACGGGCGCGCTCAAGGTCTTTGATCTGCCCTGGGTCATGTTCGGCGCGGGCATGCCGGAGAACATGGGCTGGCTCACCGGCACCTACATGTACGACCAGACCTTCAACAAGATGAATGTGGACTACGGCTCGACCATTGCTGTGCTGATCGTCGTGCTGGGCGTGGTGCTCTCCAACGTTGCCAACCGCGTCTTCCGGCCTTCGGAAGATATCTGAGAGAGGAGGGAGAATAAATGCAGACCGGCCGACAGAAAATTTCCCGGGCCTTTACCTATCTCGTGCTCTCCCTCTGGGCGCTCACGACGATCTATCCCTTTGTCTGGGTCATCCTCAACTCTTTCCGACAGAAGGGGCTCATCATGTCCGACTCCTTCTCGCTGCCGCTGGGCGAGGCCTTTACCTGGGACAACTATCGGACAGCGTGGCAGCGCTCGGACTTTAAAAATGCCTATCTCAACAGCTTCCTGATCTCCGGCACAGTCACGATCTGCGTGGTCGTGATTGCGGGGCTGGCGGCCTATGGCCTGGTACGTTATCGCTTCCGCGGCCGCGGCTTCCTGTACAGCCTCATCATGGCGGGGATGATGTTCCCGGTCTTCTCCACGATCATCCCCGTTTTCCGCATGGAGGCGGTGATGGGCATCGCCGGCACAGGCAATCGCTGGCTGAGCCTGCTCGCGGTGATCCTGCCGCAGATCGCCGGAAACCTCTGCTTCGCGATCGTGATCCTGATGGGCTTTATCCAGTCGGTGCCGATCGAGCTGGAGGAGAGTGCCTATCTGGACGGCTGCAGCGTATTTCAGATCTATTTCCACATCATCATTCCTGCGGCAAAGTCCTCCTTTGCCACGGTCGCGATCTTTGCTTTCCTCTGGAGCTACAACGATCTCTTTACCCAGTCCTTCTTCCTGCGCTATCCGCAGGAGCGCGCCATCACGGGCCTGCTCAACGAGATCAGTTCCCAGGCCGGCGTAAACTACGGCCTGATGGCCGCCTCTGTCGTGCTGGTCGTGATCCCGGTGCTTGTGGTCTATGTCTGCCTGCAGAAGCACATCATCAAGGGCTTGACGGCGGGCGCTGTCAAGGGCTAAGATGGCGCAGAGGAGGTGAGTGCGTGTACCGTGTTGTGCTGATCGATGACGAACCGCTGATCGTGGAGGGCCTGCGCCGGGTCGTGCGATGGGAGGACTTCGGCTGTGAGGTGGCAGCGACGGCGGAGGATGCCGTCCGCGGTGCGGAGACGATCCGCGCGGTGCGGCCTCACATCCTGTTCACGGATATCCGCATGCCCGGCGACGACGGGCTTACCATGCTGGCGGGCTTGCGCAGTGAGTTCCCGGATATGCAGGTCACCGTCCTGACCGGGTATCGGGATTTCAGCTATGCGCAGGAGGCGATCCGCCTTGGGGTGACGCGCTTTCTGCTCAAGCCCTCCAAAATGGATGAGATCCGGGAGGCGTTGACCGCGATGACCGAGCGGCTCGGCCGTGAGCAGACGGAGGGGGAGAAGAGCGAGCACGAGCGTGCGGGGAGCTTCCTTGTCAGACAGGCCATGGCCTATATGGAGGAGCATCGCGCCGAGAAGCTCACACTGCAGGAGGTGGCAGACGCCTGTTACGTCTCGCAGTGGCATCTCTCCAAGCTGCTGAATCGCTATGCGGAAAAGAATTTTTATGATATCCTGAATACCCTGCGCATCGAGATGGCCAAGGACCTGTTAAAAGATCCCAGCCTGCGGATCGGAGATATCGGTGAGATGGTCGGCTACGCCGACACGGCGCATTTTGCCCGCGTCTTCAAGAAGCTCGTCGGTATGAGCGCGAACGAATACCGCAACAGCCTGTAGACCGGATGCCCTATAAAGCGATTAACAACGCAAACGGCTGCCCTTTCCCGGGCAGCCGTTTTATCCGCATATACGAGTCCGGGCAGCGAGAAACGGCCATCTTCAATCCGCGGCTGCGTTGGTCCAAAGCTTGCTTGGCATGCAAAGTGGGCAGAAAGATGAGTCAGACCCTGACGGTAAGGTTGTTTTCCGCTCATGGATATGGTAAACTGTTTGCACATACTTGACATCAAGTCCGGAGATAGATAGACATGAGACTGAACGAACTGAAAACGGGACAGTCTGCGCGCGTGCTGGCGGTCGGCGGCGAAGGTGCGCTGCGGCAGCATGTGCTGGACATGGGCGTGCTGCCCGGGGTGGAGGTGACTCTCACCAAGCTCGCCCCGATGGGCGACCCGATGGAACTGCGTGTCCGCGGGTATGAGCTCACCCTTCGGCTTGCGGATGCGGAAAAAATCGAAGTTGCACCGGTCGACAACTCGCCAAGCCGGCAGCGTCAAAAACCGGAGCGTCGGCGCTCGGACCACCCCGGCCTGGGCGAGGAAGGCAAATTCCATCCCAAGGGGACCGGCGAGCCTCTCCCGGAGGGAACAACGCTCAGCTTTGCGCTGGTGGGGAACCAGAACTGCGGAAAAACCACACTTTTTAATCAGCTTACGGGCGCAAACCAGCATGTCGGCAATTTCCCCGGTGTGACAGTAGACCGTAAGGACGGCGTCATCCGTGGGCACGGCGAGACCCGGATCACCGACCTGCCCGGCATCTATTCCATGTCGCCCTACTCGAGCGAGGAGCTGGTCTCGCGCGATTTCGTGCTGCGGGAAAAGCCCAAGGCCATCATCAACATCGTGGACGCCACCAACATCGAGCGCAACCTCTACCTGACCATGCAGCTGCTGGAGATGAACATCCCGATGGTGGTCGCGCTCAACATGATGGACGAGTTGACCGGCAACGGAGGTACGGTGGATGTCAACGGCATGGAAGCCATGCTGGGCGTTCCGGTCGTGCCGATCTCGGCCAGCAAGAACCAGGGCGTGGACGAACTGGTCCGTCACGCTGTGCACATTGCACGCTATCAGGAACGGCCGCTGCGGCAGGACTTCTGCAGCGCGGAGGATCATGGCGGTGCGGTGCACCGCGCACTGCATGCCGTAAGCCATCTGATCGAGGACCACGCCGAGCGCAGCGGGCTGCCGACCCGCTTTGCCGCCGGCAAGCTCATCGAGGGCGACAGCCGGATCGAGGCGCAGCTCGATCTGGATCAGAACGAAACAGAAATGCTGGAGCACATCGTTCTGCAGATGGAGAACGAGAGAGGGCTCGACCGCAGCGCCGCCATCGCGGAGATGCGTTTTGACTACATTGAGAAAGTATGCGAGGCCTGCGTCGTCAAACCGCAGGAGAGCCGCGAGCATCTGCGCAGCCAGCGCCTTGATGCGGTGCTGACCGGCAAATATACGGCCATACCCTTTTTCGTCGGAATCATGGCCCTTGTGTTCTTCCTGACCTTTTTCCTGATCGGGCCCTTCCTACAGGAACTGCTGGCCTCCGGGATCGAGGCGCTTGGCGTCCTTGTGGAGCGTGCGATGCAGGCCGGACATGTGAATGCCGCGATCCAGAGCCTGGTACTCAACGGGATCTTTGAAGGCGTCGGGAGCGTCGTGAGCTTCCTGCCGCTGATCGTGACGCTCTTCCTCTTCCTCTCTCTGCTGGAGGACAGCGGCTATATCGCGCGCGTGGCCTTTGTCATGGACAAGCTCCTGCGCCGCATCGGGCTCTCCGGGCGCAGCATCGTGCCGATGCTGATCGGCTTCGGCTGTACGGTGCCGGCGGTCATGTCCACCCGCACACTTCCGAGTGATCGCGACCGCCATATGACGATCCTGCTCACGCCCTTCATGTCCTGCACGGCGAAGCTGCCGATCTACAGCTTTTTTGTAAGCGCGTTCTTCCCACGCCGCGGCTGGCTCATCATCACGGGCCTCTATCTGCTGGGGATCCTGACCGGCGTGCTCGCCGCGCTGCTGTATAAGAAGACGCTTTTTAAGGGGGAGGCCGTCCCCTTCGTGATGGAACTGCCGAACTATCGGCTCCCCAGCGCCCGCAACGTGCTGCAGCTGCTGTGGGAGAAGGCTAAGGATTTCCTGCAGCGCGCCTTCTCGGTCATCCTGATTGCGACGATCGCAGTCTGGTTCCTGCAGAGCTTTGATTTTCGTTTCAACCTGGTGGAAAATTCGCACGACAGCATCCTCGCCGCGGTGTCCGGTGTGCTGGTGCCGCTCTTTAGCCCGGTCGGTCTGGGCGACTGGCGGATCGTGACATCACTCATCAGCGGCTTTATGGCCAAGGAGAGTGTGGTGTCCGTGATGGAGCTGCTCTTTTCCGCGCAGGGGGTGAGCGCCGCGCTCCCGACACTGACGGCGGCTTCTCTGCTCGTGTTCAGTCTGCTTTATACGCCTTGTGTCGCTGCCATTGCTTCCATCAAACGCGAACTCGGCGGACGCTGGGCAGCCTATGTTGTCCTGTGGCAGTGCGCGCTTGCGTGGCTGGCAGCCCTGCTTGTACGGCTCGTTGGCGCTCTGCTGGGTTTGGGGTGAAGGGATGAATATCTGGGATTTCCTCATCCTTGCTGCCGTAGCGGCGATGGTGCTGCTCGCCGTTCGTGCCATTCGCGGAGGGAAAGCCGGCGGCTGCCATGACTGCATGAGCTGTTCCGGCAACTGCAGCGCCTGCGGGCGGGACTGCGCGGGAAAGCGGGAAGGGGAGAGGCCATGAACATGGCATACTGTCCTGTGTGTGGGACACGTCTGCACCGGAAAGAGCATCCGACGGATGGCAGCATCCCATACTGCGACACTTGCGGGGATTATCGCTTCCCCTTTTTCAGCACCGCGATCAGCGCAATCGTTCTGGATGAAACGAAGCGTCGCATGCTGCTTATCCGGCAGTACGGAGACGATGAGCCGGTGCTCGTCGCCGGCTATGTGGACAAGGGGGAGACTGCGGAGCAGGCGGTGGTTCGGGAAATCCGGGAAGAGCTCGGTATGACGGCACGGGAGCTGCACTTCAAGCGCAGCCATTACTATGAACCGACGGAGACTCTCATGCTTAACTATACCGTGACTGTTCCGGAGACTACGGCAAGCCCCAACCTGGAGGTGGACAGCTGGTTCTGGGTCCCGGTGGAGGAAGCTCCCGGGCTTGTTCATCCCGGCGGTCTCGCGGAGACACTGCTGGGAGACTTCTTTGAGAAAACGAAGGAGACGAAGAATGTCCCTTAACCGTCGATACAGCGCCGGATGGATCGGTACCCTGCTGCTCCTGCCCGCGCTTCTGCTCTGCGCCTGCGGCAAAGAGCCGGCCCCTGCAGGAGAGAGCGCGGAGCATTCCTTCCGGCAGGTGAGTCAGGAGGAAGCGGTCCGACTCATGGAGACAGAGAGCGACTATCTCATCGTGGATGTCCGTCGGGCGGATGAATATGCCTCCGGGCATATCCCCGCGGCCATCAATGTCCCCAATGAGGAGATCGGGGAAGAGGCGCCGGAGGCGCTTCCTGAAAAGGATCAGCTGCTCCTGATCTATTGCCGAAGCGGGAACCGCAGCAAGCAGGCTGCGGGAAAGCTGGCCGCGCTGGGCTATACCAGAGTGGTTGAGTTCGGCGGGATCCTGGACTGGGAGGGCGAGATCGTTTCGGAGACGGAAGACGGCACCTGAAAAGCGAACAGAACAGGAGAAATGACCATGGAACGCGCAGCTTTGCTTGTGATCGATATGCAGAGGGGCTTTCTGAGCCCCGCGTCCCCGCTTTTCATCGACGGGGCTCCGGCGACCGTACCGGCCTGCGCTGCGGTGATCGCAGCCTGCCGGGATCGGAACATCCCGGTGATTTTCGTCACACGCCGCTATCGCGCGGATGGGAGCGATGTGGAACTCGCTCGGCGTGCGGCTTGGCTTGCGGGCGGCAAGCCGCTTTCGCCCGGCTGCGCGGAGATGGTATCGGACGCAATGCCGGAATCGTTCGGGAGCGATTCGCGGGACTACCACGTACTTAAGCCGCGCTATTCCGCTTTCTTCCAGACGGAGCTCGATCTGCTTCTGCGCCGTCTGGGGACCCGGCGTCTGCTGCTCATGGGCACGACGACGCCAAACTGCATCCGTACGACCTGCTACGATGCGCTCTCCCTTGACTATGACGTCACCGTGCTGCGCGACTGCACCTCCTCAAGGACGCCTGCCATCCAGGAGGCCAACCTGCTGGATATGGCGAATGTCGGTGCGGAGATCCTGTCTTCGGCTGATCTGCTGCGCATGCTTGCTTTCTGAAAAAGGCGGGTATAAAATAGAATTATAGAAGAGAATAAAGAATAAAAGACGGACGAAATCGACCTGTGTCGGAGGTACATGACATGGATATTCTGCTGCGTGATATCGAGAAAGCCAACGAGAGGCTCCGCAATATCCTCCATCATACCGAACTGGACCTCTCCTCCACCTTTTCCGCCATGACGGGCGGCCAGATCTATCTCAAATGTGAAAACCGGCAGAAGACCGGCTCCTTCAAGATCCGCGGGGCCAGCAACAAGATCGCTTCGCTTATCGAGGCAGGCAAAACCGGGCCGGTCGTTGCGTCCTCCGCCGGCAACCATGCCCAGGGAGTGGCCTATGCCGCCAAGCGCTTCGGCATCCCGGCGACGATTGTCATGCCCAAGTCCGCACCGATTGCGAAGGTCCAGGCCACCGAGGGCTATGGCGCGCGTGTCGTGCTGGCAGGCGACTGCTACGACGACGCCTATGCCGAGGCCTGCCGCATCTGCGAGGAGGAGGGAGCGACCTTCCTGCATCCCTATAACGATCCGGAGGTCATCGCCGGCCAGGGCACGCTCGGGCTGGAGATCCTGTCGGACCTGCCGTATGTGGACGTCATCGTGGCGCCGGCAGGCGGCGGGGGACTGCTCGCGGGCATCGCCGCGGCCGTCAAGCAGATCAATCCCCGCGTCAAGGTCTACGGCGTGCAGGCCGAAGGCTGCGATCCCATCGCCCGCAGCTACGCGGCCGGAAAGCTGCTGACGAGTGACACCGCGGCGACGATCGCCGACGGCATTGCCGTGAAAGCGCCGGGCGCGATCTCCGTGGAGCTCATCAACCGCTATGCCGATGGAGTCGTGACCGTGTCGGAGAGCGAGATCGCAAACGCCATCCTGCTGCTGATTGAGCGCTGCAAGCAGGTTGTGGAGCCTGCCGGGGCGACGCCGCTCGCGGCGGTCCTGAGCGGGAAACTTGACGTGAAGGACAAGCGCGTCGTCTGCGTCATGTCCGGCGGCAACATCGACGTGAGCTTTATCCAGTCCGTGATCGAGCGCGGCCTGGTGGCACGCCACCGGCGCATCAAGTTCCTTGTGAAGGTGCTGGACCGGCCGGGCAGCCTCGTGCAGCTGCTGAACGTCATTGCCGACGCAGGGGCGAACATCATGACTATTGAACACGATAAGCTCAACCCGAGTCTGCTGCCCAACGAGACAAGCGTGCATATCGCCTGTGAGGTGGGCGGCGCGGAGCATGCCGCCGCGCTTACGGAGAAGCTGCACGCCTGCGGTTATGAGGTCGAACTGGAATAAAACGGGAGAAAACTTTTGGGTTTCAAGCCGGGGAGAAATCCCCGGCTTGACTTTTTCCGCTCTTCCAGATAGTATGAAATCGGTGATATCATGGAAATGGATACTATTCGCCTGGAACTGGCGGAGCATTATCCCCAATGGCGGGATGAGATCGGCGTGCTGGAGCTGCGTGAGAGCGGCGACGCGGCGCCGATGGATAACGACGGCCGCGTGATCTATTATAACGGCCGCGCCATGCGCTTCTTTACCCCCGAGCATCAGCTTTTCTTCCTGGCACAGCAGCTGCTGCACGTCCATCTGGCCCATCATGCCCGCGGCGAGGGAAAGGATCCCTGGTACTGGCGACGGGCAAGCGACGCCGTGGTGAACGCGATGCTGAAGGCCGACGGTTTTGAGCTGCCGGAGGATGCGGTGCTCTTCCCCGAGGAGGGTGACTGGAGCGCCGAGGAACTATACGGCCGGATCGTGGGCGAAAAAAAGGAAGAGAAAAAAGAGGAGACGCAGGAAGACCCGCGCCCCAAAAAGAAAAAGCCGACGCTGCAGGGCCGTCTGGCCGACACGGAAAAGGGCGCGCGGGAGCGCGAGATCGCGGATCCCGGCCTGGCCGAAGCCATCGCCGGCCTGGCGGATCTGCTTGAGCCGAGCATGCAGCTCGACTATGACTGGTTCCCGGGCGACACGATCCGGGACGGGATGCTGCGAGAGAATTTCAAGCCCTATCCGGTGCCGCATGCCGAGATCCTGCTGGACACCAGCGCTTCGGTCGACAGCGATCTGCTGCGCGCCTTTGTGCGGGGTGTGAAGGGGCTGCTGCGCTCGGACGCGGTCGTGCGCGTCGGCTGCTTTGATACGGAGTTTTACGGTTTCCAGGAGATCCGCAGCGAGCAGGATATCGACCGGCTTGAGCTGCGCGGCGCAGGCGGTACGAACTTTGAGGCTGCGATCCACGCCTTTACCGGCGACGCCGAGACGAGGATCATCTTTACAGACGGCTATGCCGAGATGCCGGAGGAGCGCTGCGACGCCATCTGGCTCATATACAGCGATATGCCCGTCCACCCGAACGGGGGACGCGCGATCTATGTTCGAAAACCCGAGGAGAAAGAGACGCATGAGATCGATTTCCTTATCACATGAACAGGTGTTTGCCCGGCCTCTGCCGCTGTTTCGCGCACTCGGCGCGTCCGCTCCGGCGAGCGACCTGGTGCTGCTGACCATCCCCGACGACGGATTTGCCGTAGACGGAGGGCACGTCAACTGGTACCTGGCCGGCGGGAAGTGCGCCGACCGCTTTGGACGCGACAACGACTGTGCGGTTTGCGCGGTGCGCCCGGCGCTGCTGCTCGAGGCAGGGGAGGAAAAGCTGCTGAAGCATCTGCGCGAGAGCGGCGGTGTGACCACGGCGGAGTTCGGGACCTATCCGACGGCACTGCTGGAGCAGAGCCAGCGCGATCTGGCGGAAAAGCAGTTCGCGGACGGAACGCTTCCGGACACGGGCAAGCGGATATCCGTCCGTGGCGAGGCGCTTCCGGTCTATCGCCTCGGCGGCAAGCAGCTTGTGCGCGTTGAGGCGCGCTCCGGCGGTGCGACAGGCTATGTTCAGCTCTCCGACGGAACGGTCGTGAGCGAAGGGGACTCTGTCTTTCTCGAACTGCGACCGGTGCGCTGGTTTTATGATGCGGCGAATCGCCTCCTCGTGAGCGGAGCGGCGCTGCTGGCCGGACTCGAGCGGGAGGAGGCGGCGGCCTATCTGGAGCGGGACTTCCTGCGGGAGCTCACCGCCGAGGAGAAGCAGGAGCTGCCCGCGGACGCGCCTTTCCGCGTGGAGGAGCATGATGAGCTGAGCCTGATCCGCGCCTTCGTCGAGGCGGATATCCCGGTGTTCATCCATGGCCTCTCCGGCGACGGCAAGAGCGACCGCGTCAAAGAGATCGATCCGCAGGTGCTGGATATCGAACTCGTGAACGAGACGCCCGAGACCATCAACGGCCGCGCCGTCTATAACGAGGCGAAGGACGAGATTATCGACATCAAGCCTGTGTGGCTCGTAAAGCTCGAACGGCTCTGCGAGGACGGGGAACTGCATATCCTGTTCTTCGATGAGCTCACCAACGCCACCAAGCAGACCCAATCGGTCATTTTCAAGATCGTGCTGGAGCGTTTCGTGAACAACCGCTGGCCGCTCCCGCCGAACGCGCGCGTCGTCGCCGCCGGCAACGACCGCAGCGAGTCGAGTGCGGCGCACGATTTGGCCGAGCCGCTCTTCGGCCGCTTTGCACACATCTATATCCGCACGACAGTGGAGAACTGGATGCCCTGGGCCGTGCGCAAGGGCATCAATCCCTATGTGCTGGAGTTTCTGGCGAACAACGACCTCTATCTCCGCACCGCCTATACCGGTACGGAGGGGCATGCGGATCCGCGCCGCTGGGAGATGGTTTCCCGCGCACTGGACAGCTCCGGCAACGATTTTGCACTGCTCGCTCCGCTGGTCGGTCGGGATACGGCGGACGCCTTCATCCGTTTCTTCCGTGCCCGTCAGCTCTCCACGCTCGGCCAGTACAGTGATGAGGAGCTTGCGCGTTTCAATGCCGCACGCCGCTATCAGCTGGCGCAGCAGTGCCTTTATGCTGCAGCCGCTCGCCCGCGCGAGGCGCGGGAGCTGGTGAGCCGGCTCGGACCGGAATATCTGGCCTGGTTCGAATATGTCCTCGAGAGAAAAGAAAAAGAGAGAAGAGCGATCGGATGAACATGACAAAAACACACAAGATGACCGTGTCCGCCATGCTGTTTGCGCTCGGCCTCGTGCTGCCCTTTCTGACCGGGCAGATCCCGCAGATCGGACAGATGCTCTGCCCGATGCATATCCCGGTCTTCCTCTGCGGCCTGATCTGCGGCTGGCCTTGGGGCGCCGCGGTGGGTTTCCTGCTTCCGCTGGTGCGCTCCGTCCTCTTTGGCATGCCGGTGATTTTCCCCAACGGCATCGCCATGGCCTTTGAGCTTGCGACCTATGGTTTGGTCGCCGGGCTCATCTATTTCCGGAAGGGCTATTTCTGCCTGCGCTCCTGCTATGTTGCGCTGATCACCGCGATGATCGCGGGCCGTGTGGTCTGGGGTCTTGCGCGCTGTGTGCTGCTGGGCTTCGGCGGGACCTTCACATGGAAGATGTTCGTGGCCGGGGCACTGCTCAACGCGATCCCGGGCATCATCCTGCACCTGATCCTGGTCCCGGGCGTGATGCTGGCACTTGGCAGGACGGGTCTTGTACCCTTCGAAAAGAAAGACGCATAAAAACAGCGAAGCCGGACGGGTCGACCGTCCGGTTTCGCTGTTTGGTTCAGAGTCTGGAGAACACGATCAGAAGCGCGCCTTCCCGCACCGTGACCGTGGCTGTATCGGCAAGCCACTCGTTACTGACGCCGAGCGGGAAAGCGTTCGTGAGCTCCGCATCCTCAACCGTGTATTTCGTGCCGCACAGGGTGACGCCCCGGCAGCGATCCGACAGGGAGAACACGGAGAGGGAAAAGCCCTCACGGCGCGGAAGAAGAAGTCTGCCGTTTCGCAGGATCCGCGCCTCCGTGTCTGGGTCGACGAGCTGCAGATGCAGCCCGTGCTCCTCGGCGAAGAGCAGGCTCTGGAGGTTTGCCAGCGCATGATCGAGCCGGCCGCCGAGCGCGCAGCAGAGGAGCCCTTGCGTGCATCCCGCATCGACAGCGGCGCGGATGGCACTCATGGTATCGGTGTCGTCCTTCTCGGTGGGCAGGCGGCGCAGCGGCACGACGGGATCCACCGGCCCGGCATAGGAATCGAAGTCGCTCACGATGAGATCGGGTATGATCCCGCAGCGCACAGCGTAGGTATACCCGCGGTCACAGGCGATGACAAAGGTGTCCTCGTCAGGTGCGGGCAGGGGAGCGAAGTCCCCGCCGGAGATGATTAGGCACTTGCTTTTCAATGGGAACACCCCTCAAATAACGTGATAAGAAGGAAGCGACACGCCGCAGCGTGTCGCTTTTCTGGAGCGGATGATGGGAGTCGAACCCACCTTATCGGCTTGGGAAGCCGGAGTTCTACCGATGAACTACATCCGCAAAACGTGTTCGTAGTATAGCATAGCGCGCAGCGAAATTCAAGAGCGGATTTTCAGATTTTTTCGTCTGCGTTCAGCAGGCTTTTCAGACGGAGAACGCTATGCTCAAATCGCCGGGCACGGGCTGAAGGGGAGCGGGAAGCGCGCGGCCGCTCCCCGGATGCCTGTACCGCGGCAGTGCCCGGTTCACCGCTATCAGCAGTGCCCGGTTCACCGCTATCCCACTCTTGCTTTTTTTGGCTTTGTTCGCTATAGTATATAAAGATAGGGCAATGCTCTGTCAAGGAAAGGAACACATGGCATGAATGTTTGCAGAATAAACAGGCGGATCCCTTTGCTGATCGGCCTGTTGCTGATAGGCTGTCTGTTTCTGAACGCCTGTGGCGAGCCGGAGCCTGAGGTCGGCGTCTACGTCTGCGCCGAGATCCTGGACGGTTCACTCCCGATGGCTGTGCAGGAGAGCCGCCTGGTGCTTGAGCGCAGCGGTTTCGCGCGGCTTGAAGGAGAGAACGGCGGGGGAGCTGCCCGCTGGAAACGCGAGGGCGAAGGGATCCGCCTTGCCGTGAACGGTGAGGACCTGTACGGCACCTGGGAGAACGGCGTCTGTCGTCTTCAGACCGCGGAGGGCCTTACGCTTGTCTATGTCCGGGAGGATCTGGCGGAAGCCTATATCGCGGATGCGACGCAGCGCCGCGCCACCGTGGCGGCGCAGCAGGCCTTCTGGAAGGGTGACTGGTATGGCTGGTGGCGGATCGACAACGCCGAAGGCACGCTGGCCGATACCTGGTATGATCTCTGCGGCCGCCTGACCGCACAGCCGGACGGCAGCATGTATCTGCTGCTCTGGGACGAGGATCAGAGCTCGTCCACGCCGATGTGTGAGGCGCGGCTCTTTTTCAACGAAGATGACAGCGCCACCGCGGCGGAGGGCTATTTCTGGCTTATGCCGCTTGAGGGGACGGGCTGGACGATGCTGTATAGCGACGGACGCCTCACCCTCGCCGGACACCACGAGGCGGGCGGGGAGAGCTTCGACTATTCCCTCTGCCTGCGCCCCTGGGGGGAGCAGTGGCTGGACGAAAACGAGCGGCCTTTCTACTATGACAGCTGGTATTTGCCGCTGATCCAGGCAGAGGAGAGCATGCCGGAGCGCATGAAGGTCGAGAGACTGAGATAGGAGCGGGAACCGACCCGCCGGAGAGAGGAGAGGAAAATGAGCACGCAGGTCACCAATTTCCAGTGCCCGTCCTGTACGGGGCCGCTGCATTACGACGGAGAGAGCGGAAAGCTCCGCTGCGACTACTGCGGGAGCCTCTTTACCGTGCAGGAGATCGAGGCACTGTACGGCGAAAAGATCGATCAGGCGGCGGAGGCTGCGGCGGTCGAGGTCGAGTCGAACGTTACGGAGGACGGCTCCTGGGATTGGGACGGGGCCGGCTCCGACTGGGGTGAAGAGGCCGCGCATCTGAAGAGCTACAACTGCCCCTCCTGCGGCGCGGAGCTGATATGCGAGGAGACAACCGTGGCCACCTGCTGCCCCTACTGCGGCAATCCTTCCGTGGTGGCCGGCCAGTTCACGGGCATGCTCAAGCCGGACTACATCCTGCCTTTCAAGCTGGACAAAGCGGCGGCGGTCAAGGCGCTGAAAGAGTATTACCAGGGGAAAAAGCTCCTGCCGAGGAATTTCCGCAGCGAAAACCACATCGAAGAGGTCAAGGGGGTATATGTGCCCTTCTGGCTCTTCGACGCGACAGCTGACGCCGATCTGCAGTTCAGCGCCACCCAGGTGCGTTCCTACAGCCATGGCAACGAGCGGATCACGGAGACAGATCATTTCCGGGTGCGCCGCGCCGGGACGGTGGATTTTATCCGCATTCCCGTGGATGGCTCAAAAAAAATGCCGGACGCACACATGGATGCTATCGAGCCCTTTGATTATTCCGAGCTTAAGCCCTTCTCAGCGGCCTACCTGCCGGGCTTCCTCGCGGACAAATACGACATGGACGCCGACGAGTGCGAACGCCGAGCCGATTACCGCGCCGGAAACACGGCGGAGGAGATCATCCGCAGTACGGTCACGGGCTATTCGAGCTGTACGACGGTCGGCAAGAATATCCAGGTCCACCGCGGCAACGTGCGTTATGCGCTGATGCCGGTCTGGATGCTTGCCACCCGCTGGCGGGACAAGAGCTTCCTCTTCACCATGAATGGACAGACGGGCAAGCTGATCGGCGATTTGCCGGTGGCAAAGGACCTGTATTGGAGCTGGTTTGCGCGCATCGCGCTGCCCGTCGCGGCGGCGATCGGCGTCTTCCTGCATTTCTATTTCTGAGGGGGTGGGGACATGAAGAAGCTTTGTCTTTGCCTGCTCCTTTGCCTTTGCCTCTGCCTGAGCGTCACCGTCCTGGCCGCAGCGGAGGACACCCTGGAATATGTGACCGACGCCGCGGGGATCCTGACGCAGGAGCAGACAGCGGATTTGAACGCGACGGCCGCCCGAATCACCGAGCAGTATGACTGCGCGGTGTATATCGTGGTGCTCCCGGATTATAAGACCTATAACAACGAGAGCGTGGAGCGCTGCACCGAGGAGCTGTACAGCTACTTCGACCTCGGACGCGGAGAGGGGCGGGACGGCCTGATCCTGCTTCTGAGCATGGCCGAGCGGGATTACGATCTCTGGGGCCATGGTCCCTTCGGGAAATACGCGTTTACCGAGTACGGCCTTGACGGGCTCGAGGATCGTTTTCTGCCCTATTTTCGGAACAACGACTGGTACGCCGGCTTCCGGGCCTACCTGAGCGGCGCCGAGAGCCTGCTCTCCCAAGCGGCGCAGGGTGAACCGGCGGCATATCGCATGTCCGTCGGGACCAAGGCGGCGATCGCACTCACACCCGGCTGCCTGATCGGGTTTCTGGTCTGCGGGATCTTCAAGGGACAGATGAAAACAGCCAAGGAAAAGGACACGGCGGAGGACTACGTGGTCTCCGGCAGCGCCCGGCTGCACATCCGCGAGGACCAGTTCATCAACCGGACCCGGACCGTGCATGTCATCGAGAGCAGCAGTTCGGGCGGCGGCCGTCCGAGCGGCGGCGGAACCTCCCATCACAGCGGAAAATTCTAATTTGCTGGAGGCCGTCTCAGAGCGGGAATGCTTCTGAGACGGCCACTTTCACGCCATCGGCCCCGGACCGCCGGACAAAAAAAGTTGACGGAGCCGAACAGAACCGTTATTATGATGATATAAAGAATCAATCGATAAAAGAAAGGGAAGAGAGCCAATGCTGGAAATATACGGAACGCTCGGTCCCGCCTGT
This sequence comes from Eubacteriales bacterium, assembly GCA_030531505.1. GTDB lineage: Bacteria > Bacillota > Clostridia > Oscillospirales > Oscillospiraceae > Limivicinus. The sequence goes on from JAUNNH010000010.1 coordinate 27,157, forward strand.
GGGAACGATGACACGCTCGCCCAGATGCTTGACCTCGGGATGACAGGCATACGGCTGAATCTCTCCCACATGTCGCTGCCGCAGGCGGAGCCGCTGCTGGAGGCGCTGCAGCAGGCCTCGCAGCGTACCGGGATCAGCCCGAAGCTGCTGATCGATATGCAGGGGCCCGAGATCCGTGTCGGGGCGATGAGCACGCCCACGCATCTGATCGAGGGGAAAAACATCCTGCTGGGTCAGCGAGGCGGCATACCGCTGCCCCGTGTGATCACGGATATCCTGCAGCCCGGCATGGAGCTCTGGATGGACGATGGCAAGCTGCGTGTTGAGGTGTTTGAGGCGCGCGGCGGCCTGCGCGGGCGTGTGATCCAGGGGGGCGTGCTGCACAGCCGCAAGAGCGTGGCGATCCCGGGGTGTGATCTTTGGCTCCCCGCGCTGACGGATACTGACAAAGAAAACCTGCGTGCCGCAAAGGAATTCGGCGTCACCGGGTTGATGCAGCCTTTTGTCCGCGGCCGGGAGGATCTGCTCGCCGTGCGGGAGGAGCTTCGGGAGTGCGGCTGTGAGGGCCTGCGTCTTTTTGCCAAGATCGAAAACCGCATCGGACTCGAGAAGCTGCCGGAGCTGATGCCCGTCTGCGACGAGGTCGTGATCGCACGGGGGGATCTCGGCAACGCCGTGCCGCTCTGGGAGCTTCCGCGCGTTCAGAAGGAGATCGCCGCGCTCTGCCGCAGCCACCGCAAGGCCTTTATGGTCGTCACGCAGATGCTGACTTCCATGGAGCAAAACCCCGTGCCCACGCGGGCCGAGGTGAGCGATATCTTCAACGCCATCCTGGACGGTGCTGCCTCCGTGATGGTGACGGGCGAGACAGCGGCGGGCAAACATCCCGTCGAGGTCATGCGCTATCTGGTCGCCACGGTCCGCGAGGCGGAGCAATATCGAAAGAAAGGATAACAGATTATGAAAGTTTCCGAATTGCCTTATCGCCGCGTAACGCTGGAGGAAGTCCAGCAGGTTATGGAGGATGTGATCGCGCGCATCCGCGGTGCGCAGAGCGTCGAGGAGATCCTCAAGGCGCGCGAGGACTATCTTGCACTCAACTTGGAGTATTATACCAATGCAGGCCTTGCCAGCATGCGCTATACCATCAACACAGTCGATCCCTTCTATGTGGCCGAGAACGAGTACTATGACGAGATCGGTCCTGCAGTGGAGAACTATACGGTGGAGTATGCCGCCGCGCTGCTGGATTCACCTTTCCGCTTAGAGCTCGAGAAGGCGCTCTCGCCGGTGCTTTTCCAGTCGCTGGAGGTTAGCCGCAAGGCCATGTCGCCGGAGATCATCGAGGACATGGTCGAGGAGAACAAGCTCGTGCGCGAGTACTCCGATCTGATGAGCGGGATGGAATTCACCTTCCGCGGGGAGACAATGCCGCGCGCCATGCTGATGAAGTACGCCAAGGACGAGGACCGGGAGACCCGCTGCGAGTGCTATGAGGTGCTCGGCCGCGGGCTCGAGGCGCACAAGGCGGAGCTGGACGATATCTATGACCGCATGGTCCATGTGCGTGACCGCATGGCCAAAAAGATGGGCTACAAGAATTTCATCGAGCTCGGCTATTACCGCATGGGCCGCCTGTGCTACGATGAGGAAAAGGTGCGGGTGTTCCGCGAGAACGTGCTGCGGGATATCGTGCCGGTCGTCTCCCGCCTGCGCCGTGAGAACGCGAAGCGCCTCGGCATCGAGGAATACAAGCTCTATGACGACGGCGTCATCATCCCCGGCGGCGACCCGAAGCCCTTCGGCAAGGAGGCGATCTTTGCCGCGGCAAAGGAGATGTACCACGCCATGGGCGAGGAGACCGGCGCCTTCATTGACCTCATGCTCGAAAACGAGGCCTTTGACGTGGATGCCCGCAAGAACAAATGGGGCGGCGGCTACTGCACGGAATTCCCCAAGTTCAAGCAGCCCTTCATCCTCGCCAACTTCAACGGCACCGCCGGCGACGTGGACGTGGTGACCCACGAGGCGGGCCACGCTTTCAACGCCTTCCTGATCGCGGAAAACCGCTTCGCGCTCGAACTCGGCTGCGGCGGCATGGAGACGGCCGAGACCCATTCCATGAGCATGGAGTTCTTCGCCTGGCCGTATATGGAGAAGTTCTTCGGGGAGAATGCGGGAAAGTACAAGTTCATGCATGCGCTTGAATCCTTCTCCTTCATCCCCTATGGGACGATCGTGGACGCCTTCCAGCATATCGTGTACGAAAATCCCGACATGACGCCGGACGAGCGCGATGCCGCCTGGCTGGAGCTGGAGAAAAAGTACCGCCCGCATATCTCCGTGGAGGGCATGCCCTATCTGGAGAAAGGCACGCGCTGGCAGTATCAGATGCATATCTACGAATCCCCCTTCTACTACATCGACTACTGTCTGGCGCAGACGGCGGCCTTCCAGTTCCTGCTCGCAAGCCAGGAGGACTACGCCGACGCCTTTGCACGCTACCTGCACCTTTCAAAACAGGGCGGCGAGAAGGTCTGGACCGATCTGCTGACCGAAGCTGGCTTCCCCAGCCCCTTCGAACCCGGCGCCTTGAAGGATCTGGCCGGGCGCGTGGAAACGCTGCTCGAGGAGATCCGCGTCTGAAAATGCGAGTGAAATGGACCGGTGAACACAGTTCACCGGTCCATTCTATGTGCGGCATGCAGAGCCTTCCATTGACAGGACTGCCGGGAAGATGATATAACAAAACACACGCATATGGAAAATGCGCGCCTGAAAGCCCGTGTTTCGGCGGCAGACAGAGAAAGAGAGAAGCTGCGCACAACAGGAGGAAAAGCTATGGCAAAGAAAAGACGCAGAAGACGCAGACGAAATCGGGTCGCACGTGTGTTCGCCGTGTTGCTCAGCATCATGCTGCTGCTTATCGCTGCGGTCGGACTCTATTACAACAGCCTGCTGAACCGCTTGAGCTTTGATCAGGGAGGAAGCGTTACCGCGCAGAACTCGTCGGCCGCACCGCAGGAGGCGATGATCCAGCCGGACAGTACGCCCATCCCGAACGAGGAAATCACACAGATCAGCTCCAGCAATAAGGCTGAGGGCAGAGTTCACAAAGAGAAGAATGTGATCAACATTCTTTTGATCGGTTCAGATTACCGCATCCCCCACACCTCTGATCCGGGCCGCGCAGACGTCACGATGCTGTGCTCGCTGAACAGGAAGACCGGCAGCATCAAGCTTGTGAGCTTTGAGCGCGGCATCATGGTCGACGTTCCCGGCGTGGGAACGGATCTGCTGACCCACTCCTTCCACTGGGGCGGGGCGGAGCTTACCACGCAGATCCTGCGGGAATACTTCCTGCTCGATATCGCGGGCTATGCCCATGTGGACTTTGACAGCTTCTCCGCGCTTGTAGACGCGGTCGGCGGCGTGGACATCAATCTTACGGACGCGGAGGCCTGGGCTCTGGGGCTTGCGAGCGGGCCGAACCATCTCGACGGGGCGAATGCCCTGCGGTACTGCCGCCTGCGCAGCATCGATTCCAACTGGCAGCGTATCGCACGGCAGCGGACGACGGTACAGGCGATCCTGAACCGGGTGAAGAATATGAACGTTACGGAGCTCGACCAGCTCTCACAGCAGGTGCTGCCCCTGATCCACACGGACCTGAGCAAGGCTGAGATCACCTCGATCCTGCTGAACGCGACAAAGTTCCTCGGCGTGACAGCCGAGCAGATGACGGTACCCGACAACAACGACCAACACTGCGATTTCCAATACGAGTCGGAGAGACTGAAGAATTATCTGTACGGATGAAAAACTCCCCGGTCCTGGGACCGGGGAGTTTTCTGCCGATTTACTCAAGTCAATGCCCTGTCAAGACAGTGCTGTACCGCTTCCTTGATGTCCTCATAGCGCATGCCGATATGCGCTTCGAAAAGCTTCTCTTTGCCGATGAAAAAGCTCGGCACGGCATAGTAATCATAGCTGTCGGCCAGCACGGGTTCGCGCGACTCTTCGATACGCTTCAGGGGAATCTCCGCATAGGCGGGATTCTCACGAAACAGCTCGTCCAAAGCCTGTCGCGCCTTGGCGCAGTAACCGCAGTCCTCCAGGTAAAACATGGTCAGTTCCTTCATAGGCGCACCCCTTTCTCTGTTAGCTGCTGCCATCATCATACGGTATTCTCTCGATTTACGCAAGGTATTTTTTCTCTCTTGCCAGTCGGGGGAGATGGTTGTACAATACGCGTATGGAAACGAGAAGAAAAAGATCCAAAACCCGTTTTTGCCCAATCCGGCTCACGTTGACCGGCCTCGCGGCACTGGTGATCCTGCTGCAGCGTGCCCTGCGCGGCAGCTATCCGATCATGCGCTGGCTGTCAGCGCATTTCGTGCGCCCAACACAGCGCCGCCTTGGTGAGCTCAGCGCGCGCGTTTCCTTTTCTGTCGCGGAACTGCTGATCGTCGTGGCAGTCGTCGGCCTTCTGCTGTATCTGCTGTTCTGCGTGGAGACGGTGCTGCACCGCGGGCGTTTGTTCCGTCAGCTCTATCGCCTGGTCCTCACCCTGCTGTGTTTTGTGCTGGTGGTGTATGCGGGCTTCTGCGTCCTCTGGGGCATTTACTTTTATGGGGACGATTTCATGGTGCAGAGCGGCCTGCAGACCGGTGAGATCTCAACGGAGGAACTGCGCACGGTGACGTCCTTTTTTGCAGTGCTCCTCGATGAGACGGCCGGACAGGTGGAGCGGGATGGAACGGGTGCCTGTGCAACAGACCGGGAGGCCGTGCTCGAACGCTCGGAAACGCTCTATGCAGCGCTGGAGCGGGATTTCCCCTGCCTGGAGGGACCGCCGCTTCGAGCCAAAGGCGTGAAGCTTTCACGTCTTCTGAGCTACATAGATTTCACGGGCTTTTTCTTCCCCTTTACCGGAGAGGCGAATGTGAACATGGATTTTCCGCCCTCGCTCTTTGCGGCTACGGTCGCCCATGAGCTTGCTCACCAGCGCGGCGTGGCCAAGGAGCAGGAGGCAAATTTTGTCGCTGTGTTGGCCTGCCTGCGAAATGACGATCCGGACTATACCTATTCCGCTGCGCTGCTGGCCTACAGTTATCTGAGCAGCGCGCTTGCAGAAGCGGACCGCGCCGCCTGGGAGGAGATATCCGCCGCCCTGCCGGCACCGGTCCTGCGCGATCTGGAAGTCAACCGCAGCTACTGGCAGCGCTTTGAGACGCCGGTCCAGGAGGTCTCCAACACGGTATACGAGAATTTCATGTACAGTTACGACCAGGAACTCGGGCTCCGCAGCTATGGCGCCTGTGTGGATCTGCTCGTCCATTACTATTACGGGACCGCGCTGCAGTATCTCCATGCCCTGCAGACGCCGGAGGGGAATGTATGAATTGTTTTCAGCCGGCCGACATCCTGCTGCCGCAGGGAGTCGACATGAACAAATGGGCGGTCATCGCCTGCGATCAGTTCAGCTCGGAGCCGGAATACTGGCAGCGTGTCCGGGCGTATGTGGGCGATGCGCCGTCCGCCCTTCATCTGATCTTCCCGGAGGCGGAGCTGAGGCAGGAGCCCGAAAAGCGCATCGCCGCCATCAAGACTCAAATGACTGCCTATGAGCGCAGCGGCCTGTTCCGCCTCCTGGAAAACAGCTTCGTGTATGTGGAACGCCTGCTCTCAGACGGAACACTGCGGCGCGGGTTGGTGGGCAGACTGGATCTGGAGCGCTACGACTACGCCGCGCATACGGATGCGTCGGTGCGGGCGACAGAGCGCACCGTGGTCGAACGCATCCCGCCGCGTGTGCGGATCCGGGAGAACGCCAGTCTGGAGCTGCCACATGTGTTGCTGCTGTGCGACGATGAGGAGGATCGGATCCTCTCCCCGCTGGCGTCCGGTCGGCAGGAACTGCTATACGACCTGGATCTGATGGAGGGCGGTGGGCATATCCGCGGCTGGCTTATCCGGGATGAGGCGGCGGACGCGCTGTGCGGACGCATTGAGCAGTACGAAGCCCGGACCCGGGAGCGCTATGCGGCGCTGAGCGGGAGCCCCATGCTCTACGCCGTAGGGGATGGGAACCATTCTCTCGCCACAGCCAAAGCCTGCTATGAGGCGCTTCGGGCGAGACTCGGCCCGGAAGAAGCGAAACGGCATCCGGCGCGGTATGCGCTGGTTGAGCTGGAAAACCTGCACGATGAGGCGCAGCACTTCGAACCCATCCACCGCATCGTCACACAAACCGACGTACCGGCGCTGATGGAGGCGGTCCGCCGCGAACTCGGTGCGGAGGAAGGAGCCTGTTTGCACTGGGTCAGCGGTAACAGGGAAGGGGAGCTGAGGCTCGATCCCGGCCTTGGTCAGATCACGGTGGGCATCCTGCAGGGATTCCTCGATCGCTGGCTGGAGAAACATCCCGGCGAAATCGACTATATCCACGGAGAGGAGAGCCTGCGGCGCCTCGCACAGAAGGAAAACGGCATTGGCTTTCTTCTGCCGAAGGTGGAGAAAGACGCGTTCTTCCGCAGCATTATGGCTGACGGTGTTCTGCCGCGCAAGACCTTCTCCATGGGCAGCGCGCGCGACAAGCGCTACTATCTCGAAGCCCGCCGTATAAAATGAAAAAAGCGAGGCCATGAAAAGGATAGCCTTTTCGCGGCCTCGCTTGGCAATTTTTAAAGCTCGCAGCGCCGTATCATCTCTTCGATCATCCCGTGCGTGATCTCGCACAGTCGATTCCCGTAGCGGCTCATGTCCAGCCGCATGCCGGATTGGAGCCAGGCGCTGACCATGCCGAAGATATTGCATGTGTGATAGTGCAGCAGCACGGCCCGATCCTCGGGAGAGAGTTTCCGGTCCGGGAAGGCGGTCCGGAAGTAGGTGATGATAGTCTGCTCGCAGACACGCCAGAGATATTGCTCAAATATGTCGCGGTTGACGGAATGGTATATGTGAAGGATCACACGTTTATGCTCTATGGCATAGGAACTTGCGATCTCAATGCATTCCTCCAGACTGTCGATGCTGGGGTGCTCGCAGATGATGCGTTCGATCTCACGTGTAAAGATCTCACTGATCAGGGAGGGAATATCCTGATAGTGGTAATAGAAGGAATTGCGGTTGATGCCACAGTCATCGGTAATGTCCTTCACCGTGATCTTGTTGAGGGGGCGTTCGTCCAACAACTTCAAAAAGGAGGCGCGTATTGCATTTTTCGTAAAATTCGCCATGACCGGGCTCCTTTCCCACTTCTGAGCGTATTGTAACAAAAAATGCCCCAAAAAACAACTGCGTCAGATCGGATAAAACAACATGGCGCAGGGTGGTGCCCATCCTTTTTCTTGCGCATTGCGGCGGCATGTGCTATACTGAACCAGTATCATGGATGTGCTATGCATATACGATATACGGAGGGACTATCATGGATAACCCGAAGATCAGATTCTATGTGGATAATAACAGCTTCTGGGCGCACGGGACGGGCGTTTTGCTGGCGCTTGCAACGGTGTTTCAGTTCGTCGCGTGCTGGGGACTTTGGAACGATCGCTTTTTCGCTCTGACGCAGATCCTGCTTCCGGTCGCGAGCTACTTCCTCTTCGTCCTGCTGCTTGCGCTGCTTGGCAAGAAGGCGCTCTGGGTGACGATTCTGCCCTTCCTGGGAGGCGTCGCCTATTACGGGATGCAGGCCTGGTACGCGGAGGACCGTATTCTCATGGTGATCGGGATCGTCTATTGTGTGCTGGCGCTTGTTCTGTATGTCGGGACGGCCTTTTCCCTGATCCGGACCAAGTGGCTGCTCGTGCTTCTCTTTGCCGTGCCCTTCTGCTACCGCGCGTTTTACCGGGACGTGCTGATCCTGCAGAATGTGGAGCAGCCTGCGACCTTTGCGGCCGGTATGCGGGAAATAAGCCTTCTGTGCGTGTTGCTCGCGATGACGCTGCTGGCCCTCGGCATGAAAAAGCTGACGCGCAAGGGAAAAGAACCTCAACCTGTGTCCGCCCCTGCCGTTGAGCCCGCGCCGGTTCCGGCCCCGGCTCCGGCGCCCGCTGCCACGGTGGAAAATGCTCCGTCTCCCTTCTCAATTCCGGCGGAGCCTGTACCGGCGCAGGATAACGTCAATCCCACTGAAAACGACGTGAAATGAGCAGAGCCCGATACACCGGCGCCCACGCGGCCAGGCCGGTGGCGAAGGACCAGGAGAAAAAGGCTCCGACCCGTCAGGAAAAACGGCGTGTGAGTTCGTCGCCCTTTTGGCCGGCCCGGACCGGGCAGAAAGCAAGTGCCCGGCCTGAGCCGGCCTCGCCTTCTGCAGAGGAACGGACCACACGTATATCCGCACCGATTCAGGCGGGGACAGACGGTGCTTCGCCGGTACGTGGAAAAACGGGGCGGATATCCCTGCCGGCGCAGGACGCGACCGGGAGGCTCGGAAAAGCGGAGCTGTCACATACGGGCCATATCCGGGTGGAAACGCCGGCTTTTCCCGGCAGGGAGCGCAGAAAACCGTCGCGGCGCCTGATCTTTTTCCTGGCGGCCGTAATTGCAGCGCTGCTGCTCGGCGTTGTCGCGATGGCGATCCTGCGTCCTGTTGGCGAGGGAGCCTATGAGGAGAATATGGCCAAAGCGGCCGAGGCCTATGATCAGGGAGATTGGGATAACGCGCTGCGCTATTTGCGGCGTGCCGCCTCTTATGAGGAAACAGACGAGTGCCGGAAGCGGATGGCAGCCTGCTACGAACAGACCGGCATGCTCGACAAAGCACTCGAATATCTCCGCATGGTCGACTCCGCCGACACGTGGGCCTCGGAGCGGATCCTGCAGATCGAACAGAAAAAGGCTATGGAAAAAACAGCGGATACGGTGCAGGTGCTCGGCGCACTTCTCCCGCCGGATGCCAGAGACCTTGTTCTGGACGGACGCGGCCTCCGGGACGAGGATCTGCAGGAGATCGTCCGGCTTTATGCCCTTGACACGCTTTCGCTGAGCGATAATCGGATCCGGGATTTTTCCGCGCTCACCCAGCTGGGCAGCCTGGATGTGCTGGACCTCAGCGGCAATCAGATCTCGGATCTGAGTCCGCTGAATAAAATGAGCGGGCTGCGCGCACTCTATCTGGACCGCAATCCCCTGGATGACCTGATGCCGCTCTATGGCCTCCAGAATCTGAACACCCTGAGTATCCAGGGCTGCGGCATCGGGGAGGAGCAGCTTGCCACGCTGGCGGAAGCTCTTCCCGCCTGCGCAATCCTCAGCGACGCACCGGAGGAAGATGTGAGCGATATCAGCCTCGGCGGGCTGACCTTCCGTTCGGATGTGGAAGAACTGGATCTGAGCGGTCGGGGCGTGCGGGACATCAGTGTGCTGGCTGCCTGCAAGGAGCTCAGGCGCCTGGATCTGAGCGGCAACGAGATCAGTGATCTGCAGGGCCTCATGAACCTCCCACACTTGAGCCAGCTCAATATCGCGTCGAATCAGATCGGTGATTTGCGCCCCCTGATGGGGATCGAGACGCTGCGCCGCCTGAACGCGGCCGAGAATGTGCTGACGGATACGGCGGCTTTCAGTGCTATGACGGCGCTCCAGGAGCTGGATCTCTCCGGAAACCCGCTTTCGGATTACAGTGGGCTTCGCCATCTTACCAACCTCACGATGCTCACAAAGCTTGTGCTCGACGAGAATCCGGAGCTCAGCAATGACGCCTACGGACTTCTTAAGTCCAGCCTTCCGAGCTGCTCGATCAGCCATACGGAGCTGATCTATACGATCCACATCGATGGGCAGCCGGTGCTCAGCAATGTGACACATCTGGATTTGAGCGGCAAAGGCATCGTAGATCTGAGCGGCTTGGAGCGTCTGAACTATCTCACGAGTCTGGACCTGAGCCGAAACCAGATCGGCAATCTCTATGTCATGCAGATCATCGCCAGCCGAGAGAGCCTGCAGGAACTGAATCTCGCGTTCAACCAGCTCACTTCGGTAAATGAACTCATCGGCCTCACCGCACTGGAGAGCCTGAACCTCTATGCCAACCCGCTGCAGAGCATCCAGACGCTGAAAAGCATGACCTGGCTGCGCTGGCTGAACGTCGGAAGCTGTGGCTTGAGCGAGGAGCAGCTTTCCGAGCTTCAAAACGCTCTCCCCAATTGTGTGATCGAGCTGGAAGCCTGAAAAACGGAATATATGCATAAAGCCCCTGACCGCCATCGGTCAGGGGCTTTGTGCATGAAAAATCATTTATTTTGAGTTGACATAATTAATAAACCGCAGGAAAGCGGCGCGCCCGGCTTCATCTCGCTTATAGACGCCGGCGTGTTCGAGCACGCGCATAAAGACCTTGCCAACCTCCTCGCGGAGTATGACCTCGGCGTTATCACGCCGGAATTCCCGACGGCGCAAAATCTCCTCCGCCCAGTCGGCATGCTGTGCCAGCATGGGATCGGTACGCAGATCGCGCCCCTCGAGCATGGCCTCCTGCAAAGCGGCCAGCTCCGTCTTCAGGCGGGAAGGGAGAACGGCGAGCCCCATGACCTCGATCAGGCCGATGTTCTCCTTCTTGATGTGGTGCAGCTCCTGGTGCGGATGATACAGACCCAGGGGATACTCCGCCGTCGTGAGATTGTTGCGCAGCACCAGGTCCAGCTGATAAGCGCTTCCGCGGCGGCGGGCGATGGGCGTGATGGTGTTATGGGGCGTACCGTCGGTCTCCGCGAGGATCACGGCGGCCTCGTCGGTGTAGGCGCGCCAGCAGCCGAGGATCTTGTCCGCAAGCTCAATGATGTGCTCACGGTCTTCCCCGGTGAGACGGATCACGCTCATCGGCCATTTGACGATCCCGGCCTCTACATCCTCAAAGCCTGTGAAGCGCAGCTCTGTCTCGATCGGGGCTTTGGCCATCGCAAATTCATAATGCCCGCCCTGAAAATGGTCGTGGCTCAGGATTGAGCCGCCCACGATGGGCAGGTCGGCGTTGGAGCCTACGAAATAGTGGGGAAAGAGCGTGATGAAATCAAAGAGCTTGCAGAAGGCGGCGCGGTCCACCTTCATAGGGGTGTGTTCCGCGTTGAAGACGATGCAGTGCTCGTTGTAATAGACATAGGGGGAGTATTGCCAGAACCAGGGTGTGCCGGCAATGGTCAGAGGGATGATACGGTGATTCTGCCGCGCGGGATGGTTCATGCGCCCGGCATATCCTTCATTTTCGGCGCAGAGCTGACACTTCGGATAGCCGGCCTGCGGCGCGAGACGGGCGGCGGCGATGGCGCGCGGATCTTTTTCCGGCTTGGAGAGATTGATGGTGATATCAAGCGGACCGTAATCGCTCTCATAGACCCACTTGACATCTTTCGCGATACGGTCGCGGCGGATATAGTTGGTATCGCAGCTGAAACGGTAATACCAGTCGGTAGCGGCCCGGGGGCTCTCGGCGTAAAGCGCGGCGAAGCGCTCGCGTACTTCGTGCGGCCAGGGGGTCAGCGCACCCATGAGCGCCGTGTCGAAGAGGTCGCGTGCCGTGATGTTGTCCTCACAGACGCCGCGTTTCACCGCATCGTCGGTCAGCCTTTCCAAAAGGGCAGCGAGTGAGTCGGAAGCGGGAAGACCGCTGTCTCCAACTTCATCCAGACGCAGGGTTTCCAGCAGGCGATTGAAGATATAGGTCTCGTCTCCTTCACGGATCAGTCCTCTGTCCAGACCGTAACGGATCAGCGCATCGATCGTTGCTTTCATAGGACCTCCAACAGAATGCCACCCGCAGAACGGATGGAGAGTACAAGGCAGCTGCCTTCGCCCAGCGCGGCGTCCATCTCGGAACGGAAGCGGGCGAGCATATCCAGCGGTACGAAAGCCTGGATCGTACCGGCAAAGCCGCCGCCGTGGACCCGGCAGGCGCCGCGTCCACCGAGCAGCTTTTCAGCCAGCGCGAGGGCGACGGCCAGATCCTGGTGGGCCTTATAGCCAGCGGGGATCACGTTTTGAAGATACATCCAGGAGGAACGGCCGGAGGCCTTGACCAGCTCCAGGAAACGGTCGAAGTCCCCACGCTTGAGTGCGGCCACCTGCTCGGTGACACGTCGGTTTTCCTCATAGACGTGGATGGCACGCAGTACGGCACGGTCACCGGCCTCTCGACGCAGCGCCGGCAGTGCGGCGTAGAAATCCTCCTCCGGCACTTCGCGCAGGTGCGTTTTGCCGAAGTGGGTGTTGATAGCCCGCAGTTCTCCGGGGATCGCGGCATACTCGTCGGTCAGATCGGCGTGATCGGCACCGCTGTCCACAATACAGAGCGCGTAGCCATAAGCAGTCAGATCCAGTTCGAGACGCTCGACGGCAGGGGCTTTCTCGTCGGCGAAGTCGATGGTGATGACGCCGCCGAGGGAGGAGGCAGCCTGGTCCAGCAAGCCGCAGGGCTTCCCGAAATATACATTCTCGGCATATTGCCCGATACGGGCGATCTCCAGCGCGTTCAGCCCTGCCTGGGTAAGGTGATTCAGAATGGTGCCGAGCAGTACCTCAAACGCGGCGGAAGAGGAAAGCCCGCTTCCCGCAAGTACCCGGCTGGTCACGCAGGCGTCAAAGCCGGGAACAGAGAAGCCGTGCGCTGCGATCCCGGCAGCGGTGCCGCGGATGAGAGCGGCGGTGGTCCCGGTTTCCGCAGGGTGAACGGCCAGATCGTCAAGCTCAATAACGCAGCGGGGGTAGCCCTCCGACTGGACCCGGATCACCGGCTCCCCGTTCGGCGCAACGGCAGCTATCGTGTCCAGATCCACAGCGCCGGCAAGCACTTTGCCGAGCTGATGGTCGGTATGGTTGCCGCTCAATTCCGTGCGGCCCGGAGCGGAGAACAGATACCTTGCTTCCCGATGAAACGTGGTCTGAAAGAATTGTTTGATCTCTTCGTACATGACAGCCTCCGACAGATACAATGTCAGTAGTACAGTATCACAGTTTCGAACAGGGGTCAATAAAAAACAGGGCTGTGAAGCTTCCTTCACAGCCCTGTAAGGATCAGGGGCTTCCGGGACCGCCCATCGGCCCGTTTCCAAAATCGCCGGGCATCTGCTGGTCAGGTCTGCCGCCAAAACCATCCGGCGTCTGCTGGCCCTGCCAGCCGCTGAAGCCGCCCTGACCGCGACCGGCTCCGTGACCCATCATGCCGCCCCTCATGCCGCCGCGGCCGTAGATCAGGCTGGAGAGCAGGATTGTCTGCGTCTCGGCTCCGGCGATGAGCGTATAGCTCTCGCCTACCGTGAGTGCGGAAGAGCTGACCACGACCGAGCTGTAGCTCTTTTCGGGCTCAAAGCTCACCAGTGTATTGCCCGAACTGTCTAGCAGACTGACTGTGCTGCCAGCCGCCTGCATGGAGGAGAGATTCACGAGGATACTGCCCTGGGTGGAATTCTGCCCAAAGTTCTGGGCCATGCCGGACGCGCCCACCGCTACGATGGTGCCGCCGCTGATCACGCCGTCAATGCCGTAGTCCAACGCGCCGTTGCCGCTGTTGGTAGGACCGCTGACGAAGACGGTACCGCCGCTCATATAGAAGTAACCGTTGGAGTCAAGCCCGTCGCCCTCTGCGTTGACATAGACAGTACCGCCTGAGATGGTGAGAGACGCGGCGCTCTGGGTATCAAAGGAATCACCGCCGAAAAAGCCGCGCGCGTTGGAGCCGTCATTGCCGCCGGCTGCGTTGAAGCCGTCGTCCCACGCATTGGCACGGATCGTCCCGCCGGAGACCGTGATGACCTGGGCTTCCAGCCCCTCATAGCTCTGGCTCACGGTTACGGAACCATCGCTGACGGTGAGAGTTGAATCGGCGTGGACGCCGTCGTCTCCGCTTGCGAGCAGCAGCTCGCCGCCGCTGATGCTGAGGGAGCCGGAGGCATGGATGGCGTCATCCACGGAGTTGACGCTGAGGCTGCCGCCGCTTATGGTGATGTTCGCGTCGGACTTGATGCCCTTGCCCTCCTGACCGCTTCCGGCGCTGACGATCAGCGTGCCGCCGTTAACGGTGATATCGCCGCTCGCGTCGAGACCGTCCTTCTGGCAGAGCAGGTTCAGAACACCGTCTTCCACGGTGATGCAGCCCTTGCCTTCCTCCTCATTGTCGGAGCAGATCCCGTCAGTGCCGACGTCGGCGCTGAGAACGCCGCCCTCGACGTTGACGCTGTCCTTGCCGAAGAGACCTTTGCTGGCGGCTTCCAGGTTCACGGTGCCGCTCTTGAGCTTGAGATCGTCCTTGCTGACCACGGCGTGGCCTGTCAGACAGCTGATATTCAGGATGCCGTCGCCGCTGAGCGTCAAATCGCATTTGGAGAAGACGGCGGCGTCGACGTTGTTGTCGTCGACCTGAATGAATTCACCCGCGGCCTGCAGCAGGTTCTCGCTGCCCTCCGCGCTGGAGAGCACAAGCTTGTCGGCCTTGAGCGCGTAGATTGCGGCGTGGCCGTTCTTTATGATGGAGACGCCGTTCAGGATCAGCTTGACCTTGGCGTCCTCCGACGCGTCAACGATGATCTGTCCGTCCGAGAGGGAACCGGTGAGGACATAGTCGCCGGCGGCGGTGATGGTGACGGTGCTGCCGCTGATCTGCACCGAAGGGTCAGCGCAGCTTGAGCCGCTGTCGCTCAGAATGATGGCGATCGCATCGCTCTCTTCCGCTGGATCGGAGGCAGTGACGGCGGTGCTGATCGGGGTGACGGCAAGAGCGGCGAGCTCCGTGCTGTCAGCCTGTACGGCAGTGCTGCCGCAGGCGGATAAAAGACTCATGGCCAATACTGCGATCAAAACGCAGGAAATGATTTTCTTATTCATTATGAGTTCCTCCACAATGAAGAAATAGTTATAGTTCATTGCTCTCGGTCGTCTGTTCGCCGAGAGAGATCTCCAAGTTGCCGTTGCGGCAGCGGAGCTCGTCGATCATGGCCTTTTCCGTGCCGGGGCGCTTCAGCGTGATCTCATAGCTGAGACGGTTGAGGCTACCGAGGTTCGTAGTCTTCACGCGGACCAGACGTGCTTCAGACGTATAATGTTCAAAAATGTCGTTGAAAACGCCGCTGTATTCGAGACTCTCCGGTACAGTGATCTGCAGACTCTTGCAGGTATCGGCGGAGCGGGATTCCCCGAAGGCACTGTGGGCGTAGAGCGTATCGGCCAGGGCCAGAAGCAGGCCAAAGACGAAAGCCAGCGCGGGATAGCCCATCCCACAGGCAAGGCCGAGCGCCATCGAAGTGAAGACCGCCGTGATCTCCCGGGCGGTGCCGGGGGCGGAACGGAAGCGCACCAGCGAGAAGGTGCCGGCCACCGCTACGCCTGCGCCGATGCTGCCGCTGACCATCAGGATCACAACACTCACGATAGCCGGGAGTGTGGCGAGCGTCACCGCAAAGCTTTTGGAGGAGCGATTGTTGAAGCCGTAGAGCAGCGCGTGCAGTGCGCCGAGCGCGAGCGCCGAGGCGAGCACGATCAGAAATGCGGAGGCCGTCAGGGCCTCTTCCGTATTATAAACAGGGACAAACAGATTATCAAGCACAGCAGACACCGATCCTTTCATGACGGAATTCTTTATAAGCCTCACCGTATTTGGAGAAGCTCGCCTTTTGCGCGCCGGCGCGGTCCAGTACCTCGACGAGCCACATTGGGATTGCCCCGGCGGTCTTCACTTCAAAGAGAGCCTGGTGGGGCGGCAGCAATACGTTGCCGCCAGGCGCGGCGGTGAGACTCATCTCCTCCCGCCTCCAGCGGATGTTCCGGTCGAAAGTTGCCCGCAGATTCGGATCCTCGGTGCAAAACCAGGCCGAGCGGTCGTAGCAGAGAAACACGGCGGGTTCCAGACTCTCGTAGAAGCATCGGAAGTAATCCAGTTCGCGGCCAATCTGACAGTCATAAGGCAGGGGAGAAGAACCGCTCATATAAGCCATTGCCTGGTCCTCGGCCAGCTCGATACGGCGCTTATAGACGACGCCCTTGTATTTCTTCTTGAGCTCGAGAAAGACCCGCTCCTCCGGGAAGACGGGGCCGTAGCTGCGAAGACGGAGCTTTTCCTTATACACCGGCTGCTCAAGCGATCTTCTCACCAGCCGGAAGTCAGGAGTGTCGTAATAGATATTGCAGATCGTGCTCTCCCCGTGCGGGTCCGGGCGCATGTGAGCACAGAACGCCTGCTCGACGATAGCGCACTGCCGGCTGTCCAGCATGTATTTGATCTCATGACGCTGAAAGATGTTGTTCTCCATATTCGTCACGTCCTTTCCTGTGGGAGTGTCTGCATCATAACGCACCAAACTTAGAGGAGACTTAGACACGGAAATCTTTTTTCGATTGACGAATGGAGAGAAACTGCTTAGAATTGTTCTATGGAGTTAAGAAACCGGAGGTTTCGAAATGCTGACATCCGAATTGAGAGAAAACCTGTGGACGGTTTCACTGGACGGGAAGCTCGCGCTGCTCCACAGTCCGGAGCGGCCCTTTGTCACAGTCGTCCGCCGCGACAAACAATACAAGGCCAGCCGCGGCACCGTGAAGGAGACGGTGACGGAGTCGGAGCGCTGGCCGCTGACCAGATTGGAGCAGGAGGGGGAGACGCTTGTCTTCTCCGATGGCACGCACGCTCTGCGCGCAAAACTGGAGGAAGTGGAAAAGGGTGTGCGCCTGCGTTTTGAAGGGGAGGGCGGCTGGGCTTATGCTTTCCGCCTCCCGGCCATAGCGGACGAGGCGGTGTTCGGCGGCGGCGAGCAGTACCGCAAGACAAATCTGCGCGGCGAAAAGGTGGTGAACTTCGTCTCCGAGCATATCAAGGTCGGTACGATCCTCGAAAAAGGGCTTCTACCGCGTCTGCTCTACCAGGAGAAGGAACACGCCGGCATCGGCAGTTACGCGCCCATGCCCGTTTTCGTCACCGATACGGGACGGCTGATCCGTTTTGACACTGCTGCGGACGGATATGCCGGATTCGGTAAGGAGGAATACAGTTTTGTTTACGACAGCTGCCCCCGCTCGCTGACCCTGCAGCAGGGGAACGGCTACCGCGAGCTCGCAGGCCTGCTGGCCGGGCAGATCCCGAACCGCCAGTATCTGCCGGACTGGTGTATGGACGGGATGATACTCGGTGTGCAGGGCGGGACGCAGACGGTGCTCGACAAGACCTTTGCCATGCTCGATGCGGGGGCGAAGATCTGCGGCGTGTGGAGTCAGGATTGGTCCGGCTGCAACCGGACCGTGATGGGCTATCAGGTCTGGTGGAACTGGGAAGCGGATAAGCAGCTCTATCCCGGCCTGCGCGAGGCAATCGAAAAGCTCAACGCGCGCGGCGTGAAGTTCCTGGCTTATATCAACCCCTATCTCGTAAAGGGCAGCCGCCTGTATGAATACGCGAAGGAACAGGGCTATCTTATCACCCGCGCGGATGGGAGCGTCTACCATATCAAATCCACGACCTTTGACGCCGGCATGCTGGATCTGACGAACCCCGCAGCGGTCGCCTACATCAAGGAGACACTCATCAAGAAAAATATGCTGGAGCTCGGCGTTTCCGGCTGGATGGCGGATTTTGGGGAGTATCTGCCGCTCGACTGCGTTCTGCACGATGGGGATCCCCGCGAGCTCCACAACCTTTGGCCGGTGCTCTGGGCGCGCATCAACCGCGAGGCTGTTGACGAATACGGCGACCCGGAGCGGATGTTCTTTATGCGCTCCGGCTATACGGGGGTGCAGAGCTATGCGCCGCTCCTGTGGAACGGCGATCAGCACACCGATTTTTCCAAGGACTACGGCATGCCTTGCGTCATGCCGGCGAGCTTTTCCCTCGGCTTTTCCGGCGTGCCCATGGTCCATTGCGATATCGGCGGCTTTTTCTCATTCCTGAAGCTCAAACGCGATGAAGAGACCTTTACCCGCTGGATGGAGATGTGCTGCTTCTCGCTCGTGATGCGCAGCCATGAGTCGATCCGCCCCTGGGCCAACGCGCAGTTCGACGCGGCTTCTGTTCTTGAGCACACCGTACGCCTGACCGGGATCCACCGCGCGCTCAAACCCTATATCACGCATTGCGTCGAGGAGGCGAAGCGGGGAATTCCGGCCATTCGACCCGACTTCTGGCCGGTGATGGATTACGGTAAAAGCCGCGACATGTACAGCTATTTCCTCGGGGACGATCTGTTCGTCTGCCCGGTGATCCGGCATGGCGCCAGACGGCGGCGCGTATGTCTGCCCAAAGGGGAGTGGATCCACTTCTGGACCGGGAAGCGCTATCGGGGCGGCCGGCACAGTGTTCCGGCCCCGCTCGGCCAGACACCGGTCTTCTTCCGTAAGGACAGCCCTTACGCCATGCTCTTCTACGAAGCGGCCGGTCAGGGGGAACGCTGAGAGGCGGCCGGTTTGGCAAGACAGCCCTTGCCAAACCGGCCGCTTTACGTTATACTCTTAAAATAGGGGAGTATGGGACCGATGTCCCTTTCTATCTATTTATTTAAGGAGAGAGAACAGTTATGGCAGAACTGAGACCCAAGATCGTCAAGCTGTGTCATATCATCGGCGGTATGACCGGCGTGGTGAACAAGATCGATGAAAACGCACCGGAGTATTATTCCCTGGCCGGGATCCTGACCGACGACGAGGCCGACGTTGCCATCGCGGCAGGCCTGCGCAAGAGCCGCACGGCGGAGTGGCTGGCTAAAAAGGTCGGCAAGCCCGTGGACGAGGTGGAAAAGCTTGCCAAGCATCTGGCCTGGATCGGCGTGTTCCGCTGCACGAAGAACGAGGAGACCGGCGTGGACGAGTACTTCATGCAGATCTTCGCTCCCGGCATCATGGAGATGCTGGTTAACAACCAGGAACTGCTGGACACCCATCCCGAGGTCGGGCGCGCCTTTGAGGAATACACCCGCATCCGCATGCAGACCATGTCCCCGCTGATCCCGAGCGGCTATGGCCTGATGCGTGTGGTCCCCGTAGAGAGCGCCATCAAGGACATCCCCAATGTCCACGACTATGAAAAGCTGTCCTATTATCTCAATAAGTACGATACCTTCTGTGTCTCGCCCTGCTCCTGCCGTGCCTCCCGGACCTCCATCAACGACGGCTGCGGCCATCTGGCGGACGAGCAGTGCATCCAGATGGGCAAAGGCGCGGAGCACTATATCCGTACCGGCCGTGCCCGTCAGATCACGCGTGAGGAAGCGCTGGAGATCATCCACCGCGCCGAGGAGAACGGCCTCATGCACGACATCCCGAATATCGAAGAGGCCGGTGAGAGCGCCGCGATCTGCAACTGCTGCTCCTGCGCCTGCTTCGGCCTGCGTGTCGGCCTGATGTTCGGCGCGCGCGACGCGATCCGCTCCAACTTCGTCGCTGAAGTGGACGAGGCCAAGTGCGTTGCCTGCGCCCAGTGCGTGGAGGTATGTCCGGCCAACGCCCTGCGCCTCGGCCAGAAACTCTGCACCACCGTCAACATCGCCCCCGCCAAATACGCCAAGCTCTCCGAGCATATCGTCTCCAAGGAAGCCTGGAACCCGAACTACCGCGAGAACCGGCAGGATGTCGTGCCCACCGGCACCGCCCCCTGCAAGGTTGCCTGCCCGGCGCATATCCCCGTGCAGGGCTACCTGAAGCTCGCCGCCCAGGGACGGTATGAGGACGCGCTCGACCTGATCCGCACCGAGAACCCGCTGCCCGCCGTCTGCGGCCGTATCTGCAACAAGCGCTGCGAGGCCGAGTGCACCCGCGGCGGCGTGGACGAGGCGGTCGCCATCGACGAGGTCAAGCGTTTCATCGCAGACCACGATCTGAACAAGGAGACGCGCCGCATCCCCAAGATGCTCAACCAGACCGGCAAGCCCTTTACCGAGAAGATCGCCGTCATCGGCGCAGGTCCCGCGGGCCTGAGCTGCGCCTACTATCTGGCGAAGAAGGGCTATCCCGTCACGGTTTTCGACCGCAACCCGGCCCCCGGCGGCATGCTCACCATGGGCATCCCGAACTTCCGCCTCGAGAAGGACACGCTGAACGCGGAGATCGATATCATCCGCGAGATGGGTGTGACCTTCGTCTGCAACACCGAGGTCGGCAAGGATGTCACCATCCAGCAGCTGCGCGAGCAGGGCTTCAAGGGCTTCTATCTCGCCATCGGTGCGCAGAAGTCCGCCCCCATCGGCATCCCGGGCGAGGAGCTCGAGGGTGTTTACGGCGGTGTGGACTTCCTGCGTGAAGTCAATCTCGGCAACAAGCCCGCCGTCGGCAAGAGCTGCGCGGTCATCGGCGCCGGCAACGTCGCTATGGACGTGTGCCGCACTGCCGTCCGTCTCGGCGCGGAGAACACCTACATCATCTATCGTCGCTCTCAGGCCGAGATGCCCGCCGATCCCGAAGAGGTGGGCGAGGCTATGGAGGAGGGCGTGCAGTTCCGCTTCCTGAACGGTCCTGCCGAGATCCTGGGCGAGAACGGCAAGGTCACCGGCCTCAAGGTCGAGATCATGGAGCTGGGCGAGCCGGACGAAAAGGGCCGCCGCAAGCCTGTCGGTACCGGAAAGTTCGAGGTGCTTGCGGTCGACTCCGTCATCGGGGCGATCGGCCAGCGCATCGACTGGGGCAGCCTGGATGTCGGAACGCTTGAGGTCGGCAAGAAGGGCAATGCCCTCGCCGACGAGCTGACCTACCAGAGCGCGCAGCCCGACATCTTTGTGGGCGGCGACTGCTTCACCGGCCCGAGCTTTGCCATCAATGCCATCGCGGCCGGCAAGGAGGGCGCGATCTCCCTGCACCGCTATGTCCATCCGGGCCAGACTCTCACCATGGGCCGCGATCGTCGTGAGTATATCGCGCTGGACAAGAGTGCTGTGCAGCTTACGGTCGGCTCCTATGACCGGGAGCACCGCCAGGTCCACGGCTACAACAAGGAAAAGGCCAAGACCTTCTCCGACGCGCGCGTCACCTTTACCGAGGAGCAGGTGCGCAAGGAGACGGCCCGCTGCCTCGGCTGCGGCGCGACGAAGGTGGACGAGTATCTGTGCATCGGCTGCGGCATCTGCACCACCCGCTGCAAGTTTGACGCCATCCACCTCAACAAGGTCCGCGACTGGCACGCCGGCAAGTTCGAGACCATGCCGGTGGCCGCGGTCGGCGAGATCATCAAGAAGTCCGGCAACATCGTCAAGCGCGCGGTGAAGAAGTAATGCACGAGCTGGGATTATGCGACGCCATGCTGCGGATGGTCCGCGGCATCATGCAGGAGCAGGAGATCACCGAGGTCCAACGTATCACCATCGAGGTCGGTACGCTCAGCGGAGTCGTCCCTGCCTATATGGAGGACTGCTGGACGGCCGTCGCGGACGGAACAGAGCTTGAGCAGGCGGAATTTGTGGTCGAGACCCTGCAGGGCACGGCCCAATGCATGGACTGTGACGCGGTGTTTCCCTCGGATGTCGACCACCTGATCTGCCCCGAGTGCGGCGGGCACAAGCTCACGCCACTCACCGGACGGGATCTGACGCTCAAGGAGATCCTGGTGCCGTAGAGCGCCCGAAGAGTGCACGGCAACAAGCCAAAATCGGAAAAGTCTCTGCTGCGCAGATTGCACGGCAGAGACTTCCTTTTATGCATATTTTCGGTACATATTCACCTAAGAAATGGAATAATTCACTGTCAGTGAAGAATAAAACGCTGGGGGACTATTATAATATTCTTTAATTGAAGGTAAAATTAAGCTTGCGGTTGATATGCTATTCCGAGAGGCTGAGAGTAAATGAAGGAGAATTATCGAGAACGGTTTCGGATTCTGGGATTAAAGATTGCTTATTACCGCAAACTGCGCGGCATGACACAGGAGCAGTTTGCCGAGGCGATCGGACGCAGCGTGAGCTTCGTCAGCCAGATCGAAGCGAACAATTCCTCAGTTGTCAAAGGTATCTCGATGGAAACGCTGTTCCTTGTTTCGGACAAATTGAACGTGTCGCTCTCCAAGCTCTTTGAGGATGTGTGAGATGGCAATTGATCGTTATTCCAAGGACTACCACCTGATCGACAGCGTTGACGAACGGGGGAGAATCCGCACTGAAACGAAGTACATCGGAGAAGCTTACGTTTTTCAGAACGGCCTTGATTCCGCCCGTGGGGCAGGGAAAGGCCTGGCGGCGTTGTGCGTGTTCTCCTGGATGGCTTTCCTGGCGGCGCTGTATTTTCCGAGCGTTGCAAGCCACAGCGTTTATGCCGTGCTGCCCTGTGCCTTTACCGCGCTGCCGCTGTGGTTCCTGAGCGGCGTGGCCGTCACCGCACTCCGGGTGAAGGAACCCTTCATCCATCGGGATGCGGACCGCTTCACGCTCCGACTGCCTGCCGCTGCTGCCTTTGCGGCGGCCCTCTCCGCCGCTGCCGTTCTCGGCGCCGCGCTTGCGCTCGGACTGCGAGGGCAAGCTCCGCTTGCCGGGGACTGTGTCTTTCTCGGCTGCAATCTGGTCTGCTTTGTGTGCGCCCTGCTCTGCCGCCGCCTGCGGGACGCGTTGGCCGTGCAGATTTCATAAGCTTATTATGTGCCTTTGGCGCTTAATAAAATATTATTCAGGAGGAAGAATGAAACCCATGAGCACTGTTAAAAAGCTTTTCGCTGTTGCTCTGGCGCTGGTTATGGTCTTCACCCTCGGTGCGACCGCCTTCGCCGATGACAGCGAAAACAACACCCTGGTCTATGCGACTTCTACCTTCGGCCAGAAGTTCAGCCCCTTCTTTGCTACCACCGCGTACGACATGGAAGTGGTTGACCTGACCCAGGCCCCCCTGCTGGCTGCGGACCGCGGCGGCGCCGTGATCTACAACGGCATCGAGGGCGAGGACGTCGACTACAACGGCACCGACTATCACTATGATGGCCTGGGCAATGTCGAAGTCGTGCAGAACGACGACGGCACCGTCGACTACAACCTCACCATGCGTGACGACATCGTCTTCTCTGACGGCGTGCCCGCCACCATTGACGACGTGATCTTCAGCTTCTACGTGCTGGTTGACCCGACCTATGACGGCTCTTCCACCATCTATGCTCTTCCCATCGAGGGCATGGAGGAGTACCGCAGCGGTATGGACGCCCGCGGCAACGTGATCTTCGCTGACGGCGAAGGTGACGGCTATGTCGAGAACGAGCTCTACACGGCTGAGCAGTATGATGCGTTCTGGAAGTACTACAACGAGGAGTCCGGCGCTGCTTTTGCGCAGGAGATCGTTGATTACTGCATCTCCAACGGCTACAACGCCGCCGACGACTCCGTCGCCGCCTGCGCTGCCAACTGGGGCTTCGAGCTCGCCGAGGATGCTACTGCGTATGATTTCTGGAATACCATTCTGGAAGCCTACGGCGGTGACACCGCCGAGGCCGAGGAAGTCGAGTCTGCCGGCTCCACCCGTCTGGGCCTGACCCTGGCGGCTCTGGGCGCTGAGTTCCAGGCCGGTGTTTCCACTGGTGACGGCGCTCCCAACGTCTCCGGCCTGACCCGTACCGGCGACTACAGCATGACTCTCCATATGACGCAGTTCGACGCGACCGCCATCTACAACGTCGGTTTCACCGTCGCTCCTCTGCACTACTACGGCGACGAGGCTCTCTATGACTTTGAGAACAACAGCTTCGGCTTCGTCAAGGGCGACCTGGCGGGCGTGAAGGCGAAGAACACCCAGCCTCTCGGCTGCGGCCCCTATGTCTTTGACAACTATGCCAACGGCGTCGTCACGCTGCGCGCCAACGAGAACTACTACAAGGGCGCTCCCGCGACCGAAGTCCTGTTGATGCAGGAGTCTGTCGACTCCGACTACGTGCCCGGCATCGTGACCGGCACCTATGATGTTGCCCAGCCCTCCATCAACGATGCGACCGTCCTTGCCATCAAGGACGCCAACAGCAACGACGAGCTGGTCGGCGACACCCTGACCACTGTTCTGGTCGACTATCGCGGCTATGGCTACCTCGGCATCAACGCCGATCTGGTCAATGTCGACGGCGAGCCGGGCTCCGACGCCTCCAAGGCTCTCCGCAAGGGCTTTATGACGCTGTTCTCCGTCTATCGTGACACCGTCATCAACTCCTACTACGGCGACCGCGCCGCTGTCATCCAGTACCCGATCTCCAACACCTCCTGGGCTGCTCCCAAGCCGGCCGACGAGGGCTACATGACCGCTTACTCCGTTGATGTCGACGGCAATCCCATCTACGACGCCTCCATGAGCCAGGAGGACAAGTATGCTGCTGCGAAGGAAGCCGCCATCGGTTACTTCAAGGCTGCCGGCTTCACCTTTGATGAAGCCGCCGGCAAGTTCACCGACGTGACCGAGACCTACGAGGTCATGATCCCCGGCCAGGGCACGCAGGACCATCCCGCCTACGGTGTGGCCGTCGCTGCCTCCGAGGTTCTTGACAGCCTCGGCATCAAGCTGCAGGTCAACGACGTCGGCACCTCCGTGTGGAACAACGCTCTGGAGTCCAACACCGCCATGATGTGGGCCGCCGCCTGGCAGTCCACCGTCGACCCCGACATGACGCAGGTCTACTCCAGCGCCAATGCTCACGGCAACGGCACCAACTCCAACCACTATTCCGTCGATGACGCGGCTCTCGATGAGCTGATCGTGGCCGGCCGTTCCAGCGCCGACACCGAGTACCGCAAGAGCGTGTACAAGAACGCGATGGAGATCATCATGGACTGGGGCTGCGAGCTGCCTCTGTATCAGCGCAAGGATTGCTCCGTGTTCTCCTCTGAGCGCGTCGATACCGACACCATTCCGTCGGATATGACCCCGTACTGGGGCTGGTACGCCGAGGTCGAGACTCTGGCTGTGAAGTAATTCACACCTGCCTTTTATTCCTGCACAAAACCAAAGCATTTTCCCGGCACGGAAGGGGGGGATCCCCCTTCCGTGCTGTCGGCTTAGTTTTATCGGAAACTGATTCAAGGTGAATTCGAAAAAGAAAGTAGTGAAACGATATGCTGAAGTACACAACCAAACGTTTGTTATACAGCGTTTTGATTCTGTTCTTCGTAATGTTTATCATCTATGTGCTGATGTACAACATGCCCATGGGCTATGTTGAGACAAAGGCGCGCGAACTGGCTTCCCGCCCCGGCGCTACCAAAAGCTATGCGGAGTGGCTGGCCGACCTGAACGCGCAGTACGGTATGGACAAGGGCGTAGTTCAGGGTTATTTCGTGTGGTTGGGACATGCCGTGAAGGGTGAGTGGGGCGACAGCTGGGCCTGGACGCTGCCTGTCACGCAGGAGTTCCACAATACCGTCTGGTATAGCTTTATCCTGGGACTGGTCTCGTTTATCTTTGAGATCCTCATTGCCATTCCTCTCGGCATCGCTGCCGCCAAGAAGCAGTACAGCTTTACGGACTATTTCACCACGGTGGTCGCCATGGTCTGCATTTCCATGCCCACCTTCTTTCTGGCAACGCTTTTGAAGTACATTTTCTCTGTGAAACTCGGCTGGTTTGATCTGTCCGGTATGCAGGGCAGAAACTATCTGAATCTGTCTGACTTCGGTAAATTCCTGGATGTAGCCAAACACTTTGTGCTCCCGTCGATCACAATCATCATCATCAGTATCGGCGGCCTGATGCGTTACACCCGTACCAATATGCTGGAAGTGCTCAATTCCGACTATATCCGCACGGCCCGCGCCAAGGGCGTGCCGGAGAAAAAAGTTATCAATTATCACGCCTTCCGCAATACGCTCATCCCTCTGGTAACGGTTCTCGGCGGCAGCTTGCCCGGACTTTTCTCCGGTGCGCTGATCACGGAGACGCTCTTCTCCATTCGCGGTATCGGCTATGCGTCCTATACCTCGATGACCCAGGCCGATATCCCCTTTATCATGTTTTATCTGGCCTTTATCTCCATCCTCACGCTGCTGGGCAACCTGATCTCCGACCTGCTGTATGCGGTGGTTGACCCGCGCGTGCGCTTGAGCTGAGGAGGTGCGATATGGCGAATTCTTATCTGTATGACGCGCTGAAGGCGAAGGCCGCCCTGGAGGAGAAGCAGCAGGACAGCGAGCTCCATCTGGACGACGTGTCCCGTGTCAAGGTGCTCTCTCCCGGCCGCCAGGTCTTCAAGCGTTTTATCCGCAACCGCCTGGCCGTGTTCGGCAGCGTGCTGCTGATCACGATGTTCGTGTTCTCCTTCTTCGGCCCGCTGTTCTATCCCTACGGGCAGAAGCAGATCTTCTACAAGTTCGACGAGCAGAACGTCAACTACGGCATGGCCAAGGAGAATACCGCGTACAACGGCTATACCATTGATGACAGCATCGAGATCGAACGCCCCGTCGTCAACGCCATCAACTCCAACGTCAAGAAGATGATCGCAGACAATGAGGATCAGATGGTCGTGTTCGGCGAGAATGGCAGCTATGAGATCAGAAAGCTCGCTGACAACGTCTATACGCTCTCAGCTATCGAGCTGGAGCAGGTCTGCACCCTTGGCTCCGGCACGGTAAAGGTCGGCGTCTATGACTCCATTAAAAAGACCTTCAAATTCAGCGGCGCTCAGGTTGAGGGCCTGACTGAGGCAGCTGCCGGCATCAAGGGCAAGGGTGGCACGGTCGAGTTGGACGGTGTGACCTATACCTTTACCAAGGGCGCCGGCAAGTCCTTTGACGTCACAGCGGAGATGGACGGTCTGCAGTATACCGGCGAGGAGCTGGGCGAGGCGTTTGAGAGCGCCGTGAACCGCGCGGCGGGGAGCGCCAAAAGCTTTGCATTTGAGGGCGATACCTATACGCTCCGCCAGGACGGCAGTCTGTATGAGGTCTACCGCCTGGGTGAGACAAAGCCGGCCATGGTGTACACCCGCATGACGGTGGATACCTATGCCCTTGGGACCACGGTTTCCAATGAATTTCGCGTTGGGGCGCTCCTCGCAGCCAACGAGGGCGGTTCCTTTGAGGCTGACGGCCAGGGCTTTACCGCCGCTTATGAGGACGGCATCCTGATCGTCCGCGACGCGGAGGGCAATGAGTACGCCGAGTTTACGCTTTTCTCTGTTCGCCGCTACACCGGTGAGGACTCGATGGCCTATGACCTCAAACAGGTCCTGGCCGAGCATATCAGTGATATGGAGGCGCGCGGTGCCAAGACAAGCTCGCTGAGCTACGATCTTCCGCAGCAGGGCGCGAGCGGTGAATACCTCTATGATGAGGACGGTAATCTGCTCTACAACGAGAGTGACATGACCATCACCAAGCGCGACACCGGCGAGTATGTCATCAACGCCGATCAGATCATCTATGTGATCGATATGTTCTCCGCACCTTCCGCCAAGCACATCCTCGGCACCGACGGCGACGGCTTTGACGTTTTGGCGCGTGTTATGTACGGCGGCCGCATCTCCCTGATGGTCGGCTTTGTCGTCGTGTTCCTCGAGTGCTTCCTCGGCATCATCATGGGCGGCCTGGCCGGCTATTACGGCGGATGGGTGGATATGCTGATCATGCGTCTGGTCGATATCTTCTACTGCCTGCCGTCCATGCCGATCATGATCATCCTCGGCGCCATGATGGACGCCCTGCGCATGAACACCTACATCCGTTTGATTATCATGATGGCTGCGCTGGGCATCATGGGCTGGGCCGGCGTGGCCCGTCTGGTCCGCGGGCAGATCCTCTCCCTGCGTGAGCAGGAGTTTATGGTGGCGACCGAAGCGACCGGCATCAAGGTCAGTGACCGCATTTTCCATCACCTGGTCCCGAACGTCATGCCGCAGCTGATCGTCACGGCTACGATGGGCATGGGCGGCGTCATCATCACCGAGTCCACGCTCTCATTCCTGGGCCTCGGCGTCAAGCATCCGCTGGCCACCTGGGGCACGATCATCAACTCGGTGTCCTCGGCCTCGGCCATGGCGCATTACGCGCACATCTGGATCCCTGTGGGTCTGCTGATCTGCCTGACCGTTATCGCTTTCAACTTCGTTGGCGACGGTCTGCGCGATGCCTATGACCCCAAGGCCAAACGCTAAGAAGGAGGGATAACAGTGGCTGAGAAAGAAAAGAAAAAATCCTCCTATATATCCGCTCGTGAATCCCGCAAGATCACGCGCTTCAACCGCCGCGTGACCAAGAAGCTTGAAAAGGAGCGCGCAGACGCCAATAAGGATCCTGCGCTCTATACCACCAAAATGGCCGACCCGAACAACGTGGTCGAATTCGACAACGTCTGCACCTATTTCTTTACCGACGTCGGTACGGTCAAGGCGGTAGACGGCGTCAAGTTTGAGATCCCCAAGTGCTCGACTGTTGGCGTCGTGGGCGAGTCCGGCTGCGGTAAATCCGTGACCAGTCTCTCGCTCATGCAGCTGCTGCAGCGTCCGACGGGACAGACCGTCGGCGGTGAGATCCGCTTCAATCTGGGCGACGGCACAGCATACAACATCGTCAATACCCCCAATGCCATCATGGAAAAGATCCGCGGCAACAAGATCTCCATGATCTTCCAGGAGCCCATGACGGCGCTGAACCCGGTCTTCAAGATCGGTGAGCAGGTGGACGAGGTGACACTGCTCCATAACCCCGAGATGAGCAAAGAGGACGCCAAGGCACGTACGCTTGAAATGCTGGAGCTTGTCGGCATTGCCAACAAAGAGGGCGTCTACAATATGTATCCGCATGAGCTGTCCGGCGGCATGCGTCAGCGTATCTGCATCGCGATTGCGCTGGCCTGCTCGCCCACGCTGATCATCGCGGACGAACCGACCACGGCGCTGGATGTTACGATCCAGGCGCAGATCCTGGACCTGCTCCAGAATCTGAAGGATAAGCTCAATTCCTCCATCATGCTGATCACGCACGACCTGGGCGTCGTAGCCGGCATGGCGGACTATGTCGTTGTCATGTACGCCGGGCGCGTGGTCGAGAAGGGTACTGCGGACGATATTTTCCATCACCCCGCCCATCCTTACACCATCGGCCTGATGCGCTCCAAGCCGGTCGTCGGCAAAAAGGTGGAGGCGCTCTACAACATTCCCGGCAGCGTTCCCAACCCGGTCGAAATGCCGAACTACTGCTATTTCCGTGACCGTTGCGAGATGCGCTGCGGACATTGCGACGGAAAGTACCCGCCGGAGATCCGCATCAGCGATACGCATGTGGTGTCCTGCTACCGCTTCCTGGAAGAGGGAGAAGTCCTGGGATATCCCAAATCGGTAAACGTGGAGGAGCTTTAAGATGAACAAAGTCAAAACGAATCCCGCTGCCGAGAACGAGTATCTGCTGGAAGTCAACAACCTGGTCAAATGGTTCCCGATCAAGTCGAGCTTTTTCAAACGCACGGTCGGCAATGTCAAAGCGGTCGATGGCGTCAGCTTTAAGATCCGCCGCGGCGAGACAATGGGACTGGTTGGGGAATCCGGCTGCGGCAAATCCACCTGCGGCAGGACGATCCTCCGTCTGCAGGAGAAAACCGCAGGCGAGGTGCTGCTGAATGGACAGGATATCTTTGCTCTCAGCAAGGAAGAGCTCCGCAAGCTGCGCCCGCGCATGCAGATCGTTTTCCAGGATCCCTATTCCAGCCTTTCGCCGCGTCTGCCCATCGGAGAGATCATCGGTGAGGCGGTGCGCGAGCATAACATTGTGCCGCCCGATCAGTTCGACGATTACATTACCCGCGTGATGGAGGTCTGCGGTCTGCCGGAGTATTACAAGGACCGCTACCCGCATGAGTTCTCCGGCGGCCAGCGCCAGCGTATCTGCATCGCCCGCGCACTGGCCCTCTCCCCGGATTTTATCGTCTGTGACGAGCCCGTCTCCGCGCTTGACGTTTCGATCCAGGCGCAGATCATCAACCTGCTTAAGCAGCTGCAGAAGGACTTTGGCCTGACCTATCTCTTCATCTCCCATGACCTCTCCGTCGTCGAGCACATCTCCGACACGGTCGGCGTTATGTATCTGGGCACCATGGTGGAGTATGCCGAGACCGAAAAGATTTTCGCCAATCCCTTAAACCCCTACACGAAGGCGCTGTTCTCGGCCATCCCGATCCCCGATCCGGACGCCAAGATCAATCGCATCATTCTGAAGGGCAGTATCCCCAGTCCTGCCAATCCGCCCCACGGCTGCAAGTTCCACACCCGCTGCGAGAACTGCATGGAGGTGTGCCGGTACGCCGCGCCCGAGTGGCGCGAGGTGGAGCCCGGACACTTCTGCGCCTGCCATCTGTACAACGACGCAGAGGCTCAGGCACGGGCAGAGGAGATCACACGTGCGGAAAAAGACAAGAACCCATCCGCTGCACAGGAGCATGAAGTTCTCTGATACCATGGAAAAGAAACGGAAAAAGGAAGAGCTTGAGGACGACGGAAGGACCATCGCCAACATGAACGTGGAGGGCATGCCCTGGTATCACCGTCCGTCGATCGACGCCAAAGCGGACAGCAACCGTCCCTCGGAGCCGATGACGCCTGAGGAACAGCGGCTGTATACCTGGGCGGCGATCAAGGCAGGTCTGCTGATCGTCCTGGCTTTCGCCGTGGTGTTTGGGCTTTTTATCGCTTTCTGTGACTTCGTCTGGTTCCGGTAATGTGCAAGCCCTCCGGCCGCAGGCCGGAGGGCTTTTTATAACGAGAAGAGAACAGCGTTGACGGACTATATGGAAGTGAACGCGCGCTTGCAGAGCCTGATCGCGCGGTGCGGGATACCTTTGCGGCGAGCTTGAAAACAAAAATCTCTGGGAGGTATGCACGATGATAAAAAAAGTGGATTTTGCCGAGGCCAAGCGTCTGCTCGACACACTGCCCGAGAAGGTCCTGCTCGATGTGCGTGAGGAAGAGGAGTACATCACCGGCCACGCGGTGGACGCGGTGCTTCTCCCGGTCGATGAACTCACGGACGAGACTGCACTCGATGTGATCCCGACGCTGGACACGCCGGTCCTGGTCTATTGCCGCTCCGGCTATCGGAGCCATGCGGCAGCGCTGAAACTGGACGAATATGGCTATACGACGGTCTATGATATGGGCGGCCTGGTCGGCTGGCCCTACGGACTGGTATAATGATATCCCCGCTTCCGGGAAGCGGGGATATCATTATACCATGGCGGCCCTGATCAGAGAGAGCAGCTCGTCATAGCTCTCGCAGGCCGGGATCTCCGGATACTGGGCTTTGATGCTCTCCGGGGCTCGGAAGAGGAAACCGGCTTTGCTGGCCTGGATCATGGCAAGGTCGTTGAAGCTGTCGCCGCTTGCGATCGTCTCGTAACCGACGGACTGAAAGGCACGGACCGTGGAGAGCTTGGTCTCGTTGCAGCGCATTCGAAAGTCCGTCACCATGCCGTCCGGCGCGACGACAAGCTCGTTGCACAGCAGCGTCGGCCAGCCGAGCTTTTTCATAAGCGGCTGGGCAAACTGGGTAAAGGTGTCGCTCAAAATCACCGCCTGTGTAAACGAGCGCAGTTCGTCCAGAAACTCTTTCGCGCCGGGCAGGGGATCGATCGTTGCGATCGTGTCCTGAATCTCCTTCAGACCGAGCCCGTGTTCCTTCAAAATGCCGAGGCGCCAGCGCATCAGCTTGTCGTAGTCCGGCTCGTCGCGTGTGGTGCGGCGCAGCTCCGGAATGCCGGAGGCTTCGGAAAAGGCGATCCAAATCTCCGGGACCAGCACGCCTTCCAAATCTAGGCAGGTGATATACATATTTGTTGACCGTCCTTCGTCAGTTTGAGTCAAGTGTACGCAGAACAGACGCATTTGTCAAGCTTCGTGTTGTGTGATACAATGAAGAAAAGCAGAGAGGGGGCGGCCGTATGGGCGCGTTCAACGGACTTCTCCGGCTCCCGGATGGCGGGGAAATGGACTATATCCGCTTCGGGAGCGGAGAGAAAACGCTTGTCATGATCCCCGGTGTCGGGGATGGGTTCAAGACCGTCAAGGGGACAGCACAGGCTTTTTCCATGCTGTACCGCAAGCTTGGTGCATCTTTTACGGTTTATGTGTTCAGCCGCCGCAGGGCCTTGCCGGAACCCTGCTCAACGCGGGAGATGGCGGACGATCTTGCGGCGGCTATGCGCCAACTGGGATTGTCTAACTGCTGCCTCCTTGGCGTGTCGCAGGGCGGGATGATCACCCAGTACCTCGCCATCGATCACCCGGAGCTGGCGGAACGGCTTATCTTGGCGGTCACATGCGGGCGGCCGAATGAGACGACACGGGGCGTCATCGGTCGCTGGCTGGAGATGGCGGAGGCCGGAGACTATAAAGGCATCCTGCTCGACACGGCGGAGCGCTCCTATTCCGAGGCGTATCTCCGGCGCAGCCGCGCGATGTATACGCTGCTCGGGACCTTCGGCAAGCCCAGGAGCTTCGAGCGCTTCCGGATCCAGGCGGAGTCCTGCCTCGCACACGACGCCTGGGAGGAACTGCCGCTCATCAGCTGCCCCACGCTTGTGATCGGCGCTACGGAGGACAAGATCGTGACGGGCGAAGCCTCGCGGGAACTTGCCGGGCGGATAAGCGATGCCAGACTCTGGATGTACGAGGGCCTGAGCCACGGTGCCTATGAGGAGGCCAAGGACTTTCAGGATCGTGTAGCAGCATTCTTCCTCGAATAAAGAACAGGCTCTCCCGTGCGTGTTACGGGAGAGCCTGTTCGTATAATCAGCGGATATCCAGCTGGAGGAAATGATGCTGTGAGCGGCGCAGCGCCAGCAGTGTTGCGAGCGCGTAGAAGACGATGCAGATAAGCAGAAAAACGAGCTTTGCGCCGAGGTTCGCCGGATCCGGTGTGTCGAGCACATCCCGCCAAAACGGGAGCGCATAGCTTAAAACGACGTCGGCCGTAATGAGTGCGAAAAGCGCAGCGCTTGCGAGAACGAAGGGCGTCCCAACCCGGCTCACATCCTTGAAATGTGCGGGGAAGAAGATCAGGTGAAATACTCCGTAGAGAAGAAAGCCCTCCCCAAGCAAGGCGACATTGGCCTCCATCCCGGCGCCGTTGGCCGTGGAAATGAGCGCCCTGTGGACGATAATCATACCGCCTGCGAGCAGCAGGGAGAGAAGCTCCAACTCGACGGCAAAGCATATACGCGCTGTGACAACGGCGCGCTTTTCCACCGGGAGCGTCAGCGTGAAGGTCACGTCATGGTTCTCTCGCGCGCTCATGCAGATGAAGAACAGGCCAAGCGTCATATAGAAAAAGGAGACTGTGTAGGGGTAGTTCGGGATCAGGATCAGCACGGCCAGACCGAGCATGATCCAGGCAGCGGGGTGCATGCAGAGTGTCCATTCTTTTTTCAGCAGTTTACCGAGCATCCTTAGGCCTCCTTTTCCAGATGGACCATGATCTCTTCCAGATTGACCGGACGTGCGGGCAGCGGCAGCTTTTCTGCATCCTCTGCCCGGATCAGCGCCGAGCAGCCCTCCTTGGTGCGGCGCGCGCCGATCAGCAGCGGGGAAGAGGCGAGAGGATCTTCCCGCCCGTATTCTACAAGCCGATAAGAGGAAATGAAGTCTTTCAGACTGCTTGCAGCCTGAAGCTTTCCGCCGGCGAGATAGAGAATGTTGTCGGCGGTCTTGTCGAGGTCCGAGGTGATATGCGTGGAGAAGAGGATGGTCTTGCCTTCGTCACAGAGCCGGAGAAAGATCTCCAGCAGCTCTTCGCGGGAGACCGGATCGAGGCCGCTTGTCGGCTCGTCGAGGATCAGCAGATCCGCGCCGTGCGAGAGGGCGAGGGCCAGCATGTATTTGATCTTCATGCCGTTGGAGAGCTTTTCCGGTGTCTTCTCCTCGTCGAGACCAAAGAGTGACAGATAGCGCCGATAGACATCCTCATCCCAGCGCTCGTAGAAGGAACGGGTAATAGCCGTGATTTTCATGAGTTTTTGCTTGTTGTAAAAATTCATGCCGGCCGATACAAAGCCGATGCGCTGCTTGATTGCAAGCTCGTCCTCCCGGATGTCCTTCCCCCAGAAGCGGATCTCTCCGCCGTCCGGCGCGAGGAAGGAAAGCAGCGAGTGGAGCGTGGTGGTCTTGCCGGCGCCGTTGCGGCCGATAAAGCCGGTGATCCGGCCCCCCTCGAGGGAAAAACTCACATGCTCGAGCGTAAAACCGGGATAGCGTTTGACGAGGTCCCGGACCTCCAGAATCGTGTTCATCGTTTCTCCTCCTGCAGCTTTTGCGCGACCTCGAGAAAGAAGTCGGCACGGACCAGGGCAAGGCCCTGGTTGATATCGCCCAGCAGCATCAGATCGTCGCCGGGCTGGATATGGAAGATCCTCCGCGCCTTGACGGGGATCACGATCTGGCCCTTGTCACCGACGGTGACGGTGCCGAAGACGAATTTCCCCTGCGGCGGGACGCAATCCCCGGTGAGGGAGGTGTGCAGCAGATCGTCCAGATTGACGTTGAAGAGCTCGGCGAGCCGATCGGCGTGCTGGATATCAGGCGCGCTCTCGCCGCTTTCCCACTTGGCGACGGTCTGGCGGCTCACGCCGATCTTTTCCGCCAGCGCCTCCTGCGAGAGCCCCGCTCGCTTTCGAAGACGGATGAGATTCTGAGAAATCATACTTTTCCCACCTTTCGTAAAGAGTATAGCATACCCGCTGCAAAACACCAGCAAGCATTGCGAACATTTCGGCGTGTCTGATGTAAAAAAACGTGGAATAGGCGCATGCGATCAGAATGCTGTCGACGCCGCTTGTTTTCTGTATGCGGGCTTGGTATAATATTTATACAGCCGGATGTTCACGCAGCGTGTTCAGCGGCAGAGGGCCGTGCGGCTTTGGGCGGCACGATACGACAGGAAAAGGAGAAGCGGACCATGAAACGCATCGCATCGCTTCTGCTGACTATTGCGTTGCTGCTGTCGCTCTGTGTTTTCGGAGCCGCGGCGGACGCGGAGGGGACCCCGATCACTGAGGAAAACGGCTTTCATTTTGTGGAGCCGCACGCTTACAAGGGACAGAGAAACGGCCTGAAAGAGAAAGCGGGCGCGAAGGATTCCCGGGTCGAATGCTCGACGTACATAGCGACTATGGAAAAGCCGACGATCACCCGCAGTCTCCCCGACCGCGAGGGCTATGTGACCTATACGGTGAAGTATACACTGAAATCAGGCGCTGAATTTGAGGGCCCCAAAAAAGTCAAGGATTGGGGTATAACTGTAAATACTCACGAATTTTGTGTGTTAGACCAATACACGGGACAGAGAATAAAACTGGGAGATACGGCTACCAAGGGAGATGAAACCAAAAAGTCTTCCGAGAAAACTGAACTCTATGTGGATGGCGAACTGGTCACGATTTCCAGCAATAAGAGAGTTAAAGTAAAATGGGGAGACTATTCATGGATAGAGTATGAGGATTCCTGGTTCGGGACGACTGAGTTGACAGTACAGATGAGAATCCGTCTTCGTGTCCCCGCAGATTACGATGGACTGGTGATCGGCATGAATCCGAGGTGGGTTACGGAAGGCAAGCATCGGGAGAAGGACGAGTACAATAACGACGTCGAGTATTGGGACGACTTTGAAAACATCGAGGACTGGGAGTTCATCCGCTTGAGCGACTGGGCCGAGTTCGAGGAGCTGAAGCGCGACAGCGAGGGGGATTCGGTCAAGACCCTGCAGCGGGCCCTGAGGGATCTGGGCTACCTGAGCGGGAAGATCACCGGCAAGTTTGACAAGAACACCGAGAAGGCGCTGCGCGTGTTCCAGAAGGAGCATGAACTGCCGAAGACCGGCGTTCTGGATGAGGCGAACTGGCTGGCCATTGAGGCGGCGCTCGGCGGCTAAGGCGAGAAAGCAGAAAAACGGCCGCCCCGGATCACATTTGAACAGCCCCAGTAAAAACGGACAATAGACAAAGCGCCCCCTATGTAGGAAAATAACTACATAGGGGGCGCTTTGCAATTGAAAAAACTCAGCCGACGATATCGCGGGTATCGCGGGCGATGACCAGCTCCTCGTTGGTGGGGATGACGAAGACCTTGACCTTGGAGTCGGGGGTGGAGATCATGACATCCTCGCCGCGCTTGGCGTTGGCCGCCTCATCGATGGTGACGCCGAGATAGCCGAAGTAATCGCAGATGCCCTTGCGGGTTTCCTTGCTGTTCTCGCCGACACCGGCCGTGAACACGATTGCGTCCACACCGTTCATCGCGGCTACATAGGAGCCGGCGACCTTGGCCACCCAGTAGTTGAACATGTCGAGTGCCAGCTTGGCCTGGTCGATGCCCTCGCCCGCGGCCTTGTCCAGATCGCGGAAGTCGGAGGAGACGCCGGAGACGCCGAGCACGCCGGACTTCTTGTTGAGAATGTTCAGCATCTCGTCGATGTTGTAGCCGTACTTGTTCATGATGAACTGGATGACGCCCGCGTCCAGATCGCCGCAGCGGGTGCCCATCGGCAGACCGACCAGCGGGGTGAAGCCCATGGAGGTGTCGACGCTCTTGCCATGATCGACCGCGGCGATGGAGGAGCCGTTGCCCATGTGGCAGGTGATGATCTTCAGCTCTTCAATGGGCTTGCCCATGAGCTCGGCGCAGCGGGCGGAGACATAGCGGTGGGAGGTGCCGTGGAAGCCGTAGCGGCGGATGCCGTCCTTCTTGTAGTACTCGTAAGGAACCGCGTACATATAGGCCTTGGCGGGCATGGTCTGATGGAAGGCGGTGTCGAACACGGCGACCATCGGGACATCGCCCATGACGGTGCGGCAGGCGTTGATGCCGGTGATGTTGGCGGGGTTGTGCAGCGGGGCAAAGGGGATGCACTCCTCAATCGCCTTCATGACGTCGTCGTTGATGAGCACGGAGCTTGCGAATTTCTCGCCGCCGTGGACGACGCGATGGCCGACCGCGTCGATCTCTTTCATGGAGGCGACCACGCCGTACTCGGCGCTGGTGAGCTTGTCGATAACAGCAGCGATGGCCTCGGAGTGGGTAGGCATGGGCAGATCCTCGTTGAAGACGGGCTTGCCGCCGACCAGTGGGCTGTGCTTCAGATGGCCGTCGATGCCGATGCGCTCGCAGAGACCCTTGGCCAGAACCTCTTCGGTCTCCATATCGATGAGCTGATACTTGAGCGAAGAGCTGCCGGCGTTGATGACAAGAATTTTCATGGATTTGGTTCCTTTCTCTTGTAATGTATTGGGAAATCTAATAAAATACCAACAGATTCATTCTAATACAAATATGAAAAAACGCAAGTACTTTTTCGGGAGGTCTCCTATGCGCCTCGGCGTTGTCTGTGAATATAACCCCTTTCACAGGGGACATCTCTACCATCTCCGCGAGAGCCGGCGGGCGGTGGGAGAGGACGCGGCAGTCGTCTGCGTCATGTCCGGCGACTTTGTACAGCGCGGAGAAGCGGCAGTGTTTTCCAAATACGCACGGGCCGAGGCTGCCGTGGCCTGCGGGGCTGATCTTGTCGTGGAGCTGCCGCTGCCCTGGTGCCTCTCCTCGGCCGAGGGCTTTGCCCGCGGAGCGGTGGGTCTGCTCGGCGCCCTGGGTGTGGAGCGCCTTTGCTTCGGAAGCGAATCCGGAGAGACGGGCGCGATCGAGGAACTGGCCGCACTCGTGTGCAGCGAGGCTTTCCTGGAATCAGTCAAGGCGCGGATGCGCGCGGACGGCACGCTCTCTTTCGCAGCTGCCAGAGAAGCGGCGGCGAGGGAACGGCTGGGGGAGACGGCAGAGCTGCTCGGACGACCGAACGACATCCTCGCCGTGGAGTACTGCAAAGCGATCCGGATGGGCGGTTACGCCATGCGGCCCTTTGCGGTAAAGCGCATTGGAAGCGGGCACGACCGCAGCGAAGGCGAAGGACCGTGCTCCGCTTCAGAGCTGAGGCATCGTTTGTGCGCGGGTGAAAGTGTGGAGGGGGAGATCCCGCCGGAGGCGGAGCGTGTGTTCCGGCGCGAGAGCGAGCATGGCAGAGCGCTGCTTCGCCGGGACGCCCTGGAGCTTCCGATGCTCGCGCGGCTTCGCAGCTTGACAGAGGAGGATTTCCTCGCGTTGCCTGACGCGACTGACGGGCTTGGACAGCGCCTCTACCGAGCGGTGCAAGAGGAGCCTTGCCTTGACGCTATCCATGCCGCCGCAAGAACGAAACGCTATGCGCTCGCCCGTATCCGCCGTCTCTGCCTCTGTGCCTGCCTCGGTGTGAAGAAGGGCATGGCGGAGGGGGTGCCGCCCTATGCGCGCGTGCTCGCCGCGAACGAGCGGGGGCGAGCATCGCTTCGGGACATCTCCCGCTGCGCACAGATCCCGATCCTCACGAAACCGGCGGCAGTGCGGACACTGCCGGAGAACTGCGCGGCGCTTTTTTCACTCGGTGCGCAAGCGCACGATTTCTACGTACTGGGCCGTCCGGAGCAGACGGAGCGCCGGCCGGGCGAGGACTGGCGGACAGGACCCGCTTTGCTGTGACGGTTTACAGGACACATGATATGTGATAAAATAGCTTCCGATATGGAGAAACGGAGAGACCTATGTTTGAGCGGCTGAAAGGGCTTACAAATCAATACGAGGAGCTTCTGCGCCGCATGGAGGAACCGGAGACCTACTCCGATCCCAAACTTTACGCCCGCTGCGAGCGGGAAGCGCGGGAACTGCAGCCGCTGGCGGCAGCCTATGCGGAATGGGAACGCACGGCGGCGGATATCGCTGCAGCGCAGGAGTTGCTGGACGATCCGGAGATGCGCGCTCTCGCGCAGGAGGAACTTGCTTCTGCCAGGGCCCGGAGAGAGAAGATAGAGCAGGAGATCCGGATCCTTTTACTGCCAAAGGACCCTAACGATGAAAAGAATGTCATCATGGAAATCCGCGGCGGCGTCGGCGGAGAAGAGGGGATGCTCTTTGCGGCGGATCTCTTCCGTATGTACAGTATGTACGCCGAGCGGAAGGGCTGGAAGCTCGAGATCGCCAACATCAGCGAGACGGAGCTCGGCGGCATCAAGGAGATCAGCGTTGTAATCGAGGGGGCGGGCGCCTGGTCCCGGCTCAAATTCGAAGCCGGCGGCCACCGTGTTCAGCGCGTTCCGGTTACGGAATCCGGCGGCCGCATCCACACCAGCGCTGCTACGGTCGCGGTGCTGCCCGAGGTGGAGGACGTCGATTTCAAGCTCGATCTGAACGACCTGCGAATCGATACCTATCGCTCCTCCGGCGCGGGTGGCCAGCACGTCAACAAGACCGAGAGCGCTATCCGCATCACCCATCTGCCCACCGGCCTTGTGGTCGAGTGCCAGGATGAGCGGAGCCAATATAAGAACAAGGACCGCGCCATGCAGATCCTGCGCGCCAAGCTCTATGAGCAGGAGCAGGCGAAGCAGGCCGCCGCTCTCGCGGCCGAACGCAAGAACCAGATCGGGTCGGGGGACCGCAGCGAGCGCATCCGCACCTATAACTTCCCGCAGAATCGGGTGACCGACCACCGACTCGAGGGGGAGAACAAGAACTTTAATCTCTCCGCGATCATCGACGGGGATCTGGACGCGCTGATCGACGCGCTTGTGACGATGGATCAGGCGCGAAAACTGAAGGAACAGACAGGCGGTTAAATGAAGACCCAATGGATACAGGAAGATAATCTGACGATTGCAGCCGGACTCCTGCGTGAGGGAGAGCTCGCGGCTGTCCCGACGGAGACGGTATATGGGCTAGCCGGCAACGGTCTGGATGAAAAGGCCGTGGAAGAAATCTACGAGGTCAAGGGCCGCCCGGCGGTAAAACCGCTCTCGCTGATGGTGCCGGGCCGTGAGGCCATGGACAGCTACTGTGAGGATGTGCCGCCGCAGGCGCGCTTTCTGGCAGAACGCTTCTGGCCGGGACCGCTGACCATCGTGCTCAAGGCGAAGGGCCTGGTGCCGGCGATCGTGCGCGCGGGCGGGGAGACAGTTGGCCTGCGCTGCCCGGACCATCCGCTGACGCTGCGTCTCCTGCGGGAGGCCGGCGTGCCCTTTGCGGCACCTTCGGCCAATCCATCAGGCGAACCGAGCCCGAAGACGGCGGAAGAAGTTGCGCGCTATTTTGACGGGCAGATCGCCGCCATCGTGGACGGCGGACCCTGTGGTCTCGGCCGGGAATCCACCCTGCTCGACATGTCGCGTACGCCCTATCGCATTCTGCGGCAGGGTGCCCTGCCGGAGGCAGAGATAGCCGCGGCTCTTGCGGAGAAGCTCAAGCTGATCGGAATCACCGGGCCCTCCGGCTCCGGCAAAACGAGCGCTCTGAAGGAGATTGAACGGCAGGGCGGGCTTGTGCTCGACTGCGACGCGGTGTATCACGAGCTGCTGGAGAGTGATGAGGAGCTGCTGGAAGAACTCTCGGATGCTTTCCCCGGCACCGTTAAGGACGGATGCCTGGATCGCGCCGCGCTCGCGCGGATCGTGTTTGCGGATCCCGCGGCGCTCCGTGCGCTCAACGCGCTCACGCACCGCCATATCTCCGCTGAGATCGAGCGGCGTCTTCGCGCCTGGGCAATGGCGGGCGGAACGCTCGCGGCGGTGGACGCGATTGAGCTGATCGGCAGCGGCCTTGCCGCGCGCTGTACCGCGACCGTGGCTGTGCTCGCGGAAAAGGAGACGCGTATCCAGCGCATCATGGTGCGTGACAGGCTCTCGCGCGAGGACGCGGAGCGGCGCGTGAAGGCCCAGCAGAGCGATGAGTACTTTATCGAAAACTGCGATTACTGTCTCCGCAACGACGGAGAGCAGAGCAGCTTTATACACGCATTTCAAAGATTGTTGAAGGAGATTGCACATGAGTGACCTGAGAGAAAAGCTTTTCTATGAGCAGAAAAACGGCTATGACAGGATTGACACCGCCGAGCGGCTGCGCCTGGAGAACTACTGCCGGGATTACATGGCCTGGCTGAACGAGGCGCGCACCGAGCGCGAGGCTGTCAGCAGCGCGATCGCGCTGGCTGAGGAGCGCGGTTTTGTGCCCTATGTGCCGGGCATGTCGCTCAAGGCGGGGGACAAGGTCTATCAGAATAACCGCGGAAAGGCACTGATGCTGGCCGTGATCGGCAAGAAACCGCTGAGCGAGGGCTGTGTCATCGCGGGGGCGCACGTCGACGCCCCGCGTCTCGACCTCAAGCAGGTCACGATGTATGAGACGGACGAGCTGTGCTATTTCAAGACGCACTATTACGGCGGCATCAAGAAGTACCAGTGGGTCACCATCCCGCTGGAGCTGCACGGCGTCGTGGCGCTCAAGTCCGGCGAGACGGTGGACGTGGTCATCGGCCGCGACCCGGAGGATCCGCGTTTTGTCATCACCGATCTGCTGCCCCATCTGGCACAGGATCAGATGAAAAAGACCCTGGCCGAGGGCATCACCGGCGAAGGCCTGAACATTCTGATCGGCTCAGCGCCCTATGCCGATGACGGCAAGGACCGGGTCAAGCTCGCGGTGCTGAGCCTGCTCAACGACCAGTACGGCATCACGGAGGAGGACTTCCTTTCGGCGGAGCTCGTGGCGGTGCCGGCTTTCGACGTGAGTGAGATCGGGCTCGACCGCTCTTTGATCGGCGGCTACGGCCATGACGATCGCGTATGCGCCTATGCCGAGCTCAAGGCGATCTTCGATGTGGAGGATCCGGAGCGCAGCTGCGTGTGCATCCTCGCCGACAAGGAGGAGATCGGTTCCGAGGGCGTCACCGGTATGCAGAGCGAAGCCTTCGATTGCTTCATGGCGGATCTCTGCGAGAGCCAGGGAACGACGCTGCGCCGCTGCTTTGAAAAGAGCTTCTGCCTCTCGGCGGATGTGACCAACGCCTACGACCCGAATTTCCCGGAGGTCTCCGAGAAGCGCAGCGAGTCGAAGGTCAACTACGGCATGGGCATCTGCAAATTCACCGGCGCCCGCGGCAAATCCGGCACGAGCGACGCCTCCGCCGAGGTCGTGGCCTATCTGCGCCGCCTCTTTGAGCGTGAGGGCGTGGTGTGGCAGATGGCGGAGCTTGGCAAGGTGGACCAGGGCGGCGG
This sequence comes from Eubacteriales bacterium, assembly GCA_030531505.1. Taxonomy (GTDB): domain Bacteria; phylum Bacillota; class Clostridia; order Oscillospirales; family Oscillospiraceae; genus Limivicinus. The sequence continues at coordinate 69,106 of JAUNNH010000010.1, forward strand.
CGGAACGATCGCCAAGTTCATGGCCAAGCGCAACATCGACACCATCGACGCGGGCGTCCCGGTGCTGAGCATGCACGCGCCCTTTGAAGTCGTGGGCAAGTTTGACTGCTATATGACCTACAAGGGCGTACTGGCAGCCTACGCAGATAAATAAAACCTGATTGGGAGGAATCACCATGATCTTCAAACTCATCAAAAAGCTTCTGCAACACGGGCGGAAAAAGAGACAGAAGAAGGCTCAGCGCCGCATCCGCCGCTTCTTCCGGAAGCTGCTCGGCAGCGTGCTGATGCTCGCCCTGGCTGCGGGCGGCACCTATTTCACGTTCCAGAACCGGCACGAGATCCTGTCTGCCGTCAAAGCGAAGGTCGGCGGCAAACTGAAAAAAGCGTAAAAGCAAAAACGAGGGAAGCCGGGAGGCTTCCCTCGTTTTCTGCCACGTCGATTCAGCTCTGCTCGGCCACGTAGAGACTAAGACGCGACTGAATCAGGGAGGCGGTCTCCTCGGCACTGCGGACGCCGTTGAAGAAAGCTTCGCATTCCTGCCGGATGATTTCCATGGCGGTCCGGTCATAGAAGCTCGTATGTTCAATGCGGCTCAGAAAATCCCGGAACTGTTCTGCCTCGGCCGCCGTCAGCGGCTCTTTGAACGCATAGTTGCCCTGCGGCAGCACGGTGACGTCCTCCTGCGCGGCGGCAAGCTGCTCCTCGATCAGGGGTCGATAGACCGGCAGCCCCCAGCCCGAGGCGTGCAGCAGACTGTATTTCAGAAAGTCCCAGCAGCCTTCCGGATGCTGGCTCGTGCTGAATACCGCGCAGCAGGCCTGCAGGTCAAAGAGACTCCCGCAGCTCCCGTCGGGGCTGGGCCAGCCGATGAGGCTGAGCTTGTCCACGCCGCGCAGACGCTGTTCGGCGGCGATGCTCCCCACATTTGTGATCATGATGTTCTCGGTGATCTGGGTACCGTCGAAGATATGCGTCGGATCCCAGAAGATCATATCCTCCGGATCCTCGGGCTCGGGCGTTTCACGCAGCTTTCTGGCTGTGTCCAGCAGGGAGATGAAGCCGGGGTTGTCAAAATCGCAGCGGCCGTTTGACCAGTCGATGGCTGAGCGCATATAGCTTGCGGCACTCTCCTGCAGAAAGCGGTCCCGCGTGAGGTTGTAGTATACCATCTTTCCCTCGCCGAGCTCGCTGTCCAGTGCGAGATATTCATCAAAGCTCCAGCCGAAGCGGTCTCCAAAGCGCGCGTGATCGGCTATGTAAGTGGTGATATCCATGCTGCTGCAGAGGAAGAACAGGCCGCCGGCGTCGTTTTGCAAAGCTTTTGCGATTACGATATCGTCCAGCGTCAGATCCGGATCCCGTTCGATCTCAGCGGCGAGGTCGAGCAGAAGGCCCTGACGGCTGAAGCGGAGCGGAGAGAGAAAACCGCTCTCGAGACTGGACAGACTCAGCATATCCGGAGCCGTGCCGTTCGTGAGCGCGGTGTTGAGCCGGTCGAGAGCCTGTTCCTCGGTATAGGCGCCGTTATCGGTCAGATCCACATAGTCGATATAGTAATCCGGACTGTAGAGATTGAAAGCGGCGATCTCGTCCTGATTGGGCTTGAAGTGTTCGTCGCCGCCGATGTAGCCGAAGCGCAGCTGCGTGCGCGGGTGCAGCGTTTCCGGCGCGGCTGGCTCGAGCATCCCGGTGCAGTAGGGCGTGGCGCAGAAATACTTGCCGTCCCCGAGCGCGATCAGCTTATAGAGCCCGGTCAGGGAGAGACAGCATTCCTCATAGATCACGATGGGGGAGAGCTGCCCGGCGGTATCCACCCGGTAGAGCCCGTCCGACAGGGATAGGAAGAAAGGGAAGTTCGTGTCGCCGGGCAGAATCAGCCCGGAGGGGCAGGTGAAAGCCGGTACAAACGCGTCTCCCTCGAGCCGGGAGAGCGTCTGAACCTGCGAGTCGTCCTCGTCCAGATAGAGCGCGCCGTCCCCGCCAAGGATCGGGGAGATAAAGGAACCCGGCATGGACACACGCTTTGTCACCTGGCCGTCTCCGTCCAGGAGCAGCAGCTCGTCATCGCTGCTCACCGTCCAGGGCAGGTCCTGATACACGCCGAAAGCAAACAGGAAACCGCGCTCCCCGGACGGAATGCAGCCGGTGATGTCGAGCTCCCGGAGCAGCGTGCCGGACGGATCGCGCAGCTCGAGCAGCTCCGTGCGGCTCTGCCAGCTGTCATCGAAGCGCTGCGCGTGGAACCAGAAGCCCTCGCTGCTCTGGCCGATCAGCTCATAGTTCATCTGCATCCCTTCAAGGGAAAACAGCGCGTCTTCTCCGCGCAGGAAGGTATAACGCGGGGCTCCGCCGCTGAAGCTGCTGCGCAGGGAGTAGACCTCCCCGTCACGCAGCAGCAGTTCATTCGCATCCGGAGCGCCTCCCAGCGCGGTAAAGTGATAGCTGCCGCCGTGTCCGATCCATTCGCCCGTAGCGGAATCGACGCCCGGAACATAGACGACAGTTCCCCTGCCCGGCGCGGCCGTCTCAGCCGCCTTCGACGGACCTGCCGATCTGCCCGCACAGGCTGTCAGCAGGCAGCTCAAAATCAGAATCAAGGCAATAAGACTCTTCGTTTTCATGGTCATTTCCTCCAATGTCATCGTATTCGCTAAACGGGATCACGGCGTTCTGGCCGGCTTTTCGGTCGGCCCGAAAGGGGCCTGAAAAGAAACCAAACGAGACCAGAATGAGCAGGATCAAAAAGAGAACCGTACGTTTCATGGGTGATCACCTCACCTTTAATAACGCTTTTCAGAAGGGATCTGTTGCATATCCATGACAAAAATGTTGGATTTTTTACGCCTCACAAGAAAAAGTAAATAAAAAATCTATATATATTCAGAATCTGAAATCGGTTCCCATCCTTGATTTCCCCAAGGATTAACGATATAATATCCACAGGGTGCTGTTTTTTTCACAAAGAAAAAAGCAACCTGAATCAAAACAAATCAAAGAAAGGAATGTAAACAAATGGCTAAGAAAGAACTCTCCCGCCGCGAGTTCCTGAAGGGGACCGCTGCAGCGGGCCTCGGCCTCGCGGCTACCCAGCTCTTCGGCACCTCCGCCCGTGCGGAAGGCGCCTACACGCCCGGCACCTATCAGGCCACCGCGTACGGCAACCTGAGCTATGTGACCGTGGAATGCACCTTCTCGGAGACTGCTCTTGAGAAGGTCGAGATCCTGTCCCAGAACGAGACTCCGATCCTTTTCTCCCAGGTCCAGGAGACGCTGATCCCCGCGATCGTCGAGAACCAGGCCCTCGGCCTGGATGGCATCACCGGCGCGTCCAACTCCTCCCGCGCGGTCAAGGAAGCCATCGCCGACTGCGTCAAGCAGGCCGGCGGCGATCCCGAGGAATGGCTGGCCCGTACCGTGACGGCGACGGCCGGCGCGGACGAGACCTATGACGTCGATGTCTGCGTCATCGGCTGCGGCGGCTCCGGCTTCATGGCTTCTATCACGGCCGGCCAGAAGGGCGCCAAGGTTCTGACCATCGAGAAGGCAAGCTCCGTCGCCGGCGTGAACGGCATCAAGGTCTCCGGCCCCTTCGGCGTGGATTCCTCCGTCCTGCACGCCCGTGAGGGCGGCACCACCCTCGAGGTGGACGAGGTCTTCCAGCACGTCATGAACTACACGCACTGGACTCCCAACCCGGCGCTGATTCACCGCTGCCTGGATGAGAGCAAGAACGCGGTCGAGAACCTGGTCGGCATCGGCTACAAGATGCAGGAGGCCAACTTCCGCTTTGAGACTCCCTTCTATCAGGAGAAGGGCGGCTTCCACCTGATCACCAACAGCCTGGATGAGCGCGTTGAGCTCTGGAACAAGGCGCTTGAGGATGCGGGCGTTGAGGTCCTCTTCAACACCACCGCGACCGGCCTGCTGATGGACGGCGAGAAGGCGGTCGGCGTCACCGCGAAGAAGGCCGACGGCACCTCCGTCACCGTAAACGCGAAGGCTGTCATCATCGCCTCCGGCGGTTACCTCGGCAACCGTGATCTGCAGGAGAAGTTCCTCAAGACCCGCAAGCTGAACGCCGCTGCCGGCGGCAACAGCCTCTGCACCGGCGACGGCATCATGATGGCCGAGGACGCCGGCGCGGTCCTCTGCAAGACCTTCGGCTACTGCCCCTGCGAGTACGGCGGAACCAACTCCAAGGCCTCCCGCCCGGCCAAGCAGGACAAGTACGATCAGAACCTTGCGTTCAAGTTCGGCCTGTACGGCAACCTCCTCGTCGACGCCGAGGGCAAGCGCTTCATCAACGAAGGCCTGCTCTGCGACTACCCGATGAGCTACGGCTCCGAGCAGATCGTCCTGAATGCCCCCTGGTACGGCATCGTCGACCAGGCTTACGTGGACGCCATGACTACCATCGGCCTGTATGATTACACCATTGCCAAAGGCGCCGAGCCCGTTGAGGGCAAGTGGTTCATCGGCAACTACTTCAAGGGCCGCATCCTGGACAAGCTTCCCGAGGACATCGAGGAAGGCATCCGCGAGGGCTGGCTGGCGAAGGCCGACACCCTGGAGGAACTGGCCGAGGCCTTTGGCCTGACCAATCTGCCCGAGACCGTCGCCAAGTACAACGAGTACTGCGACAAGGGGGTGGACGAGGAGTTCGGCACCAATCCCTGGTACCTGAGCAAGATCGAGAAGGGCCCCTTCTATGCCGTGCAGTGCGAGCCTTCCGCCTGGAGCACCTTCGGCGGTATCCGCACCGACGACAAGCTGCGCGCTCTCAAGCCCGACAACACCCCGCTGCAGGGCCTGTATGTTGTCGGAACCGACAATGGCTCCCTGTACTACAGCCCGTACTACGACGTGCCCGGCTTCTGCTATGGCCTGTGCGTCGACTCCGGCTACATCGCCGCCAACGAGGCAGTCGATTACATCGCCGAGTAATCCGTCCGGCATCATCAACAGCGACAGCCCCGGGATTTCCCGGGGCTGTTTTCATGTTTTTCGAAAAAAACGGTAAGATTCTTTCTCAAACGGCGTTTATTAGGGTGAGGGACCTCAGAAAGGAGGCAATGGGAATGGAAGACAGAGAAATCGTGGAACTGTACTGGGAGCGGGCGGAGGAGGCAATCCCCGCGACCGTGGCCAAGTACGGTGCCTACTGCCGGACCATTGCGACAAACATCCTGGCAAACGACGAGGATGCGGAGGAGTGCGTGAACGACACCTGGCTCAAAGCCTGGAACTCCATGCCGGACAACCGCCCGACACTGCTTGGAAGCTATCTCGGCAAGCTCACTCGCTGGCTCTCGCTCAGCCGGCTGCGTGAGCGGGGAAGACTCAAGCGCGGCGGGGGTGAGACCTCGCTTGCGCTCGACGAGCTGGCCGAGGTGATCGCCGGGGGAGAGGACCCGGAGCGCGAACTGGAGATCCGAGAGCTGAACGCCGCGGTGCGCGCGTTCCTGAAGGGACTCGACGAGACGGAACGGGAGCTCTTTCTCAGCCGCTACTGGTACCTTCTCCCGGTGAAGGAGATCGCACAGCGTTTCGGCTTCAGCCCCAACAAGGTGTCCACCCGGCTGAACCGCACTCGCCGCAGACTGCAGAACTATCTGATGGAGGAAGGATTATGCTGAAGGAAGAAAAACTGCTGTTTGCGCTCAACGACGTAAGCGACCGGCAGCTCGAGGCGACACGACAGCGGCTTGGGTACGGAGAGAAGAAGACAGTGCGCCCGCGGCGCCGCAAGCTCGGGCGTGTGCTGCTGCTCGCGGCTGTGCTTTCCGCGCTCTTTGCCGTGACGGCCTATGCGGCCGGTTGGTTCGGACTCGGCGATCTTAAGGCCGGGACCTGGATGGATGCCGAGATCAGCTCCCTGGCCGGGACGATGGAGAGCCCGGAGGGACAGGCCCTGCGCGACTGGCTCGCCGTGCTCTCAGCGCACGAGAACGATCCCTACAGCTATGAGGAGGCCATGGCGCTCGGCGAGGAGTATCAGCGGTATATGGCGACCAACCCAGCCCTGGCGAAAGAGCTGGACGCTATCCTCGAAAAATATGGTCTGGTAAAAGAGGGGGTAATGTGCGTCCCGGAGGATGAAAAGAGCTTCTATGAGGCAGCCGGCGTCGGCAAGCTGACACGGGATACCGATGAGACCCGGAATACCTTTCTTTCCGGCTATGTCTATCCCGTCGGCTCCTTCCATATGGAGGGGACCCTCTATCCGGAGGGAGAAGACTATGGCGTCGGCTATCAGCTCACCCGTTCGGTCAAGGGGAGCTTTTCCATGGCGATGGCCGGCTGGGCGGACCCGGATGCTTACGAGGAATGGGACTACACAACGTTTGACGGCACGCCGCTGCATCTGGCGCTTCGTCGAAACGGACACGGTGCGATGGCTCTGTTGGACGGTGAGAACAGCTTTGCTGCGCTGAATCTGCTTTATGAAACCTGGGTCGACCATATCGGAGACGGCCGGATCGACGGCGTCGGCGATGAGTTCATCCAGCTGTGCTTCACCCGTGCGCAGGTGGAGACGATGGTCGAGGCTTTCCGCTGGCCCGCGCTGGAGGACCCGGCGCTCGGCATGGACGATGATTTCTCCGTACCGGACTTTGAGCCGACGGGCAGCGTCCTGGATCTGGTGGACAAGAGCCTCGAGCTCAATGACCTGCCCGAGAAGGATCAGTATCTGATAAGCACGGCCTATACCGCCCAGATCGAACCCTACATTGAGGACTTCCACCTGGTCGACTATCAGCTTCATACCTGGGGCCTCTATGCCACGACTGGGTGGATCGCCTTTACGGGCACGCCGAAGCAGGCGCTCGACTGGGCGACAATTGAGACGACGGCCGGTGTGCTGTACTGCCGCAGTCTCTGCCTGCTGCCGGGCGGTGAGGATGGGCTTTTCGAACCCGGACCGAGCTTTGACATGCTCCCGTACGCAGATCTGCGTCAGACAGAGGATGTCGGAGAGAATGGAGAGAAAGACGTGATCTGGCTCGGCACAGAACTGAAAGCGTTGGATTCCGCCACACTCTATGTCCAGCAGCTGGATCAGAGCTTTACGATCGCAGGCGATGCGCTTGCTGAGCTGCACAGCATGCTGGCGTACGACAACAACTCCGGCAACGGGAGCTGCCGGACCTGGAACCCGCTGTTCCTTGACTTCACGGATGGCACACATGCCGTGGTCTATACGCTTTCGGACGGCTCTGACGGTGTGAACATGTTTGGAGAATGGACTGGGTACGGCTACGGCAAGACGATCTTCGAGCTCTTCGGCGTTCCGCTTGAGGCCGTCGGCTACTCCCACCATGACGGGCTCCTGACCGCGCGCATGGAGAGCTCCGATCCACGCTTCACGGGCGTGAACTTCAACACAGTCTGGTTCGAGATGGATTTCGCGGAGAACGGACCGATGCTTGAGCGGCGTGTTATGACCGATGAGCTGCGGGGACGCAGTTTCGAATACGACCAGGAAGGCCGCCTGATCCGTGACACCTGGTGGGAGGCAAGGCCCGATGCGCTTACACGGGAGAGCCTTTATACCTACGATGAGAGCGGCAGGCTGGTTGAGATGTATTCGGACAGTTTCTCCCGCGGCTGGGAAAAAACAACATATGAATACGACGAGCAGGGGAGACTGACCGCGGAGATCCATACTGACAACGACGACCCTCCCGGCTGGACCGGGGGCAACCGCTATTACACCTATGACGAAGCGGGCAACTGTCGCGTTCATATGGGCTGGCAGGATCTCGACTGACAGAACGGCGCAGGAGGATATCGTGTGATATCCTCCTGCATTCTATGCTTGAATTCACTTAAAAAAATGAAATTACTGGCATTTTGCTGTAAAAATGCACGCATATTCCGTCGAATTAACAGATTGAACAGTTTGATTAGCTGTGTTAAACTGTTCATGTAAAGAGACCTTGCGGCATAAACAAGGGCGCGGCAAACAGCGTATGGCGACAGCAATCCTCAGGCGGATAAGTCATGGATTATCCGGTACGGATCGAGAGAGGCTGCCAACTCTGTCAAGATGTATGGATGTTGACTTCCCGGCCAATCGACAGACAACACCTTGGAGGGATCGCATGGAACGCGAGAACATCATTCAGGATCTACACGGGCAGATAGAGACCTTGACCAGGTTGCATATTCAGCACGGCCTGCACAAAACGGAGCATTTTCAGACGCATAAGGATTCCATTTCCGATTTTATCAACAAGCACGGCATCGATGTCCGCAGCGAGCTGGACCCGGTGTCACGCAACCTTTACCGCCGCTATTTCGACTAAATATCTGCCGCGCCCCGGAGTCCGGCCCGATCCACGATCGGGCCGGTTTTTCCATGCCGGGTAATAGAGACAAAGCGAATGCCTTGCTTCCCGACGATCTCTATCTTGCTGTACAAGGTACAACAAGATAGAGAAACAGCCCGTTCTCTCCGAAGAGAAAACAGACTGTTTCGAAAACCGGTTATTCTCCGTCGTCCAAAAAAGATGACTTCTGTTGCCCGTACAACGTTCCGATTACAATGCCGTCGGTAGGCCCGCAAGTAAATTGTGCTTGCTAAACGGGTTGTGGTGCCGATCTCACCGATGGGTGCCGCCCATCTCCTGCTTTATGTATACCATAGTTTCAAGTCGGTGTCAAGAACTTTTTGTGATTTATGACAAGTTTTTTTATAAGCCCAAGAATAGGAATGGTGAAAGCGTCCAAAAAAACGGACGCTTTCACCAAAAAGCAAACAGAATGTTGGGGTTTATTTCCAGCCGAAGGTGACAAGCCCATAGATATAGAGGGCGATGACGCAGACAGGAACAAAAAACTTGAAGATGGGCTTCATCCAGTTCTGTACCTTCAGGCCCCTGCCGGCGTTGGCCTCGGCCATGAAGTTATCCCAACCCCAGCCGATCTTGTAGCAGCAGAAGATGGAGAAGACAAAAGCGCCGAGAGGCAGGAGGTTGGTGCTGACAATGAAATCCCAGAAGTCGAGCCAGGCGGTACCAGCGGCAAAGGGCTGGAAGTGGAAGACGCTGTAACCGAGCGCGGTGGTCAAAGACAGCAGGAAAATGCCGATGCCACAAACCACGCAGCCCTTCGGGCGGCTCCAGCCGGTCATCTCACGCACGCAGGCGAGAATGTTCTCGAAAACGGCCAGCTCCGTCGAAAAGGCGGCGAAGACCATGAACAGGAAGAACAGGGAACCCCAGACACGGCCGCCGGACATCTTGGTAAAGACGGTGGACATCGTATTGAACAGCAGGGACGGACCGGCATCAACCTCAATGTTGAAGGTGAAGCAGGCGGGGAACATGATAAAGCCTGCCATGATCGCGACAAAGGTGTCCAGCAGGATGACGTTGACAGACTCGCCCATCAGACTGTGGTCTTTGCCGATATAGCTGCCGAAAATCGCCATGGAGCCGATGCCGATGGAGAGCGTAAAGAAGGCCTGGTTCATGGCGGCCACAATGACGGAACCGTTTATTTTGCTGAAATCGGGCACCAGATAAAACTTCAGGCCTTCCTTGGCCCCCTCAAGCGTCAGGCTGTGCCCGCCGAGGACAAGCATGAGGATGAAGAGCGCGACCATCAGGTACTTCGTGACGCGCTCAAGACCGCCCTGCAGGTTGAAGCTCAGCACAGTGAAGCCGAGGACAACGGCAATGAGCAGATAATACACGTTCACGCTCGGGTTGGTGATCATCGAGACAAAAGGATTGGAGACATCCTTTACATAGACGAGATCCGCGGTGTTGCCGGTCAGAAACTGTACAAAATAGTACATCATCCAACCGGTTACGACGGTATAGAAGGACATCAGCGCAATGTTGCCGAGCAGGGCAAGGTAGCCGTGGACATGCCATTTCTGGCCGGGTTGCTCAAGCGCCTGATACATCTTGACCGGGCTCTTCTGCGAGGCGCGGCCGATGGCAAACTCCATCGTCATCGCAGGCAGGCCGAGCAGGACCAGGCAGAGGATGTAGACAAGAACAAAGCCGCCGCCACCGAACTGGCCGGTCATCCACGGGAATTTCCATACGTTGCCGCAGCCGATCGCACAGCCGGCGCTGACGAGCAGGAAACCCATGCGGGAATTGAATGATTCGCGTTTCATCTTGTTCCCCCCAAAAAGAAAATTTACATTATTATACTGTTTCCGCCGGCGAGATGCAATCCTTTTTTCAAAAATAACCGCAAAAACCGTATACTTTTTGCATGCTTGCCATCGTGCGGCACGTCTGCTATACTGAAAGGCAATGAACGATTCCCAAAAGGAGGGAGCCGCATGAAACGCAGCCTGGGGGAATGGTGTCTGCGGGTCGTCATTCTGATGCTGGGCCTTACGATCGCACACCTCGGCGTAACGCTCTTTCTGCTGTCCGACCTGGGAGCGGACCCCTTCAATGTGCTGGTACAGGGGCTCTTTCGCTCACTCGCCGCGCTGACGGGCTGGAGCGCGCTGAGCCACGGTAGAGTGCATATCGCCGTGAGCCTGCTGATCATCTTCATTCTTCTGATCGTGGACCGCCGCTATGTGAAGATCGGGACGGTACTCTGCATGCTCTTCGGCGGCCCGATCATCGACTTCTTCACAGCGCTGCTCGCGTTTTTGCCGGCGAGGGCCGACAGCCTGCCGCTGCGCATCCTGATGCTGGCGATCGGCTGCGTGATCCTGGCCTTCGGCATGACGATCGTGATCCGCTCCGATGCGGGCACCGGCCCCAATGATCTGGTCGCGCTCGTCATCAGCGAGAAGCTGGGTAAGCGCTTCAGTATCGTCCGGGTGCTGGTGGACGCCTCGTTCATCCTGGCGGGCTTCCTGCTGGGCGGCGTGGTCGGCCTTGGGACACTGATCTGCATGCTCCTGGTCGGACCGGTCGCCGGGGTCTTCCTGCCAATCAACGGCCGCTGGATCGGCGCGCTTGTGGGGCGGCTGTGTCCCACACGGAAAGAATAAAGGAACGCGCTTCCCATCCGCAAGGAAAGGGAAGCGCGTTCTTTACACAGTCAGGCTCATTCTGCCGGGCGGACCAGCCCGAGCAGTGTCTGGATGCTGGCGTCCTTCTCGAGGTTCAGCTTGAAGCTCTCCTGATCGGTGCGCACCTCGAGCACCGGCCGGTGCTCGACCACGCTGACGCATTTGCCGGCGCTCACGACGCGGTGGGACTCCTCGATCCCGCGCACCTCCGCCAAGGGGATGTAGGTCCAGCGCAGGCCGCTGGGAATATAGATCGCCTGAGAGCTGACGCGGTATTGCTCGATCCGGCTGGCGCTGCGGAGATCCGCGGCGGGATCGGCGATGCTTTTGCCGTTTATGAGACTCGTGGGAGCAAACATAGAGGAACCCTCCTTACATTGTCTGGTGTAGAGTATACGCACTTTTGGGAGGCTTGTCAATGAATTCGCCGGTGTGCGCACAGGCTCATGCGCAGCCCACCGGGCTGTGCGGATTGAATTCAAGTCCCTATCCGTGTAAATAAAACAACCACCCCGGAAGGGGTGGTTGATAATAGATGCACAGTGGTAAAATGAATCCGAACCGACTTCGCTTTGCATGGGGAGGCACCGGAGGGGATTGGGTATTCCCTCCGGCAAATCTGAGCGAAGCGGATACTTGCCAGCCGAAGGCTGGCCGCAAAAAAGAGAGAATCCAAAGCGGATTCTCTCTTTTTGGTGCACCGGGGCAATCCAAATCCGAACCGGAGACGGAGGCGCGCAGGGTAAGCGCGCTCTCCATTTCACTAAAATTTACAGTTTTAGTTCCGTCCTTGTAATTGCATGAGATTACGATCTTATCGTTGAACACATATACGGCGTTAAGGAAAACCTCGATCAGCATTTTCCGATGCTCCAGCTTCGAGAGGTCGAGATTTCGGAAGCGCTCCA
>JAUNNH010000028.1 GCA_030531505.1 Eubacteriales bacterium
CCAGCTGCTCGATCCAGGGCAGGGTCCAGATGTGGCCGTTCTCGTCGGTGCACATGTCCTTGTATTCGGGAGCCTGCTCAAAGACCTTGCAGAGGTTCGGCATGAGTTCCGGAACGATGTACTGCTCCAGGGGGATGATAACACCCTGCTTGGCGTACTTCAGGATATCGGCGTCACCAATACCGGCAGGAGAAATGAACTCAGGCAGAGTCTTGATGTTGGCCATCTCAAGCGCGATCTTGTCGCCCCACTGGTCGGCCTGAATGGCCTTCCAGTTGACGTGGACGTTGGTCTTCTCCTCAAGACGCTTGTAGATGGTACGGTTGTTGGGCTCAGACTCGGTGTTGGCGGGGAATCTGGTCAGACCGGAGATCTCAGCCTTCTCGGCCAGAGGGAACTCGTAGCTCTCGGGAGCCGCATCTTCCTTCTGTTCGGCGGGAGCCGGAGCGCTCGAGCCGCCCTTGTTGCCGCAGCCGGCGAACAGCACGACGACCATGAGCAGCGCCATGATGAGTGCGAGGGGTTTGCGCAGGTTTTTCATACTCATTCTCCTTTTAAAAAATTAGCTTGAACAAGCATCGCTTGTGGGAGCACGGATCAGCCTTTGACGGCGCCGGCCATAATGCCGTTGTCAAAGTACTTCTGGAAGAAGGGATACATGATCATCAGGGGGAGCGAAGAAATGATGATGGTCGCGTACTTCAGCAGTTCGGCCAGCTGAGCGCGGGCGGCGGTGGACTGCATGTCGGACACCATGCCGGACTGGGGCTGGCTCTGGATCAGGATGGCGCGCAGGACCAGCTGCAGAGGCTGCTTGGAGGCGCTGTGCAGGTAGATCATCGCGTCGAAGTAGCTGTTCCACATACCGACGAACTGCCACATGGAGATGGTGGCGATGATCGGGGAGCAGACCGGGAGCAGGATCCTGAAGAAGTAGATCATCTCGGTGGCGCCGTCGATCTCGGCGGCCTCCTGCAGGTCGCGGGGGATGCCCATGTAGTAGGTGCGGGCAATGATCATGTTCCACACGCTGAAGGCCGGGGGGATGAGGATGGCCCAGATGGTATCCAGCATGCCCAGGTTGGAGATCAGCAAGTAGGTCGGGATCAGGCCGCCGCCGAAGAACATGGTGATGACAAAGATCGTGTTGAAGAAGCCGCGGCCCTTGAAGTCCGCGCGGGACATGGGGTAGGCCGCCAGCAGGGTGACCACGACGGAAATGATGGTGAAGAGGACGGAGTAGATCAGGGCGTTTTTGAAGCCGATCCAGATCTGCGAGTTGCTCAGCACGCGTTCATAAGCGGTGGTCGTCCACTTGCTGAAGTCGAAGGACAGGCCGCTGTTCTGCAGCGTGACCGGGTCGACAAAGGAAGCGAGGATGATGTAGATGACAGGCAGGATGATGGCGACCAGAAACAGGCCCAGGATGATATAGGCGAAGATCATCAGGACCTTATCGCCGGCGGGGAGCTTGGCAAATTCGCTTTTCTTCTTTTTCGTCGTCATTTTCTGCACCCCCTTAAATGCCCTTGCCATCGTTCATCTTCTTGACGATGGTGTTCATGGAGATCAGCAGGACCACGTTGATGACCGTGTTGAAGAGGCCGACAGCGGTGGAGAAGCCGTAGTCGCCGTCCAGAAGGCCCTTCTTGTACACGTAGGTGGAGATGATTTCGGAAGCGTTCATGTTCAGGTCGGTCTGCAGGGCGTAGGCCTTCTCAAAACCGACAGACATGATGTTGCCGACGGACATGATGAACTGGATCAGCACCGTGTCCTTGATGGCGGGCCACTCGACCGCTTTGATCTGCTGGATGATGTTGGCGCCGTCGATGACAGCCGCCTCTTTCAGCTCCTTGCTGGCGTTGGAGAGCGCCGCCGTGTAGATGATGGAGGCCCAGCCTGCGCCCTGCCAGATGCCGGACGCGATGTAGATCGTCCGGAAGGCGGAGGGCATGGTCATGAAGTTCGTCTTGGTGCCGAGCAGCATGTTCACCATGCCGGTGGGAGCCAGCAGGATGCGCACGATACCGCAGAGGACGATGACGGAGATGAAGTTGGGCATATACAGCACCAGCTGGATCTTCTGCTTGATGCTCTTGGAGAGGATACGGTTGAGCAGGAAGGCCAGCAGGATCGGCGCCGGGAAGCCCCACAGCAGACCGTACACACTCAGCTTGAGCGTGTTCATCAGGTAGCGCAGGAAGTCCGGGGATGAGAGGAAACGGTTGAAGTGCTCAAAGCCTACCCACTCGCTGCCCAGAATGCCACGGATGGGATTGTACTCCATGAACGCGATCAGGATGCCGCCCATGGGGATGTACCGGAATATCACCGTCAGCGCGAAGGCCGGCAGCATGAACAGCAGATACAGCTGCCAGTGCTGGCGGAGATAGACCAATGTGTTGTGCATTTTGCTCCCGCTGTTTTTCTGGTCGGAAGCATTCGCCAAGGCCTTTCTCATGGAATTCCTCCTTTGTGAATTGCTCGCTCGCCGAAATGGTGCATTTGCACACAATGCGCCATATTCTCGCAGTTTGATTTTAGCATTCGGTCGGGATGCTGTCAACAAATTATTCACAATTGATGGTGCGTTTGCACAATTTCTAAGAATTGCACGAAAGTGCCTCCGTGGATTTCAGCAGGTTGCACAGAACGGAGACTGTGCATTTGCACACTTTCACAAGGCGCATTCGTTTGACATTTGCTTTTCGCCTATGTTATTATTTAAATAAGAAAAACAGACAGGTGTGTTCAAATGAAAAAGAGAGTCACTATCCAGGATATTGCCGACGCGCTGGGTATCTCCCGCAACACCGTGTCCAAGGCGATCAACAACTCCGACGGGCTCGCCGACGCCACGCGGGAGAAGATCCTGCAGAAGGCAATTGAGATGGGATACAAGCAGTTTTCCTATGTCGCCGCCGTCACCGCCGTGGCGGGCGGTCCTGCCGGCGCGTCCGCGCAGTCCCCCGGCTTTCACGGGGAGATCGCGCTCTTCACCACGATCTTTCTCGACCAGTCCCACTTTGCCTCTCTGATGCTGGATAAATTCCAGCGCGAGATCTCGCAGCTCGGCTATACGCTGAACACGCACCGGGTCACGGAGGAAGATCTGAAAAACGGCACGCTGCCCATCACCTTCCGGCCCGAGCGCACCAGCGCCATCCTCTGCATCGAGATGTTCGACCGGGAATACGACGAGCTCGTCTGCTCGCTGGGGCTTCCGGTGCTGTTTGTGGACGGGCCGTCCAAGCACTCCCTCCCCGCCCTCAACGCCGACCAGCTCTATATGGACAACAGCACCGAGATCATGCGTTTCGTGCGGGAGATGCTCGCGCGCGGCTATCGGCGGATCGGCTTTCTCGGAGATTACGACCACTGCCAGTCCTTCTTTGAGCGCTATGCCGCTTTCCGCTTTGCGATGCTCATGGAGGGCGTGCCGGTCGCGGAGCGCTTCATCATCCGCGACAGCAGACCGGAGAAGCTTGCGGCCACCCTGCGCGATCTGGGGGAGCTGCCGGACCTCTTCCTCTGCGTGAACGACTTTGCGGCCTTCGACGCCATCCGCGCCCTCACTGCGCTCGGGAAATCGGCGCCGGAGGACGTGATGCTCTGCGGCTTTGACGACTGCGCCGAGTCCCGGACCTCGCAGCCGCCGCTGACCACCATCCACATCCACACGCAGGTCATGGCCTTTTCGGCTGTCCATCTGCTCATGTCGCGCATCAAGGAGCCTTCGCTCGACAACCGCATCGTCCACACCCAGACCGATCTGATCGAACGGGAATCCACCAAACGGGAGTAAGCCATGAAGTTCTTTTCATATGAGAGCAAGTTCAGCCAGCTGCTTCTGAAGCTCTGCAACGCCTGCTATCTGAATCTGCTCTGGTTCGTCTGTTCGATCCCGATCATCACGATCGGCGCTTCCACGACGGCTCTGTACTATGCCAGTCTGAAGCTCGTGCGGGACGAGGACAGCCATGTGGCTGCTCAGTTCTTCCGCTCGTTCCGGGAGAATTTCCGGCAGGCCACGGTCATCTGGCTGATAATGCTTGGAATAGGGCTCTTTCTCGGCGCCGACGGCTATATCCTCTACCATCTGCGTCTGAGCTCTGCCGGCAGCGCCGCGGTGCTCTGGACGCTGATCCTGGCCGTGGTCATCGCCGCCGCTATCGTGTACGTCATCGTGCTGCTCTATATCTTCCCGCTGCTTGCGAGCGTCAGCAACACGAACCGCGCCATGTTCAAAAACTCCTTCCTGATCGGTACCCACTACCTCTTCGCCACGATCCTGGTCTTTGCGGTCCACTTCGCCATGTTCTTCGTGGTCGTCGCCTGGTTCACGCCGCTGATCGTCTTCGGCGAAGGGCTTTGCGCGCTGATCAGCGCGTGGCTTCTCAACAGCATCCTGATCTCCGTCTCCGGCACACCGGAGGATGAGGAGGAGGGAGAGGCACCGTGAAGCTCTCCGAACAGGAAAAAGCCGCCCACAAGGCGGCTTTTCGCGCGATGAGCCCCGGCAAAAAGCTGGAGCACATCGGGCTCTACTATAAATGGCCCATCCTGCTGACGCTGATCGCCCTGCTCGTTCTCGGCTCCGTACTGCGCCGGGAGCTGACAAAGAAGGAGCCGGTGCTGTATCTGGCTTTTGCGAACGCCGTGATCGCCGCGGACCTCGAGGCGGACCTGACCGACGCCTTTCTGGACGCCGCGGAATACAACCCGAAGAAACAGGAGATCTACCTCTACCGGGATCTCTACCTGTCCGAGGACGCCGACACGATGAGCCACGAATACGCCTACGCCTCGCGGATGAAGGTCGTGGGCGCGATCCAGGCGCAGAAGCTGGACCTCGTTCTGATGAACCGGGAGGCCTACGATCTCTTTTCGCGCAAAGGCTATCTCGCGCCGCTTTCCGCCCTGCCGCAGGAGGATCCCGCCGTGGCCGAAGAGCTCGCGCCGCTCCTCCGGGAGAACGAGGTCATCCTCTCGGACAACGCCCTTGAGGTCATGCTGGGCGAGGCCGAGCAGGAGGAGCGGATCACACAGACCGTTCCCAACGCGCTGGCCGTCTCTACCCTGCCGCTGTTTCAAACCGCCGGGCTGGACGGAGAGCTCTTCCTCGGCGTCGTGGCCAACAGTCCCCGGCTCGAAGCCGTGAGCCGGTATATCCGTTACCTCGCCGGCGCTCCGGATATTTAAGAGCCTTACGCAAAAAAGGACCGTTTCCGCTTGGGAAACGGTCCTTTTTGTATCCTGTCACGCGGGATCCGAGATCTCCGCCATCGCATCTCCCAGCGCCTGCCAATAGCGCTCCTGCTCCTGCCGGCGGTGGGCGGCGTCCCGCTCGAAGCGATGCACCTTCAGCCCGCTCAGGTCAAGCTCATAGACGTTTATGACGGCTCTCTCCCCCGCCCAGCGCAGCGCGAATTCCCGCTCGGGCGTGAGATAGAAGCCCTGTCCGAAGTCCGCGTTGACGCGGCCGTAATGGACGTCCGGCTCGGGGAGGATCCGGTCGCTCGTGTGAAAGAGCCTCATTTCCCGCGCTCCGCCGCGAGGTCCGCCATGATCCGCTCGACCTGCGCGCGCTGGGTAAAGAGCACGCAGCCCCCCACGTGGCTCTCCTCCATCACGTGCTGCTCCCGCAGGGCGTCGAAGAGCCGCGAGCGGATCGCGTCCTTCAGCGAGGTCTCCTTCACGTTGATATCGGAATAGGGCGAGAAGGGACAGGGCTCGGCCCCGCCGTGGGAATTGATGTGGAAGAACTCGCGCCCGGCCGCCATACAGCCGCCCATGGCCAGCTCATCGCCCGGGAAGGACAGCAGCACCATGTCGTCATAGTCCTCCCGCAGCGCGTCGATGGCCTCAGCCATGACCGCGCGCTCCGCCTCGCCGGGCGCGAGGTGCTGCGCCTCCTCCGTCACCGGTACGAACTCGACATAGATCACGAGCTTGCAGCCCTGCTCGGCCAGACCGCGGACAAAGGCCCGGGACGTGACCTCGCGCACGTTCTCCGTCGTCACGGTGATGGACGCGCCGAAGATCAGCCCCTTTTCCCGGAACTTCGCCATGTTTCCGGTCACAACGTCGTAGACGCCGGCGCCGCGGCGCGCGTCCGTGATCTCGCGGCCGCCCTCGATGCTCAAAACGGGCACGAGGTTGCGGCAGTCATCGAGGAGCTTGAAGTAGCGCTCGTCGATAAACGTGCCGTTGGTAAAGATCGGGAAGATGATATGCGGGAGCGAGCCGGCGGCCTCGATCACATCACGCCGGATCAGCGGCTCGCCGCCGGCCAGCATGATGAAGCTCACACCGAGCTCTCCCGCCTCCGTGAACACGCGCAGCCACTCGTCTTTCGTGAGCTGGCTGACGGGCGCCTCGTCCACCGTGGCGTTGTTGCAGCGGGAATAGCAGCCCGCGCAGTGCAGGTTGCAGCTGCTGGTGATGCTGGCGATCAGGAAGCCGGGGACGTGCAGCCCCTCCTCCTCGAGCTTCAGGCGCGTGTTCGAGGCCTTGCGGCTGGCCGCAGCAAAGCGCAGCATGAACGCGCTCTCCTTCGGGTTTTTCAGGGTAGCCTTGACCGTGTCCGCCACGATCTTCTCCACGCCCTGCTCGATGTGCTTTTGCAGATCAAAGGATTCTTTCACGGTTTTCCTCCTGTGGATTTTACTTTAGCGGCCGATGCGTGTCCGCCCTCTCTGCCCTCCGGGCGGGACCGCTCGCCAGCGGAAACTGTTCCTATCAGTTTATAAGCAAACGGCACATTTGTCAATTGCTCAATTTTATTGAGAGCAAGAATTTAGGGCGTACAGAGGCCCGGAAGCCGCTGATCCGGCGGTCTCCGGGCCTCTGTCTTACGGCACCGGCTGTCTCATGCCGCTGCGCGATGCGGGCAACTTACCCCAGACGCAGTCCGGCGATCCAGGCCTTGAGCTCACTCTCGGACGTTCTGGCCGAGAAACGCTTGCCGCTCAGGACCTTCGCGCCCTTTGCCAGCTTTTCGATGCGCGCCTGCCCCTCACCCAGCTGGCTGCCGCCGGAGGTGAAAAAGGGCACGACGGTCTTGCCGGAAAAATCATAAGCGTCCAGAAAGCTGTCGATGATGCTGGGCTCACGGTACCACCAGATGGGGAAGCCCAGGAAAACGACGTCCGCCTCCGCAACCGGGGCGGCGGTATCGGCCAGCTCCGGGCGGCAGTTCGGATCCTGCATCTCGACGGTGCTGCGGGCCTTCTTGTCCATCCAGTTCAGGTCCCTGCGCTCGTAGGGCACGGCGGGACGGATCTCATAGAGCGCCGCGTCGGCCGCGGCGGCGAGGGTCTGCGCCAGTCCGGCGGTCGTGCCGCTGGCGGAAAAACAGGCGACCAGTTTACGCATTTTATATACTCCTCTTCATTTCAATTTGTTGTAATCGTCCTCGGAGACCGGCTCCAGCCACTCGTTGGAGGCGTTCTCGCCGACGACCTCGACGGCCAGATGGGAGAACCAGGAATCCGCCGCCGCGCCGTGCCAGTGCTTGACATTGGCCGGGATGTTGACCACGGTGCCCGGCGTCATCTCCACGGCCTGCTTGCCCCACTCCTGATACCAGCCGCGCCCGCCGACACAGAGGAGCATCTGCCCGCCGCCGGATGTGGCACGATGGACATGCCAGTTGTTGCGGCAGCCGGGTTCAAAGGTCACATTGAAGATCGGCACCTGCTCGGTGGACAGCGGAGCCAGGTAGCTCTGCCCCATGAAGAACTGTCCATAGGGGTTCTCCTCCCCGATCGGGAAGAAAATGCTGTTCTGGTAGGCGTCTTTCCCGCTCTTCACGGGCGCTGTTTCGTTCCAGATCTCCTTCGCCTGGCGGAAGACCGCCCAGCCCTTGGGCCAGCCCACATACATGGTGGCGTGGGTGATGATGGCGGCGATCTCCTCTTTGGTCACACCGTTGTTCTTCGCGTTCTGCAGGTGGTAGCCGAGAGACGAGTCGGTGATCCCGGAGGCCATCAGCGATACCACCGTGATGATGCACTTGGTTTTAAGGTCGAGCGCCTCTTCGTTCCAGACCTCACCGAAAAGCACATCGTCGTTGAGGTGGGCGAAGGTCGGCGCGAAGTCCCCGAGCTGGGCCCGGCCCGCGGTCTGCGTAATTTTCTTGCTCATGCTGCTGTCCTCCTATCGTTTTATGAACCTCAGATCCTTATCCGGCAACCCGTCCTCGTCGTTGACAAAGCGTTCCGCCTTCATATGCAGGTCGTACTTCTCCCGCAGCGCCGCGATCTTCGCCATCATGGGCGAGGCGTGGTGTGCGTCGATGGCCGCCTGATCGCGCCACTGGTCGATGAGCAGCACGGTCTCGGGATCGTCCATCGGGAAAAAGTAGGCATAGCGGCAATTACCGTCCTCGGCGCGGATATCCGCCACGACGCCGCTGCGGACCATCTCCTCCGCAAAGGCGCGGGCTGCGCCGTTTTCGCCGGTGTAATACAGGTTGACGGTGATCATGTGAATCCTCCCCGGGAAAGTCAGATTGCAGGGATTATCGGGCAAAGCAGCCGCGCTGTATTAACGCCGCGGCAGAAAGCTAATCGGCCTCATATCGTCTTTATTATATCATAAAACACCAGAAAATGCCATCTTTATTCCGCCGTTTTCCCGCACTTACCACCAGCAGTCTTCGAGCTCCACGTCGCCGCGGGCGGCGAGACTCGCGTATTCCTCCGCACCGAAAACGCAGCGCTGGAAATACGGAGTCGGGCACTCGATAAAGTTGAAGCCGCCCGTGGAGTCTGCGAAGATGCAGTCCTCAAAGCGCAGCTCGCCCCAGCTGCTATAGAACTCCGCCGGGCCGTAGACACAGTCGTGCACATGGCAGCCGCGCATCGTCAGCGCACCGCTCTGGAAACTGTAGACGCCGAGGGTCCCGCAGCCGTAGAGGTCGAGGTTCGTGAGCAGGATGTCCGTGCTGCTGTCAAAATAGAGGACGCTGCCGGAGCAGTCCGCGCCTTCGGTATGGCCGATGGTCATGTTCGCAAGCGATACACCGATGCAGTTCTCAAAGCCCAGCACGTCGGCATAGCGCGGCGTCACAGTGAGCTCGGTCTCGTCCCGGCCCGCGCCGAGGCCCATGATGCTCAGGCCGTCGGCCCCGCTGATCACGACCTCCACGCCGTCGTAGCACTCCTGCAGGCGCACGAAGGGATGCCGCTCGTTCCAGGCGCTCCCCTGCTCCCGCCAGGTCTCGTCGATCCAGGCGCTGAGATCATAGCGCCCCGGCTGGACGAAGATCGCGGCGCCGGGCCGGATCGCGTCGAAGAGCTCCTCCGCGCTCGCGACCGTGACGGTCCTGTTCCCGCCCGTCTCGGAGAAAACACAGCGCTCATCAAAACGCACGGGGCCGTCTTCCCCGCTGAAAGTGCGCAGCTGCGCGCTCTCCCAGTCCCCGAAGCTGCAGCCGGCAAAAAGCAGGGCGTTGCCCTCCGTCTGCGAGAGGAAGCCCCAGAGCGTGGCGTTGTTTTCAAAGACGCAGTCTTCAAAGCACAGGCTGCTCAGCGTGAGCTCGAGGAGGTTATAGCCGCCGCAGCCGCGCAGCTCGGAATGCACGAAGCGCAGACCGAGCGTCGCCTCGGCGTGGAGGAGGCCGTAGCTGCAGTCACGGATGACGCAGTCCTCGCCGCGCAGATCGCTGCAGCGCAGCGTCGATACCCCGTAAGCGCCGCAGCCATAGAGGTCCAGCGCGCGCAGCGTGACGCGCTCGCAGTCGGTGAAGTCCAGCACGTCGCCGGTGCAGGCGCCCGCCTCCGGGGTGTGACCCATGGTCATTCCTTCCAGCGCGAGATCGTGACAGCGCTCAAAGCGCAGCACATCGGCATAACGCGGCTCTGTCACGAGCTCGACCTCGCCGGTGCCGCGGATCGTAAGGCCGTCCACACCGCGCACGAGCACGCCGCAGCCGTCGTACATGTCCTCGAAGAGCAGCGCCGGGTGCTGTGCGAGCCAGTCCATCTCCCCATTATTCCGGATCTCTCCGATGGCCTCGCTCAGATTATAGCGCCCGGGGGCGAGCAGGATCGTCGTATCGGGCGCGATGGCCTCGAGCAGACCGCGCGCGTCGGAGACGAGGACGGGGGCGTCCGCGGCCGCGGCGCAGGGCGCCGCGAGGCAGACCGCCAGCAGCATGAGCAGGAACAGCGAGAAGATACGGGAGAGTTTCATCGTGTGTCACCCTTTCGGTTTATTCTCGTCTCCATTGTACGCGCGTGGTCATGCCCGAGCAAGTTAATTTTTCTTAAATTGGGGTGCGCTGCCCTCCGCCGCCCGAACGCTTGCAAGCGCCGGCGGGCTGTGATATGATGGGGCGGAAAGCAAGGGAGGTGACGAACATGACACAGCCGATCGACCGGGAGAGCGCGGGCCGCACGGAGTATCGCTATATCCACGCGCTGCGCCTTCTCGCCTGCTGGCTGGTCATCGTCAACCACACCCACGGAGAGCTCCTGCACTATGACGCACCCGATGCTCTCTTTCTCTATGCGCTCTCCTTTTCCGTCTGCAAGATCGGCGTGACGCTCTTTGTCATGATCTCCGGCATCCTGCTGCTCGAGCGGGACTATGACGTGAAAAAGACCGCCTGGTACATCACCCGCGCGCTGGTGCTGCTTATCGGCATGAGCGCGCTGCTCGCGCTCTGGCAGGAGGGCCCTGCCGGGCTCCTGCCGCGGCGCTTCCTGCCGGCGCTGCTCGCCGGACCGCGCATGGCTCCCTACTGGTACCTGTACGCGCTGCCCGTCTTCTACCTGGTCGTTCCCTTTCTTCAGAAGATGACGCGCAGCTTCCGGCTGCGGGATTATGTGCTCTTCACGGTCTTCCTTCTGCTCCTCCCCGGAGCGGTAGAGGTCCTGCGCGTCTGGGGCGGGCCGCCGGTCTCAAGCGCCTTCACGCTGGCCCTCCTGCCGGCCTTTGTGACCATCGCCGTGGCCGGAAAGGCCGTCTCGCTGCTCCCGCTGCGCCGCGGCGGGGCCGCCGGAGCTCTCGCACTGCTGCTGCTCGTCTGGGGCGTCTATTTTGCTTCCTTCTATCGCCCGGCGCTGCGTGAGCGCGTGGCCGAGCTCGACACCTGGGCACAGCTGCCGGCGGTCATCATGGCGGGCTGCTGCGTATATCTCTTCCGCTTCTTCCGGGCCGCGGAGGGGCTCCGGGGCCGCAGTGCGGCCGTTCTGCGCGAGATTGCGGGGACGAGCCTTGGGATCTACGTGTTCCATCCGGTGCTCAACCACCGTGTCCACGAGCAGGGCTTCATCCTCTCGCTTTACGCACGAAGCCCGGTCGCGGGCGCGCTGGCACACACGCTCTGCCTCTTTCTCCTCAGCGGGCTGATTGCTTTCCTCCTGCGGCGTGTCCCCCTGATACGGAAGTTCTTGTAAAAAAAGAGAAAACACGGACGGCCGACCGTCCGTGTTTTTTTATCCTTTTTTCAGTGCCAGGAGCTTCAGCGCCAGATTCTGCAGTCCCATATAGTTGAGGCGCATCACGGCGCGGCGGGCCGGCGTCTCGGCGCGGTAGGCCGCGCAGCTTTCGAGCCGCGGGATCTCCCGGTGCACATAACCGCGCAGCGCGCGCAGGCAGGCGTCCCGCTCCGGACCGTGCTGGGCGGCGACGCGCTTGATCGCGTCGAGCAGCACGTGGTTGAGCACCAGGAACTCGAAGTCGTCCCGGTCCTTCACCGGGTCCATCCCCTCGCGCAGGTCCTCCATGACCTCGAGCAGGTCGAGGTTCATGCGACTGTCGGCATTGTGCATGGTGGAGGGCTGGCCGATCCGGTAGCGATAGGGCGCGTCCGGCAGATGGACGGTCTTGTTCGAGCGAAGCAGAAGCTTCGCGGAGAAAGCGAAGTCCTCATACTTGACGCCCTCGGGAAAACGCGTGTCACCCACGAAAGCACGGCGGAAGAGCTTGTTGCAGGCCGAACCCGCCGCGGCGATGGGCCGCTCATCCCGCCAGGTGCGGAGCCGCTCTGTGCTCCCATCGGGATAAAACGCCTCGATCTCACAGTCGACGATATCGGCCCCTTCGGCATCGGCCGTGCGGCAGAGCAGCTCGTACATCTCCGGCAGGACATAGTCGTCGCTGTCCACGAAACCGAGGTACTCCCCCTGCGCGATGTCGATCCCGCGGTTGCGGGCACGGCCCTGGCCGCCGTTGGAGAGTGTGAGGGTGCGCACGCGCTCCGGAAAGCGCGCGGCGTAGTCCGCCATGATCGCGCCGGAGCCGTCGGGCGAGCCGTCATCCACCAGGATGATCTCCATATCCCGCAGGGTCTGACCCAGCAGGGAATCCACGCATTCGCGCAGATACGCCTCGGCCTTATAGACCGGGACAATGACGCTCAGCTTCATGCGCGCTCCCCCTCTCTCCTGGTCGCGAAACCGATCAGGCCCAGGATCAGCGCCAGATAGATATTCACATTCGGGCGACGGATCAGGGCGCCGGAGAATTGCGCGAGGCCAAGCTGCAGCAGGAGGGTAAAGAGCAGGGCGTAGTTCTCCGCCGTGAAGCTTCCGGCGAAGTCCTCCCGCAGGCGGCGCAGGACGCGCCAGACGAAATACAGAATGAAACCGCCGTACAGCGCGCAGCCGAGATAGCCGTAGTAATAAAACAGCGCGGGCCAGTCGTTCTCCAGATCGCGGATGCCGTCAAAGCCGAGCTCGGACACCTCGAAGCCCACGAGCCTGGTCAGAAAATCGCAGTCCTCCCAGACCAGCGCGGAGTAACAGATCTTGATCTGCCGCGTGTCGATCAGGCGGTCCACGTCCGTGGTCATGCGCCAGTAAGTGAAGATCCGGTCCACGCCGAAGCGCGGGAAGAGATCGGGGATGACATAGTCGAAGTAACTGAGATAGTAGGTGTAAAACACCTCGCGCACCACAGGATCGGCGAAGCGCTCCTCAAAGCTCATCGTCGTCACGTCGATCCCCCGCTCGAGCAGCGCGGCCTCGATCTCCCCGCTTTCGGCCGCTTTCTGGATGGAGGCGGAGACCTTATAGCGCGGAGTGTAGGGATAGATGACCGTCGCGAAGCCCATCAGCAGCGCGAGCACCAGCGCCGCAAAGGCACGCACCTTCTCGCCCCGGATCGGGCGGCGCAGCAGCGCGTAGACCGCGTAGGCCGCAAACATCCCATAGAGGGAGAAATAGCAGGCCTTGGTGCCGTTGGTGAGGTAGACCGCGGTCACGACACAGGGGACGAGCAGCTGCCAGAGCTTCGACTCCGAGCGGACCGCCCGGGCCACCGCGAAGCTGCCGAGGGTCACGAGCAGGATGCTGTTGGCGGTGCGGTTGTCGTCGATGACCCAGCCGCTGTAGCCGAGGCCTTCGCCGTAGGTCACGTTGCCCGTGCCGGTGATCCGCGCGAGCAGGATCAGCGTGAGCGTGATGCCGCCCGCGAGCAGGATGCCGCGAAAAGCCTGTTCCTTCGTCTGCTCATCGCGGATCAGGATCACAAAGCACACGGCGAGCACCGGCATCTGCAGCACCTTTGCGAGATACGAGGCGTCAAAGACCGGGGCGATCGCACCGACGCGGAAGGCGTTGAGCAGGTGCAGCAGCGAAAAGGCCGCCATTACACCGAGGGCGAGCAGCAGCTTCTTCCGCTCCCGCCCCTTGATGAGCAGCCAGAGCGGTAGCGCCACCATGAAGACCAGCCGGATATAGCCCGCGGGGGTCGCGCGCTCGTTCGCGGTCCAGAAGGCCAGCGCGTCCAGCAGCGGCTGCAGCGCGATCAGCAGCGTGAGTCCGTGCTCCCGCAGCCAGCTGTTTGCCTTATTTTCCATCGTAAAACCTCCCATATATGGTTTATGGCATCTTCCGTGGAAGATGCCATAAACACATGCAAGCGGATTACAGGCGCTCCTTAACCTTCGCCTTCTTACCCACGCGGTCGCGCAGATAATACAGCTTCGCCCGACGGACCTTGCCCTTGCGGACGGTGGTCACGGAGACGATGGACGGGGAGTGCACCGGGAAGACCTTCTCACAGCCGACGCCGTAGGAGATGCGGCGGACCGTGATGGTCTCGTTGATGCCGCCGTGCTTCTTGGCGATGATGGTGCCCTCGAAGGCCTGGTTGCGCTCGCGGTTGCCTTCCTTGACGCGGACGAGGACACGCACGGTATCGCCGACGTTCATCTCGGGCAGCTCGGGCTTCATGTAACGCTCGCTGAGGATTTTGACCAGATCCATTGTATGATCCTTCTTTCCCTATAGACGTTCAATACCGGAGGCTCAGACAAGCTCTGACACGGCAGCGGACCGCCTTTCTATGCCTGTTTCGCACAAGCCCTGATAGGATACCATACTTCTCCGGGAATTGCAAGAGGTTTTTATCGGAATGAAGAATGATGGTGTTTCGCCGCAGGCGAAACGATTTGGATCCGCCGCGCTTCGCGCGGCACCTCAATTCTTCATTTTTCATTCTTTATTCATCATTCTTCACTTCCCCACGCAGAAGCGGGAGAAGATCCGCGCGGTCACATCCTCCCGGACGCTGCGGCCGCTGAGCTCGCCCAGTGCGGCCATGGCCCCCTCGCTCTCGGTGAGGACGATATCCGGCGTGCGGCCGGTCTCCATAGCCTGGAGCGCCGCTTCGAGCGCCTCGATGGCGCGCTCCACCGCCTCGGCCTGGCGCGCGTTGGTGAGGATCTCCCCGGCGGGGACGGCGGGCCGCGGGAAGAGCGCCGCGACAGCCCGCTCCAGCTCGTCGATGCCCTCGCCCGTGAGGGCACTGATCGGGAGCACCGGGAGGCTCGTCTCCACGGCGGCGGTGCGCGGCGGCCGATCGCTCTTCGAAAGCAGGACCAGGGCCTTCGGCGCGCGCTCGGCCTCGCGCAGCAGGGCCGCGTCCTCGTCGGTGAAGGTCTCGCTCCCGTCGATCACGACGAGCACCAGCTCCGCCTCCGCGAGTGCCGCGCGGCTCCGCTCCACCCCGAGCCGCTCCACCGCGTCCTCCGTCGGGCGGATGCCTGCGGTATCCGTAAGGCGCAGGCAGACCCCGCCGAGGCGCAGCTTCTCCTCGATGGTGTCACGGGTCGTGCCGGGCACGGCCGTGACGATCGCACGCTCGTAGCCGAGCAGCGCGTTGAGGAGCGAGCTTTTGCCCGCGTTGGGCCGCCCGATCAGCACGGTGGGGATCCCGCTGCGCAGGAGCCGCCCGTGCTCAAAGCTTCGCCGGAGCGCCCGCAGATCTCGAAGCGCGCGGGTGAGCGTGTCGCGGTAAGCGGCGAGACGGAAGTCCTCGATGTCCTCGTCCGGATAGTCGAGCACGGCGTGGTAGTGGGCGCTGATATCCGCAAGCGCGGCGTAGATCCCCTCGACGCGCACGGCGATGGCCCCGGAGAGCTGCCCGGCGGCGTTGCGGGCCGCCTCGACGGTCTCGGCCTCGATCAGATCGGCCACCGCCTCGGCAGCGCTGAGGTCCATGCGGCCGTTTAGGAAGGCGCGTTTGGTGAATTCCCCCGGCCCGGCCTGGCGCGCGCCCAGAGCGAAGAGCTCCTCGAGCGCGGCGCGCAGCACCACCGGCGAGCCGTGGCACTGGAATTCCGCCGTGTCCTCACCGGTATAGCTGTGCGGTCCGCGGCTGACTGTGCAGAGGCAGAGGTCCAGCACGTCGCCCGCGCGCGTTTTGAGCCGCCCGTAGACGAGCTTGCGGTCCTCCCGCGCGGCCAGCGGCGCACCGGCCATCGGCTCGAAGAGCCGGTCGGCCAGGGCGATGGCCTCCGGCCCCGAGAGGCGGAGGATGCCCACGGCGCTCAGCTGGGCGCCGGTCGCGACGGCGGCAATGGTATCGGTACGGGAGAAGCGTGTGTCCATAGCTCTTTTTTCCTTCCAAATGAAAAGCCTCCCCCGCGGGGAGGCTTTTGACTCTTATTTTTCCGCTTTCGCGGCCTTGGCCTCGTTCTCATCACGACGCTCGGCCACAAAGTAGCTCAGCGTCAGCAGGCTGTCCGAAAAGTGGATGTTCTCCACGATGGTCGGGCTGCCCGGCCCGGTGAGCTCCACGTTCGTGAAGTTCCAGATCGCGTCGATCCCGTTCTCGGTCAGCAGCTGCGTCACCGGGATCGCGGCCTCTTTCGGCACCGCCAGCACCGCCACGTCCACCCGGTGGCTGTGGATATACTCACTCAGCTCCTCCATCGCGTAGATCTTCACGTCCTGAAATTCCCGGCCGATGAGGTTGGGCTTGATGTCGAAGGCGGCGGCCAGATGGAAGCCCCAATCGCTGAAGCAGAAGTTGTCCATCAGGGCGTGGCCGATGTTGCCGACACCGATCAGGATCGCCTGGAAGCCCCGGTCCATGCCGAGGATGCCGGCGATCTGCTCCCGCAGCGCGCGGACATTATAACCGTAGCCCTGCTGCCCGAACTCGCCAAAGCAGCTGAAATCCTGTCGGATCTGCGAGGGCGTGAGGCCGAGCTGTTCGCCCAGCTCCTTGGAGGAAATACGCTCGATGCCGCTCTCGCTCAGCTCGTCCAGCCTGCGCAGATAGCGCGGCATGCGGCGGATGACGTTATGCGAAATACTGCCTGCCTTTGTACGTTTCACCGATCGACCTCTCCTCCCCCGCTTAAGCCGCGGGACTGTTATTCTCTGTTCACTATAACACAAAGAACAACGGGATTCAAGTTTTTCTCGCGCCGAGGCGCTCAGTCCGCCGCCAGAGCGCGCAGATCGTCCGGTGTCAGGCTGCTGCGCATCAGCACTTCTTCCGTTACGCTGTAGTAGTACAGCGCACCGTCGTATTCAAACAGCGCGAGCTCTCCGTCGGCGCAGCGCAGTGTGAGCGCGGGCCGGTCGCCCAGACGCTCGATCGCGAGCAGGGCTTTTTCGCCCTCCAGCTTCTCCAGCAGTTCCTCAAAGCGCATCGCCCCGAGATCGAGCACCGGACTCGTCTCCAGCGCCGCGGAGCTGTCCCGCCTTGCGGCATTGGGCTGTGCGGCCGCTCCGGCAGCCGGGACGGCGTCCGCCGCCGCGGCGGCATAGAGCGCGCTCTCCGGGGCAGCGCTCTTCAGGGTGCTTTCCTCCGTCACGACCGCTTTCTCGGCCGGGTTCTCCGCCCCGGCTGCGGCAAGCACTTCTTCGAGTGCGGCCTCTTCCTCACTTTCGGCAGCGAACTCCTGCACCGCGGCGCTCATCGGCGCATGACCCATGCGCGGCAGGATGCCGGCGCGCAGGCCCAGCACGAGCACGAGCACGGCGGCCGCCGCGAGCGCGGCGCGCCAGGGACGGCGGTTCTTTTTCCGGATCTCCTCCCGGCGGATCTCACTCATCACATTCTCGCGCAGGCGCGCGGGGGGCTCCTCCAGCTCCTCTCCCAAGGAGGCGGAGACGGCGGCAAAGGCCTCATACAGCGTGCGGCAGCTCTCACAGCTCTCCAGGTGCTTCGCCAGCGCAGCCCGCTCGTCGGCGCTCAGATCGTCGTCGAGCACGCGGCTGATCATCTCCTGCATAAGCGCGCAATCATTCATAGCGAATCACCCTCCTCTCGCTGTTTTGGACGTGAATTCATCCGGAATGTTCCCCTCCTGCAGCAAAAAGGCGCAGAGTCGTTTTCGCGCGCGGAAGATGCGGGACTTCACCGTGCCCGGCTCGAGCGACAGGATCTCCCCGATCTCCTCGTAGCTCAGGCCCTTGATCTCGCGCAGCAGCAGGATCTGCCGCTGCTCCTCCGGGAGTTCCCGGAGTCCCTTCTGCACCGCCTCGCGCGTGAGCTTCTGCTCGAGCAGGCGCTCGGGCGAGAGGCGCTCATCCGGCACGTCCCACTGCTGCTCCTCGCCCTCCTCGTCTTCCGCCGTGAGAGAGACGCTCGGGCGGCGGCTCTGCCGGCGCAGGTGGTCGAGGCAGACGTTGGAGACGATGCGGTAGAGCCAGACGGAGAACTTGCTCTCGCCCCGGAAATCTCCGAGCGAGCGGTAGGCCTTCAGAAAGGCCTCCTGCGCCATATCCTCCGCGTCCTGGGCGTCGCCCGTCATGCGCAGCGCCAGGTTGTATACGGTCTTTTCATGGGCGCGGACCAGGCCCTCGAAGGCCTCGGTCTCCCCCGCCTGTACCCGGCGGATGAGCCGCAGCTCCTCTTCCTGCGTCATGGCGTTCACCTCCGTTTTGAATGAATGAAGAATGAAGAATTATGGTGTTTCGCCGCAGGTGAAACGATTTGGATCCGTCGCGCTGCGCGCGACACCGCAATCTTCATTTTTTCATTCATCATTCTTCATTCTCTCAAGTCTCGTTTGATCTCCTTTGCGATCCGGTGCACGTCCTCCAGGGTCTCGACGTGCACGAGCTGATTGCGGTAGTACGCGGCGTGGGCGACGCCGTGCAGATACCAGGGCAGATGGTGCCGTGCCTCGAGGCAGGCAAGGCGCTCCCCGCTCACAGCGGCGAGGTCCTCGATCTGCCCGACGGCCGCGTCCATCCGCTCCGCGAGCGGCGGCAGAGCCGGGATCGGCTCCCCGGCCAGGGCGGCGTTCGCCTGGGCGAAAAGCCAGGGGTTGCCGAAGGCGCCGCGGCCGATCATACACAGGTCCGCCCCCGTGTAGCGCAGGATGTGCGCTGCGTCCTCCGCGGTGAAGATATCGCCGTTGGCCGCGACGGGGATCCTGACCGCGCGCTTCACGTCCCGGATCACGTCCCAGTCGGCGCGCCCGGCGTACATCTGGGCGCGGGTGCGGCCGTGCACCGCGAGCATCGCGGCCCCGGCCTGCTCGAGCACGCGGGCAAAGCCCACGGCGTTTACGCTGCCGCCGTCCCAGCCCTTGCGGAACTTCACCGTCACCGGCACGTCCACCGCGCGCACCACAGCCTCCACGATGCGCCCGGCGAGCTCCGGATCGCGCATCAGGGCCGAGCCGTCGCCGGAGCGGACGACCTTGCCCACCGGGCAGCCCATGTTGAGATCGAGGCTGCAGGCCCCGCTCAGCTCCAGCGCCATGGGCGCCGCCTCCGCGAGGATCTCCGGCTCATGGCCGAAGAGCTGCGCGGCGCAGGGCTGTCCGTCCTCCGGGATGTAGAGCAGGGCCTTCGTCTTTTCATCGTGATAGACGAGGGCGCGGGCGCTCACCATCTCGGTCGTGGCCATGGCCGCCCCCTGCCGCAGGCAGAGCCGGCGGAAGGCGAAGTCCGTCACCCCGGCCATCGGGGCGAGCAGCACCCGCCCGGAAAGGCTCACGCTTCCAAAGCTTACCATAGCATGTCGAGCCCCACCGGGCAGTGGTCCGAGCCCTGCACCTCCGGCAGGATGTAGGCGTCCTTCACCTTATCGCGCAGCCGGTTGGAGATCACGAAATAGTCGATACGCCAGCCGACGTTCCGCTCACGCGCCGCAGCGCGGTAGCTCCACCAGGAGTAGGCGTCGGTCCGGTCGGGATAGAGATAGCGGAAGCTGTCGGTGAAGCCCGCGGCGAGCAGCTCGGTGAACTTGCCTCGCTCCTCGTAGGAGAAGCCGGCGTTGCCGATATTCTGCTTGGGGTTTTTCAGGTCGATCTCCTCATGGGCGACGTTCATGTCGCCGCAGACGATGACGGGCTTCTCCTTATCGAGCTCGCACAGATAGGCGCGGAAATCGTCCTCCCAGCGCATGCGGTAGTCGATGCGCTTCAGACCGTCCTGCGCGTTCGGCGTGTAGACACAGACCAGGAAGAAGTCCTCGTATTCGAGTGTCACGGCGCGGCCCTCGGTGTCGTGCTCGGGGATGCCGAGGTTATAGCGCACGGAGAGGGGCGTGTGCTTCGTGAAGATCACGGTGCCGGAGTAGCCCTTCTTCTCCGCGTAGCTCCAGTAGCTCTCCCAGCCGGGGAAGTCCAGCTCGATCTGCCCGGCCTGGAGCTTGGTCTCCTGCAGGCA
>JAUNNH010000040.1 GCA_030531505.1 Eubacteriales bacterium
TCCGCGGCATCAGCGCCGACGCCTTCGACGGCCGCGGCAACTACAGCCTGGGCCTGAAGGAGCAGATCATCTTCCCCGAGATCGAGTACGACAAGATCGAGAAGCTGCGCGGCATGAACATCGCAATCACCACCACCGCTCAGACCGACGAAGAGGCTCGCGAGCTCCTGAAGCTCATGGGCGCTCCCTTCGCCAACTAAGGAGGACTTGACAAATGGCTAAGAAATCGATGATCCTCAAGCAGCAGCGTGAAGCGAAGTTCTCCACCCGCCAGTACAACCGCTGCAAGATCTGCGGCCGTCCCCATGCCTACCTGCGCAACTACGGCATCTGCCGTATCTGCTTCCGCGAACTGGCTTATAAGGGACAGATCCCCGGCGTTCGCAAGGCCAGCTTCTAAATTTTCCGTCATACGGCCTCTCGTCGCCTCGCAGTACTTTTGTACAGCTTCGGCTCCTCGAGATTGTCTGACGAAAAGTTTAGTAACGCTGGACAGCTTTTGAGTTTTCCGTCATACGACATCTTGTTGCAGCTTTGGCTCCGAGATTGCCTGACGAAATAATTCAGCGGCGCTGGAACGCGTCTCAAAATCCATGAAAGGGAAGGCTGCAAAGCCTTCCCTTTTTATATCGGAGAGGGGGAGGGGCGCGCACAGGATCGCCCTGGTCCGGGAGGCTTGCAAAAAGCATCAGTTTCCACTCCGTGAAAACGCCGAAATTTGTATAAAATAACGTGCAAATTTCTTTCAAAAAAGCAAAAAAAAGCTTGCAAAGCCGCTTTCCTTTTGCTATACTACTAACTTGCGAGGCGTGCGTGCGGACGACCTCTTTGGGTTGTTGTGCGCTCTCCGCGCCTGTATTTGTTTATATCGGGACCGATCATCCCGCTATAATATTCGACGGCGAAAGGCCGTGGCCAATCAGGTATTGGCATGGAACCTCGCCGCCTAAACCGCGGCCCGACCCATCCGCGGTAACTCTAAATCAGGAGGATAAACACCATGCAGATCACAGACCCCATTGCAGACATGCTGACCCGCATCCGCAACGCCGGCAGCGCGAAGCATGAAACCGTCGATGTCCCGGCCTCCAAGATGAAGAAGTCCATCGCCGACATTCTTCTCAACGAGGGCTACATCAAGAACTATCAGGTTATTGACGACGGCACCCAGGGCATCATCCGCATCACCCTCAAGTATCTCCCCGGCAAGGAGAAGGCCATCCAGGGCCTCCGCCGTGTCAGCAAGCCCGGCCTGCGCGTGTATGCCGGCGCTGACGAGCTCCCCCGTGTCCTGAAGGGACTGGGCATTGCCATCATCTCCACCTCCAAGGGCGTCATGACCGACAAGCAGGCTCGCAAAGAGCACGTCGGCGGCGAAGTCCTTGCGTTCGTGTGGTAAGGAGGTAAGGAAATGTCTAGAATCGGTAGAGCTCCCATTACTGTTCCCGCCGGCGTTGAAGTGACCGTCAACGGGAATCACGTCACCGTCAAGGGCCCGAAGGGCACTCTCGAGCGCGATCTGGTCCCCCAGATGAAGGTCGAGGTCAAGGACGGCGTCATTCATGTCACCCGCCCCGATGATACCAAGGAGAACCGCTCTCTGCACGGCCTGACCAGAACTCTGGTCGACAACATGGTCGTCGGCGTGACCAACGGCTTCGAGAAGAAGCTGGAGATCAACGGCGTCGGATACCGTGCCAGCAAAGAGGGCAAGAATCTGGTCATGAACCTGGGCTACTCCCATCAGGTCATCGTTCCCGAGACCGAGGACATCCAGATCGACGTTCCCGATGCCAACCACATCGTCATCAAGGGTATCGACAAGCAGAAGGTCGGCCAGTTTGCAGCCGAGGTTCGTGGTAAGCGTCCTCCCGAACCCTACAAGGGCAAGGGCATCAAGTACGACTACGAAGTCATCCGCCGCAAAGAAGGCAAGACCGGTGCTAAGTAAACGGAGGTGTGCCTGAATGATTAAAAGACCTGATACCAGAGGACAGCGCATTAAGCGCCACAATCGTGTTCGCGGCAAGATCTCCGGCACCGCCGAGCGGCCCCGTCTGAGTGTCTTCCGCAGCGAGAACAACATTTATGCCCAGATCATCGACGACGTCGCCGGCAGCACCCTGGTGTGTGCCTCCACCGTCGAGAAGGCGTTCGAGGGCAACGGCGGCAACTGCGAGGCCGCCAAGAAGATCGGTGCCGCTCTGGCCGAGCGTGCTCTGCAGAAGGGCATCGAAGAAGTCGTGTTCGACCGCGGCGGTTATATCTACCACGGCCGTGTCAAGGCTCTGGCTGAAGGCGCCCGCGAGGGCGGCCTGAAGTTCTAAGGAAGGGGGATAACAGTTATGGCTTACAATAACGACAGACGTGAGCGCCGCAATCGCGACGAGGCTCCCTCTGAGTTCATCGAGAAGGTCGTTTCCCTCAACCGCGTCAGCAAGACCGTCAAGGGCGGCCGTGTCGCGAAGTTCTCCGCTCTGTGCGTCGTGGGCGACGGCAAGGGCCGCGTCGGCTTCGGCATGGGCAAGGCCAACGAAGTCTCCGAGGCGATCCGCAAGGGCCTCGAGGATGCGAAGAAGAACATCATCACCGTCACCCTGAGCGGGACCACCATTCCGCACGAGGTCCTCGGCTGCTTCGGCGCCGGCCGCGTGCTGCTCAAGCCCGCCCCCGAAGGCACCGGCGTTATCGCCGGCGGCGCTGTCCGTGCGGTCGTGGAGTGCGCCGGCATCTCCAACATCCGTACCAAGTGCCTGCGCACCAACAACCCCGCGAACGTCGTCGCCGCCACCATGGAGGGCCTCAAGTCCCTGCGTGACGCGGCCCAGGTCGCGGCCGTGCGCGGCAAGACCCCTGAAGAAGTTCAGGGTTAAGGAGGGCGTAACATGGCTAATCTCAGAATCAAGCTCGTCAAGAGCCTCAACGGCAGACTCGACAGCCATATCGCGACTGCCCAGTCCCTCGGCCTGCACAAGATCGGCAACGAGACGGTACAGCCCGACAATCCCCAGACCCGCGGCAAGATTGCCAAGATCGGCTATCTGCTGAAGGTCAGCGAAGAATAAGGAGGGAAAGAGCATGTATATTCACGAACTTTCTCCCGTCGCCGGTTCCACGCACGTCGATAAGCGCAAGGGCAGAGGCCACGCCACCGGCAACGGCAAGACCGCAGGCCGTGGTCACAAGGGTCAGAAGGCCCGCAGCGGCGGCGGTGTCCGCATCGGCTTCGAAGGCGGCCAGATGC
>JAUNNH010000029.1 GCA_030531505.1 Eubacteriales bacterium
AGACGACCGCCAAGAAGACGACGTCCTCTGCCAAGAAGAACACCACCGCTGTCGAGCTGACGGCGGCGGAGAAGACGCTCCTGAACGCCTACCGCAAGGCCGACGCGGAAACGCAGAAAGCGGCGCTGAACATCCTGAAGGGGGAGAAAGAAGCGGATATCCTCTCCGGCCTGATGGAGATGCTCGGAAACCTCGGCAAAAAGTAAAAAACGGCATAATAATAACAGCCTGAAGCGATCGCTTCAGGCTGTTTGCTTTGTATGCACGCTCAATAGCCCAGCTCCAGCGTCCCCTGAACGGAGACGACCTCCACCGTGCTCAGATCCACATAGAAGCCGGCCCAGACCCCATCGGTATAGTGGGCGCTGCCGGAGAAGAAGGCGTTGCGATAGGCGGGGGCGAGGTTCACCAGATAGTCGGTGTAGGTGCCGCCGGCGGCGCTCTTCGGCAGTGCGCGGGCGGTGAAGGCACAGCTGTGCTCGGCGCGCAGGGCATAGAGCATGTCACTCGTGTGGGCATAGCTGCGCGCGTCAAGATCGATGTCCAGCGTGTCGACATACACGTCAAAGCCGATCGTGAAATCCACCTGATAGGCGCCGATGGTCCGCATGCGGTGGGCGAACTCCTCCCGCAGCGCGACGCAGTAGTTCTGCACCATCTCGCGGATGCCACCGTTGGGATTGAGGATGAAGAGCGGAATCTCGCAGATCTCGAAATAGGTGTTCCAGTTCTCCGGCGTGATCTCGATACTGTCGTAGTGTGTGTAGACGGGCGGCTCCTGCGTGACCTGGGGGAGCGATTCCGTCGGCAGCGGGTATTCACTTGTCGCCTCCTCGGGCGGGGCCTCCTTTTTGCCGCAGGCGCAGAGCGCGAGGCAGAGGCAGAGGAGGAGAAGAAGAGAGAGCAGTTTTTTCATACGTTTACGATAGCACAAAGTCCAATCAAAAGCAACAGAAAGCGGCGGGATGCCCCGCCGCCTGGTTTGCCCAACACAGCTATTATATAAAATGCATAAAAGAATTGTCAAGCGCTTCTTTGAAAATTCGATTAATTCGGCAAATGATACAAAAATCGAGGCAGATCTTTGGCCGGAACGCCGCTTGACAGAAGGCTCCCGGTCTGGTATCTTATAAGCACAAAAGGTCAAGACCTTACAACATAGACCGCGTTTCAGAAAACGAAAGAGTCTCATCAAGTAGTTTTTGAACAGGCCTGCTTCAGGGTACGGCAGGAGATCCGCCTCACAGCAAGAAGTCAGTCTCACTTATGAGATACGAAAAGAAAAAGGATCTGCACAGGAAGGCGAGGACTCAAAGGAGACCCTGAGCGAAAATCTGCAGAAAGAGAGGTTAAAAGATGTTAGATATCAAGAATTGTAAGTAACCCCTGACTTTCAAGTTTGTGTGTGTGATGAGAGTCAGGGGTTACTTCTTTTTTTGCCCGGTGAAATTAACATAATATTATTTACAATAATTATATTTACATAATTTATTTGCTTTTGTAAGAGTAACGCCGCGGGGGAGCCGCGGCGTTTGATGCTGTATGGGGGACGGCGCGTTCAGCGGCGTCCTTTCGGAAAGATCAGTTTTCCGAGGTGATGCGCGTGATCATACGGCTGATCGTATCGTATTCGGAGGGTTCGACCAGGAAGGGGACCGTGTAGGGATCGACCAGGATCCCGTTTACCTGGGCAAAGCGCGCGGCGGTGATGACGTCGAGGAAATCCTTTTCCTCCACCGT
Source organism: Eubacteriales bacterium (assembly GCA_030531505.1). Classification (GTDB taxonomy): domain Bacteria; phylum Bacillota; class Clostridia; order Oscillospirales; family Oscillospiraceae; genus Limivicinus. The sequence goes on from JAUNNH010000029.1 coordinate 1,741, forward strand.
GAGGCTCCCGGCCTTGTCGCCGAGCTGGGCCTCGTTGGAGAACACGGGGAGATAGCGCTTGCCGCTTTCCTGAATGAAGGCCATGTCGTTCACGCGCCCGGCACGCATGGGGACAAAGACGCGGCTGTCGCGCAGACAGGTGTAGACCACCATCTGGTTGTTCCCGCTGCTGTAGAACTTATACTGCTCGATGCACTCGCGGAGCATCTTCCCGTCTTTCATGAGCGAACGCTTCATCGTGCTTCCTCCCTGTCTGGTTTGATTCTATTATATCGGATCGCAAAGCGCTTGTAAAGTAGACAATCCGCGTCTTTCGTCCAAGTCCTGCACCGACCTGACTGTCCGTTATAACGGACAGTCGCTCTGCTATCCTTTGATACAGAAAGAAGCAGGAAACCGGGATGTGACAGGAAAGGAGAAAGTACGATGCGCGGATACTTTACGGCGAACGGATATTACGGCCTGGTGAACGGACGCTATCGGCTCTTCGCCTCGGAGAGCGAATACTACGAGGCGATGGGGGACGACGCGGCTTAAAACGGATAGACGCCGCCGTCGAAATAGCCGTTGAGAAAGATCGCGGCGAGGCTTCCAGGCTTGATGTTCCGGCGCGCCTCCTCCACGCTGAACCAGCGCCAGGAATCGATCTCCCAGTTGGGATGGGGATCGTCCTCCGCCACGGTGACGGTGAAATTCAGCATGAGGGTGTTGCTGGGGGCAAAGTAGTGGCTGCGGTTGAAGTGCAGCGACTCCACCGTGAGGCCAAGCTCCTCCTTCACCTCGCGGGCGACGGCGGTCTCCGCATCCTCTGTTTGGTTAACATAACCAGCAACCAGCACGTAAAAAGGACGGCCGTACTGCTGGATGAGGATAACGCGCGAGCCGTCGCGGCTGAGGACGATCATACTGACGGCGGTGTTGAACACGGGATAGCGAAAGGCCTGGCAGCTTTCACACCAGGGGATCTCCCGCTCCTCGGTCTCGTGGTATTTGAGCTGCAGCTTTTCGCCGCACTGCATGCAATAGTTCATCTCCATGGCGTTCTCCTTATGTATTCCCCAGAACCCAGAAGGCCACGGCGCTCGCCGCCGCGACGTTCAGCGAGTCCACGCCGTGGGACATGGGGATCTTTACGGTATAGTCGCAGCGGGCGATGGTCTCCTCCGCCAGGCCGTCGCCCTCCGTGCCGAGGACGATGGCGAGGCGTTCGGCCTCCAGCAGGCGGGGATCCCGGATGCTGATCGAGCGATCGGTCAGGGCCATGGCCGCGGTCTGAAAGCCCCAGGCGCGGAGCCTGTCCAGCCCCGGTGTCGGCCAGCCCTCGTCCAGGTATGTCCAGGGGACCTGGAACACCGTCCCCATGCTGACACGCACGCAGCGGCGGTAGAGCGCGTCGCAGCAGGCGGGCGTGAGCAGTACGGCGTCCATGTTGAGCGCGGCGGCGGAGCGGAAGATCGCACCGAGGTTCGTCGGGTTCATGATGTTCTCCAGCACCGCGACACGCCGCGCGCCCCGGCAGATCGCTTCCGCGTCGGGGAGAGCGGGGCGCCGCATGGCGCAGAGCACCCCGCGCGTGAGCGGGAAGCCGGTGAGCTGTGTCAGCACGGGCAGCGGCGCCGTGTACACGGGCAGATCCCCGCAGCGACGGATGATCCCGGCGGCCTGCCCCTCGATGTGTTTGCGCTCGAGCAGCAGCGATACCGGCACGCAGCCCGCGTCCAGCGCCCGGTCGATGACGTTGGGGCTCTCGGCGATGAAGAGGCCGTTGGACGGGTCCGCCCGGTTCACCAGTTGGTTCTCCGTGAGCCGGGCGTAGACGTCCAGTTCCGGCGCCGTGAAATCTGTGATCTCGATGATATTCGGCATGCGTGTGGTTCCTTCCTGCTTCACTCCGCGTAGGTTTTGTCCATTATACAGCGTGCCGCCGCTTTCGTAAAGCGGAAACCGCTTGTCAAATGGGGCGGACTTTGCTATACTTTAATCAAATACTGCGTAAAGGAGAGAGTGCTTATGAGCATGAAGAACCCCGTTGCCGGCAAGGACGGCAACCGTTACGTCCCCTTTGAGGAGCGCACCGGCGAGAGCTCGGTCGTGTTCTTCACGCGGGACCTGTCCGAGGAGGGCCTGAAAAAGATTTATGACCGCGTCAGCTCCGTGCTGGAGGGCAAGGTCGCGGTGAAGCTCCACACCGGCGAGGCGCAGGGGCCGAACATCCTGCCCCGTCCCTGGGTGAAGGAGCTGCTGGCGTCCCGTCTCCCCGAAGCTACGATCATCGAGACCAACACCTATTACGAGGGCAGCCGCTATACGACCGAGGCGCACCGCAAGACTCTGGAGATCAACGGCTGGACCTTCTGCCCGGTCGACATCACCGACGCCGAGGGCGTGACGACGCTGCCGGTCAAGGGCGGCAAGTGGTTCGACGAGATGCACGTCGGCAAGACGCTGCCGGATTATGATTCGCTCCTGGTGCTGACGCACTTCAAGGGCCATATGATGGGCGGCTTCGGCGGCAGCAACAAGAACATCGGCATCGGCTGCGCGGACGGGCGCATCGGCAAGCGCGACATCCACTCCTATCCCGGCAAGGGGATGTGGAGTATCGCGGAGGAGGAGCTGATGGAGCGCATCTCCGAGAGCACCAAGGCCACCATCGACCACTTTGCGCCGCATGTCTGCTACATCAACACCATGCGCAACATGTCCGTCGACTGCGACTGTGCCGGCCCGGAGGCGACCCCGGTCGTGACGCCGGACGTCGGCATCCTTGCCTCGCTGGATATCCTCGCGGTGGACAACGCCTGCATCGATCTGCTCTATAACCTGCCCGACGGCGGCGGCAAGGAACTCATCGAGCGCGTCGAGACCCGGCACGGCCTGCGCCAGCTCAGCTACATGAAGGAGCTCGGCATGGGCAACGACCGCTATACCCTCATCGATATCGACAACGGCGACGCCGTCATCACCGCCGCCGAAGCGGTGAAGGACGTCAAGCCCGGCTGGGAGCCTGACCGCTACAACACCTTCTGGGGCCGCAACAAGCACAAATAAGAAGAAAAGCGTACAAGGCCCGCTGCCTGTGGCAGCGGGCCTTGCGTCATATCATGTCGCGGTAGGCCTCGGAGGAGTCCACGCTGTTGGGCGGGAAGAACTCCTCAATGGGGAAGGGGATGCGGCTGAAGAGCTCGCAGGGATCGCCCTCGGAGTTGCCGGGGCATTCCTTCTCCGGCAGACCGTAATCGTAGACCGGGACCACGAGCTGCGTGGGCCGCTCGAGACGGATGATGCTGAACTGCCCGATGGTTGCGTACCAGCGGCGGGCCGTGTCGGTCAGCACCAGCGGCTCCGGAAAGGCGGCGGCGATGAAGTCCGGGATCTGCCGCTGCTCGGAATCGGTGGGCGGGAGCGCGTCGGACTCGGCGAGCTTCATGTGCAGCGCGATGGGGTTCACGGAGTTTACCACCGCGATGGGCAGATCGTCCATGACCAGCGCCGGGGTCACCGCGTCGGAGGAGAAGCTCTTGGAGCTGCCCTCGCTGCCGAAGAGCATCACGCGCTTGTCGAAGATCGCGAGGCCCTGCAGCGTCTCGCCGGAGGGGAAGGCCTCGCCGGTGACGCGGTAGAAGTGGGTGCAGTCGACGGTGAAGTAGCCGCGGTTGAAGCTGATGGGCTCGACGCTCACGGCGATATACAGCAGCTCCGCGGAGCGCGGGCGAATGCTCAGGGCGTTGTCTATGTAGGCCTGAGAGGAGACGGTGGGGAACACCCGCAGATCGTCCACGCAGTCCTTGTCGCGACAACTGTCAAATATCTTCCTTGTATGAATGGACACCGCCTCGCGGATAGCGGCGCTCTCGGTGGGGGGAGCCGCGGCTCTGTCTGGCATAGTCATACCTCCTTGCGTCTGCATTCACTACAGTCTATGCGCCGCACCGGCAAATGTGCCAGAGGGCGGGAGGAGGCGCACCATACCGGAAAGTTCTGCAAACGATACCGGGACGAGGGGAAAAGCCCGCCCGCGCCGCGATTGGCACTTGAAAAAAACGCAGCTTGACGTATAATAATAAAGTATTTTCCGGGCACGTTCGACTTCTGACGGGAGGGGACCATGGACAATTACGGATACACGCACGGTTTTATCCACGGGAAACTGGATATCAAGATCCTGATCCTGTTCATCCTGCGCCGCCTGCCCGGCGCGGTGGACGCGGACACGCTGCTGGAGCTCTGCCAGTGCGACGAGGGGATCAGCTATTTCGATTACAGCGACTGCCTCCATGAGCTCGTGGAGACGGAGCATATCACCGAGGGCGAGGAGGGCTATGCCATCACCGAGAAGGGCGCGCGCAACGCCGACGCGGTGGAGAGCAGCCTGCCCTATTCCGTGCGCCGCAAGGCGGAGCATCTGCTCGCCCCGGTGCAGGAGCGCCTGCGCCGTGCGGCCATGATCACCGCCCGCCATATTCAGGACGAGAACGGCTGCACGGTCGAACTCGCGATGGGCGACGGCAAGGGCGAGCTCATCCGGATGAATCTGCTCTGCGCCGGGGAGGACCAGGCCAGGCAGATCGAAAAGCATTTCCGCCGCGACGCGGAGGGCTATTATCAGAAGATCGTGGAACTCTTGAGCGAGTAAGGAAGGAGCGAGGACCTTGCGCGAGACCATCATCCCCGCAGGCTATAAGAGCCTGCTGGACATTTACGACACCCAGAAGGCCATCAGCCTGCTCAAGCGCCTCTTTGAGGACCGGCTCGGCGCGCTGCTGAATCTGCACCGCGTATCCGCGCCGCTGTTCGTGGACGAGGCCTCCGGCCTCAACGACAACCTCAACGGCGTCGAGCGCCCGGTGGATTTCGACATCCTGCGCTCTCCGCAGCACCATGCCCAGGTGGTCCAATCGCTCGCGAAATGGAAGCGCCTCGCGCTCAAGCGCTACGGCTTCTATCCCGGCAAGGGCCTCTACACCGACATGAACGCCATCCGCCGCGACGAGGAGGTGCTCGACAACCTCCACTCGGTCTACGTGGACCAGTGGGACTGGGAGAAGGTCATCCTGCCCGAGAACCGCAACCTCGACTATCTCAAGCTCACCGTGATGGATATCGTCGAAGCCATCTGTGACACGCAGGACACCATGCAGGCTATCTACCCGCAGCTGCAGTGCCTCGGCAAGCTCGAGCGCCGTGTGAGCTTCATCTCGACCCAGGAGCTGGAGGACATGTACCCCGCACTCACCCCGAAGGAGCGTGAGAACGCCTATCTCAAGGAGCACAAGACCGCTTTCCTGATCGGCATCGGCGGAGCGCTGCGCTCCGGCAAACCGCACGACGGCCGCGCGCCCGACTATGACGACTGGTCGCTCAACGGCGATATCATGGTCTATAACGAGCTGCTCGACTGCGCCTTTGAGCTCTCCTCGATGGGCATCCGCGTGGACCCGGCCGCCATGGACCGGCAGCTGCGCCTCGCAAACTGTGACGACCGGCGCGCGCTGCCCTACCACAAGGCCCTGCTGAACGGGGAACTGCCGCTCACCATCGGCGGCGGCATCGGCCAGAGCCGTCTCTCGATGCTGCTGCTGGGCAAGGCGCACATCGGCGAGGTCCAGGCCTCGATCTGGGACGACGAGACGATGGTCGCCTGCGCGAAGGCGGGCGTCGTGCTGCTGTAAGGCGGCGGAAAAGCGAAACGAGTAAAGCACTTCTGTCAAAGCCTTGAAAGCTCTGACAGAAGTGCTTTGTGCGTTTCGGGTCCGTTGACTTCCACATCGGACGGTGTTACGCTGATCGAGGCCGGGCTCCCCGCAGGGCAGAAGTTCACGGCCGCCCCCAAGCCCCTGGACCCCCGTGTCCCCTCCTCGCTGCTGGACGATCTCGTGTTCAAAAAGATCATGTACACGCAGCAGAAGCGCTATGAGGAGCAGATGCGTAAGCTCGGCATCACGGACGATGACGACTATACCTGTGCCTGCTATCTCGATCAGGTGGGCAACACCCCGAAGAAGGGCGACGTGCTCTCCTGGGCCGAGTCCTCGGCCGTAGTGTACGCCAACTCCGTCCTGGGCGCCCGCTGCAACCGCAACTCCGGCATGATCGAGCTGATGGGCTCCATCGCGGGCTTTGTGCCGGAATTCGGTCTGCTGACCGACGAGGGGCGCAAGGCCGGCTGGGTCGTGGAGCTCAGATGTCAGAGCAAGCCCGAGGCGCAGCTGCTCGGCTCCGCCATCGGCATGAAGGTGATGGAGGAGGTCCCCTATGTCAAGGGGCTGGACGCCTGGCTCGGGAACGAGCTCAACGACGAGGCAAAAGCCTACCTGAAGGATTTCGGCGCGGCGACGGCCTCCAACGGCGCGGTGGGGCTCTATCACATCGCCGAGGGCTTTGCTTTTTACTTATGTAACCGATATTATGTAAATAACATTATGTTACTCGGTCAGGATCTTGATGAAAAGCAGCGCGAGCACGACAAGGATGATCGGGCGGGTGATCTTCGCGCCCTTCTCGAGGGCGAGGCCCGAGCCGATCCAGCTCCCCAGCATGTTGCAGGCCGCCCCGGCGAGACCGAGGGAGACCAGCACCGTGCCGCCGTGGAGAAAGACCGCGAGGGAGGTGAGGTTCGTCGTGAGATTGATGACCTTGGCGTGCGCGTTCGCGGGCTTGACGCCGAGATGGGCGAAGACGGTAAAGGCGATAATGAGGAAGGTCCCGGTGCCGGGGCCGTAAAAGCCGTCGTAGAAGCCGATGATCAGCGCGGCCAGCACACAGACGCAGAGGGTCCGGCGGTCGGCGGGGGCCTCCTCGCTGTCGTTTTCGGGGAAGAAGCGGCGATTCAGGACGACGAAGGCGGCGAGCGGGAGCACGACAAAGAGGATGCCGCGCATCACCTGCTCGTCCGTTACGAGTGAGAGGCGCGAGCCGAAGGCCGAGCCGAGCACGGCGGCCAGAGCGCCGGGCACGCCGAGACGCCAGTTGACGAGACCGCGGCGGATGAAGCGCGCGGTGGTGAGCGTGGTGCCGCAGGCGGAGGAGAGCTTGTTGGTGCCGATGGCCATATGGATCGGGAGCCCCGCCAGCAGATAGGCCGGCAGGGAGATAAGCCCGCCGCCCCCGGCGATGGAATCCACAAAGCCGGTCAGAAAGAGCAGGGGACACACGATCAGGAACATGTGGGGGGTCAGGGTCAAGGGGATCTCTTCTTTCTCTCGCAGGAATGGCCCTATTCTGCCACGTCCGGGGTGCTTTGTCAATCCGGCGGCGCGGTGAAAAGACAGGCCGGACAGGGATAGCCGCGCTTTTCAAGAATGTGCGTTCGACGTGTATACCGGGTTGACAGAGAGAGGAGAGGGTGATAAAATACCTTTGATTGTTAGTGTACGCTAAAGGATGGAATGAATGCCATGCGGTATCGGGCGAGTGAGAATTATGAGCTGCGCAGTATCGCGGGGGAGCATATGCTGATCCCTGTGGGAGGCGCGGATTTTGAGCCCGGGACCCTGCTGCTGCTCAACGAGACCGGTGCGTTCCTGTGGGAGCTGCTGCGGGAGCCGAAAGGAGCAGCGGAGCTGCTGGCGGCGGCGCGGGCGGAGTTTGAGGACCCCACGGGCGAGATGGAGACTTCGATCCGGGAATTCCTGGCGCAGATGAGAGAGAAGAAATTATTGGAGATAGAAGGAGAAGCTTGAGATGAGCGTGTGGAAAAATCCGAAACTGATCGTGGATACATTGGTGTTGAGCCAGGTTTACGCGGCGGGATGCGATATAAAGAGCGCAGTTACGTTCACGTTTTCCGATGGGAAGGGTGGGCTTTTTCAACACCCGTGGGACCAGAATTTTTTGTCGAAATATGTTGACAACATGGGTATTGAAGATGGAAAAGATGGAAAGGTTTCTTATCTCGAATTAACACAATACTATCGTAGTGCAAATCCCGATGGGATTCAGCAGCCCGGCCACCTACATAAATACAGTTGTACAAATGGCTTGGCGCATGATCCAAGTACACTATTTAATTCTTAAAACAATAGTGAGAGTTTAAGAGGGACGCTCGTCCCTCTTTTTTGTTAAAAGCTATGATAAACTATAGTTGGACAGATTTACAAATCGGCATCCAATGTGATTCAATACTATTTCAGTCTCCCTTCTCGTGCTTTCGGACAGAAGCGCGTGAGCCGGACTGTGTTTGCTTAATTCGCTATGTGCCCGCTGCGCAGACTCATCCGTCAAAGGACGTAGCGGCCGTCTGCGAGAACAGTCTGTTCCGCGTGACGGGGACAGGTGAGACGGAACAAATCTGGTACAAAAACCCACTGGACGGTGACTTCGTCTCCGTACTGGAAGAGCGGGGAGACGAAAAGTTGCTGCGCGTGCGGGAGGACTATAGCCCGTATCCGGAACTCTCTCTCCTCAACCACCTCGCCCTGGACAAGACCATGAACGAGCACGGGCGGCTGCTGCTGCACGCCTCGTTTATCGAGACCGAGCAGGGGGCGGTGCTCTTCACCGCGCCCTCCGGCACGGGCAAGAGCACGCAGGCTGAGCTCTGGCGGCAGCACCGGGGCGCCGTGATCGTGAACGGCGACCGCGCCGGGATCTGGCGCTCGGAGACGGGCTGGCTCGCGGGCGGCGTACCCTGGTGCGGCACCTCGGGCATCTCGCTCAACCGCATCCTGCCGCTGCGCGCGGTGGTGATCCTGCGCCAGGGGCCGGAAAACAGGCTGGAGACGCCGCGCGCCTCCGAGAGCCTGAAAGCCCTGATGGAACAGACGACGATCAATCCCTGGAATCGGGAGATGTACCTGCGCACGCAGGAGCAGCTCATCGATCTCGTTCAGAGCGTGCCGGTCTACCGCCTGCGCTGCCGCCCGGACGAAGGCGCGGTGGAGGTCCTGGCCCGCGAGCTGGGACTGTAGGAGCAAGCCATGAACAACGCAGTGGAAAAGCATCTTTTCGCCCGGGCGGACGCGCAGGGCGTACCGCTCAAGGTGACGCTCGAGCTCACGCCCCTCTGCAACCTCGCCTGCCGCATGTGCTATCTGCGGCATACGCCGCAGGAGGTACGGGAGAAGGGCGGGCTGCTGCCGCCGGACTTCTGGCGTGCGCTGATCCCCGCGCTGCGGGAGGCCGGGACTCTCTTCGTCGCCCTGATCGGCGGGGAGATCTTCACCCTGCCCTGGCTGGAGGAGCTCTATACCGAGCTGCATCGGAGCGGTTTTTACCTGAACTTTACGACCAACGGCGTGCTGCTCGCCGACGGCGTGCCGGACTGGCTCATATCCCACAAGCCGCGCTACGCCACCGTCTCGCTCTACGGCACGACGGATGATACCTATCGCCGCCTGACCGGAGCCGCGCACGGTTTTACCCGTACGGTCGCGGGGATCGAGAACCTGCTGTGCGCCGGGATCCCCACCAAGCTCAACGCCCTGATCGGGCCGGAGAATGTCGGAGAGCTTGCGGAGATCGCACGTTTTGCGAAGGAACGGGAGCTGCCGCTGCTGGCGACGGCCTATTCGTTTCCGAACGGGGTGCGCAACGCCTGTACCGGCTACCGGCGGCTCGAGCCGGAGGCGGCCGCCCGGGCGGAGCTGGAGCTGCGCCGGCTGAGCAGATCTCCCCAGGACTTCGCCGCCTGGCTGATGCGGCTGCGCAGCGAGTCCGCACCGGAGCCGGAGCGCTGGCGGCATTTCAACTGCCGTGCCGCAACCAGCACGGCCTGGATCAGCTGGCGCGGGCGGCTCTCCGCCTGCGGGATGCTGGAGGAGCCGTCTGTTTCGCTGCAGCCCGAGCACTTTCCTGAGGCCTGGCGGCAGCTGCGCGAAAAGACCGCGGACGTCACGCTCTCGGAGGACTGTGCGCGCTGTCCGTTGCGCGGGCGCTGCAGCGTCTGCCCCGCGATGCTCTATGCCGAGAGCGGGAGCTTCGCGTCGGTGCCGCGCTATCTCTGTCGCTTTACGGAGGAACTCATCCGCCTCGCGGAGGAGGAGAACATACCGGATCTTCCGCCGGGGATTTTGGAAAACGGAGGCTTTGAGGAACCATGCTGAGAGTGCTCAAACACGTCCTGGCGATCGCGCTGTTCGCGTCTGCCCTGCTGTTCGCTCTGGGCTATTACCGCACGCGGATGCTGCGGGATCACAACGGGCCGCGCATCGCCATGGAGGAGGAGAGCATCGTCGTCTCGGTCGGGGACGGGGAGAATGCGCTGCTGCGCGGGATCCGGGCCATGGACGATAAGGACGGGGATGTGACGGCTTCGCTGGTGCTGCAGGACCTGACAAACTTTGTGGAGCGGGGACGGCGGCAGATGACGGTCGCTGCCTTCGACAGCGACAACAACGTCGCCAAGGCCACGCGCGAGGTCGTATACAGCGATTATGTCCCGCCTCACTTTTCGCTCGATCGTCCGCTGAGCTTTCCCATCGGGACACAGGAGGCGGAGCTGGTCCGCCCGGTCCATGTGCAGGACTGTCTGGACGGCGATCTGAGCGGTGAAGTGTGTGTCGAGCTGGAGGACCCCGACGCCTGGATCGACACCTCGATCGAGGGGGATTCCCGGCTGGTCTACACCGTGGTCAACAGCGCCGGCGATGTGGTCGAGCTGCCCCTGACGATACAGATTTACAACCGTACGGAGTATAACCGCGGGACGACGCTGGAGCTGTCCGACTATCTTGTATATGTCCCCCGTTACGCGCCGTTTGACCCCCGGTATTACATCCTCGGCATGCAGCGCTACGGGGAGTCTATCCCGCTCGCACTCGGACAGGTCCAGATTTCGAATCCGGTGGACACGGCGGTGCCCGGGGTGTATGAGGTGCTTTACACCGTCTCGGACGAGAGCAACGATATCGTGACCCGGCTGCGTCTGCCGGTGATCGTGGAATAGAGGAGACAGATGGCGGATAAAGACAAAAAACAATTCAACAGCAGGTTCGGCCTGTCCGTCATCGACTGGGATTGCCTGCTGCGCGATCTGCTGCACGGCTGGTGGATGATCCTGCTCGGCGCGCTTACGGCCGCTTTGCTGATGGGGGGTATCCGCGAGCTGCGCTATCAGCCGCGCTATCTCTCGTCCACGACCTTCGTCATCGGGCGTGCCGGCTTCAGCTATCAGCAGATCTACGATAACCTCAATCAGGCCGAGCAGACCACCAAGCAGTACGCGCAGGTGGTGAACAGCTCCATTCTCCGGACCCGCGTCTGCGAGGAACTCGGTCTTTCCTCCTTTGACGCTTCGGTGAGCGTTAATACGGTGAAATCGACGAACCTCATGGTCATGAGCGTGACGGCCGATTCGCCGCGAAAGGCCTTCCTGATCAACCGCTCGGTCCGCAAGAACGCGCTGGATCTGATGGCGTTCTTCCTCACCGGCGTTACCATGATGGAGCTGGAGGAGGCGCAGATCCCGACGAGCCCGATGAATCCCCTGCGTCTTTCTCAGGATGTGCGCACGGCGGCGATCGCCGGCGCTTTGCTGATAGCCGCCCTGCTCGCGCTGATTTCCTTCCGAAAGGACACGATCAAGAACACAGAGGATGTCGGGCGAAAGGTCGATACACGTCTGCTCGGAACGATCTATTTTGAAAAGAAACGCTTCAATTCGCGGCAGCAGCGCTTTGGAAAGGGCAAGCGCAAGACCTCGCTCCTGCTCACCAACCCCATGCTGAGCTTCGGCTTTCTCGAGTCTTACCGGATGCTCGCGGCGCGGGTGCGCCTCGCGCTCGACCGCGGCGGGAAAAAAGTCCTGATGATCACGAGCGTCTCGGAGAACGAGGGGAAGTCCACCGTCTCGGCCAATCTTGCGCTCGCGCTCGCCCAGGAGGGCAAGAAAGTCCTGCTTATGGACTGCGATTTCCGCAGCCCTTCGTTATATAAGATCTTCAGTGCGGAGGTCTCCGAAGAGGAGGATCTGACGAACGCGATCCGCAGCCGCCGCGCGCCCAGGGTGGGCGGGCTCAAGGGCACACCGGGCGTGTTCACCGTTTTCAGCCGCCGGGCGCGCCCAAAGCCCTGGGATGTGGATTCGCTGAGCTTTCTCGCTGAATTCCTGCAGGAGATGCGCGGCTATGTCGATTATATCCTGATCGACACCTCGCCGATGGCGTTTGTCTCGGATTCGGAGGAATATGCCGCGCTTGCCGATGCGAGTCTGCTGGTGGTCCGGCAGGATCTGATGGAGGCATGCTATATAAACGATGCGGTGGACAATCTCGAAGACACCGGGACGGAGCTGATCGGCTGCGTCTTCAACGGCGTGCGCCGCGGCGTGGTCGGCCGCGCCAGAGAGCGCAGTCATTATCACGGCAGCGCCTACGGCAACTATTCACATTATCGGAAACTGGCTGAGAGCGGAGGTGAGCGGAAGTAATGGCAGAGACCGAAAACCGCGGCACGGAAACGATCGACCAGGAGCAGATCGACGTTACCCATCTTCTCGCCAAAGCCTGGAAGCAATTCGGCAAAAGCTGGTGGCTTCTGTTGCTGCTGCTCGCTCTCAGCGTCGGCGCCGAGCTTGGCTATCAGCACTTTTTTCATGTAGACGAATATGAGGCATACGCCTCCTTTTCCATCAGTGTGGGGAGCACAAGCTCCGGTATGACCAACTACAACACCAGCGTCTCGCTGACCAGACTGGGCGAGACCTTCCCCTACATTCTGGAGAGCGGCGCGTTGAAGACGGTCGTCCGGGAAAAGCTCGGGATGAGCTATTTACCGGTCAGCATCTCGGCTAAAGTCGTGAGCGACACGAGCCTGTTCCGGATCGGCGTCCGCGGCCGCGATGCGGAGATATGTACCCGTGTTCTGGACGCTGTGATCGAGAACTACCCGCAGGTGGCCAGATACGTGATCGGAAAAACGACGCTCACGATGCTGGACTATTCCGGCGTCCCTTCGTCACCTGTCAACGGCGTCAGCCGGCGCGCGCTGATCATGCGCGGACTTGAGATAGGGGGGCTTGTCTACCTGGCGCTGCTGGCCGCGCTGATCGTGACGCGCAGGACGGTCGAGAGCGAGGAGGACCTGAAGCGATACACCAGTCTGCGCTGTCTCGCGACGATCCCGCGCACGTTTATAAAACGGCGCAGCGGGAAAAAGCAGCCCAAGCTGCTTGTCAATCAGAAGTCCGTGTCCCAGGCCTTCGTGGAGGCGGTCAATCTGCTTCGTATCCGCGTTCTGCGCGAGATGGATCGCCGGGAGGCCAAGGTCCTGGTACTGACAAGCGCGGGTGAGCTGGAGGGCAAATCCACCATCGCGGCTAATCTGGCTCTCTCCTGCGCGCAGAAGGGCTTTCGGGTCCTTCTGATCGATGGCGATCTGCGGCATCCCTCCATCGCCGCCAGGTTCGGTCTGGAAGCGAAGCGGGGGGTGGTCGATGTGCTGACCGGCCGCGCCGAGCTGGAAGAGGCGATCCAGCATTATCGGAACGGGACACTGGATATCCTCCCCGGCAGCGGTGCCGTGAAAGCGGCGCAGGTTCCGCAGCTTCTCGGACGCGTCGAGATGGGCGAGCTGATCGCATACGGCCGCAAGCAGTATGATTATGTGTTCATCGACTCTCCTCCCTGCGGTATGATGCAGGATGCGCTTATGCTCGCCGCACACAGTGACGCCACCGTCTTGGTGATCCGGCAGGATTTTCTGGCTCGTTCACGTATTCTGGAAGTTCTGGACTTGCTGGCGGATACCAATGTCGGCATACTGGGCTGTGTCATCAACGGGGAAGAGGGGAGCGTGGGCTCCTACGGGTACGGGCGATACGGCTATGGCAGCGGATACGGCAAATACGGCGCCTACGGCAAGTACGGCTATGGGAGCAAATACACCAAGAAGCCGGGCTGAAGCGCTCTTTGCGAGAATAGAAAAAGGGAACAGGCACAAAGCCTGTTCCCTTTTTCAACATGCGGTATGCTTGCCGGGACAGGAGACTGTTCCGGGCCTTTTGGGCTGTGCTCAGCCGGCGGAGGGATAGCGGGTGTAGAGGTCCAGCTGGCCTCTGGCGCGCAGGACGCCGTCGGTCCCCAGGTAGTAGAGGGTGCCGTTAGCCGTGCGCCAGGTGCCGTCGTTGTATTCCGTGACGGAGACCGGGGTGCCGTTGCTGTAATAGACCGTCATGGTCCGCCCGGTGGCCTGCACGACTTCCTGCACGGTGGCCTGCCCGGTGGTCTGCGTCGCGTCCTGCACGGTGGAGCCGGCGGGGGCCGGAGCGTCGGTGCGGACGGTGATGCGCGCGGAGCCGGAGTTCGTGGCGCCGGCGTCGTTGATGAAGCGGCAGTAGACCTTCCAGCCGTTGAGGGCCTGCGGGATGGCGTCGAGGGTCAGATCCTTGGAGAAGCCGTTCAGGACCTTCATAGTCGGGAACTCCTTCTGCATCTGATCGTAGTCGAGGTCGCGGGTACCGTCGGGACTCACGAAGTGCCACTCGGCCCACTTGGCGTTCTCATAGCGGGTGACGAACTGGCACTTGCCGTTCACGTTGACGATCTCGTCGGTGGGGTCCTTGGTGATCACGGGCAGGGAGGAGACCACCGTCGCCGGGGCCGAGGTGGCCTGCGGCACGGTGCTCGCGGGGACCGCGCCGTCCTGCCGGACGGTGATGAGCGCGGAGCCGGAGCTCACGGAGCCGGCGTCGTTGCTGAAGCGGCAATAGACCTTCCAGCCGTTGAGGGCCAGCGGGATGGCGTCGAGCGTCATGTCCTTGGCGTATCCGTTCTGGATCTTCAGGGTCGGGAACTCGGTCTGGGCCTGGAGGTAGGTGAGATCGCGGGTGCCGTCGGGGCTCACGAAGTGCCACTCGGCCCACTTGGCGTTGTCGTAGCGCGTGACGAACTGGCACTTGCCGTTCACGGTGACGGTCTCATCGGTGGGGTTCTTCGTGATCACGGGCAGGCTGCCGGCCGCGGGGACCGGAGCATAGGGCTGCGGCGCGGAGCTGCCGGGGGCCGTGCCGTCGGCGCGGACGGTGATGAGCGCGGAGCCGGAGTTCACGGAACCGGCGTCGTTGGTGAAGCGGCAATAGACCTTCCAGCCGCTGAGCGCGAGCGGGATGGCGTCGAGCGTCATGTCCTTGGCGTAGCCGTTTTTGATCTTCAGGGTCGGGAACTCGGCCTGCGCCTGGAGGTAGGTGAGATCGCGGGTGCCGTCGGGGCTCACGAAATGCCACTCGG
>JAUNNH010000011.1 GCA_030531505.1 Eubacteriales bacterium
CGAACTTGGACTTGGTGAACCAGAGCACAAAGTCGTTCTTGTTGCGCTTGTTGGTATCCTCCTCAACGCCCTCGCGCACGCCGACATCCAGATCGTCAGCGTTGAAGTCGTTGAAGACATAGTATCGCTCAAGCTTGGAGGTATCGAAATACACATTGCCGCCGGCAAAATAGGCATAGCCGGTGTCCATCAGCTTCGAAATGATTTTGATATACTCGTCAATGCAGTTGGTGGCGGGCTCGACCACGTCGGGAGTCTTGATGTTGAGCTTGCCGCAGTCGGAGAAGAAAGCGTCGGTATAGAACTTGGCGATCTCCATGACGCTCTTGTGCTCGCGCCGGGCACCCTTGAGCATTTTGTCCTCGCCCTCGTCGGCGTCGGAGGTCAGGTGCCCGACATCGGTGATGTTCATGACGCGCTTGACGTTATAGCCCGCGAAGCGCAGGTACTTCTCCAGAATGTCCTCCATGATGTAGGAGCGGAGGTTGCCGATGTGGGCGAAGTGGTAGACGGTGGGACCGCAGGTGTACATCTTGACGATGTCGGGATGATTCGGAACGAAGAGCTCCTTTTTGCGGCTGGCGGAATTGTAGAGATACATACGAACGCTCCTTCTCAATCGGCGTGACGGAACACGTCGAGATTTTTAATGAAATACTCCACACCGGAATAGACGGTGGTAAGGAGGATGACGGCGGTGCTGACGAGGGCGACCCAGTCGGGGGCGGAACCGGACGGCTGCGGGGCGGGGAAGAGCAGCATCGCGCAGAGACCGACCATCGTGGCGGCGGTCTTGACCTTCCCGGACCAGCCGGCGGCGATGACACGCCCCTGTTCCACGGCGACAAGACGCATGCCGGACACGGCAAACTCCCGCAGCAGCACGATGGCCAGCGCCCAGCCGGGCATCCGGCCCGCCTCGACGAAATAACACATCGCGGCCATCACGAGCACCTTGTCGGCCAGGGGGTCCATGAACTTGCCGAAGTTGGTAATCTGGTTGTAGTGCCGCGCAATATAGCCGTCCAGCATATCGGAGAGACTCGCGAGCGCGAATACGGCGAAAGCGGCGTAGCTGTGCCCGGTATAGGCGAGCACAAGGAAGACCGGGATCAGTATGACCCGGAAAAGCGTGATCTTGTTGGCGGTCGTCATGTTATGCCTCCTCCCCGTAGAGAATGCCATCCCCGGTACCGGTGATAAGAACATCCGCGAACTCACCCTCGCGGGCCAGCCCCTCAAAATGAACCTCGCCGTCGATGTCGGGGGAATCGGCATAGCTCCGGCCGACCCAGCAGGCCTCCTCCTCGTCGTAGCGCTCGACCAGAACGCGCAGCGTCCGGCCGACGAAGCTCTGACAGAAGTCGTCCATGATCGACTGCTGCAGTTCCAGGATCAGTTCGGCGCGGTGCCGGGCCGTCTCCTCGTCCACATGGGGCATCTTTGCTGCGGGCGTACCCTCCTCCGGGGAGAAGGGAAAGACGCCGGCGCGTTCGATCCGGGCTTCCCGCAGGAAGCGGCAGAGCTCCTCAAACTCCTCTTCACCCTCGCCGGGCAGCCCGGCGATCAGACTTGTGCGCAGGACCAGACCGGGGATGCGTTCCCGCAGCGTCCGGAACAGAGTCCGGATCTCCTCACCCGTACCCTTGCGGTTCATGCGCTTGAGGATCGTGTCGTTGATGTGCTGGATGGGGATATCCAGATACTTGACGATCTTGGGATTGTTTGCGATCTCGTCGATCAGCTCGTCGTCGAACTGGTCGGGGTAGAGGTAGTGGAGGCGGATCCATTCCACCCCTTCGATCTTAGCGAGCTCCCGGCAGAGCTGAGCCAGGCAGCGTCGTCCGTAGAGGTCGGTGCCGTAGCGGGTGATATCCTGCGCGATCACGATGAGTTCCTTGATCCCGTGGGCGGCGAGATCCCGCGCCTCGGCCAGCACGTTTTCCAGCGAACGCGAGCGATAGCGGCCGCGGATATAGGGGATCGCGCAGAAGGCGCAGAAGTTGCCGCAGCCCTCGGCGATGCGCAGATATGCCCAGCCCGGACCGGTGGAGACGACACGGGGGATCTCCTCCACGGGGGCGTTGCGGTCGGCAAAGAGCCGCGGGCGCTCCCCAAGCTCCAATGCCTTTACGGCCCCGACGATGTTCCCGAAGCTGCTGATGCCGAGAACCGCGTCGATCTCCGGCAGTTCGTCGAGGATCGAATCCTGATAGCGTTCAGAGAGACAGCCAGTCACGATCAGCGCGCCGAGCTTGCCGGCTTTTTTAAGCTCCGCCATCTCCAGAATGGCGTCGATGGCCTCGCTCTTGGCGGCGTCGATGAAACCGCAGGTATTAATGATGCAGAAGTCCGCGCCCTCCGGATCGGGGACGAGCACATAGCCCGCCTCATCCAGCAGGTAGAGCATCTGCTCGCTGTTGACCAGATTCTTGGCACAGCCGAGCGAGATGAGCGCAAAGGTCTTATTCATGTCTATTCCTCATACAGTGTGTCGGTATAACGCCGCAGCGCATCCCGGATCTGATCCCAGCCGTAGCCGCGGCGGTAGAGTGCATTCGAAACTTTCTGGATCTGGGTGCGGTCCGTCGGATCCTTCAGACGGGAGGCAATGAAACGGTCGAGCTTGTCGTCTGTCTCCGGCGCCTCGCCGAGCGCCTCGTCCCACAGCTCGCGCGGAACGCCGCGGCGGGCGAGCTCCTGCCGAATGCGTCCGTCGCCGTAATTCTTCCCGGCGTAGTGGCGAACGACCTGGGAGGCGTAGCGCGCGTCATTCAGGAAGCCCTGATCGAGCAGCCACTGCACACAGTAGTCCGCCACGGCTTCCTCTTCACCTTTTTCCAGCAGCTTGTCCCGCAGTTCTCTGCAGGACATGGGCCGATGGGAGAGATACTCCACCGCCTTGTCCCGCGCCAGCGAGCGCCGGGAGAGGACGCGCAGCTCACGCAGCTGCTCCTCGTCCAGATCCTTCCCGGCAAAGAGACGCAGGTCGGTGACCACAGCAAGAGAGGAGCGGATCTCCGTGCCATCCTCAAAGACGACGGTGATCCGCCCCGGGCTTGTCTGCTTCAAGGCAGAGAGCAGCATCAATCCTGATCGAAGTCCGCAGCGGAGACATCTACCGCCGCGGTCGCAGCAGAGCTGACGCGGCCGGAAGCCTCAGCGGCCTTGCGCGACTGCGGAGACATGAGCTTGTAGGCGTTCTCGCGGATCTGTGCCTCTACGCGCTCACGCGCCTCCTCATTGTTCTGCAGATACTCCTTCACGCCGTCGCGGCCCTGGATACGCTGCCCATCGACCGTGAACCAGGCGCCGGCCTTGTCGATGATCTCCAGCTTCACGCCGAGATCCACGATCTCGCCGACACGGGAGATGCCCTCGCCGTACATGATATCGAATTCCGCCTCGCGGAAGGGAGGCGCGACCTTGTTCTTGACCACCTTGGCGCGGGTGCGGTTGCCGATCATCTCACCGTTGGCCTTCAGTGTCTCGATACGGCGCACGTCGATGCGCACGGAGGCGTAGTACTTAAGGGCCAGGCCGCCGGGCGTCGTCTCAGGGTTGCCGTACATGACGCCGATCTTCTGGCGGAGCTGGTTGATGAAGATGACGGTGCAGTTGTTTTTGGAGATCGCGCCGGCGAGCCGCCGCATGGCCTGGCTCATCAGACGGGCCAGCATGCCGACCACGGTGTCGCCGATCTCGCCGTCGAGCTCGGCACGGGGGATCAGAGCGGCCACGGAGTCGACGACCAGCACATCGATCGCACCGGAGCGCACGAGGGACTCGGCGATGTCAAGTGCCTGCTCGCCGGTGTCCGGCTGGGAGATCAGGAGACTGTCGATATCCACGCCGAGGGCGCGGGCATAGGCGGGCTCCAGCGCGTGTTCCACGTCGATATACGCCGCTTCGCCGCCGGCTTTCTGCGCAGAGGCGACTACATGCAGGGCCAGGGTGGTCTTGCCGGAAGCCTCAGGCCCGTAGATCTCCACGATGCGGCCGCGGGGAACGCCGCCGATTCCAAGCGCGAGGTCCAGAGACAGAGAGCCTGTCGAGAGCGCCTCAACGTTCACGGGGATATCGTCGCCCAGCCGCATGATGGTGCCTTTTCCGTAATTCTTTTCGATCTGTGCGATGGCGGTCTCGAGCGCTTTTTTCTTATCGCTGTTCTCGCCGGCGGTCACGGGGACCACTCTTTTCTTCTCAGCCATGTCAGTTCTCCTCTATCTTCAGAATTAGAATACGGAATATGCCTCGCTGTCCTGGAAGGACATGCGCCCGAAGACAACGCGCTCGATGCCAAGCGTATCCCGCCGCGTGTCGGCCGATTCAAAGCCGCCGGCAAGGAGCATCTCCTTCACGTCTTCAGCCTGGCCCTCGCCCACTTCAAAGAGCAGATAGCCGCCGGGACGAAGGACGCTTTTCCAGAACTTGATGATACTTTTATAGAAGCGCAGCCCGTTTTCTCCGCCGTCGAGCGCCCAGACAGGCTCGTAATCGCGTACGGAGGGATCCAGCGTCAGAATCTCACCGCTTGCAACATAGGGCGGGTTCGAGATCAGCATATCGAACTTCCCGATCCCAAGCGGGGGAGAGACGGACGCGTCGGCCTGCATGGTGATGATGCGGGAATTGAGGCGGTTGAGGGCGATGTTCTTCCGACAGATATCCAGCGCGCTCGCGCTGATATCGACCGCGACCAGCTTGGAAGCCGGGAGCTCATGCCCGAGTGCGCAGCTGATGCAGCCGCTGCCGCAGCAGAGATCCAGGATACGGGCGTCCATCTTGCGGCCGATCAACAGCTCCTTGGCGGTGTCGACCAGAACCTCGGTGTCCATACGGGGGATCAGCACGTCGGGCGTTACGATCATCGGCAGACCGTAGAATTCCCAGGTCCCGGTGATATAAGCGACGGGCTCACCCGCCAGGCGGCGGGAGATGGAAGCCTGCACAGCCTCTTCAATGGCGGGTGTGGCATACAGATTCAGGTCCCGCAGAAGCTCCGCAACGGGCTTCCCGGCGGCTTTGGCCACCAGAATACGAGCCTCCAGGTTATAGCTCTCCACGCCCTTTTGACGCAGCAGATTGCGGGCGTTGAGATACAGTTCGTTATATGTCTTCATAGAGCCCCTTCCTCAGCTGCCCCAGAGATCGCTGCCCTTTTCCTCGGGGATAACGAGCTCCATCGCGCGGATGGCGCACTCGATCATGCTGTCGTCGGGCTCGTTGGTGGTGAGCCGCTGCAGCCACTTGCCGGGCGCGGAGAGGACGGAAGAGAGCCAGTTGTCATGCGCGCCGCACCAGCGGTTGATCTCGTAGCTGATGCCGACCACGACCGGCAGAAGCAGCAGATGGCAGCCGACGCGGCCAAAGGTGTTGGAGACGCGGACGACGGAGTTGACAAGAATGCTCACCAGCACCACAACAAGCAGAAAACTCGTGCCGCAGCGGGGGTGAAAGCGGGACTCAGGCCGCACGTTCTCCACGGTGAGGGGCTTGCCGTGCTCATAGCAGAAGATCGTTTTGTGCTCGGCACCGTGATAGCTGAAGAGCCGCTTGATATCCGGTGTGCGTGCCACCAGTGCCATGTACAGCAGCAGGATCACGACCTTGGTCAGACCCTCGGCAAGGTTGCGGATCACATAGCTCTGCGTGAGGGGCTTGATAAAGCCGACGATCAGCGCGGGGAGAAAGATGAACAGGAAGACCGAGAGTGCGATGCCCAGCACAACGGCGACGCCGATGATGATTTTCTGAGCCTTCTCGAAGGTGAAATGCTCCTCGATCCACTTGTCAAACTTGTCCGGCTCGCCCTGCTCCTCGATGGGGACGAGGTTGGCCGAGTAGGTCAGGGCCTGCATGCCTTTGACCATGGATTCGATGAAGGTGACGCAGCCGCGCAGCAGCGGCAGACGCAGAATGGGGAACTTGTCCCGAATGAGACTCACGGGTTCGACCTTCTCGACGAGTCCGTCCTTGGTGCGGCAGACGATAGCCTGCTGCTTCGGGCCGCGCATCAGGATCCCCTCGATCAGGGCCTGACCGCCGATGGATGTACGGAAACAGGATGAATTGCTCTGCGGCATGGTTTGGATTCTCCTAGCTTATTTGAAAGGTAAGGTGACGGTGACGAGACAGCCGCTCTCGGGCGCGTTCTCGATATCGAGACGGCCGCGGTGGCGGGTGACGATCTCATCGCAGACGGCAAGGCCGATGCCGTTGCCGCGGTTCTTGGAGCTGCCCTTGTAGAACTTTTCCTTGACATGCGGCAGCTCGCCCTCGGGGATGCCGTGCCCGTAGTCGCGCACGGTGATATGTACATTTTCGTTGTCCGCGGAGAGACCGACGTCGATCTTCTTGCCGTCTCCGCCGTGGGTCACGGCGTTGTCGAGCAGATTCAGAAAGACCTGCTTGAGCCGCTCGGGGTCGCCGGGGATCAGCGGGATCTCCGCCTCCGGCGCCGTGTAGTTGACTTCGATCCCGGCCTGCCGCATCAGCTCTCCGTAGGTGAAGATCGCATCCTCCAGCTCGGCAGCGATATCCAGCAGCTCGATGCGCAGATTGAAGCGCCCGTCCTGAATGCGTGTGAATTCCAGCAGTTCCTTGACCATGTTGGTGAGCCGCTCCGCCTCGCGGGAGATGATCTGCACACCGCGCAGGGAATCGCCCTGCACCGCGGGGTCGTAGGCGATGGTCTCGGCCCAGCCGGTGATGGCGGTGAGCGGCGTGCGCAGCTCGTGCGAGACCTGGGAGATGAAGTCCGTACGGGCTTTCTCCGCCTGGGCGACCTTCTCGGACATGGTGTTGATTTCATCGGTGAGACGACCGAGCTCGTTGTCGCTGTGATTCTCAAGCTGGCTGCCGTAGCTGCCCTCCGCGATCTCACGGGCAAAGTCGGTGAGCCGGTTGATCGGGCGGGAGATATAGCGCAGGAACCAGAGCACGATCAGCAGAATGTAGACGCATACGGCTACGAGGCATACGAAACCGAGGCCGGGATAGCCACGGACAAGGCCCCACATGCCGAGCGCCGCGATTGCGATCGTAGCGAGCGCGGATACGAAAAGCTGCGCTTTCAGATAGCGAAACATAGACGATAACTTCCTGTAACGTTCTTGTGCGGCCGCCCGGCGATCTGCCGGGCGGCCTGCATGTCAGAAGGGGGAATGCTCAGCCGTCCCTCAGTAGCCCCACTTGTAGCCGTAGCCCCAGACGGTGGTGAGGAATTCTGGCTCGGTGGGATCGGACTCGATCTTGATGCGCAGACGGCGGATGTTTACGTCCACAGTCTTGAGCTCGCCTTTGAAATCGCTGCCCCAAACGGCGGTCAGGATATCCTCGCGGGACATGGCCTTGCCGGGGTTCTCCATAAACAGCTTCATGAGCTGATACTCGATCTGCGTGAGCTTGAGGCGCTGCCCGCTCTTTTCAAGGGTGCGGTTGCGCGTGTTGAGCACGAAGGGACCGCTCTGCAGTTCGCTGCCGGCCTTTTCATCCTCGTCCACACCCAGGCGGCGGATCAGCGCGTCTACGCGGGCGGTGAGTTCGGCGGGTGAGAAGGGCTTGGTGACATAGTCGTCCGCACCGGTCATGAGGCCCGTGACTTTGTCGATTTCCTGGCTCTTGGCGGTGAGCATGATGATGCCCATTTTGGAGCCGGAGGCACGGATGCGGCGACATACCTCAAAGCCGTCAATGTCCGGGAGCATCACATCCAGAAGTGCCAGACAGATGTCGGGATTGACCTTCCATTTTTCCAGCGCCTCCATGCCGGTCTCGGCCTCGATGGGCTCATAGCCGCTGCGCCGCAGATTGATCACTACGAAGCTGCGGATGTTGCTCTCGTCTTCCAATACCAGAATCTTTTTCATATACGTGCCCCCTCGAAAAGCTGAACAGACAACAGTGGGTCTATTATCGATTAATTATAACATAGCTCAAACAGAAATGGTAGTCAAAGTTTCAAAAAACAGCATAACATTTTGCATAAAAATGACAAGCCGCAACAGAAATGCGGTGCCCGCGCGGGAAATCGTCCCTCGACAGCCGCAGAGGGCTGTGCTATAATCTACCAGTAATGTCCGGAAAGGAGGAGAGAGAATGGGCAAACGCCGCTGTATCGGGCTGATCGCACATGTGGACGCGGGAAAGACCACGCTGGCCGAGGCCATGCTGTATCTCTCCGGCGCGGTGAAAAAGCTCGGACGAGTGGACCACCGCGACTGCTTCCTCGACACGCACAGTCTGGAGCGGCAGCGGGGCATCACGATCTTCTCCAAACAGGCCCGCCTGCAGTGGGGCGACACCGCGTTTACCCTGCTCGACACGCCCGGGCACGCGGATTTTTCAGCCGAGACAGAGCGGACGCTGCGCGTGCTGGATGCGGCGGTGCTGGTCATATCCGGGACCGACGGGGTCCAGGCCCATACCGAGACGCTCTGGCGGCTGCTGCGCCGTTATCGGGTCCCGTGCTTCCTCTTCGTGAGCAAGATGGACCTTGCAGGCGCGGACGAGGGACG
Organism: Eubacteriales bacterium; assembly: GCA_030531505.1. GTDB lineage: Bacteria > Bacillota > Clostridia > Oscillospirales > Oscillospiraceae > Limivicinus. The sequence goes on from JAUNNH010000011.1 coordinate 8,520, forward strand.
GATCATGGACGGCCTGCGAAAGCTGGACGGCGGCTGCGTGGATTTCACGGCGCGCGGCGCGGATTTCGACGAGCAGCTTGCGCTCTGCGGTGAGGCGGCAATGGAACGCTATCTCGCGGGAGAGACCCTCGAAGACGGGGATCTGCGCGCGATGATCGCGGCGCGGGAGCTCTTCCCCTGCTTTTTCGGATCCGGGCTGCGGCTTGAGGGCGTGGAAGCGCTGCTCGACGCGCTGGACCGCCTGGCCCCAGCCGCGGAAAGCGGCGGCGCCTTTGGCGCGCGGGTGTTCAAGATCGCCCGGGACGCGCAGGGCCAGCGGCTGACCTTTATAAAGCTGACAGGCGGAGAACTCGCGGTGCGCTCCGTCCTGCCCTATACCGATGAGACCGGAGCGGAGAGAGCGGAAAAACTCACACAGCTGCGCCTCTACTCCGGCGATAAATATGAAGCGGCGGAGACCGTGCGCGCGGGTGAAGTCTGTGCGGCGCTCGGCCTCTCCGGGACCTGGCCGGGCCAGGGGCTTGGCACGGAGGCGGACGCCGGGGAGCCGGTGCTGGAGCCGGTACTGCGCTACCGTCTGCTGCTCCCGGAGGGGACGGATCCGGCGCTGTTGCTTCCGAAGCTCCGCATGCTGCAGGAAGAAGATCCGCAGCTGCATGTGCATTGGAACGCTCAAACGCGGCAGATCGCCGTGAGCCTGATGGGGCGCGTGCAGACCGAAGTGTTTCGGGATCTTGTGCGCGAGCGTTTTGACACAGAGGTCGCACTCGACAAGGGTGAGGTTCTCTATCGGGAGACGATCGCCGACACCGTCGAGGGCGTCGGGCATTTCGAGCCGCTGCGGCATTATGCCGAGGTGCATCTGCTGCTGGAGCCGCTGCCTGCCGGGAGCGGGATCGTGCTGGAGAGCGTCTGCAGCGAGGATGTGCTGGACCGCAATTGGCAGCGCCTGATCCTCTCGGAACTCGCAGGAAAGCAGCATCTCGGCGTGCTGACCGGTTCGCCTATGACCGATGTGAAGATCAGCCTTGCCGCGGGCCGCGCCCACCTCAAGCACACGGAAGGCGGGGATTTCCGCGAGGCCGCCTGCCGGGCGGTGCGCCAGGGGCTGATGCAGGCGAAGAGCGTCCTGCTCGAACCATGGTATGCGTTTTCAATCGAGGTCGGTCCGGAGCAGATCGGCCGCGTCATCAGCGATATCCGCGCGATGAACGGGGAGTTTGGGTCCCCGGAGGACGTGGGGGAACAGCTGCGCCTGCGGGGCAGCGCCCCGGTCGCCGCGCTCAACGGCTATCAGAATGAGCTGCTGGCCTTTACACACGGCCGCGGACGGCTGCAGCTGCGCCCAGGCGGTTACCGCCCCTGCCGCGGACAGGAGGCGATCGTCGCGGCGCTCGGCTATGAACCGGAGGCCGATCTGGAGAACACGCCCGATTCCGTCTTCTGCGCCCACGGCGCAGGCTTCAACGTGAAGTGGAATGAAGTCAAGAACTATATGCACCTCGAGAGCGTGCTGCGCCCTGCGCGGGAGACGAGTTCCACGCTGTATGCACACCGCAGCCTGGATATCGACGAGCGGGAGCTCGAGGCGATCATGGAACGGGAGTTCGGCCCGATCCGGCGCCCACAGTATCAGAGCGCCGCGCGCAACGAGGCCCCGGCGCAGACGGTGACGCTCTCCCGTCAGGGAGATTATATCCTGGTCGACGGCTACAACCTGATCTTCGCCTGGGAGGAGCTGCGCGCGCTCGCTGCCGAGCGGCTCGATCTCGCCCGCGGACGGCTGCAGGACATGCTCTCGAGCTACTGCGGCTACACGAAGGCGGAACTGGTGCTTGTCTTTGACGGCTTCCGCACGCCCGGCAATCCCGGCTCCCGCACCGTCTACCACAACATTCACGTGGCCTACACGCGCGACGGAGAGACCGGTGACGCCTATATCGAGCGGCTGGTCGATGAGATCGGAAAGAACTATCGCGTGCGCGTCGTCACAAGCGACAACCTGATCCGCCTTTCGGCGCTGCGTTCGGGTGTGCTGCGCGAGAGCTCGAAGGAGTTTGCTGCCGAGGTGGAGACGGTGCTGAAGGAAATCGATGCCCTGCTCAGAGAGAGCAATGCATCGGCGCACAAGACGAGGCTGCGGGATGGAAGAGCATGAACTGCTGCGCCGCGCCGAGGACCTCTGTGCACGCTGTGAGCGCAGCGGCGTCCTCTGCGCGAGCCATTTTCTGACCCCGGCGGAGCGGCTGCAGATCGAACGCTGGGCGAAAACCCGCCCGAACTGCCGCCTCGTCTTCTCCGGCGGGCACCCAGACTGCGAGCGGACGCTTGCTCTTTTTCTGCCGGATTATATGGAGCCGGAGTGGCTCGACCTGAACGAGCAGATCAAAGCGCTCGAGCTCACGGCCGCCTTCGGCAGCCCCGGTCATCGGGACTACCTCGGCGCCCTGCTCGGTATGGGGATCGGCCGGGAATGGCTGGGCGACATCTGGGTAAGGGAGAACACAGCCGTGATCTTCTGCCTCCCCGGCGTGGAGCGGCATCTGCTCTCCATCGACAAGGTCGGCCGCTGGACTGTCCGCACGCGCTCCCTGCCGCTGGAGGAGATCACGGCCCCGGAGCGGCGGGTGAAGGAGAAAAGCTTTTCGGTACAGAGCCTGCGGCTCGATGCCGCGGTGGGCGGGCTCTTTGACCTGAGCCGGACCGAAGCGGCTCGCCAGATCGCCGCCGGTAATGTCAGTCTAAACTATGAACTGTCCGATAAAGCGGACAGACCGGTCCGGGAGGGGGACATCCTCTCGCTGCGTGGCCGGGGAAAAGGGAAAATCACCGGTACGGGCGGCACCTCCCGCAAGGGACGGCTGTTCGTATACGGAGAGATATATCTGTAATAACAGGAGGATCATCATGAGAGCATATGAACGTCTGATCCGCTATGCCCGGGTGCATACCGCGAGCTCCGAGGATCTGAGCCATACCCCCACTACCGAGCGGCAGTTCGACCTGAGCCGTCTGCTCGGTGAGGAGATGCGCGCGATGGGCCTGCAGGAGGTGTACGAGGACGAGCACGCCTATGTCTACGGTGTGCTGCCTGCGAGTGAGGGCTGTGAGAACCTGCCCTGCATCGGCCTGATCGCCCACATCGACACGATCCCGGATTTCTCCGGCGAGAACGTGAGGCCTCAGCTCCACCCGGACTTTGACGGGAAGGACCTGCCCCTCGGTGGGAGCGGACGCATCCTCTCCGCCAGGCAGTTCCCGCATCTGCCGGAGTTGAAGGGTCACACGCTGATCACCACCGACGGGACGACCGTGCTCGGCGCGGATGATAAGGCCGGTGTGGCAGAGGCACTGACGGCTGTGGAGCGCCTCATGGAGGAAAAGCTCCCGCACGGACGGGTCGCACTCTGCTTTACGCCGGACGAGGAGGTAGGACACGGCGCGGCACTCCTGGATCTGGAGCGCCTGGGCGCCGCCTTCGCGTATACCGTGGACGGCGGGCGGCTGGAGGAGATCAACTTTGAAACTTTCAACGCCGCCGCGGCGCACTGGGAGGTCCATGGCTTCAATGTGCATCCCGGCAGCGCAAAGAACACGCTGGTGAACGCAAACCTTGTCGCCATGGAGATAAACGCCATGCTCCCCGCCGGCGACGTGCCGGAGAAGACCGTGGCGTATGAGGGCTTTTTCCATCTGACGGACATGCAGGGCTGCGTGGAGAAGGCGACGCTCGACTATATCATCCGCGACCATGATGCCGCGCTCTTTGCCCAGCGCGAGCGGACGATGCGCCATATCGAGGAGCTCATCAACGAGAAATACGGCGAGGGGACAGCGGTGCTCACGATCCGCGAGCAGTACCGGAACATGGCTGAGATCCTCGAGAAAAACATGGCGATCGTGGAGCGGGCTGAAAAGGCCATCGCGAAAGCAGGCCTCACGCCGAAGCGGGTCCCGATCCGCGGCGGCACCGACGGCTCGCAGCTTTCCTTCCGCGGCCTGCCTTGCCCGAATCTCGGCACCGGCGGCTATGGCTTCCACGGCCCGTACGAGCACATCACAGCCGAAAACATGGACAAGGCTGTGGAGATCCTGTTGAATATCCTCGTCCCCGAGACTTGACATTTTTGACGCGTTCATATACGATAACGCAGGTTCTCGCCTGCGCGGATCCTACTGAAAAGCGGTGATCTCCGTTGAAATCTGACGACAAACTCGGCCTGCGGCGCTGGGCGACCTTGCTGCTGGTGGGCCTGTTCGGGCAGTTCGCCTGGACGATCGAGAACATGTATCTGAACGTGTTCCTCTATAACACTATCTCAACCGACCCGCGCTATATCGCGGCGATGGTCGGCTGGTCCGCGGCAGCGGCGACGTTAACGACACTGCTGATGGGTGCGCTCTCGGACCGCCTGGGCAGACGCAAGCTCTTTATCTGCGCGGGCTACCTGCTTTGGGGGCTGTCAACAGCCGCCTTCGGCTATATCCGCCCGGACCTTTTCCCGGCGCGCGCTGCGGCGGGGGCCTTCTCGGGCGCTGCCGCGGCGGCGGTGGCGGTTGTGGCGCTCGACTGCGTGATGACCTTCTTCGGCTCCACGGCGAATGACGCCGCTTTCAACGCCTGGGTCACCGACAACACAACCAAGGCGAACCGAGGCCGCGCTGAAAGCGTGCTCGCGATTCTGCCGCTTGTGTCCATGCTCCTCATCTTCGGGCTTTTTGACGGCCTGACGCAGCAGGGGCGCTGGCGGACCTTCTTCAACATCTTTGGTCTGGCTGTGTCGGCGGTAGGTCTGATTGCGATCCTTCTGGTGAAGGATGCGCCGGATCTCAGGCCGCGGCGTGAGAGCGGGGTACGCAGCTTGCTCTACGGCCTTCGTCCGGCGGTCGTGCGCTCCAACCCCGAGCTATATCTGGCCTTTGCCGCCTTTTGCCTGTTCTCGGTGGCGGTGCAGGTCTTTTTCCCCTTCCTGATCATCTATCTGCAAAACTACCTCGGCATCACGGACTACGCGCTCGTGCTCGGTGTGGTGCTGATCGTCGCTTCGGCGGTCAGCGTGCTCTCCGGCCGAGTGATCGACCGCGTGGGCAAGCTGCGCTTCGCCTTTCCTGCCGCGGCAGTCATGCTGCTCGGTCTCGTCGGTATGTACTTCGTGCGTCGCCCGGGCGGGGTCATGGTCGCCGGGATAGTGATGATGAGCGGCTACATGATGCTTTCCGCCGCGCTGAGTGCGACGATCCGCGACTGGACGCCGGCGGATAAGGTCGGGCATTTCCAGGGCATCCGTATGATTTTTGCCGTGCTGCTGCCGATGATCCTGGGCCCCGCTCTGGGAGCGGCGGTGATCCGCGGCAGCGACAGCACCTATATCGAGCTGGGCCAGGTCAAGACCGTGCCCACACCCGGGATCTATCTGGCTGCGGCGGCGGTGCTGCTCTTCGCGGCGATCCCGGTACTGCTCCTGAGAAAACGAGAGAAAGAGTCGAAGTCATTATGAAAGAAGCGATCTATCATTTCCCGACCGACGGGACACCCGTAGAGTGCGAGCAGATCAAGAGCGGGCACATCAACGAGACCTACTACATCACGACCGACACAGGGGCGCGCTATATTCTCCAGTGGATCAACCAGTACGTTTTCCCGAACGTCAACGCCCTGATGGGCAATATGTCCCGGATCAGTGCCTTCCTCGCCAAAAACGAGAAAGGTAAAACGGCCATGATCCGCTATATCGACACGCTGGACGGGCACAGCTACTACGACGACGGGCACGGCGGCGCCTGGCGCATCTACCGCTTCGTGGATCACAGCATCTGCCTGCAGCGCCCGGAGACACCGGACGATTTCTACGAGTGCGCCCGCGCGTTTGGGCATTTCCAGTATGCGCTGAATGATTTTCCCGCCGAGCAGCTGGAGGAGACGATCGTGAACTTCCACAATACGGTGGATCGCTATCGGCAGCTGCGCGAGGCCATGGCCGCGGACAGCGAGGGCCGTCTCACGGAGGTGGGACCGGAGATCGACTATCTCCTCTCCCGGGAGGAGAAGGCCTGCCGGCTGCATAAAATGCGTATGAGCGGGGAACTCCCCGTGCGCGCCACGCACAACGACACCAAAATCAACAACGTCCTGCTGCACGAGCAGACGCGCAAGGCCATCTGTGTCATCGATCTCGATACCGTGATGCCCGGCCTCTCCGCCTTTGACTTCGGTGACGCGATCCGCTTCGGCGCTTCCACGGCGGCCGAGGACGAGCGGGATCTCAAAAAGGTCGCGCTGGATGAGGAGCTGTTTCGTGTCTTCACCCGCGGCTTCCTCCGGGCCTGCCCGAGCCTGACGGAGAAAGAACGGGAGGTCTTGCCGCTCGGGGCTTTCACCATGACGCTCGAATGCGGCATGCGTTTTCTGACCGACTACCTCAACGGCGACAAGTATTTCTCCATCGACTACCCGACCCACAACCTCGACCGCGCGCGGGCACAGCTTGCGCTGGCGCGTGACATGGAGAAGAAGGAACACGAAATGGAGCTCATCGTCTGGGAAGAGTCGAGAGCCTGAATAAAATGAGCAAGAAAAAAGGAGCCGGAACGGCTCCTTTTTTCTTGCCTGTGAGGGATTACAGCACATGCACCGAGGCGGGATCGAAGACCAGCGAGCAGGTCTCGTCCACCTGATAGATGCGCTTGTTCTTGGGGTTGTGCTCCTCGAGCTTGACGAGCGTATCGCCTACCATGACATGGTAGTTCTGGTAGGAGCCCATGAAGCAGGAGAGGACCACCTTGCAGGGCATGCCGCCCTCGTCGGCCAGGGACGCGGCCTCGGGCCGGAGTACGACGGTGTATTCCCGGCCTTCTTCCATGTCCGGGCGGCCGTCCACCACGAGGGGATTGCCATGGATATCCAGCGTGACCTTGTCGCCGCTGCGGCCTGTCATGGTGCCCTTGAGGAAGTTCGCCTCACCGATGAAGTCGGCCACGAACTCGTTGACCGGGTGATAATAGATCTCCTGCGGGGTACCCATCTGGGCCACGACGCCCTTGCTCATGACGATGATCTGATCCGAGAGCGCCATGGCCTCGGACTGGTCGTGGGTGACATAGATGGCCGTGATGCCGACGCGCTGCTGGATGCGGCGAATCTCCGTGCGCATCGAGACGCGCAGCTTCGCGTCCAAGTTCGAAAGCGGTTCGTCGAAGAGCAACACGCTCGGCTCGATGACCAGCGCACGGGCGAGCGCCACGCGCTGCTGCTGGCCGCCGGAGAGCTGGTTGGTCATGCGCGCCTCCATGCCGGTGAGCTCCACCAGATCGAGGATCTTCATGACGCGATCCTTGATCTCCTCCTTCGGCACCTTCCGCAGCTTCAGGCCGTAGGCCACGTTGTCAAACACGTTGTAGTGGGGGAGCAGCGCATAGCTCTGGAACACCATGGCGGTATCGCGCTTGTTGGGAGTCAGCTCATTGATGGGCTCCTCCCCGAGGTAGATCTCGCCCTCGTCCGGGCTCTCAAAGCCCGCAATCATACGCAGCGTCGTGGTCTTGCCGCAGCCGGAGGGACCGAGCAGGGTCACAAAGGAGCCGGGCTTGATCTCAAGAGAGGTGTCCTTGACGGCATAGAATTCCTTGCCGGTCTTGGGGTCCTGATAGATCTTGGAAATATGCTCGAGGCGCACGCCTTTTTTGATCTTTTCCATAGCTTAGTCCTCCTTGATTTTCCGGCTGGTGCCAAAGTACTTGATGAAGAGATTCATCAGCAGCACCGCGCCGTAGGTGATGATGATCAGGATGGTCGCGAACGCGCAGGCCAGACTGTAGGAGCCCTTCTCGGCGAACTCGTTGATCTGCACCGTGATGAGCAGGAAGGAGGGCGTCACCAGCAGGATGATCGCGGAAATAGCGGTGATGCTGCGCACGAAAGCGGTCACGAGGCCGGAGAGGAAGGAATCCTTGATGAGCGGAAGCGTCACGGTCATAAAGACTTTGAAGCTGTCTGCGCCCATGTCGTAAGCGGATTCCTCGATGCTCTTGTCGATCTGCCGCAGGGCGGAGATGCCGCTGCGCGTGCCGGTCGGCAGCGAACGGACGACGAACACGATGATCAGGATCAGCCCGGTCCCGTAGAGGCTCTGGAGCACGCCCGTGTGGAACAGACCGCCTGAGTAGCCGCGGATGTAGCCGACGCCGAGAACGGTGCCGGGCACGGCCATGGCCAGCATGGAGACCGCCTCGATGAAGCCCTTGGCCTTGAACTTGCGCTTGACCACCAGATAGGAGATGATCATGCTCAGCAGCGCCGTGACGGGCGCGGCAATCAGGGAGAGCACAAAGGAGTCCTTAAAGGCCTTGAAGCCGTGATAGCGGGTGAAGACGAGCTTGAACCACTTGCCGGTGAGCGGGAAGAACTTGTAGCCCCATGTGGGGAAGAGCGCACCGATGGGGACACAGATGTACATCATGATGACGAAGAGCGCCACGAGTGCGCAGAAGATCGTCAGCGGTACTTTGACGCTCCGGTCTTCGATCAGCATGCGGCCGCGGCTGGCCTTGCCGGTAAGAGTCGCGGCGGTCTTGGCCTCGAGGTAGTACTTCTGTACAGCGAACATGAGGAGCGTGATGCACAGCAGCACGACGGCCATTGCAGCGGCACCGGCCTTGTCGTAAGCGCCGGTGATCTGCAGGTAGATCGTAGTGGCGAGCGTGTCGTACGAGCCGCCGATGATCATGGGGTTGGCGAAGTCCGCGATGGACTCAATGAAGGTGACGAGGAAGGCGTTGCCGAGACCGGGGAGCATCAGCGGCAGCGTCACGTCCGCGAAGACCTTCCAGCGACCCGCGCCCATGTCGCGTGCGGCCTCCTCCAGAGAGGGGTCGATGTTCTTGAGCAGGCCCTTGAGCATCATGTAGCAGACGGGGAAAAAGGTCAGCGTCTGGACGATGACGATACCCCAATAGCCGTACACGCTGTTGTCATAGATATGCAGTAGGAAACGGGTGATGAGACCTGCCTTGCCGAAGAGCATGATCATCGACAGCGAGAGCACAAAGGGGGGCGAGACGACCGGCAGCATCGAGACGACCTTGAACAGCCCGCCCACAAAGCGGTTCATGCGTACATAGACCTCCACATACGCAAAGAGCAGGCCGATCAGCGCCGAGAGAATGCCGACGACGAAGCCGATCTTCAGGGTGTTGGTGATGGCGCGGGTAAAGGACTTCATGGCGAAGATGCGCTTGAAGATCCCAAGCCCGAAGGTCCCGTCACCGACAAAGCTGTCCACCAGCAGGATAGCCAGCGGATAGAGGATGAACAGGGTCAGGAAGGTGATGAGCAGAACGATGGTGGTGACCAGAATAGGATCGGCCAACAGCTTTTTGCGGTCCAGCGCGGCACCTTGACCTCTTGCCATAGTTCCATCTCCTTTCGTATAAAAGAGGCGGCGGGTTTACCCGCCGCCTCTGCGGTATTATGGAGATATGCCGTTAAGCGGGATCCCAGATCACGAAGTCTGGAAACGACCCTCGCCGACGTCGGCGCCCGCGTTCTCAAGAGCGGTCATGACGTCCTCAACGTTCTGAGCGGTGTCCTCGACAGCCTTGGCAAAGTCGTAGCCGTCCCACACCAGGCTGGGATCCAGACCGAACTGCACGGCAGCCTCAGGCTGCTCGGCGTTGTCGATGACCAGGAACTGATAGGAACCGTTGTCATCGGCGAGCTCAACGCAGTCGGGGCTCAGCGCGTACTCGACAAAGAGCTTGGCGGCATTGGGATGCGCGGCGCCCTTGAAGATGGCCACGGGCCCGATCTCGCAGGTGGTGCCGTCGGCGGGGATGACCAGCGCGATGTTCTCATAGCCGTTATCGATGATCTGGGTGATGCCGTCATGCAGGAAGCCAATACCGATCACGCACTCGCCGGTGCCGACATTCTTGGACGGGCCGGAGCCGGACTTGGTGTAGACTTCAACGTTCTTGTCCAGGTCGACAAGGTACTGGATGCCTTCGTCATGGCCCTTGAGCTGGATCATGAGGTTGGCGACCAGTTTCGGAGTACCGGCGGTCTTGTAGTTGGAGAGCCAGATCAGGCCCTGATACTCGGGCTTGAGCAGATCATCCCAGCTCTGGGGAGCCTCGAGGCCCATGCGCTCGAGCTCATCGGTGTTGACCATGAAGCCCAGGATGCCGGTATAGATGCCGTACCAGTAGTTGTCGGGGTTCTTATAGAGCGGGCTCAGCAGGTGGGAGGCGTTGATCGCCTCATAGGCCTCCAGGAAGCCCTTGCCGGCGAGCTCGTCATAGGGGTTGTTGGTGCCGCCGAACCAGACGTCCGCGGAGGGGTTGCCGTTCTCCTCTTCGATCTTGGCGGGAACCTCACCGGTGGAGAGGCGCTGATAGCTGACCTTGATGCCATAGAGCTTCTGGAAGTTCTCGCAGGCGGCGGCGAGGTACTCCTCCTCGCAGGAGCCGTAGACGACCAGTTCGCCCTCTTCCTTTGCGGCGGCGACCAGATCCTCCATCTCATCGGCAAACGCGGTGGGCGCAGCCAGTGCGATGACCATGATCAGAGCCAGCAGCAGGGCCAATGTCTTTTTCATGTGTGTTTCCTCCTGTAAAAATATTTTCGCGGCTTTCGCCAGGGAATACAAAAAATGGCGGTTCTACACAAAAGAGATTATAGGCGTTCCGGCTTTGTTTGTCAACAATGTATAGAAAACAATTCGTTTTTTCAAATACGAAAGCGGCGCCTGCGGGAGGCGCCGCTTTCCTTGCAACGGATTCCTTATTCCCTTACCGGAATGCCGGCGCGGCGAAGTTCACCGCGCAGACGGGCCATGCAGCCGAAGAACACGGCCCCCTGCATGCCCTGACACAGCCCGGCTTCCACATTGGCGGGATTGTCGTCGATAAAGAAGCAGGCGGCGGGGTCGAGACCGTATTCCCGGAAAAGCGTCTCGTAGATCTCATGCTCCGGCTTGAGCAGCTTCCAGTCGGCAGAGACAATCTTGCCCTGAAAACACTCCGAGCCGGGGATGCGGTCAAAGTAGTCGTGCAGACGGCTGGTGGCGTTGGAGAGCAGATAGATCCCGTAGCCGAGACCTTTCAGCTCCCGCACAAGCTCCGCCATGCCCTCCACGGGCCAGAGCGGCTCCACCCACCAGAAGCGGACGAAGTGCTCCGCCGCCGCATGAAGATGGGCGGGAAGCCGGGGGAGCATGGTTGCCAGCGCGTCCTCCGGCGTGAGACGGCCTCGGTCGAGTCCCTGCCATTCGGCGCATTGAAAGACCTCACGCAGCAAGATGGCGGCGTCCTCTCCCGCATAGCCCTGCCGGGCGATCAGCCGCTCCGGATCCCAGTGGATCAGGACCCGCCCCATATCAAAGATGATGTTTCGGATCATATGCCGGTTTTGACCGCTCCTTCCTTTTTCCGGCTTCCAAAGAGCCGTTCCATGCGCTTGCGGCGCCGGTCACGGATCTCCAGCCGCTCGCCGAGGTCGCGCGAGCCCACGCCGTAGACCAGATAGAGAATAAGCCCGGAGACGAGCATGATGAACACCGTCGAGGCGCAGCGCCGTCCGGAGGCGTTGACGTTGTAGCCGTACAGGCCTTCTTCGCGGCACATAGCCTGGATGACCATGGCGTAGCTGGTGCCGTAAGTGCTGGCAAAGGTGGCGGACATGTCGTACTCGGTGAAGAGGGCATTGAAGTTCAGCGCGAACACCGCCAGCACGCTCGGCAGGATGATCGGCAGCTTTACGCGCAGGAAGGTGTAGATCTTGCGTGCGCCGAGGTTGCGCGCCGCCTCCTCCAGCTCTTCGTCGATCGAATAGAAGGAGGCTTTGATCATGCGCAGGGAGAAGGGCAGCTTCGTCACCGTATAGGCCATGACAATCAGCAGCCGCACATTTTGCGCGTAGTAGAGGTTCTGATTGCCGACATACCAGATATCATTGCTGTTGAAGTAGGTGCGGTAGGAATAGCAGATCAGAATGGTCGGCAGCAGCCAGGGGAAGAGGAGCGCGTATTCGAGCACAATGCCGCTCTTCTTGTGGTGCTTCTGGAACATATAGTTGCAGGCGACGACCACGATCACGCAGGCGAGTGCCGCCGCGAGCGCGGAGAGGATGAAGCTAAGCTTGATACCGCCGAGCGTCGCCTCGTTGGCAAACACGCCCGAGATGGAGCCGACGCGCGTTTTGTATTTGCCGCGGCTCGTCAGATACTCATAGTCCTGCTGACCGAAGTAGTTGATGAGCGTCCATTTGGTCAGATCCAGCTTCTTGAGGCGGATCGCGCTGTAAGTCTGGAAGGAGAAGATGATGATCATGACCACAGGCGTCATGTAAATAATGAACAGGATGTAGGCATAGATATGCGCCAACGCGTTCCAGAGGGGATTGTTGATCTTCTGCTTCTGGAGCTTTGCCTTGGTCTTGCTGACGGAGAGGTAATGTCCCTTGCGCTCATAGGCGGAGAGGACGGTCAGCAGGACGATCGTGAACATGGCAAGGATGATGGACAGCAGGGCGGCGCGGGCCTGGGGGAAAGCCTCATCCGCGCTGGAGGAGCCGGCCAGACGCACAATCTCGGGGTTGATGGAGTCGTAGCCCAGCAGGGTCGGGGCGGACATGGCGCAGAGACCGGTAATGAAGGTCATGACCGTGAGCGAAAAGAGCGTCGGGATCAGCGTGGGGAAAACGACCTTCCACAGCACCTTGAACGGCCTCGCGCCCATATTGCGCGCAGCCTCCACGGTGTTGTAGTCGATGCCGCGGATGGCGTTTCGCAGGAACAGGGCGTGGTTCGAGGTGCAGGCGAAGGTCATGGTGAAGAGCACCGCGTTGAAGCCGGAAAACCAGGTGCCGTTCATATTGGGAAAGGCGTTTTTCAAAGCGGTGGTCAGGATGCCGTCGTTGGCGTAGAGGAACATGTAGCCCGTGACCAGCGCAACACCGGAGTAGATCATGGTGGTCATGTAGCCCAGACGGAGGATCCGGGCGCCTTTGATATCAAAGTACTCGGTCAGCAGGACGATGGAGATACCAACGATGTTGACCGTGATGACCAGCAGGATGGCGAGCTTTAGAGAGTTCCAGACATATTTGGACATGCTGCCAGCCAGGAAGAAGCGGATGACCGCAAAGGCGTCGCGCTCCCCGGCGGCATTTTTGACATTGAAGATGCTGGTGAGGGTGTTGAGGCAGGGAAGGAGCATGAAGCCGAAGAAGAGATAGGCGAAGAAGGCCACGCCCACGATCCGCACCAGCAGCTCCGGCCGGAGCCGACGGTCGAGGCTCGCGTTCATTCGGCTACCTCCGGCGTCTCGCCCGGCTCATAGGCCATGATATCCCGCGGATCGAGCACGACGGAAACCGTCTGCCCCTCCTCATAGATCCGCACGCCGTCGTTCTTCTCGATGACCTTGATGGTCTGGCTGCCCAGATCGATGTAATACTTGATGTACAAGCCGTAGTATTCGCGCATCGTGACGGTGCCCTCGAGGCTGATCTGCCCGGGCTGCAGGTCGACGTTCACATGCAGGCGCTCCAGGCGCACGTAGTTGTGTTTCGCGGGATCCACCGCGGCCCCGGCGGCGACGGCCTTCTGTACGACTTCGTCAGAGAGGCGGTTGATGTCGCCGATGAAGTTGCAGACGAACTCCGTCTTGGAGAAGTTGTAGATCTCATTCGGCGTGCCGATCTGCTCGATATAGCCCTTGTTGAACACGGCGATCCGGTCGGAGAGCGTCAGCGCTTCCTCCTGGTCATGCGTGACGTAGATGGTCGTGATGCCGAAATCCTTCTGCATCTTTTTGAGCTCGTTGCGCAGCTGGACACGCAGCTTGGCGTCGAGGTTGGAGAGCGGCTCATCCATGCAGATGATGGCCGGTCCCGTCACGAGCGCGCGGGCGATGGCGACACGCTGCTGCTGACCGCCGGAGAGCTGAGAGACGGCTTTCTGGAGCTGTTCGTCCGACAGGTCCACCTTGCGCGCGATATCGCGCACCTTCGCGTCGATCTCCGCCTTTTTGAGCTTCTTGATCTTCAGACCGAAGGCGATGTTGTCGTAAACGGTCATGGTGGGGAAGAGCGCGTAGCTCTGGAACACGATACCGATATTTCGATCCTCGATGGGGACATGGGTGATGTCCTTGTCCTTCACGACCACGGTGCCGGAAACGGGCTCAATGAAGCCGGTTATGGTGCGCAGCGTGGTCGTTTTGCCGCAGCCGGAGGGGCCGAGGAAGGTGAAGAATTCGCCCTCCTTCACGTGTACGTTGATGTTGTGCAGCGCGGTGAAATCCCCGAACTTCACAACGATGTCATTGAGCCGGATCATATCGAAAACTCCTTCTGTCGTTTGTCGGATATAAACAGGGGGACTTGGGAAGATCCAAGTCCCCGCTGAACGGATTGCGGTATGTGCTTATTCGGCCTTCTGGGTCAGGGTAGCCCAATCCAGATTGTCCCAATCGGGCTCGGGCTTGGCGTCGTTGGCGTCGGCCCAGTAGAAGCCGAGGTTGGTCATGATGTTGGTCCACTCGGCGGAGTGGGCGGCGACGTAGGCGGCATAGGTCATGTCGGTGCCGTCAACGGTGGCGAGAGCAAAGTTCGGGAGCAGATAGATCTCGGGGATGTCATCACCGTAGACCAGATCCACAGCGTCGGCGTTGCAGGGCACGGAGTCGAACTCCTCAGCCCACTCGGCCTGGACCTCGGCGGAACCGAACCAGTCGGCGAAGGCCTTGACGGTCTCGGTCTGCTCTTCGGTGCGGCCGGCCTTGTCGAGGATGCCGATGTACTCGGCGATGTAGTAAGTGCCGTCGGCGATGTCGACCAGGGCCCAGTTCTCGGGCTCAAGCGCGCCGATCAGAGGATGCTCGGAACCTTCCGCCGCGGCGTCGATTTTGCCGTAGAGAGCGGAGGAATAGAACTCGGAGATGGCGACGTCGCCTTTGTTCAGGGGATCAAAGCCGTACTTGTAATCGTCGCCGCCGGACTTGCCGTCCGCGCAGAACTTCCACAGGGCCTTCCAGCCGTCGATGGAGATGCCGCCGGCGGGGGAGTCGGGATCGGTGAAGGCATAGAGGATGGCGGAGTTGATGTTGGCGTTGGTGGTGCCGCCAATCTTGTTCTGACGATACCAGCTGTAGCCGGAGTTGACGACGTCAGCCCAGTGATCGAAGTGCAGCTCCTCACCGTTGGTGCCGAACTCATCGTTGCGGTAGAGCATCAGGACGTTCTGGATGACGAGGCCCCAGGCCTGGCCGTCATACTTGTACTCGCCGACCAGATCGGCCCAGGACGGCGTCCAGTCGATGACGGACAGATTCTCGTAAGCGCCGTCGATCAGCTGGCCCCAGCGGGTCTCGTTCAGACCGAAGATCAGGTCGCCGTCTTTGTTCTCGTTGGCGGCCTGGACAGCGGCGGTATCGCCGGAGATGACGGAGTTATCGTCAATGCTGATGTTGAAGCCGGCTTCCTTGGCAGCCTGGATGAGCCAGGTGGTGCGCTCGGTGGAGTTGGAGTTGGAGTAGATGCGGATGGTATAGCTGTCGTCCGCATGGGCGGTGATGCCCAGCGCGAGGACCATCGTAAGCGCAAGGATCAGTGCGATGACTTTCTTCATGTTGGTTCCTCCTTTGAATTGTTTGGGTGGATTTCGCTACCTGTTATTTTAACCATTTAGCCCAATATTGTCAATCCGGATTTGCTTATTTTTGACGAAAACGGCAAAAGCGCCGCCCCGTGCGGTCTGCGGGACGGCGAGGGAGCGGCGGGCAGGAGAGGGAGACACTTTCATATGAGAAACAAATGCTTTACATGAATAAAAAAATCTGGATATTCACAAGTACTTGTGTTATACTTCAATAGTTCCATACTATGTATTGGGGGAAGAGAGATATGAAATGCCCGTTCTGCGGATTTACCGACAGCAAAGTCATCGATTCCCGCCCCGCCGAAGAAGGCGCGACGATCCGCCGCCGCCGCGAGTGCCTGGCCTGCCAGAAGCGTTTTACGACCTATGAGGTCATCGAGCGCCTGCCGCTGGTGGTCGTCAAGCGCGACGGGAGCCGCCAGAGCTTCGACAAGGTCAAGCTCATCAACGGCATGGTCCGCGCCTGTGAAAAACGCCCCGTCGCCCTGCAGACCCTTGAGAAGATCGCCGACGATATCGAGCAGGAGCTGCAGAGCAATCTGGAGCGTGAGATCAGCACGGTGGAGATCGGCGAGATGGTCATGAACCGCCTCAAGGATGTGGACGAGGTGGCCTATGTGCGCTTTGCCTCCGTCTACCGCAGCTTCAAGGATATCAACACCTTCATGGAGGAGCTCTCCAAGCTGCTCACAGAGAAGGACTGAGCTCAGAACAGCGTCCCGGGCGAGAGGTGCTCCATCCAGTCGAGCGTTTCGAGGTGGTAGCGCAGGCGGGCGTAAGCGGCATCCAGCGCTGACCGGTCCCGCTGCTGCAGCCGCTCCTGCAGATCATAGAAGGCGTCAGCGACGCCGTCGAGATCCGGGTGGCGCAGGAAGACGGCGGTAAAGCCGCGTGCGCTGCGCCAGAGAGACAGGGCGTTTTCCGCCGCCTTCTGCGCGAGGGGATAGTCACCCTGTCGTGCTGCGCGCTCGGAGCGATCGAGGTTCAGCCCGATCTGGCCGGTGAGAAAATCTGTACGCCCAATGCTCCATAGTGCGACGAGGATCAGCAGCAGGAGCAGCCCTGCTGCGCCGATTTCCCGTTTCATGCGCTGGCCTCCTTCCGCGTGAGGTAGCTGTGGCGGCTCTCATCCACCGTCATCAGATAGATATCCTCTGCCTTTTCAACACCCTGCCTTTTCAGCTCCTCCCGGAGCCATGGGAGGTCGAGACCGAGATGCTCGAGATTGGCCTTCAGCACGCGCCCGTCGCTCACCACGATATGCGGATAGCCCCCATCCTGCGTGGGGAGTTGCAGCTGTGCCGAAGTGACAGGCCGCTCTGCCGGAAAGAGGATCAGGTTGAGCTTCCCGTCTGTCTCAAGGATGGCGTATTCGATGCTCGCAATATCGGTGACGCCCTGGCTGCGCAGCTCCTGCAGGAGCTCGTCCGGTGTGAAACGGTTGCGCCGCATCTCTGTCTGGTTGATCGTACCTTTCACGATCAGCAGGCTGGGCTTTCCGAAAAAGAAGGAACGAAGGCGGATAAAGCGCATGCTTAGTCCGGCGATCAGCACCTCGCAGCAGAAGAGCACCGCGATCGGTACGAGCCCGTTGAGCAGCGGGATCCCCATGTCCTGTAGCGGGTGCGCGGCGAGATCGGCGATCAGCGCCGCCACCACGAATTCGGACAGTTCCATCTCGCCGAGCTGCCGTTTGCCCATCAGACGCATGGTAAGCAGCAGAGCGAAATAGACCGTAAGGGTCCTCGCGATTACAATAGCCATGGGCATCTCTCCTTCACGGAATAGTATGTCCCGTAAAAAGTGCAATATAAGGGAAGGAAGCTTCGACATGAAAACGATAATTCTGGAAAAGGAAGTGTGCCTGCAGCAGGCTGCCGATCGAATCACAGCGCTTCTGGCGAAAAAGCCGGACGCTGTCCTGGCCTTTTCAACCGGGCGCACTATGGGAGACCTGTTCGCTGTGCTTGCCGCGCGCTGCGCGGAGGGCGCTCTCAGCCTGAAAGACGCGCGTATATTTGCCGTGACGGAGTTTGAGAATGTCGAGGAAGAGCAGAGCGCCCGCGGGCAGCTTTTGCGCGAGCTTGCCGGGAGGACGGATCTGCGGGAGGAAAACTGCCATTTTCTCTCTGTGGAGACGGCGGAGGATTACGACGCGCAGATCGCCCGTTGCGGCGGACTGGATATGGCCGTGCTCGGCCTCGGTGTGAACGCGCATGTTGGCTATAACGAGCCGGCTGTGCCCTTTGATTCGCTGACCCACCGCCAGAAGCTCACGGACAAGACCCGCGCCCAGCTTGCGTCGAGTTTTTCTTCGGCGGAGGCGGCACCGGCCTATGCCTGGACCATGGGGATCAAGACCCTGGTCGCTGCGCGGCAGATCCTGGTCCTCGCTTTCGGGGAGGAGAAGGCCTGGGCGGTGTTCCAGATGCTTTACGCGCGCGACGACAGCGTGATCCCTGCGGCCTTCCTTCAGCTGCCGCCGGAGGTCATGGTGTTTGTCGATCCCGCCGCGGCTGCAAAACTGTAAGTCTGTAAAAACCGGAGGTAGAAGAATGTACCGCCGGTTTTTATCATAGCAAAAGGAGGTATACAGAATGGGAAAGTATTTCGGGACGGACGGCTTTCGCGGTGAGGCTAACCATGAGCTCACCGTTGACCATGCCTTCAAGATCGGCCGCTTCCTCGGCTGGTACTATGGGCAGGGACACAAAGCCAAGGTCGTGATCGGCAAGGATACGCGCCGTTCCAGCTACATGTTTGAAAACGCACTCTGCGCAGGCCTGACCGCTTCGGGCGCGGATGCCTATCTGCTGCATGTGACGAGCACGCCGAGCGTGAGCTTTATCGCCCGGGCGGACGATTTTGACTGCGGCATCATGATTTCCGCCAGCCACAATCCCTATTACGACAACGGGATCAAGCTCCTCAACGCCGACGGGGAAAAGATGGAGGAGAGCGTGCTGGATGAGATCGAGGCCTATCTTGACAGCGACCGCATCCTGCCCCTGGCCGAGCGGGCCGATATCGGCTGCACGGTGGATTACGCAGCCGGACGCAACCGCTATATCGGCTATCTGATCTCCCTGGCCACCCGCTCCTACAAGGGCTTCCGCGTGGGTCTGGACTGCGCCAACGGTTCGACCTGGATGATGGCCAAGAGCGTCTTTGACGCGCTGGGCGCCGACACGCATGTGATCGCCAATCGCCCGGACGGCCTGAACATCAATGTCGACTGCGGCTCCACCCATATCGAGCAGCTGCAGAAGCTGGTCGTGGATGAGCACCTCGACGTGGGCTTTGCCTTTGACGGCGACGCGGACCGCTGCCTCGCGGTGGACGAGAAGGGAAACGTTGTCAACGGCGACCACATCCTCTATGTCTGCGCCAAGTATATGCAGGACCGCGGCACCTTCGGCAACTCCAAGGTTGTCACGACCATCATGTCCAACATGGGCCTCTACAAAGCGCTCGACGCGCTGGGTATCGGCTATGAGAAGACCGCCGTGGGCGACAAGTATGTCGCGGAGAATATGCGCGAGCACGGCCATCTGATCGGCGGTGAGCAGTCCGGCCACATCATTTTCGGACGCCTTGCCAATACTGGCGACGGCATCCTGACTGCCATCAAGGTCATGGAGGCTATCACCGAGACGAAAATGACCCTGGGTGAGCTGGCCGCTCCGATGGTCATGTACCCCCAGAAGCTCAAGAACGTCGTCGTGACCGACAAGGACGAGACCCTCGCCTGCGAGGAGGTCAAGGCCGCAGTCCGCGCCGTGGAGGAAGAGCTCGGCAGCGAGGGGCGCGTCGTGCTCCGCAAGAGCGGGACCGAGCCGCTGCTGCGCGTGATGGTGGAGGCCACGAGCCAGGAGCTGTGCGAGGAGAAGGTAGATCAGATCATCGACGCCATGCGTGTGGCGGGAAAGCTTATCAAGGTGAAGTGATATGGTAGAGATCAAGGAACTGCTGGACCTCAGCAAGACCATCGCGGCGGAGCTCTTCGAGGGCAAGACCTACCCCTGGGAGGTCCTGGATGAGATCAAACCTTTTATTCTGAAGCTCGGCGAGACGCTCAGCCCGGAGGAGTTCGATCACCCGGAGGAGGGCGTCTGGATCGCAAAGGACGCGAAGGTCTTCCCCTCGGCCTATATCGGTGCTCCCTGCATCATCGACCACGGAGCCGAGGTGCGGCACTGCGCCTTCATCCGCGGCAGCGCCATCGTCGGCAAGAACGCCGTCGTCGGCAACTCCTGCGAGCTTAAGAACGTGGTGCTCTTCGACAACGTGCAGACCCCGCACTACAACTATGTGGGCGACTCCGTGCTTGGTTTCAAGGCGCACATGGGTGCCGGCTCCATCACCTCGAACGTGAAGAGCGACAAGACCCTCGTCGTCGTCAAGGAGCCGGGCGAGCCGCATGAGACCGGACGCAAAAAGTTCGGCGCGGTCCTCGGGGATAATGTCGAGGTCGGCTGCAACAGCGTGCTCAATCCCGGTACGGTCGTCGGTCGCCGCTCGAACATCTATCCCACTTCCTGCGTGCGCGGCGTCATCCCGCCGGACAGCATCTACAAGGATAAGAACGATATTGTAAAGAAAGCATAATGAAAAGGAGCTGTGAAGAAAGCTTCACAGCTCCTTTCTTTCCCGAAAACGGGCGTCGGACTTGAAAAATGCGCAGTCCGGTGCTATACTGTATCCAGTTTCATAAAGGCGCCCGCTGCCACCGGGTAGCGGGGAGAACGTCGTATCTTTATCGTAAGGTCGTGGCAGATAAAGATATGGCTATTTTTTTGGTGGTTTCAATATGAAGTGGATCTTGTTGGCCCTGGCGGGCCTGCTGGAAGTGACATGGGCCTGCGCCATGAAGTATTCCGAAGGCTTTACCCAGCTCTTCCCGAGCATCATCACTGCTGTCGGCTACATCGCGAGTGCAGTGTTCCTGGCGCTTGCGCTCAAGGAGCTCCCCCTGGGAACGGCTTACGCGATGTGGACCGGCTTCGGGATCGTGGGGACTACGCTCCTGGGGATGCTGCTTTTCCATGAAAATCTGAGCCTGCCGCAGGTGATCTGCGTTCTCCTCATCGTCGGCGGGATCATCGGGCTGAAGCTCCTCTCCGCCGAATAAGCCTTTTTGAGCTGCCCTGACCGGGCTTATCCGAACAGTGTGCGCAGCGCCGCCTCCGTGTAGTCCGTGAGCGCGGTAAAATCCATATAGGGGCGTACGAGCGCCTCCATCTCGTCGTGCAGCGCCTTGGCGGCACGCAGTTTATCGAGCGCCGGCGCCAACCCCTGGTAAGCTACGGCGGCCGCATAGCCGCGATCGGCCCAAGGCAGCAGGACCAGCTCCAATTCGCCCGGATCGAGCGGAGACGGACAGCGCAGCGCCGGGAGTCCCCGTCGCGTCAACTCATCGGACAGCTGCCGCAGTGCAGCGGGAGAGACCGGCTCGATAAGTTTACATAATTTTTTTACTTCGCTCCATAGGAAGATTTCCCCTTCACAGCTGAGCGCATGAAGGAACCGCTGCGCGGGGATGACCGGCTGTACGCGGGCTGTGGGTAGTTCCGGAAACGCGTCCGGATGCGGGGCATCGGTCTCCACACGCTGAACCTGGGCGAGCGCCCGGTAGACGTCCGCATACAGCCGCTTGTAGCGGCCTGTCAGCTCGGACAGCTTCGCGCGGTCGATCTCGCGAAACGGCGTACGGCAAAACACACCTAAGTTTACATAATCAGAATCGACACCGAATATGTGCGGCTCCGCGGCATGGGGCGCCGTACCGTCCACCCAGGCGAGATGCAGCGCCGGGATATATACACCGTCGAGGGAACCCGGATCGCCGGAACAGAGCACATAGTGCACATCCAACCCGCGCTCCTCCGCGGCGAGGCCGATGCGGCGCATGAAGCCGGATTTTCCGGTGCCCGGTCCTCCCTTGATGATATGCAGGAACGCGGCCTCCACACCCGGGAAGAAGCGGTAGAGCGAGGCAAAGCCCTCCCTGGAGTTTGCCCCAAGAAAATAGGTCTGGGTCATAAGTCACCTCCCGTCAACATGCTATGACCTTTCACGCGGCATTGACAGCGCTTTTCTCCTCCGCTATAATCCTTCCCAAAGGAGAGAGAAGCTATGTATCCGGTTGTTTTATTCGATTTTGACGGCACGGTCTATGACACCGTAGAGGGGATTACAAAGTGCGTGCAGTATGCGCTGCAAAAGCATGGCGTCGACGCAGAACTCGAGGAGCTGCGCTGCTTTGCCGGTCCGCCGCTCGTCGACATGTTTAGGGAGCGCTACGGCTTTGATCGCGGCGAGGCGGAGCAGCTGGTCCGTGATTTCCGTGAGCGCTATGTCCCGATCGGCGTGCATGAGAGCCGCCCCTTCCCGGAGATCCGAGGCATGCTGGAAGCGCTTCGCGCCGCGGGGCGGAGGATCGGTATCGCGACTTCGAAGCCGCAGCAGCTCGCCGAACAGCTCCTTCAGAAGGAGGGGCTGCGCGGGGCCTTTGACGCCGTGTGCGGCAGTCTCGAAGGTGGGAACAACGACGCCAAGTGGCAGGTCATCGAGCGCTGTTTATCGGAACTGGGCACCCGTCCGGAGGAAGCGGTGCTCATCGGCGATACGAAGTATGACGTCCTAGGTGCGCACCGTGTCGGCGTCGCCTGTATCGGCGTGCGCTGGGGGTATGCCGCGCCCGGGGAACTCGAAGAGGCCGGCGCGGATGCGATCGTTTCCGACTGCCGGGCGCTCCTGACGCTGCTTTTGGAACAATAAAAAACCTGAGGCTCCCGCTTAACGGCGGGAGCCTCAGTCGTCGATATCCAGTTGTATCGTCCGGATGCCCTGCTCCATCGCGTAAAGCAGCGTGTTCATGGAGCCTCCGGGACGACCGTTGTGACAGGCCAGAAGCAGGGAGGAACGGTCCACCATGTAGCGGTTGCGGCGCTGCATGCAATCCGGCGTATAGGCGATCTGAAGGACCGTTACCCGGTCACAGCGGTCGAGCAGCCGGTTATAGCGCTGACGTTGCTCAAGACTCCAGCGGTCGGGCTGCGTGCCGCAGGGGATCGCCGCCTCGAGTTGGATGCCCGGGTAGTCATGCTTCAGGTTCAGAACGGCCTCGGCAAAATACATGTCGCAGCCGACGGCCATACCGCATATAAAATGCCGCCAGCCCTCGTGGATCAAGCCTTCGAGGCTGCAGCGCAGCTCAAATTTCAGCCGTGTGCAGCGGGGATCCTCTTCATTGGCACCCCAGGGCAGGTGCTGAGGCCGGGGGCCGGTAAAGCAGCAGGTCTGTTCGCGTTCGTCCATGCGGTTCTCCTTGTCAATAGCTGCTCCTATCATAATCTTAAATGGGGGGCTTGTCAAAGCCTATCTGTGGTGCTATACTCAAATCATCTTCAGGGCAGGGTGAAATTCCCGACCGGCGGTGAGAGTGTAAATGCTCAAGTCCGCGAGCTGCGATCTTCGGATCAAGGCTGACCCGGTGTGATTCCGGGACCGACAGTACAGTCTGGATGGAAGAAGATGGGTCAATCGTATAGTACCTGTCCTGTCCTGTTATGCCTGAAGATCAACGGATCTTCGGGCAAATTCTTTTTTGGGGGTAAAACCATGGAAAACCTGAAATTCATCCTCGTCTGCCTCGCGATCTTCGCAGGACTGGTGCTGCTCGCCGTGCTGTTTGAACGGCGGCTGGTCAAGGACCGCAAGCGCCTTTCCGACACACACTACATTACCTACACCGCGATCTTTGCCACCATGGCCGGTGTGCTCATGCTGGTGGAGATACCCCTCTTCTTTGCGCCGAGCTTTTACAAGATCGACCTCAGCGAGCTGCCGATCCTGATCTGCACCTTCTATCTCGGGCCTGTAGCCGGCGTTGTGGCGGAGCTCCTCAAAGTCTGCATCAAGCTGCTGCTCAAGGGCACCTCCACCGCGTTCGTCGGCGACTTTGCCAACTTCGCCGTGGGATGCTCCTTTGTGCTTCCGGCGAGCATCGTCTATCACGCACGGCCCAGCCGCCGCAGCGCCTTGATCGGCCTCGGCGTGGGGACACTCTGCATGACCGTGTTCGGCAGCGCCTTCAACGCGATCTATCTGCTGCCCAAATTCGCGCAGCTCTTCGGTATGCCGCTGGAGGTCATCGTCGGCATGGGTACGAAGATCAACAGCCGCATCACCAGCGTCTCCACGCTCGTGTTCTACGCGGTCGTGCCTTTCAACCTTCTCAAGGGCGCCGTGGTGTCGTTCCTTACGATGCTCCTTTATAAGCGCATTTCGCCGATCCTCCACAAGGGCGACGATCGCCGGAAGGCGCGCCATGCGGCAGAACACGCCTGAGCCGGAGGGCGCTGAGCGTAAAATTGAATATCTCACTCAGGTACACGAGCGCGAGATAGCCTGTCAGAGCGTAGCGGGGAAGCAGCTTCCACAGCAGGAACAGGCCAAACAGAGCATCGAGAACGTTGATCGCCATGCTCCAGAGCTGCTGCCCCAGCCCTTTCAGACAGCCGTCCACCGCCATATCCGTGTACAGGATCGGGACAAGAGGAGCCAGGATCCGGATGTATCGTCCGGCCTGGCTGCTTTTGTATATGTGGAAAGCCAGCGGATCTGCGCAGAAGAAGAGAAGCGCACCGACGATAAGCGAGTAGAGAAAGCTTTTTGTGAGCAGAGAGCGGACCGTACGGACAATGGTGTCCTCCTCGCGCCGCACCTGCATCTCCGTGAGCTCGGGCACGATCAGCTCTGCGAGCGCCGCGAGCAGGCAGGCGGGGAAGAGGAGCAGAGGGAGCGACATCCCGTGTACGATGCCGTAGCCTGCCAGCGCCTTGTCAGCGGTATACCCGGCGGCGCGCAGACCGCGGGGGACCAGCAGATGCTGCAATGTACTCAGCGTGCTGCGGGCATAGGCTGAGAGCGCGAGCGGAAGAGCGATGCGCAGGAGACGCGCGGTAAGCGCCTCGCCGCCCCCTGTGCTGCTGTGGCCGCGCACATCGCGGCCGTATGCGAAGAACATCAACAGCAGAGAGAGCAAATCGGCCGCTGCACGCCCGAGCGCAACAGCCGCTGCGTTTCGCGCGAGATCCTCCCCTGAAACGAGTCCGAGAAAACGCCACACGAGCAGCGCGCCGCACAGCTGCTCGAACAGGTGGATCAGCGTTGGCTTCCCGATGCGACCACAGGCGGTGAAGTAACCGGAGAGCGCGGACGAGAGCGCGATGCAGGGCAGGGAAGCAGCGGTCAGCCGGAGAGCGGGCACACAGCGCGCATCCCCGATAGCCAGAACGCCGATGGGTTCGGCGAGCAGCAGAAGGCCCAGCAGCGCGGCTATGCCGAAAAAGCTGCCGTAAGCGAGACAGCGGCGCATGGCAGCCCGGACGTCTCCGGCTTCTTCGCGCCCGAGCTCCTCCGCGACGAGACGCGTCGCCGCGAAGCGAACGCCGGAGATGGCGAAGGTCGCGGCGAGATTGCCGGTTGAGAGCGTGAGCTGCCACAGACCGAGACCGGCCGGGCCCAGCCGCCCGGCGAGCCATGCCTGGAAGAGCATGCCGAAGGCGCTCATCAGCAGGGAAGAAGCGGTGAGCAAAGCGGTGTTGCGGACGAGATCTCTTCGCGGCATAGAATACTCCTTTCAGGACGGACAAGAGTATTCTATGCACAAGCGCTGCGGCATTTCACCTTGAAATTGCGGAGCGGTTGCGTTACAATAAAGACAGGGAAAGCGGATAATACCATCGAAAGGGGACTTCAATATGATCGTAACGATCGGCAGAGAGCATGGCAGCAACGGCCATGATATCGCCCGCGCGCTGGCGCAGGAGCTGGGCTATGTCTGCTATGACAAAGAGATCGTGGATACCGCCGCGGAAAACTCCAACTTCAGCAAAGAGATCCTGCATTCCTATGACGAAAAACGTGTTTCACCCTATATCGTGCCTGTGCCGCATTACCTCGGCTTGAACGAGAGCTTTCGCCTGAACATGCAGGTGGCTTCCGCCCAGTTTGACGCGATCCGCAGCTTGGCCGAGCGGGGAGACTGCATCTTCGTCGGGCGCTGCGCCGATTATGTGCTGCGCAAGGAGCCGAAGCTGGTGCGGGTGTTTATCATGGCGGACGAGGACTTTCGTATCCGCACGATGATGGAACGAAAGAAGCTCAGCGAGACGGAGGCACGCAAGCTGATCCGCCAGGTCGACAAGGACCGTGCGAGCTATTACAAGTATTACACGGACCAGATCTGGGGCGAGAGGGAGAATTTCGATTTGATCCTCAACAGCGCCAAGATCGGGGTGGACGGCTGCGTGAAGCTCATCAAGGGTTACATCGAAGCCATGCAGTAAAGAGAAAACCGCTGCGGCGAACGCTTATGATGTTCGCCGCGGCGGCTTTTTTCAGTTGAAGCTGTCTGTGTTCTGGCGGAAGATGCGCTCCACGCTCTCCCGCAGCGCCGCATTCTCCGTACGTTCAAGCTGCGGATCTTCCGCGAGCAGGGCGTTGGCTTCACTCTGTGCGCGCTGCAGGACGGCGACGTCGCCGCCGAGGTCGGCGATATGGGTCGCGGGTAGGCCATGCTGCCGGGAACCGAAAAAGTCGCCGGGGCCGCGCAGCCGCAGATCCTCTTCCGAGATCTGGAAACCGTCGTTTGTTTTGCACAGAATCGAAAGCCGGGCTTTTACCTCTTCGTTGTCCGCGTCCGAGACGAGGATGCAGTAGCTCTTGTGCTGCCCGCGCCCGACGCGCCCGCGCAGCTGGTGGAGCTGGCTGAGACCGAAGCGCTCCGCGTTCTCCACGATCATCAACGCGGCGTTCGGAACATCCACGCCGACCTCGATCACCGTGGTGGAGACGAGGATCTGCGTCTCATTGGCCACAAAGGCGGCCATGACCGCGTCCTTCTCTTTGGCCTTCATGCGCCCGTGCACGCAGGAGACACGCAGCTCCGGAAAGGTCTGCTGCAGCTCCTTCGCGTGCTCCTCGGCGGATTTGAGCGGGACAGCGAGCTCCTCGTTCTCCTCGACCATCGGGCAGACCACGAAGACCTGCCGGCCCTCTCCGGTGAGCTTGCGGATGAAGCCGTTGAGACGAACCCGATAGCTTTCGTCCACGGCGAAGGTGTCCACCTTCTGTCGCCCGGGCGGCAGCTCGTCGATGATCGAAACGTCCAGATCGCCGTATATGATAAGCGCCAGTGTCCGGGGAATAGGCGTCGCGGACATGACCAGCACATGCGGGCGCCCCGCTTTACCGATCAGCGCCGCGCGCTGTTCGACGCCGAAGCGGTGCTGTTCGTCGGTGACGACAAGACCGAGGTTCCGGTATTCGACGTCCGCACTGAAAAGCGCGTGCGTCCCGATGATGAGGTCGAGCTCGCCCTCTTTCAGCGCGGCCTTGACCGCGCGTTTCTCTTTCGCCGTCATGGCGCCGGTGAGCTTCCCGATGCGCATCCCGAAGGGACCGAGAAGATGCGTTAGTGTCTCGCAGTGCTGCTCGGCGAGGATCTCGGTCGGAGCCATGAACGCGCTCGACAGCCCGCTTTTCCAGACATACCAGATGAGCGCCGCCGCCACAAGCGTCTTGCCGCTGCCGACATCGCCCTGCACCAGTCGGTTCATGACCATGCCGTTGCGCATGTCCGCCACCGCCTGATCGACGGCGCGGCACTGCGCGTTCGTCGGCCGGAAGGGGAGGACGGACCAGAAGGTCTCCAGATCCGCATCCCCGATGGGGATGCCGCCTTCGCGGACGCGTTCGCCGCGGATGCGGCCCAACGCGCAAGCGAGGACGAAAAGCTCTTCAAAGATGAGCCGTCTTCGCGCCAGTTCCAGTGCGCCGAAATTGGCAGGGAAGTGGATGTTCTCATAGGCGTAGCGAGCCTGTACGAGCTGATTGCGCTCCCGTACGCTCTCGGGCAATACCTCCGGCAAAAGACCGCCGCAGCTGTCGAGACCCTGTCGAACGCTCTGCATCAACAGGCGCTGGTTGAGCCCGGCGCTCAGCCGATAGATCGGCACGATCCGCCCGGTCACGCGGTTCTCCATGCCCTCACGCTCATAGACCGGGTTGGCCATGCTCCGCCGCGTTCCTTTGATTTCGATCCGGCCAAAGAAGACGACTGCATCGCCTCGGTGCAGATTGTCCTTTACATAAGGCTGATTGAAGTAAGTTATGTTAACTTCACCACTCTCGTCCACCGCTTTGAAGCGGACGAGATCCAGACCGCGTCGAATCCGGCTGAGCTGGGGGGTGTCTGCGACCAGGGCGCAGATACATACGCTCTCACCGTCCTGGGTGAGAGCGATAGGTTTATATTGGCTCCGGTCCTCATAGCGGCGGGGAAAGAAGGAGACAAGATCCTGGAGCGTGAAGATGCCGAGCTTGTTGAGCGCCAGCGCCTTTTTCTCTCCGATCCCCTTGATGTAGCGGACGTCGGTCTGCAGATCGGCCATGGTTTACTCCTGGAAGGTCAGCGTATAGCTGTCCACGGTCTGGGTGAAATTATCAATCAGCCCCTTGGTGCAGACGATGCGGTCATCGTTCGTCACCAGGATCATTTCAAAGCCGCCGTAGTTGCGCCAGTAGTTGAGCGCGCGACTCTCACCCATGACGAAGAGGGCGGTGGAGAGCGCGTCGGCCATCGTTCCATCCTCGCAGATTACGGTGACAGCCAGCAGATTGTTGTTCACCGAGTAGCCGGTGACGGGGCTGAGGATGTGGTGATAGACACGCCCGTTGGAGGCGTTGAAGCGGCATTGATAGGCCGCGCTCGTGACCACGGCGGTCTCCCCGACATTGATGACGCCGAGATAGGTGGAGAGGTTGTTGGGATCCTGGATGCCGACGGTCCAGAGCGTGCCGTCCG
This sequence comes from Eubacteriales bacterium, assembly GCA_030531505.1. Taxonomy (GTDB): domain Bacteria; phylum Bacillota; class Clostridia; order Oscillospirales; family Oscillospiraceae; genus Limivicinus. The sequence continues at coordinate 37,050 of JAUNNH010000011.1, forward strand.
GCTTGGTACCGAGGGTCTGGATATTGCTGCCGAGAGAGACGATCCCGCTTTTGACCCCGACCTGACGCATCGCGTCCACGGCGTTTTCAGAGGCGCAGCCCTTGGCCACGGAGGCAAAGGTGATCTGCGCGCCGGCGGGGAAGGAGACGGCATATCCGCCGGTGCTCGGGAAGCTTGTCAGGACCATCTGGTCATAGCAGAGCAGGGCACGGTCCGCATAGATCTCGTCCTCGCTGGGGAGATAGTACTTACCATCCTCGAAGCCCCAGCGCTTTACCAGCGGGTAGATGGTCAGTTCCAGGGCGCCGCCGCTCTGCTTGTATACGGTGTCAGCCGTGGTCAGCATCTTTGCAACCTGAGCGGAGATGACCACATTTTGTCCATCCGCGTGATTGATGGCGTAGGCGTAGCTTGTGGGCAGATCGGGGTCGCACATGTTCTGCATCGACTGGATGACGCCCTCTGCCGCGCGCAGACCGTCCTCTGCTTTTTTGCCGTAGGCGGTCAGCGTCATGGAGGTGTTCATGGCGAAGACCTGGCTCTGCACCATGCGGCTCTCCCCGCAGGCGGATAGCGGCAGCAGCATGGCGAGACACAGGAGGAGACAGAGAATCTTTTTATGGGAAAGGATTTTATTCATCGTATTATCACCGCAATCTATAATCTGTTTTCATTCTACCATAGAAAAAGAAAAATGAAAACCGCTATTTACAATTCGAAAGAACTTTGCTATAATACCAAGGCATTTGAACGAGAGCATTATAGCAAAAACGCTCCGTTCTGTAAATATGCGGCTGTAGCTCAGCTGGATAGAGTGCCAGACTCCGACTCTGGAGGTCGTGGGTTCGAATCCCGTCAGCCGTACCATTTTGAAAATAGAGTTGATACGAACACGTATCAACTCTATTTTTTCGCATTATCTGCTTTTTAATGAGAAAGACAGTTCCCGATACTCTGATTTCTGGCTAGCCTGATGGCGCCAATTCGAACACGGTTTTGACGGGCCAATTTCCGCCAATTCCGCGTCAAAGGACTTGACAATACACAAAGTATTCTCTGCGCCCTTTTCCTTGTCTTGACGAAAATTGGCTCCGTCAAAACTGCAAGGCACCTCTCAGCGAGAATTTTTCGAGGGATTTTTGTTGCGGACGACGAAGCCTTGCTGGCGCAAGGCGAGGAGGACAAGGCAAAAAGCACCGAAAAAGGCCGCTGAGAGGCGTGTTCGGATTGGCGCCATCAGGCTATCAAAGGAAATCGTAAATAGAGGGAAGATCGATCAGTCAAAACAAAGAAAGATAAAGCAATCTTTCGTTTCATACTTGCTATAATGTGGTTTGTGGCGTAAAATACAGCTTGATTATTCTGCTAAAGGAGACAGTATCATGCTGGAAATCCGGGATCTCTGCTTTGCCGTCAGCGAGGACGAGCAAAAAAAAGAGATCATCCACGATTTGAGTCTGACCGTTGAAAACGGAAAGTTTGTGGTCATCACAGGCCCGAATGGCAGCGGCAAGTCTACGCTCGCACGCCTTATCATGGGGATCGAAAAGCCCATTTCCGGGCAGATCCTCTTTGACGGGCAGGACGTTACCGCGCTTGGTATTTCCGAGCGCGCAAAGCTTGGTATCAGCTTTGCATTTCAGCAGCCGGTCCGCTTCAAGGGGATCCGGGTGCAGGATCTGCTGCGCCTGGCTGCAGGGAAGAATCTTTCGGTCTCCGCGGCATGCGCCTATCTCTCGGAGGTTGGGCTCTGTGCCCGTGACTATATCGACCGGGAGATCAACGCTTCGCTCTCGGGCGGAGAGCTCAAGCGGATCGAGATCGCAACGCTTCTTGCGCGCCATACAAAGCTCAGCGTCTTTGATGAACCGGAGGCGGGGATCGACCTGTGGAGCTTCCAGAATCTGATCCGCATTTTTGAGAAAATGCGTGGTGAGATCGAAGACAGCTCCATTATCATCATATCCCATCAGGAGCGCATCCTGCAGATCGCGGATGAGGTCGTGGTGCTGGCGGACGGACGGATCAAACAGCGTGGAAAACCGGAGGAACTCCTGCCTTCGCTGATCGGTGTAACCGCTCCGGCGAGCATCTGCCAAAAGCTGCAGTAAAGGAGGGGGAACGAGATGGTCAAGCTTGACGCTATTCAGAAGAGACTGATTGAGGAGATCGCGGATCTCCACGCAGTACCTTCCGGTGCCTATAATTTCCGAGCCAACGGCGAACTAGCCGGACGCAACACGACCGCCAACATCGACATCGTTTCCAAGTCCGACGGCAGCGGGATCGATATCCGCATCAAGCCCGGGACGAAAAACGAGAGCGTACACATCCCCGTCGTCCTGAGCGCGAGCGGGCTCAAGGAGACTGTCTACAACGACTTTTATATCGGCGAAGACTGCGATGTGGTGATCGTGGCCGGCTGCGGCATCGACAACTGCGGCAGTCAGGATTCCGAACATGACGGCGTCCACCGTTTCTTTGTGGGGAAGAACGCCCGAGTCAAATATGTGGAGAAGCATTACGGCTCCGGCGATGGGATGGGGAAGCGTATCCTCAATCCCGTGACCGAGGCATACATGGAAGAGGACAGCTCCATGGAGATGGAGATGGAGCAGATCAAGGGCGTCGACTCGACGCAGCGCACCACGCTGGCTGAGCTCAAAGCGGGCGCGAAGCTCGTCGTCAAGGAACGCCTGATGACCCATGGCAGCCAGCATGCGGAAAGCGAATACCAGATCAATCTGAACGGGGCCGGGGCGACGGCGGACGTGGTGTCGCGCTCGGTCGCGCGTGACGACTCATCACAGACCTTCAACGCACGTATCACCGGCAACGCCCCTTGCAGCGGGCATACGGAGTGCGATTCGATCATCATGGATCGGGGCCATATTCTGGCCATCCCCTCTCTGGAGGCCAACGATGTGGACGCCATGCTGGTGCATGAGGCGGCGATCGGCAAGATCGCGGGGGATCAACTCGTCAAGCTCATGACGCTCGGCCTGAGCGAGCAGGAGGCGGAGGAGCAGATCATCAACGGTTTCCTGCGCTGAGGGAGCTCGAATAAAACGACTTTGAAATAGCCCTTGGGAAAAGAACGCCTCCAAGCGAAAGTGCTTGGAGGCGTTCTGTATTTTCCTCACTATTATCATTTTGAAATGAACATTGGTTTTCCCGGTATGTGCTGTTCTGTCTGTTGCTCAGAGGAACGCTCAGTACCACAGAGACGAGGCCTCCGACAATCGACGAGTACGTCCGGTATCAATCACGGGAATATCTATTTGTAACAGGTGGTGCCGGCTTTATCGGCGGAAACCTCATTCATTACTATCTGAAAGCCTATCCGGAAGATAGGGTCGCGTGTATCGACAAACTCACATACGCGGGGAATCTGAGTATATTGCAACCAGTCATGGATTATCTTATATAGGCCCACTATTCATATATTGCAGATGAAAATGGAAGTGTTAAGGATGCATTTCTTAATTCCTTTATGCTCGGGACAGTTCAAACACCGGTCGTTCTGAACTCGGATAATGGGTGGGAAATTGGCTGGGATTATCGTTTCAGTTGTAAAAGCGTTGACACTACATCTTGGCTGGAATATAATAAATTCAATTCCGCAGCAGCGCTGAAACCGCATATGTACGACGGATATGGGCCCCCGGAGAATGCCAAACAGAGAGAAGGAATGTCCATGCTAAATCAACTCCATCGAAACATACAGGAGCACCGTAGGGAACTGTATGCGCTGACGCTGCTCGGCATATTGCTTCTGTTCATGCTGGAACCGCTCAACAGCTACCTTGCCTGGTCGCTGTTGTATGGCTATGGACTCTATCTCTTCGTGGTGCTTGCTGCGTTCTATCTGTATTTCCATGGTTTGCGCGACGGCTGGGAGATTCGACTGGCGGTCGCGTTTGTGCTCTGGCACGCGCTGAGCAGGATCCTTCTCGGAGATGTGGTCCTCCAGAAAGAGGGCTATCTGGTCATGAAGGGACCGCTGATGGTCTGTATGTTATCGGTCGGCTTAGTTTTAAGCCGGAAACAGCGGCGTCGTTTTCTCCACATCTTCGGCGGTGCGGCGGCCATATTCTTCACGCTGCTCGGCCTGATGGACCTTTACAGCTATGTGACTCGGAAGGCCCTTGTCTACGCACGCACGGATGTCTTCACCGGTATCGTACACGGCTTCCGGATGCAGATCCTCGGCTATCATCCCAACACTGTCGGGTTCTGGTACCTGCTGAGCTCCGCACTGCTCGTTTATCTGTTTCTCGACTGCCGCCGCAAGGCCTGGCGGATCCCGCTTGCGGTCATGTTGCTTATTCATTACCTCACCCTGGCCACCACATTCAGCCGCAATTCAGAGCTGAACTTCAGCGCCTGCGCCGGCCTGCTGGCCGCACTGCTGCTGGAGAAGAAACTGCGTGTACGCAAGAAGACCGTGCGAGCCGCGCTGCTTGTGCTGACAGCGCTTTTGGCAGGGTTCCTGTGCTTCAAGGGCTTCGGCTTCGGCACGGGGATGCTCGGGAAAATACATGAGAGTTTAAAACATCCTACAGTTACAGCAACTGCGGCAGAGCCTACTACTGCGGAGAGGAGACCGGACCATGCGACGCCCGTTATGCTCAGCTTTCCGGTCCGTACGCTGTCAGCTTCTGATACGGAGATCCCCTTCCAGGATCCCCGCAGCCTGACGAACGACTCGCAGCGTTTCCTGATTTACAAGACTGTCCCTGAGATCTTTCGGCAAGAGCCAATGCGGCTTCTGCGGGGGTGCTTCTTTGACGAGCGGCTGAGCATCAGCAACCCGCTGCTGCCGGAGAATAAGACCATGCTGCATGATTCCTGGCTGGAGATCTTGAACTATATGGGCATTCCGGGGCTGCTCCTGTTCTTGGCCTTCACGGTACTTGTCCTGAAAGATTGTTTTAAACTGTATTTCAGTGCTGTCCCTGAGCATACGACAGCGATCAAATCCCTGGTCCTGCCCGTGCTGGCTGGCTTCAGCTTCAGTATCCTCGAATCCTTCCTCTGGTTCCGTACCGATTTTATGACGCTGAGCTGTTATCTCTTCATTGGTTTCGTGAATGCAGAAGTGCGTGAGAGTTGTGCGGCGCGCTGCTGAAAGGATAAGGTTTCACAAGAATTTGGATATGCATCAAACGAGGCTCGCTGATGGCGAGCCTCGTTTGACGTTTACAAGCTTAATGCAAATATCCGATTTTTTCTGCATTCCAGCAAAAAGGATCGTTGTAAATCTTCACAGTTTTACAACGATCCTGGACTTTATTCTTTTATTCGCACCAGTTTTTACTTGGCAGATGCAGACGCTTTGGCGGTTGCCATTTTAGTATTCTAATCAATCGTCTTCGGTTACAGCGGTGTACTGGATCGCGGTGATCTCCCCGTTGCTGTCCGCTTTGATCATGAGCAGCACCGGGCCATACTGGAAGCTGTACACGCCGCGGTTCTCCTCGACCGTCAGCTCCTCCTCTTCGATCTCGTCCATGAGCTTCAGCGCATCGTTAATGTCCATGCCGATCGTCACGCCCTGGGGCGTCTTGATCGTATCGTCCGCGATGACGATGCCGGTGATATAGAAGACACCGTCGATCTCGTTCGTGGTGAGCTCAATCCCGTCGTAGTAATAGATGTAGTCGTCACCCTGGTAGGCGCAGCTCGCGGAGACGAAGAGGTCATCCGCTTCGCCGAGCTCTTCCATGATGGGCTCGGCCTCGTCGAGGATGCCGAAGTCGACATCGTGATACGAGAAACCGAGAGGCCCATAGACGGTCTCTTCCTCTTCTTCGGCCTCGGTCTCGGCTTCGTCTGCCGCGAAAGCCGTGCCGCAGAAGCAGAGCGTCAGAAGGGTGAAGGCAACAAGCAGTGCAAGGATCTTTTTCATTTTCTTTCTCCTTTCCTCAGGTCCGGTCGTTCCCAAGCGTCCAGCTCTTCAGATATCCGTATTCCTCGAGCTCCTGGAGCTGGGCGGCCAGGAGAGCGTCATACTGCGCGCATTTTGCATCCCAGTCGGCGGAGAGGACGGCGTCGTCCCGGTGATCCGTCAGACCGTAGCGTTCGCTGAGCAGGCGGGCGAAGTAGGCCGAGGCCTTTTCCGCGCCGTAGATGTTCAGATGGAGTCCCGCATCGTAGGTGTCGGTCGTGAAGTCGATCCCGATCTCCTCCTGCAGCGGGAGGAAGTTGATGTAATCCAGGCCGTGCTCGGCGGCGTAGGAGCTGATCTGCTCCTCCCATTCGTCGTACCAGTGAGGCCAGATGCTGGGGGATTTGATCAACACGAGCCGTGCGCCGTGCTGTTCGCACAGCGCCTGGATCTTTCCCAGATAGTCCCAGCAGCTCTGACCGATATCGGTGTCGGCCAGGATGGGGACAGAGGGGAGGCGCTTCATGGGCTTGACATCCGCACGCATCAGATAACCGGCGACGGTGACCTTGTCGCGTTTGAAGAGGTAGTCCCAGTCCTCCTGCGTCAGCTCCTGCCAGCGGGAGTGGTAGCGGAGAAGCGGGATCAGATAGCTGAGCCACTCTTCGTCCTCGGTCATGGAGGCGCGGATGGCGCCGAGCTTGGAGGAGGAGAGACGCATGCCGTCAAGCGCCATGCGGTTGTATGCCTCGCTTTGCGGCTCGCTGTACTTCATCGCCTGCACATTGTACACGACGATCTTCGGACTCTCGTAGCGGAAGGCGTCCTCCAGCAGGTAGTAAGACTGCCAGATGAGCTGCTGGGCGGTGCCGCGGATGTAACTGGTGATCCCGGCCTCCCGCCACATGGTCACGGGGGAGAAGTTCTCATAGACCTCGCAGTCGCCGATAAAGATCACGTCATGCGGCGTCTTCTCCTCGTAGTATTCCGCCGTCATGGCCCCCTCCAGCACGCCGGACATGTACTTGGGCTGTGTGAGTCGACCCAGGAACCAGACGCAGGCTGCGAGCACCAGCAGGCAGAGGAGGAGCGGCAGCCAGGCTTTGATTTTCTGCTTTGTCGTCATGGCTGTACCTAAAACTGATTATAGATGAATTGAGAAGCGTCGTAGCCCACACCGTAAGCGCCGAAGCAGAGCACAAGCAGAGCGAGGACAGGGAAAAGCACATAGGGGAGAGCGGGCTTCTTCCAGATGAGCTCACGCACGCTCCCATGCTTTTCCTGCAGGACGCTGACCGCGAACATGAGCAGAACGCCGAGACCGGCGATACGGTAATCCCAGATACTGAGACCAAGCTCAAGCAGCGGTCCGGAGAAAGCTTCCCGCCATTTGCCGGCGGTAAAGACAGACCCGAAGGCCCGGAAAGAGACCGGCACATTCCGATAGCAGTCCAGCATGCGCAGGGAGCACATGATGAAGAAGGTGCGCAGGATCTCAAACACGCGGTAGCCGAAGCTGTCCGTGAGGCGCGGGAACTTCTCCCGGAAGCGGGTGGAGAGAGGCTTGAACTCCTCCGCGATCAGGATGATCACGGCGTTCAGCAGACCCCAGACGACGAAGTTCCAGGCGGCGCCGTGCCAGAGACCGGTCAGAAACCAGGTGACCAGCGTCGAGAGATAGACCGGCATCTTCCGGCCGAAGCCGTCCCAGCGGGTGCGGATCTTCTTGGAGAGCTTCATCAGCTTCGGCGCGGCGGACATCGGGAAGAAGATGTAATCCTTGAACCAGGTGCCCATGGAGATATGCCAGCGCCGCCAGTATTCCGCAATATTGCGGGAGAAGTAGGGGCGGATGAAGTTTTCCTTGACCTCGATCCCGAGGACTTGGGCGACGCCGATGGTGATATCGATGCCGCCGGTAAAGTCGGCGTAAAGCTCGGCCGCATAGAAGAGCGCCCCGATCAGGGCAAAGGCGCCGTTATACTGGTCGGGAGCGCCGCAGAGAGCCTTGACCGCCGGAAGCAGCCGGTCCGCAATGACGAGCTTCTTGAAGTAGCCCCAGAGGATGCGCTGCATACCGAAGCTGAAGCCCTTGAAGTCGAAGGTGTGCTCGGCGTACAGGGTCTCCTTCAGATCGCCGAAGCGGGAGATGGGGCCCTGGACAAGCAGAGGGAAGAAGGACGTGAAGAGCGCGACGCGCAGGAGATTGTTCTCCGCCTCGACCTTCTCCCAGTAGACGTCGATCAGATAGCTCACCGTCTGGAAGGTATAGAAGGAGATGCCCATCGGGAGCACCCAATCTACCCCGGCCAGCTCCGCGGAGAACAGACTGTTGACATTGGAAATAAGGAAGTTCGTATACTTCAGCGCTGCCAGGATACCGAGGTCGATCAGCAGGGAGAGCGTCAGCACGAGCTTGCGGTAATTCTCCCGCTTCTTCTTCCATTCCTTACGCTCCTCCCGCGGAAGAGCTTTGCCCTCCGGACTCTTGAGGAAGCTGCGCTGCTCCGCGAAGGAGCGGCCCATCAGCATGCCGGCAAGCCAGGAGACGAGCACGGTCACACCGAGGAAAACGAGCCCCTTCCACCCGGCGCAAGCGTAGAACACCACGTCGGCGGCCAACAGCAGCAGCCATTGAAAGCGCCTCGGTATCAGGTAATAGACAAGAAACAGCAGCGCCAGAAAGGCGATGAAGCGATAGGATGTAAACAGCACGGCTTACTCGTCCAGCAGGCGCTCGACCATCTCATGCATAGCGGCGGCGGAATTGAAGTTCTCGTTGCGGATCTCGCGGGCGGGGATCGTGATGTCAAAGCGGTCGCTCAGCTCCGCGATGATGGTAACCAGATCCAGGGAAGACAGGATGCCGTCATCCACCAGCGTCTCGCAGCTGGACACGTCCGCATCCAGATTCAGCTCTTCCAGGATTTCAAGAATTTCGTCCATTTTTTATACTCTCCTCGTATTTCTTTTTCAGGGCGATGCGGTCAATCTTGGCGTTTGCCAGAAGCGGAATGGTATCGAGACGGAGGATCTTGTTGGGGAGCATATGCCGCGGCAGCTCGCCGCGCATATAGCTGCGCACCGCTTTTTCCTCCGCAGAACCCATATAGAACAGGATCAGCTTGTGCCGGGCGCTATCCCACAGACAGCAGGAACTCTCCAGCCCGTCGAGACGGTCGGCGCAGGCCTCAATCTCGCCGAGCTCGATGCGGTGCCCCATGTTCTTGATCTGGTTGTCCTTGCGTGAGACGAACACCAGTTCGCCGCGCTCGTTCACGAAGCCGAGATCGCCGGTACGATAGATGATCTCCGGCAGGAGTTTGTTGAGCGGGTTCTGTGTAAAGGCGGCGGAGGTGCGCTCGGGATCGGCATAATAGCCGAGGGTGACGCAGGTGCCGCGGATGCAGATCTCACCCTGTTCGCCGGGAGCGGCTTCGGTATCGTCGTCGGTCAGCAGGATATAGTCGGTATTATCGAAGGGATGGCCGACAGGGACGGTTTCGGTATCGTCAAACGCATGGTCAACTTCGTAGTAAAAGGAGATGCCGGTGCATTCCGTGGGGCCGTAGAAGTTTATAAAGCGCGCTCCGGGACAGGCCTCCTGCCAGAGCCGGAGCTGCTTGACAGGGAAGACCTCGCTGCTGAAGCAGACCGTGCGGATGCCGGCAGGCTTCACATCCTCAAAGGCGCCGAAGCCGGAGATCATGGTCAGCGCGGAGGCCACCCAGCAGAGGGTGTTTACGTGATGGCGGTTCAAATAATCCAGAGCGGCGAGCGGGGACATGAACAGATTCTGTGGCATGAGCCAGACTTCGGAGCCGCAGCGGATGACCGACAGGAGCTCCTTCAGACAGGCGTCGACAAACAGAGGAACCTGCATGGCAAAGACGCTTGTCTCGTCCGCGCCGATGACCGGGCAGATTGCCTCGGCGTAATCGATCACAGAGCGGTGGCAGGCGGTGACGCCCTTGGGCATACCGGTCGAACCGGAGGTGAAGACGATGTAAATGGGGTCGATGTCGAGCGCGCGGCGGCGGACATAGCCAAGAAGAGATTCGTCGATGCTTCCGGCAAAGAGCTCGTCCACGCTCAGCATCTGCTCGCCGTACCCAAGCTCATGCAGCAACTCCTCGCTGCTCTCGTCATAGATGATCACGCGCGCGTTCAGCTTCTCCAGGATCATCTGGATGCGCTGCTGCGGCATACCGATGTCGACCGGAATATAGTAGCACCCGGCATAGATCACAGAGAAAAAAGCGCAGATCGTCTTCGGGCACTTTTTCATAAAGACAGCGACCGGCTCGTGGTAAAGCCCGCGGCGAAGCAGCTCGCTGCCGCCGGTACGTGACAGCGCGAGGAATTCGCCGAAGCTCAGGCAGCCCTCCTCATCGCATAAGGCTGGACGGTCCGGAAAGCGGGGAGCTGTGTTTTCGAGGTATTCAAGAATGTTTTTCATGTGGTATTCTCCCGGAAAGGCATGATGCAGCGCACAGCATCAGAACATCTTGAAGGATTTCGTTGCAACCTCGGGGAAGAGAGACTGGTCAAACTTCCAATACGCTCTTCCCTCACCGTTGTGGAGCTGGCTGTTCGTGCGCATGAAGCAGGTCCCGTAAATATGGTTCGGGCAGGCGTCGTAATGATACCAGCCGGTCCCGATGTTGACCAGACACCAGTAGTGGCGCGTTATACCGTCGATGCGCTCCACACTCATGACTTCCACGCCGTCGATTTTGTTGAGCAGAAGGAACGCGGCAGAGTAGTAAGTAAAGCAGTCGCCCTTGAACTCGGTAAGACCACGATAGGCCTCGCCCTTCCAGTCAGTCTTGTCTGAATCGCCGGTGTAGCGGATCTTATAGCGGCAGTAATCATAGATGGCACGGATCTTCTTCGCGACCGACATGTCGTCCTTCAGGATATCCTGCAGGATGCTCTCGGCCAGCTCGTCGAGCTGCTCATCGGTGACGGAAGGCTCGCGGAACGTGATCTCCACCGTCACGGAAGACGAATTGCCGTCGCGGTCGGTGGCGGTGTAGGTGACGGGATAGGTGCCGACCTTGCGATATTTGACAGCGGATTTGTCAACGGAGACCTCACAGGCGGGATCCAGATTGTCCGTGACAATAACACCCTTCATATAGGCTACCGCGTCTCCAACGTAATGGAAAGCGGCCAGATTCACATTGACCTTGGGAGGAATGTCGTCCTGCTTGAAAGGGCAGGTGACCTTGGCGACCGTGCGATTATACGAGGCGTCGGTAACGGCGATCTTTACTTCGCGCTCGCCAGGGGTCTCCCAGTCCGGCTCCGAGAGATACTCAATGGTGACGTCCTGCTGGTCGGAGACGGATGTGATGAACTCTTCCGGCTCCCGCGGATAGCCGAGATAGCAGATCTGCTCGGCGGCCTTGACCTTGGGACGCGTGGTGTCGCGGATGTGGACACCGATGTAGAGGAGCGTATCGCCTTTCTTGAGATCAAAGGCGGCGGCGCCCTCTTCCGTGACCTTCAACTGCTGGATGCTGGGCTTGTAGCCGTGCATCGTACCAAGCTTTTCGCGCAGCTGCAGCCCGGTGTAAGAACGGACTTCATATTCCAGATTGATCACACGGTCGCAGACATAGAGTTTTGTCTTGATGATCCGCTGGTTGCCGTTGGGATCCTCCGCGATAAGGGTGATGGGGTACTCACCGAGTTTGGAGGTATCCGGCTTCTCCTCAAAACGGAAAGACACGCTGTTTTCATCCTCATAGTGAATGACAAAGGTCGAGGGTGTCACCACAGAACCGAGTGTGACGGCTGCCGCAGCGTATTTTACCGAAGGAGGCGTAGTGTCAGTGGACTCTGCAGGGGGCGCCTCTTCCGGTTTCGCCTCTTCCTCTTCAGCGGCAGCCGGGATGGACGTATCCGCATCCGCTGCCGGATCCTCAACAGGCTCCGCTTCCTCAACAGCTGCGACAGTAGCTTCTTCGGCGGAATCTTCCTCAGGCAGAGTCTCTGCTTCGGAGGACTCGGCTGCGAAGGCGGAACTGGTCTTTTCCCTGGGGAAGAACACCATGCCGGCCAGCAAAGAGAAAACAAGAACGATCGAAAGAACAGCGAGAGCCGTGCTGCGCAGGGAGAGGGCAGCGCGGGTATGATCAAAATGGGACATGGACAGCCTCCGTTAACACTGGTTCATTGCTTGTGCTGCGATAGCCGAGAGCGCGGATCGCCTCCCGGGCAAGGATGCTGCTGGGATCAAGAAAAACAAAATCCTGACAGTCGGAAAAAACAAGAGGGAGCTCGGTACAGCCGAGGACAAAGCATTCCGCACCGCGCTTTGCCATATCGTCCAGCGTGGAGCTGAGCGCTTCGGGACGCCCCGGCCTGCCCGCTTTGATTTCTTCATAGATCAGATGCATGACCAGTCGCTGGCCTTCCTTGTCGGGATGGATGAGAGTCAGCCCCTCGGCCTGAAAAGCACGATCATATACACCGGAATGCAGTGTCCCGTCGACTGCCAAAAGACCGGCGCAGCGAAAACCACGCCTTGACGCCTCGCGGGCAGTCAGCTCGATCATATTCAGCAAAGGCACGGAGCAGGCCGCTTCCAGCTTGTCAAAAAAATAATGCGCGGCGTTGCAGGCCACGACCAGCAGATCCGCGCCTGCGGCTTCGAGCCGCCGCGCCGAATCGATCAGATAGGGCAGGGGACGTTCGTCCCCGGCCAGGATCGAGGCGGTCCGATCGGGGATCTGCGTGTTCCCGTCGATAAGCACGTGGATGTGCTCCTGATCGCAGGACGCATCCGTCTGCTCGACCACCTTCTTGTAGAAGTCCACGGTGGCCATGGGGCCAACGCCGCCAATGACACCGAGGACCTTTTTCCCGTTTATCATAAAAACACTCCACTCAGGAGTTCCATGCCGCTTGCAGGCTGGATCACTATAATATATTTATATATGCACAATATACATGCTTTGTAATAATACCACGGCAAATAGACAAATTCAAGCACAATATGCAAAAAGACAAATGGTTACAAAAGCCTGATGCAACGAGAATTTCGGGTTGCTTTTCGTCCTGTTGGCTGATATGATGAAAGCAGCCCATTGACCGCAAATAATCAAGGAGGGATATCCATGAACAAAGAGATCGGCAGAAGAGATTTCCTGAAGGCAGCTGTGGCAGGCGCTGCCGGGCTTGCGGCGGCCGGCGCGCTTGGCGGCGCTGCTTTTGCAGACGAGGGGCAGAGCGCGGCGCCCCGCTTCGAGGGCAAGCCGAAGTTTGCCGGGATCGGGAGCGTGCGGGAAGTGACGGATGACATCTTCTATGTTGGTGTCAGCGACCGGCGCATCCAGCTCTTCGAAAACGTGTACCCGATCCCGCGCGGTGTCGCATACAATTCCTATGTGATCCTGGATGAAAAGACGGCCCTGGTCGATACCGTCGATCGCTCTGTGACGGGTCAGTTTTTCGAGAACCTGACGGCTGTGCTGGACGGCCGCGATCTTGACTACCTCATCGTCAACCACATGGAGCCCGACCACAGTTCCGCCATTTCCGAGGTGCTGGTCCGCTATCCGAATGCCAAGGTCGTCTGCACCATGGCGGCCTCGCTGATCCTCAATCAGTTTTTCGCCTGCGACATCTCGGACCGCGGCATTTTCGTCAGGGAGGGCGATACCCTGAGCCTTGGCAAGCATACGCTTGCTTTCGTTATGGCGCCTATGGTCCACTGGCCGGAGGTCATGATGAGCTACGACGTTGCCACCGGTGTGCTGTTTTCCGCTGACGCCTTCGGCAGCTTCGGGGCACTGAACGGCAACCTCTTCGCCGACGAGGTTGATTTTGAGAAGGACTGGCTGCCCGATGCGCGGCGCTACTACTGCAACATTGTCGGCAAATACGGCGATCAGGTACAGGCGGTTCTGGCCAAGGCGGCGACGGTCGATATCCGTATGCTGTGTCCGACGCACGGCCCTGTCTGGCGCGAGAACCTCGGCTGGATCCTCGAAAAGTATTCTCTCTGGAGCAGCTACACACCCGAGGAGCAGGCGGTCATGGTGGTGTACGGTTCCGTTTACGGCGGCACCGAGAGCGCGGCTAACGCAGTCGCGGCGATGATCTCTCAGAAGGGCGTCGCGGACGTGGCGGTGTATGACGTGTCGAAGACGCATGTCAGTGAGCTGATCGGCGAGGCCTTCCGCTGCAGCCATATCGTGCTGGCCTCCATCACCTACAACATGGGTATCTTCACCCCGATGAAGAATTTCCTGCTGGATTTAGAGGCGCATAACCTCCAGAAAAGGACCTTCGCTCTGATCGAGAACGGAAGCTGGTCACCGGCCTCCGGCAAGCTCATGAAGGAGATCCTGGATCGGCTCGCCTCTGTCTCCTATGCGGGCGATATCGTGACGTTCCTGTCCTCACCGGATGCGGACGACCACGATGCCCTCGCCGCGCTGGCCGACGCGGTTGCAGCTTCCGTTCTGGGCGGTGAGGCGGTTGAAGAAGCGGAGGAGACCACCGTTGCACGCTGGGTCTGCGACGTCTGCGGCTATGTCTATGAGGGCGATGCACTGCCCGAGGACTTCAAATGCCCGCTCTGCGGCGCCGGTCCCGACCATTTTGCTCAGGCCTGATACCCCATCGTTAAGTCAAAAACGCCGGTCCGAACGGACCGGCGTTTCGTTTTACTCTTTTGCGGGAGGGTACTCGTTGCAGAGCAGGCGGTAGGGAGGCTCGTCCTCCTCGATAGAGGGGAAGCGGCCGACCGGAGGATTGAAACGGTTGTCGGTGTTGTCGTCGTTGCACTGGCTCACTTCACCCAGCAGCACGGGCCCCGTGCCCGGTTCTACGCTGAAATCGTGGTAGAGGAACTGCTGCACCGTGATGCTCTCGCCGGGAGTCAGACGGATCTGCGTCCCGGCCGGGACGATGCGGCAATGCCCATCGGTATGGACGGTGACTTCAGATTCGCGGTCGATCTCCTCATTCGGTAGACTGTTGTACACCCGGATCAGCACATTCCCGCCCCCGCGGTTGATAATATCCTCGGTCTTGTACCAGTGAAAATGGTTCGGCGCGTACTGCCCCTCTTTGAGATAAAGCAGCTTCTCGGCATAGACCTTGGGATACTTCTCCGTCATGGCGCGGTTGCCGTTGCGGATGGTGATGAGGGAAAAGCCGAAATGGTCGAAGTCCCCCATGCCGTAATCGGTGATGTCCCATCCGAGCATGCAGTCGCGCACTTCGTCGTACTCGTGGCCGAGCTCCGTCCACTCCTCCGGTGTAAAATGACAGAAGGGCGGCAGATAACAGCAGTGCTTACGGCACATCGCCTCCAGCTCCTTCAGGGCACGGTTTATCTCGGAACGTTTCATTGCGTCGGCTCCCTTCGCGTGGCTTATATCATGGATTATACCCCGGCGCGCCGGGATGTCAAGTCTCCGGACGGTCCGGCCAGGCAGAAGGGAAGCTCCATCCGATGCGCCTCGAGCAGCGCGCGGTCGCGCAGGATCACGTCGGCCGGGCCGTCGGCCGCGATTTGGCCGCCAGAAAGGAGAATCACGCGTTCACAGGTGTCGAGTATCATGTCCAGATCGTGGGAGGCAATGAGCTTGGTCTGCGGGAGCGAGCGGATCGCGTTGATCACAATGCGGCGGTTATAGGGGTCGAGCGCCGAGCTCGGCTCGTCCATCAGAATGACCTCCGGCTCCATGGCAAGAATAGTGGCGATCGCGGCCATGCGCTTTTCGCCGCCGGAGATCTTGTGGTTGTGACGGTGCTTGAGCGCCTGCAGACCGAGCTGCTCCAGCACGGCGTCGACACGCGCTTCCGCCTCCTCACGGCTGAGACCGTAGTTGAGCGGGCCGAAGATCATGTCCTCATAGACCGTGGGCATAAACATCTGGTTATCCGAGTTCTGGAGCACGAAGCCGACACGGCGGCGGATCGAACCGAGGGTGGCCTTGCTGACCTTGATCCGGTTCACCAGAATCTGCCCTTCGCCCTGGAGCAGACCGAGCAGCAGCTTCATCACGGTGGACTTTCCGGCGCCGTTGGCCCCGATCAGCCCGACGGACTCGCCCTCCTCGATATGAAAGTCCAGATCGCTCAAAACGGGGCGCCTCTTGTCATACGCAAACGAGACGTGCCGGAATTCGACCATGTTCTCCATCCGAACTCACCTCACAAACAGACTGCCGATCAGCTCGGCGGCATGGGTAAAACGCAGCAGACAGAGCACCGCAACGCTGAAAAACAGATAGGCGGCGTCCCTGACGGAAAAGGACTGGATCGGCGCATAATGAAAATGATCGTGGTACCCTCGCAGCTGCATGCTCCCGTAGAGCTCCTGCGCCCGGTCCATGCTGCGCAGCAGAAGCTGCCCGAGAAAAGAGCCCCAGGCGGAGACGTGGATGCCCTTCTGTCCAGGCGCACGCAGGTGATAGGCGTCCGTCATGACCGCGAGTTCTTCCGTGAGGACACCCACATAGCGATAGGTGAGCAGCAGGAGCGTCACCAGCAGCCCGGGCATGCGGAGCCTGCGCAGGGAAGCGCATAGACAGTCGATGGACGTAGTGGCCATCAGCAGAAAGGAGGCCATCAGGCAGAGCAGCCCCTTGAGCATCAGCGTCAGCATCGAGACCACACCGCCCGAGACGGCGAGAGAGCCGAGGTACAACAGCGGCGCGCGGTCATAGAACGGGTTGAAGAGTCCGACTGCCATGACGAGAGGCAGTACGATCCGCAGCTTGTAGAAGCATACGCCGAGCGGGATGCCGCTGATCTGAAAGAGCAGTACGGGATAAAGCACCATGACGATCAGCCCGCTGAAGTCGTACTTGTCAAAGGAGACGACGAGCAGGATATAGACGATTGTGGAGAGCAGCTTGGCTGTGGGATGAAGGCGGTGGATCGGGGATCCGCCCGCCGCGAGTTCGTCCATTTCGGACAGTTCCCCCAGCGCTTTTTCCATCTTGTTCATAGAAGACCTCAGGAAATGCCAAGAAGGGGCATCCCAGGATGCCCCTTTTGGTTAAGAATACAAAAGAGTTTGTTTGGCTTATTTGGCTGTTTTCTTTCTCCGGAAGAAGCCGCCGGCCAGACAGATGAGCACCGCCGCACCTGCGACCATCGCGGAGCCGACAATGCCGGAGACGGATGTGCCGACGGCGCTGTCACTGCCTTTGAAAGCGTAATCGGGCAGGAAGGAGGTCGCCTCCTGAATGCTTCCGGCCGTGTCGGCCGCAGCACTGCTGACACCGAAGTCCTCCTCGTCGAGCGCCATGTTGGCGGCATAGCCCTCCTCAGCGTTGCCAAAGAGCGCCCATTCCAAACCGTCGGGATTTGAACTCGCGAGCAGACTCAATCCACCGCCGACAACGAGTGCGATAACCGCCAGCACCGCGATCGTGGCCTTCAGCGAGCTTTTCGCCGTGACGGAGGTGTCGCTCGTATCGACTTCGCGCAGCAGCTCCGGCCGCGCCTCATAGACGAAGCAGAGCACAGCCGCGGTGATAAGGCCCTCGACCAGACCGATCGCGAGGTGGATCGGCTGCATCAGCGCGAGGAACGCGCCAAAGGGCAGCTCCGTGATGCCGGAGAGACTTGTCTCCACCACGACGGAAAAAGCGCCGAGCTGCAGCGTGACGATGCAGCCGAGCAGGGACGCGGCGATGATCCGGGCGCGCTGGGCGCTCTTGCCCTCGCCAAACCAGCGGCTGTGAAGGATCGGCCGCCATATCAAATAGTAACCGACGAAGCAGCCGTAAAAGGCCATGTTCCATATATTGGCTCCGAGAGCCATCAGCCCGCCGTCAGCAAAAAAGAGACACTGGATCGCGAGGATCACGATCATGGAGAGAAAACCGGCCTGAGGACCCAGCAGCGCGGAGAGCAGCATGCCGCCGCACATATGCCCGGAGGAGCCTGTGCCGGGAATCGTGTAATTGATCATCTGCCCGGCGAAAACGAGCGCGGCGGTCACCGCCATGGTGGGCAGCTTCTGCGCGTCGTCATCTTTTTTGAGCTTGTGGATCGAGACCCCGGCCGCCGTTCCGGAGGCCACATACATAGTCGCTGCCACAGCCGGAGCCAGCAGCGCATCTGCCATATGCATGGAATACACCTCGTTAGTTCATTTTTCTGATGCATCTGTTCCCGAGTATAGCAGCTTTTTTTCGCTCCGCAAGCCCCCCGGGGGGATACAAACGCGAAAAAAGTGAGGGCTTTTATGACCGGGAAAATCGTTGACAGGTTCTTGACAATAAGGTATTCTGAACACAGGCGAAAGCCGAGTTTTTAAGGATAAAGGAGGAGACGTCATGGACGGTGGAAGTAGTACCGGCAGCTCAGCAGGCCGAAGTCTTGACCGGGAAGCCGCGTGCGTGGCGCTCCCGGAACGATAATCGCTATTCTTGTGCTTCGGTCTGCCTGTCGGACTTCCGAATCTGGACGCGATCCGAAAGGAGGTACCCGATGGCAGTACACAATGTGACGGTCGAGAAGACGATCCGAAGCCTTCTTGACAGCAAGAAGTATCAGACACTGAAAGACATCCTGGTGACCATGGAGCCGGCGGATATCGCCGCGGTCTTCGAGGAATTGGACGAGGTGCGCAATCCGCTCCTCTTCCGGCTCCTTCCCAAGGAGACGGCGGCCGAGACCTTCGCTGAGCTCGATCCGGAATGGCAGGAGCTGCTGATCCGGGGCTTTTCCGATACCGAGCTGCGCGAAGTCGTCAACGAGCTCTACGTGGACGATGCGGCAGATCTGGTGGAGGAGATGCCGGCAAATGTGGTCAAGCGCATCCTGGCCCAGGCCGACCCGCAGATGCGCAAGGAGATCAACGAGATCCTGCGCTACCCCGAAAACTCCGCCGGGTCGATCATGACCACGGAGTATGTTTCCCTGCGCCCGTCCATGACGGTGCGGGAAGCGATCACCCGCATCCGTACGACCGGCGTCGATAAGGAGACGATCTATACCTGCTACGTCACCGAGGGCCGGAAGCTTCTCGGCACGGTCTCGGTGAAGGACCTGCTCTTGGCGGCGGACGACGAGACCCTCGTCTCGCAGATCATGGACGAGCACGTGATCTCCGTGACGACGCTGACAGACCAGGAAGAGGTCGCGCAGATGCTCTCCAAGTATAACTTCCTCGCGCTGCCGGTCGTGGATACCGACGCGCGCATGGTCGGTATCATCACCTTTGACGATGCGATGGACGTCCTTGTGGAAGAGACCACGGAGGATATCGAGAAGATGGCCGGTATGCTCCCCTCGGAGAAGACCTATCTCCACTCGAGCGCCTGGGACGTGTTCCGGCACCGTATCCCCTGGCTTGCGCTGCTGATGATCTCGGCCACCTTTACGGGTATGATCATCACGGGTTTTGAGAGCGCCCTGGCCGCGCAGGTGGTGCTGACGGCCTTTATCCCCATGCTGATGGACACGGGCGGCAACTCGGGCTCTCAGGCTTCGGTGACGGTGATCCGCGCGTTGAGCCTGGGAGAGCTGGAGTTTTCCGATCTGCCGAGGGTCGTGTGGAAGGAGGTCCAGACGGCGGTGCTCTGCGGCGTCGCCCTCGCAATGCTCTGCTTTGCCAAGATCATGCTGATTGACCGGATGCTGCTCGGCAACAGCGATATCACGACGCTCACGGCGTTTGTCGTCTGCTTTACGATGGCTGTCACCGTTTTGATTGCCAAGCTTGTCGGCTGCACACTTCCCATGGCGGCGAAAAAGGTCGGCTTCGATCCGGCGGTCATGGCGAGCCCCTTTATCACGACGATTGTTGACGCCCTTTCGCTGCTCGTCTATTTCGGCATCGCGAGCGCGCTGCTTTTCGGATAAGAGAGGATGGAGCATGAATGAACTGGAGATCATCCGGCATAAGCGGATCGACGGGCTGAGCCTGTTCTTCGACACAGTCGATTACCGAACACCGCATTTTCATCCGGAATGGGAGATCCTGTGGATCGTGGACGGCCCGCTCTCGCTCACCTGCGATCAGCAACATTACCGGGTGGAGACGGGGGAGCTTGTGCTCTTCAGTCCCAACCGTCCCCATGAATTCCATAAGATCGACAAAAGCTGCACCTTCCTGTGCCTGCAAGCCTCACCCGCGCTTTTCCGGCTCGATCGCAGCCTCGCGGCCGACAGCCTGTTTCCCGCGCGCTTCCTCCCCGATACACGGCCGGTCAAGCAGCGCCTGCTCGCGCTCTGCGAAGCGTATTTTGCGCGCCGTGAGCTGTATGAATTTGCCTGCGTCGGCGAGACATGTCTGCTCTTTGGTGAGCTTCTCTCTGCGATGCCGACGCATGTGGTGAGCCGCGACGAGCAGGAACGGCTTGAGCGGCGCAACCGGCGCCTGCTTGCGCTGATCCGTTTTGTGGATGAAAACTACATGCATAAGATCCGCCTCTCGGATTTTGCCGAGGCGGAGTCTTGCTCCATGCACTACCTGTCCCACTTCGTCAAAGACGCACTGAACCAGAGCTTTCAGGAGTATGTCTGTTCCGTGCGCGTCAACTGCGCCTGCAAGTTGATGGCGGACAGCGAGAAGAAGCTTCTGGATATCTGTGAGGAGTCCGGCTTCTCCGACTACCGTTATTTCTCACAGGCTTTCAAGCGGCAGTTCGGCCTGACGCCTGAGCAGTACCGCGGCCTGCTCGTAAAGCCCGAAAACGCCGTGATCCATCATAGCCTTCATTCACTCGAACGCTTTTACGATGATGAACAGAGCAAAGTGATCTTATCAAAGCTATCGGTTTAACCGATAGCTTTTGCTATTTCCACCAAAAGATGCGGACGAAAAATGTGCAGGCTGACGAAAATGGGAGAAGCCGCAAGTTTGTCTAATAAAAATCTCGCAATTGTCCTTGAAAAAAGACAGCGTGGAGATTACACTGATTTTACAAAACGAAATACTGCGAATATGGAAGGAAGGCTGCGTATGGGCTATTATATCGGTGTCGATCTCGGCACCTCCTCGGTCAAGCTGCTGCTGGTCGACGAAGCGGGCCGGATCCTGAACAGTGCTTCACGCGAATATCCGCTGCTGTTCCCGCATCCCGGCTGGTCAGAGCAGGAGCCCGCCTGCTGGTGGGAAGCGGTGACGGAGGGGATCCGTGATCTGACGAAGGACGTGGACTGCGCGCAGGTGCGCGGTATCGGCTGCGGCGGACAGATGCACGGGCTCGTGGCGCTGGATGCGCAGGATGCGGTCATTCGCCCGGCTATTCTGTGGAACGATGGACGCACGGCGGAGGAGACCGCGTGGCTCAACACGGTTGTGGGCAAGGAAAAGCTCTCGGCGCTCACGGCCAACATCGCCTTTGCCGGCTTTACCGCGCCGAAGATCCTGTGGATGCGCAACAAGGAGCCGGAGAACTTTAAGCGCATCGCGAAGATCATGCTTCCCAAGGACTATATCAATTATAAGCTCACCGGTGTGCACAGCTGCGATTACTCCGATGCCTCCGGCATGCTGCTGTTGGACGTCGAGCACAAGAGCTGGTCGAAAGAAATGCTGGGGATCTGCGGCGTGGATGAGAAGCAGATGCCGCGGCTCTTTGAGAGCTTTGAGGTCATCGGCACGCTGAAGCCGGAGATCGCAGAAGAGCTTGGCCTTCCGGCCGATGTGAAGGTCGTGGCCGGCGCGGGCGACAATGCGGCCGCCGCGGTTGGGACCGGTACGGTGGGCGACGGCGCCTGCAACATTTCGCTCGGCACCTCGGGCACGATCTTTATCTCCTCAAGCAAATTCGGCGTGGACCCGCATAACGCGCTGCACGCTTTCGCCCACGCTGACGGGCGCTGGCATCTCATGGGCTGCATGCTCTCGGCTGCGAGCTGCAACAAGTGGCTCTGCGACGAGATCCTCAGGACGACGGATTACGCTGCCGAGCAGCGCGATATCACGGATGAGCGCCTCGGCCGGAACCGCGTGTTCTTCCTGCCGTATCTGATGGGCGAGCGCAGTCCCATCAACGACACCGACGCCCGCGGAACCTTTGTCGGCGTGTCGATGGACACGAGCCGCGCCGATCTGGTGCAGGCGGTGCTCGAGGGTGTGGCCTTTGCCATCCGGGATTCCTTTGAGGTCGCGAGAAGCCTCGGCGTTCCGGTCGACCGCTCCAAGCTCTGCGGCGGCGGTGCCAAGTCCCCGCTCTGGCGGAAGATTATGGCCAATGTCCTGAACATCCCGCTCGACATCCCGCAGACGGAGGAAGGTCCCGGTTACGGCGGCGCGATGCTCGCCATGGTTGGCTGCGGGGCTTTTGAGAGCGTTCAGGCCTGTGCGGACGCGCTGGTGCATGTGACCAAAACCGTGGAGCCGGATCCGGCGATCGCGGAGCGCTATGAGGCGCAGTACCGCAAGTTCGGCCTGATCTATCCGGCTTTGAAGGAAGTCTTTCCCAAACTGCAATAAGGAGGCACAATATGCACATCTATTCCGTTACCGATCCGGAATTCAAGCCCTACGGCAAGGTGCTGGAGGGTTATGACACAACGGAACTCGTCGCGGCCATGGCGGCGATCGAGCAGCCGGAGGAGGGGACAGCCTACGAGCCGGGCATTGCGAGCCTGGAGAGCTGCGCGATCTTCTCCGAACTGCGCGACCGGGCTTACGGCGGCATGCCTGTCCAGCTCGGTATGTGCTGGGGGCATAATACGAAGCTCAACTGCCTGGAGTATCACCGTGACAGCGAGGTGAACATCGGCTGGAAGGATTTTATCCTGCTTCTCGCAAAACAGGATGAGATCGTCGACGGCGTTCTGGACACCGGGAAGGTCAAGGCCTTCCGCGTGCCGAAGGGACTGCCGGTGGAGGTCTATGCCACGACGCTCCACTACGCTCCCTGCCATACCTGCCCGCACTGCGGCTTCCGCGTGGCGGTCGTTCTGCCGAAGGGCACGAACACCGATAAGCCTGTCTTCGAAGCAAAGTGCGAAGAGGATGGATGGATGACCGCCCGCAACAAATGGCTGCTGGCACATCCGGATTCCAATGAAGCGAAAAACGGCGCTCACATCGGCTTGAGCGGCCTCAATATCGATATCAAGGAGGACATTTAACATGATGACCAACATCCCAGAAGTCAAGCTCGGCATCGTTGCCGTATCCCGCGACTGTTTCCCCATCGGCCTCTCCATCGCCCGGCGCGAGGCAATCGTCCAGACCTGCGGCGGCAATATCTACGAGTGCCCGGTGACCGTCGAGAACGAGAAGGACATGCTCAAAGCGGTGGAAGACGTGAAGGCTGCCGGCTGCAACGCGCTGGTCGTGTTCCTCGGCAACTTCGGCCCCGAGACGCCCGAGACCCTGATCGCCAAGTATTTTGACGGCCCCTGCATGTTCGTTGCGGCCGCCGAGGGCGACGGTGACCTCATCAACGGCCGCGGCGACGCATACTGCGGCATGCTCAACTGCTCCTATAACCTCGGCATGCGCCATCTCAAGGGATATATCCCCGAGTACCCCGTGGGCACCGCGGCGGATATCGGTAAGATGATCAAGGATTTCTATCCTGTCGCCCGCGCCGTCATCGGCGTACAGAACCTGAAGATCATTACCTTCGGCCCGCGTCCGCAGGACTTCTTTGCCTGCAACGCTCCCATCAAGGGACTGTATGAGCTGGGCGTGGAGATCGAGGAGAACTCTGAGCTCGATCTGCTCGTGAGCTATAAGGCCCATGCCGGCGACAAGCGCATCCCCGAGGTCTGCGCGGATATGGCCGCCGAGATGGGGGAGGGCAAGTACTTCCCGGATATGCTCGAGCGCATGGCGCAGTTTGAGCTGACGCTGCTCGACTGGGCGGAGGAGCACAAGGGCGCACGCAAGTACGTCGCGTTTGCTGACAAGTGCTGGCCCGCCTTCCCGGAGCAGTTTGGCTTTGAGCCCTGCTATGTCAACTCCCGCCTGGCCTCCCGCGGCATCCCCGTGAGCTGCGAGGTCGATATCTACGGCGCGCTTTCCGAGTATATCGGCGCCTGCGTCTCCGGCGATGCGGTCACGCTGCTCGATATCAACAACTCCGTCCCCGCCCAGATGTGGGAGAGCCAGATCAAGGGCAAGTTCGACTACAGCCTGACCGACACCTTCATGGGCTTCCACTGCGGCAACACCCCGAGCTGCAAGATGTGCGCCGACCGCGCCGTCAAGTATCAGCTTATTCAGCACCGCCTGCTTGAGCCGGAAGGAAGCGAGCCCGACTTTACCCGCGGCACCCTTGAGGGCGACATCGCGCCGGGTGAGATCACCTTCTACCGTCTCCAGTGCGATTCGGAGGGCAATCTCCGCTCCTACATCGCCGAGGGCGAGGTCCTGCCCGTGGCGACCACGAGCTTCGGCGGCATCGGCATTTTTGCGATCCATGAGATGGGCCGCTTCTATCGCCATGTGCTGATCCAGAAGCGCTTCCCGCACCACGGCGCCGTGGCCTTCGGTCATCACGGCAAGGCGCTCTTTGAGGTCTTCAAGTTCCTCGGCGTGCAGGATATCGGCTACAACCAGCCGAAATGCCTGCCCTATCCCACCGAGAATCCCTGGGGCTGAACGTGATACGGATACGGGAGGGGCTCGCCCCTCCCGTTCTTTAAAGGAGTTGTGATTAAATGGAACTGACCAAAACCGCGCTCGGTATCGAGCTTGGCTCTACACGCATCAAGGCGGTGCTGATCGACGAGAGGCATCTTCCCGTCGCCTCCGGCGATTATGAATGGGAAAACCAGCTCGTTGACGGCATCTGGACCTATTCGATGGAGGCCGTCCATACCGGCCTTCAAACCTGTTTTGCCAACCTGAAAGCCGACGTCAAGGAAAAGTACGGCGTGGAGCTGACCACGGTCGGCGCCATCGGCGTATCAGCCATGATGCACGGCTACCTGCCTTTTGACAAGGAAGGGCGGCAGCTGGCGGAATTTCGCACCTGGCGCAACACCATCACGGGCGAGGCGGCCGCGAAACTGACTGAGCTTTTCGGTTTCAATATCCCACAGCGCTGGAGCATTGCGCATCTGTATCAGGCGATGCTCAACGGTGAGGAGCATGTGAAGGACATCGCCTATCTCACGACGCTCGCCGGATATATTCATTGGAAACTGACAGGTGAAAAACTCATGGGCGTCGGCGAGGCAAGCGGCATGTTCCCGATCGACAGCGCGAAACTCGATTACGATGGAGACATGCTCTGTAAATTCAAGGATCTGACAGGTCTGGATCTGCGCCGTATCCTGCCCCGTGTCGCCGTGGCCGGGGAGAGCGGCGGCCGGCTGACCGCGGACGGGGCAAAGTTCCTCGATCCGGCGGGAACACTTCAGCCCGGTATCCCGGTAGCCCCCTGTGAGGGTGACGCCGGTACCGGCATGGCGGCCACAAATTCTGTGCGGGTGCGAACGGGCAACGTCTCCGCCGGTACCTCGGATTTCGCGATGATTGTGACCGATAAACCGCTGGGCGTGCACCGGGAGATCGATATGGTGACGACGCCGGCCGGCCTGCCCGTCGCGATGGTCCACTGCAACAACTGCACTTCGGACATCAACGCCTGGGTCAGGCTTTTTGCGGAGTTCGCCGAGGCGATCGGCGCGCCGCAGGACCGCGGCCAGCTCTTTACACTGCTCTTCAACAAGGCACTCGAGGGCGATGCGGATTGCGGAGGACTGCTGAACTACAATTACTTCTCCGGTGAGGGCGTCACGGATCTGGACGAAGGCCGTCCCGTTTTTGCGCGCACGCCCGACGCGGCCTTTACGCTGGCGAATTTCATGCGTGCCCAGCTTCTTTCGGCGCTTGCCACGCTGAAGATCGGCCTGGACATCCTGACCGAGACCGAAGCGGTGCGGATCGATAAGCTATACGGTCACGGCGGCTTCTTTAAGACGCCCGGCGTTGGACAGCGGATGCTCTCGGCGGCCGTCGGCGCGCCGGTCTCCGTGATGGAGACGGCCGGCGAGGGTGGACCCTACGGCATGGCGCTTCTTGCGGGGTACATGCTCTGGAAGGAAGCGGATGAGACCCTGGAGGATTACCTTGACAAAAAGGTCTTTGCCAATGCCTCTTCCAGCACGCTGCTGGCCGATGAGCGCGATATCGCGGGCTTCAAGTCCTTCTTGGCGCGATACTGCCGCGCTTTCCCGGTGGAACGCGCCGCAGCCGCGCATATCTGATCCGCTTAGCACACGACCCGAAGCTTCCCTTTGGTGAGCTTCGGGTCGTTTTTTACGACTTCTTTCGATGGACATCGACAGATTTGTGGGCGTAAAGTGGGGGCAAATGAGTCAAAAAATCTGAATTTTTCTTAACTCGTGGGGAGAAAATGAGTTTTTTCGACGGTTTTCACTTGCATTTTATTGGCTTTTACAGTAAAATATGGTCCCGTGAACTGTTCAAGTTGATTCCCAGCCTGACGGCTGCAGCAATGCTATTGAAAGGAGAGTGAGTCTATGAAGCGTATACTTCATACCTGTTTGTGCCTTAGCCTGGCGCTCCTGATGGTCTTCAGCCTCGCCGCATGCGGCAAAAAGGCGCCGGCACCTGAAGCGACTGCCGAGCCGACGCCTGCCGCTACGCCGGAGCCGACTCCGGAACCTACGCCGGAGCCCACTCCCATGCCGACCGTGCAGTCGATCGATATCCACTATGCCGGCAAGAAGCTGGAGGATTTCACCATGCACATCGGTGAGATCGTTCCGCTGAGCGTCTCTGTCCTCCCGGCGGATATCCCGATCGAGGTCGTCTGGTCGACCGATCCGGACGGTGAGGGCGCCCTGGCCTTCCATCCCTCCGATACGGATCCTTCGCAGTGCGATGTCGAGTGCGTCGGACCGCTGCCGGAGAACAGCGGCGGGGTCCAGATTTACGCGCAGGTGTACGGCGGTAAGGCCAGCTGCATGGTGCATGTGGTCGGAACCGGCGTGGCCCGTGAGGAGCAGAAGGTGGAGATCTATTATCCTTTGGAGGATCGGGTCCTCACCAACTTCTCGATGCGCGTCGGCGAATCGATTGCGCTGGAGGCCAGACCTCTGAACGGCGCCGCCAAAGAGGGGACTGTCGTCTGGAGCATGAGCGACAAAGCGGCGACCGCCCTGCGCTTTATCGAGGACAAGACCGATCCATGGAAAATCACGCTCGAATGCTTCAACACCGTGCCGGCCAGCGTGAATATCTATGTGGAGCTTGACGGCGTCAAGTCTGCCTGCGTGGTCTATCCCAACTGAGTACATTTGTAACAACGCATAAACAAGAGAATAACAAAGGATGCTCCCCGTGCATAGGATGACCTGAATGCTTGCACGGGGGGTATTTATATGGAGCTTTGGCATATTCGCGGGGAAAAAAGGCTGTGCGGCGCCGTCCAGGTGCAGGGTTCCAAAAACGCATCGCTGCCGATCCTCGCGGCTTCTATCCTGGCCCCGCAGCGCTGCGAGCTGTACAACGTGCCGCAGCTGCGCGATGTGGATGCGGCTCTGCGCATCCTCCGCTGTCTCGGCTGTGTCGCGGAACAGCAGGGAAATACCGTTTACATAGACTCAGGCACGCTCTCCGGCTGTAGCATCCCGCACAGTCTGATGGAGGAGATGCGCTCCTCCGTCATTTTTTTGGGCGCGCTGATCGCACGCTGCGGGGAAGCGCGGCTCAGTCTGCCGGGGGGCTGCCAGTTGGGGAAGCGGCCCATCGACCTCCATCTCGCCGCTCTCCGGGAGCTCGGGGCGGAGATCGAAGAGGACGGGACAGAGATCTGCTGCCGCAGCGCACGGCTGCACGGTACGGAGATCGTCTTCCCGTTCCCGAGTGTTGGCGCGACGGAGAACGCCATGCTCGCCGCTTGTGCGGCAAAGGGAGAGACCATCCTGCACGGCGCCGCTCGTGAGCCGGAGATCGTGGCGCTGCAGGACTTTCTCGGCTCCCTTGGCGCGGAAATCAGCGGGGCGGGGACGGATACGATCCGGATCGGCGCATTTCGCCCTTGCGGGAGCACCGCGCAGCGTATCATCCCCGACCGCATTGTCGCTTCGACCCTCGCCTGCGCTGCTGCATCGGCCGGAGGCGACGTGATGCTGCAGGGGATCGACCCTCGACATTTTTCTACGGTTCTCTACTTCCTAAATAAAGCCGGCTGTGATATAATGAGCACGGACCATTCCGCCCGTATCCGCTCAAGCGGCAGACTCTGCGCGGTCGGGCCGGTGGTGACGGAGCCCTACCCGGGCTTCCCGACGGATGCGCAGCCTGTCCTGATGGCCGCTATGCTGCAGGCAAGAGGGCGGACCCTCATCCGGGAGACGATCTTTGAAAACCGTTTCCGTCAGGTGCCGGAGCTCCGGCGTCTCGGCGCAGATATCGATTACTGCGGCCGGACGGCGGAGGTGCGGGGCGTGCCCCGGCTGCATGGCGCTGCCCTGACGGCGACGGATCTGCGCGGCGGAGCCTCGATGATCGTGGCAGGCCTTTCAGCGCAGGGAGAGACCGTGATCTGCGATGACGGTCATATTACACGCGGATATGAATGCTTTGACAGCCGCCTTCGTGCTCTGGGGGCGGATATCTGGCTGGAACGATAGAACGAACGATACCGATCGGCAAGGAGATTAGTATGGCAGAAGCTCGATACAGCAGTCCCATCCCGCGCTCTTCGCGCAGCGAGAACCGGCGCCCGCGCCGCCGCAGCGGCTTCGGCGGTCCACTGATGTTCGCGGTGGTGATCGTGGCGGTGATCTTTGTCATGAGTGTGTTTTTCCGTGTCTCGGATATCCAGGTGAAGGGGAATATCCACTATACGCCGGAGGAGATCATCCGCGCCAGTGCCATCGAAGAGGGAGATAACCTCTTTTTCTTTGACCGGATCGCGGCGATCTCACGCGCGCTCTCCAAGCTTCCCTATATCGAGGATATTGCGGTAGAGCGCCGCCTGCCCAACAAGGTCATCATCACCGTTGAGGAGAGCTCGGCATTGGCGTATCTGGAACTCGGCGAGGAGCAGTGGACCTTGGATCACCGCTGCAAGGTCCTCGGCAAAGCGGCGGAGGGAGAGACCGAGTCCCTGATCCCGGTCATCGGGATCCGCCCCGGTACGCTGATGATCGGCGAACAGATGGAGACGGAGGATAAGGACGTCGAGTTGGTCGAGTACCTCGCGGCAGTCCTGGACCAGATCGAGGCGCGCGGCCTGACGGATGATATCACGCAGATTGATTTCAGCGATCCGGACAGCCCGGAGTTCAGCTATCAGGACCGCTATACGGTCGTTCTCGGCGTGCAGACAGGGCTGGAGCATAAATTTGGTATGTTTGTCACGGTTTTGGAAAAGCTGAAAGCGGGCGATGTGGGTGTGATCGACGTCTCCGACGGATCCACGGCGCATTTCAGCCCCAATTGACGGCATTACAAAATTCTTACAAAAGTTTTCACGAAAATGTAAAATGCTCTTGACCATTGCAAAAAAATGTAATAATATAGGGATACTGAATTTTTGGTTATCACGCGAAATCGTGCTCTGACTTATAGATAGGGAGGCAAACGTATGGACTTCAAAGCTGAAGCTGGTCCGGAAAATGTTGTAACGATCAAAGTGGTTGGTATCGGCGGAGCCGGTAACAACGTTGTCAATCGTATGGTCAAGGCGGGCACCCAGGGTGTCGAATTCATCGCCGTCAATACCGATAAACAGGCGCTGGCCGTCTCCAATGCCGATCAGAAGATCCAGATCGGTGAAAAGATGACCCACGGCCAGGGCGCCGGTTCCGATCCCGAGGTCGGCAAGCGCTCCGCAGAGGAGAGCCGCAACAACATCGCGCAGGCGATCGACGATGCCGATATGGTCTTTCTGACCGCCGGCATGGGCGGCGGCACCGGCACGGGCGCAGCCCCGACGGTGGCTGATATCGCGCGCGAGGCGGGCATCCTGACCGTCGGCGTTGTGACGAAGCCCTTCAAGTTTGAGGGCAAGCGCCGTATGGATCAGGCCAATGCCGGCATCAAGGAGCTGCTCGGCAAGGTTGACTCTCTGCTCATTATCCCCAACGACCGGCTGAAATACGCCACCGATCAGAAGGTCACCCTGGCCAACGCCTTTGAAATCGCGGACGATGTGCTTCGCCAGGCTGTTACCAGCATTTCCGATCTGATCAAGAACACCGGCTTCATCAATCTTGACTTTGCTGATGTCACCTGCATTATGAAGAACGCCGGCTACGCCCATATGGGTGTCGGCCACGCCGCTGGAAAGGGCAAGGCGGAGGACGCCGCCCGTATGGCCGTGGCAAGCCCCCTGATGGAGACCTCCATCAACGGTGCGCGCGGCGTACTCATCAATATCACCGGCTCTGAGGACATGGGTCTCGAGGACGTGGAAGCCGCTGCCAACCTGGTGCAGGAGGCCGCACACCCCGACGCCAACATCATCTTCGGCGCCACCTTTGACGACAGCATGCAGGATGAGATCCGCGTGACCGTGATCGCCACCGGCTTTGACGAGCCGGCCGCACAGGAGAGCCAGACGGCTTCTGTCGTTCGGCCCGCCTCCAAGCCCCAGGGCCTCTTTACGAGCGCCGCTGAAAAGGCGAGCGCCGCCGCTCCTGTTGTTCCTCCTCTGATGGAGCAGGAAGAGGAGCCCGCTCCGGCTGCGCCGGATGCCGCTGAGGATCCCTTCGACAGTATCTTCAAGATCTTCAATTCCAAGTGATCGCCTTATAACAGTTATCCCCCGTACCGAAACAGGTACGGGGGATTTTTGCGTTACGGAACGGGAAGCGTGCTTAGCGCTTTTTCTTTTTTGTCTTTCCCTTTATGCCCTGTACGAAGCAGGCCAGCGCCAGGAGAAAGGCAGCAATCAGCGCAACGGCGCCTTTATCCATGAACAGAAGGTAGCGCATCTTCAAGTAGGCGTGGTAACCGAGCAGAGAGGCGAACTGGACCAGCGGGGCCGCGAGAGAAAAAAGCGGGAAGGAAAAGGCAACAGCCAAACTCAGAATGTCGGCGGCGAAGAAGTAGCGGTCGTGCATGTGCGGCAGCAGAAAGGGGATGCCGATCGCCAGAAGCAGTGCCATGCCGAGCACAGCCTGCTCGCTGAGCTTGCGGCGGTTGATCCAGCAGACACCGAGCATGTTGGCCAGGAAGAGAAAAGCGGCGCCGATGCCGATGCCGGAGGCAAGAGTTTGGTCCTTTTCCGGGATACGCCAGAAGATCGCAAAAATGGAAGGGGAGTTATAGTTGAGGCCGGAGCCGATGCTCCCTGTCTGTGAAAAATAGAGCGTTATCGTATCAAGGAAGGGACGGCCGAACAGTACGGCGGGCAGGACCAGGAGAATATAGGTCAGCGGAAAGAGGAGCATGTGCCTGGCTTTGATGTCGCCCCGGATCCACAGGACGGCGTAAATCGGCAGCACAAACACGGCCTGGAGCTTGAAACCGAAGGCGAGTGCCGCCATCACAACGGACAGGCGCGGCCGCCCCTCCAGCGCGAGCACAAGTCCAAGCAGGAGAAGCGCAACATAAATGCTGTCGCATTGGCCCCAGAGCGCACCGTTGAGAAAAACGGTGGGGAGAAAGAGTGTCGCAAAGAAGCTGGCCAGCCGCCGTGCCGTCCCGGAGGCAAAGCGCTTGACCAGACGCTCGACCGCCCAGGCGAGCAGCACATCAAAAACGACGCTGACAAATTTAATAAGGTAGAGGTCGCGCACAGGGATATAAGAGAAAATGGCCAGGAAATACAGGTAGGGGATATTATAATTTCCAACCTCGTATTTCAGCGCCGCAAAGCCACCGCGCTCCCGATAGAACGCGCACCAGTGCGCGAGAAAGTTCTGATAATCAAGTGTTTCGTAATCGAAGACAGCCAGCCGCAGCCCAAGCGCCAGCATCAGCAGAAAAGCCGCGAGGAACCAGCTCATGCGGGATCGAAGCAGGCCCTCCCGGTACAGGAGCCACAGGCCGAGACCGGCCAGAAGCGCCATCATGATCGCAATCCATAAATCCATCGTCACAAAAAAACACACGGGAGCCAGACAGCTCCCGCAAATCCTTCTCTTTCAATAAAAAAAGCTTGACTTCCCAGATCGGCAATGGTACAATAACTTGCCATGTGCGCGTGGGAGGGGACATTCTGCCCCACGATCCAACCGAACATAGTATAGCAGTATGGAAGCGTAAAATCAATGCCGAGGGTAAAAGTTTTAAAAACTCACCCGGGCGTTTCAAAAACGATAAGGAGAGTGCGCCAATGCCAAAAGATGTTCTCTACGGCAAGACTCTGCGAAAGAGCTTTGCCCGCGTGGACGAGATCCGCGACATGCCGAACCTGCTGGAGATCCAGAAGAGCTCCTACAAGTGGTTCCTGGAGACCGGCCTGCATGAGGTGTTCCGGGATGTGGACTCGGTTACGGACTATTCCGGCAATCTGGAGCTGAGCTTCATTGACTACTCGATGAACGAGAAGCCGAAGTACAGCGAGGAGGAGTGCAAGGCGCGAGACGCCACCTATGCCGCGCCGCTGAAGGTGCGGGTGCGTCTGCGCAACAAGGAGACGGAGGAGATCAAGGAGCAGGAAATCTTCATGGGCGATTTCCCCATCATGACTCCGGGCGGCACCTTTGTCATCAACGGTGCGGAGCGCGTTATTGTCTCCCAGATCGTCCGTTCTCCCGGCGTGTATTTCGACAAGACCACCGACAAGGCGATGATCTCGGTATACGCCTCCACCGTGATTCCGTATCACGGCGCCTGGCTCGAGTATGAGACCGACGCGAACGACGTCTTCAACGTCCGTATCGACAAGAACCGCAAGCTCCCCATCACCTGGTTCCTTAAGGCAATGGGCGCTTACGATGAGAACAAGCCCGCCACCTGGCTGAGCTGCGTGAGCGATGCTTTCGTCGGCGCGACCACCAATGAGCGCCTGAAAGAGATCTTCGGTGAGGACGAGCGTATGGTCTCCACCCTCGACAAGGACACGACCCGCAGCCGCGAGGAGTGCCTGCTCGAGATCTACCGCAAGCTCCGTCCCGGCGATCCTCCCACGGTGGAGTCCTCCGAGGCGCTGCTGGACGGTCTGTTCTATGACCGCCGCCGCTATGAAATCTCCAACGTCGGCCGCTATAAGTTCAATAAGAAGCTCTCTCTCTATCCGCGCATTGCGGGCTTTGAACTGGCCGAAGCCGTGGCCGATCCCTTCACCGGAGAAGTCCTGGCCGAGGCGGGGGAGGTCCTCTCCCGTGACCGTGCCCGCACGATTGCCGACGCCGGTGTTATCGGTGTGACCCTCCGCGTCGATGGCAAGAACGTGCGCGTGTTCTCCAACGGTATGGTGGATATCCGCCGTTATATCGACTTCGACCCCGCGGAAGTGGGCGTCAAGGAGCTGGTGCGCGGCATTGTGATGAAGCAGCTCTGTGAACAGTACGAGGGCGAGGCTCTCAAGGACGCGATCCGCGAGAACATCGACGTGCTGATCCCGAAGCACATCGTCGCTGACGATATCTTCTCTTCCGTCAACTATCTCAACGCCCTGGCCAACGGTATCGGCGAACCCGACGACATCGACCATCTGGGCAACCGCCGCGTCCGCTGTGTGGGCGAGCTGCTGCAGAATCAGTTCCGCATCGGCTTCAGCCGCATGGAGCGCGTGATCCGCGAACGCATGACCCTGCAGGATCTCGATATCGTGACTCCGCAGAGCCTCATCAATATCCGTCCCGTCACTGCGGCGATCAAGGAGTTCTTCGGCTCCTCCCCGCTGAGCCAGTTCATGGATCAGACCAACCCTCTGGCCGAGCTGACCCACAAGCGCCGTATGTCGGCTCTCGGCCCCGGCGGTCTGAGCCGTGAGCGCGCGAGTTTCGATGTGCGAGACGTTCACTACACCCACTACGGCCGTCTCTGCCCCATTGAGACGCCCGAAGGTCCGAACATCGGCCTGATCAACTACCTGGCCTCCTATGCCCGCGCCAACGAGTACGGCTTCCTGGTCGCGCCCTTCCGCAAGGTGGAGAAGGGGACCTGCCGCGTCACCGACGAGGTGGAGTACATGACCGCCGATATGGAGGATCAGTTCATCGTCGCCCAGGCCTCCGAGCCTGTCGATGAGAACGGCTGCTTCATCAACAAGCGCATCACCTGCCGCCACCGCAACGATACCGTCTCCGTCAACCGGGAGGATGTCGACTATGTCGATATCAGCCCCAAGATGATGGTCTCCATCGCCACCGCCATGATCCCCTTCCTGGAGAATGACGACGCCAACCGTGCCCTGATGGGTGCGAACATGCAGCGCCAGGCGGTTCCTCTGATGACCACCCAGGCCCCGATCGTCGCCACTGGCATCGAGCACAAGTGCGCGGTCGACTCCGGCGTCTGCGTCCTGGCCGAGGATGACGGTCTCATTACCCGCGTTGACGCCAACTATGTCACCGTCCGCTACGACAGCGGCGAGGTGAAGGATTACAAGCTCATCAAGTTTGCCCGCTCCAACCAGGGCACCTGCATCAACCAGCGTCCCATTGTTGCCGTTGGCGAGCGCGTCCAGAAGGGTGACGTCCTGGCGGACGGCCCCTCCACCGCACAGGGTGAGATCGCGCTCGGCAAGAACATCCTGGTGGGCTATATGAACTGGGAAGGCTACAACTACGAGGACG
>JAUNNH010000012.1:0-19306 GCA_030531505.1 Eubacteriales bacterium
CGAATGCTTTAGCAATGATGCTGTTTACAGCTTGGGAAACAGTGCACGCCGCTTCAGTAATACAGCCTTTTTCGACTCAACTTCTCGCTTTATTTTCTGAGTCTCCGGGCTGGCATCTTCTTCCCGATAGAGCATGCCGATCAGTGCGTCCTGTTTTTCGATGATCTCGTTCTTTACGCTTCTTGTGGGCTCCAGGTTCTCTGCAACCTCCTGCCGCATCTGAACAACACGCTCTTCCGCTTCCTGCCGCAATCTTTCCATCTCAACCTGTATTTCCTCCATGCGTTTGGCAATGCGCTCCGTCTTATAAATGACCTCAGGATACGCATCCGCAAAGCGGCGGTGGAAGACAGAGCGGTCGCTGAGAAGCAGACGAACCTCCTTGCTGATAGCCTCGGTGTCGTCCGCCTCACTGAGCTCAACGCTTGTCTTGACAAGCTTCAGCACAAAGTGGGACATCACGTAGTCCGCGACAAAAACCACTGACAGGAAGAGCGCCATAATCTCCCGCAGAGGAAGGCTCATGTGTTCGGAAAGACGAAGCAACAGCGGATTGATCAGATCCACAATCACCACGCCGCCCAGCCCGAAGAGTATCAGGTTCCCGATCCAGACTCTTCCATGAAGATTCATGGGCTTCTGGCTGTAATCCCACCAACGGGCATGGAAGCGTTTCTCCAGTACATAGCTCGTCATATATTCCAGAAAGCCGCACAGAAGGAACGACACCGCAAAGGTGGTGCCGACGGAAAATTCCAGCGGGGCCAGGCCTTTTATCACAACGGTGATCAATGCCGCTCCGGAGCCGTAGATCGGAAGCCACGGGCCGGTCAGGAAACCGCGGTTGATAAAGCGGTGAAACTGAAAATATTTCAGTGTGACCTCGATGCACCAGCCCAAAAAAGCATAGGCGAAAAACAGCAATATCAAGTTTATCAGGCGGTCAGTCGCCATTCTCCAAAACTCCTCTGAATTCTATATTTGGCTGCTGCAGCCTGCATCTCTCAGTATGATTCGCCATGGTCATATTCTCCGTACTCACAGCCGATGTGGGTGGCCTCTATTTCATCTGTCAGAATGAGTTCAGGTACTTTGTTACCGTGACTCTGCTAACCTTCAACTGATTTGCGATTTGCGCGGAAGTATATCCCGAATCTTCTAAAAGAAGCTCAAGCGTTCCCTTCGATGGCCTTGCGGGCATCCTCCTCGCATGACCATTCCACCAGATCATAAATATCCTTGAAATGATAATAGAAGGTCATACGGTTGATGCCGCAATCCTCCGTGATATCGTTGATCGTGATCTTCGTGATCGGCTTTTGAAGGAGCAGGTTCTTCAGGGACTGTTCCAACGCTCTCTTTGTAATTTGGGACAATTAGGACACCTCCTCAACGCCCTGCAGGAATCATTGCCCTTCGCCCTGGCGGATCCTGCGGATCATATCCTCGACGCTGCCCTTTTTCATTTGGCACAGCCGTCGCGTTCCTTCAACATAGTCCTCTCTAAGCCCGTTGTTGATCCAATCGAGGATCAGTCCAAAGCATTCGCACTTGTGATAGCGGATGAGCAGTTGACGATCCTCCGGGGATAAACGGTCATCTGTGAACGCGGTATTAAAGTAGGTAGTCACGGTCGCTTCGCACATGCGCCAGAGGGAACTGACATAGGTATTGCGATTATCTGAATTATAAATATGCATAACCGCGCGCTTGTTGTCCATAACGATCTGCATAGCAGCATCCAAACATTCCTCAACAGAATTGAACTCGGGATACTTGTTAACAAGCTCGTCTACCTGAATCTGACAGATCTCTTCCAAAAGCGCAGGTATGTCCTGATAATGATAGTAGAAGGTGTTGCGGTTGATGCCGCAGCGGTCCGTAATATCCTTGACTGTGATTTTTCCCAACGACTTTTCATTCAAGACGGCCAGAAACGCCTCTTGAATAGCTCTTTTTGTGATATTGACATTGGCCACGATCGCTGCCTCCTGTTCTGGGCATTATCCGCAACTTGTTGAATTCTTATTCAAGTTCGCCAATCTATCTATGGCAATCGACGCTGTGTATTCTTATTATATTATTATGGATATCTTAACACATGAAACGGCTCGTTGAAACAGGCAAAACCCGAAACTTGTTCATTTTTGATGAAAGGAGAAGTAAATGATGCGCGCTTTGATTCTCTCCAGCCGATGCACAGTCGAGCAGAGGCGTGCGCTGCTGGAACTGCGTGCTTTTCTGGAGGGGTGCGGCGAC
The DNA here is from genome assembly GCA_030531505.1 of Eubacteriales bacterium. GTDB lineage: Bacteria > Bacillota > Clostridia > Oscillospirales > Oscillospiraceae > Limivicinus. The sequence goes on from JAUNNH010000012.1 coordinate 2,260, forward strand.
ACTTGCGAGATGCTGGACTGGCTCTCTTTCCTTTCGGATACCGTATCCGAAATCAACGCGCATTCCAGAAAGCTCGTCCGAAGACATATTCAGGAACTGCTTGCAGGAGCATTCCAATCCAATTCACGCAAAGAAGAGGAACCGAAGGAAAAAGGCGTCCGCCGGCTGATCGAAATCAGCGTGAAGGAACTCGCCCGCTTCATCCGCGAAGGAGATTATGAGCTGGTCGTATGCGCCGAGCCCGTCGCAGCGCTTCTGCTAAGAAAGGCATCCGAGGAAGCTCCTTTCCCGGCGCTCACAGTTTTGGCGGTGGCTGAGGACGCCGTGCGCCCGAAGAGCGGATTCGATCTGATCCTCGCTCGGGACGCCCTGTCGTCTGACGCTGCGAAGCGGGAGACGCGAGAAAAGCTGGAAAAGTTTGCACGTGAAAAACGTCAGCCTGTTGTAAAAACAGGCGCGCCGACGATTCAGAGCAGTCTCCGTCACCATATTCTGAAAATGCCGGAGGCCGTTTATGAGGCCAGTGGCATCGTGGTCAACGGGCGCAGGCTCAAGTCTTTCGTTTTTTCCACAGACCTTGCCATCATCCGAAACTGTGACGCGGACGCGGTCTTTGCCGTTTATCCCTTCACGCCGCAGCAGGCGATCAGCGAGGCCATCATCAAAGCCGCCTATGTGCCGGTGTTCTGCGGCGTGGGCGGCGGCACGACCAAAGGGGTGCGCACCGTGGGGCTGGCCAAGGACGCCGAGGCGCAGGGTGCGATGGGCCTTGTGCTGAACGCGCCTATCTCCAACCCGAATCTGCGCGCGGTGACAAGTGCCGTGGATATCCCGGTCGTCATTACAGTCGTCAGTGAGGACACCAACATTGCCCGGCGACTTGAGCATGGGGCGACGATCCTCAATGTGGCCGGCGCAGCGGAGACTCCAGCTATCATACGCAAGATCCGGGAGCAGTATCCAAGCGTGCCAATCATTGCCTCGGGCGGCAACACAAGCGAGAGCATCCGGGAAACCATTCGCGCAGGGGCCAACGCGGTGACCTACACGCCGCCCAGCACAAAGGAGATCTTCCGCGTGACCATGAGCAAGTATCGGGAATCGTAATGAAATACAAGATAGACAGAAAGTGGAAATGGCTTTGGGGCTGCATGCTGGGCGCAGCTTGGATAAGCCTTCTGATCCTTCTCCTTAAAAACCGCGGCGGCCTGTCCGTTGAAGATATCCTGCGCTGTCAGCCCGAAAGCAAGGGGAAGGTCATACTGGTCATGCTGGGTCTGTTTACTCTGAAAAGTGTGGACTTTCTGCTGCACTCCGGCGTTCTTTACGCTGCAGACGGCGTTATGTTCTCGTTGCCCACCGCGATCGCGATCAATCTTTTGGGAGCCGCCGTCATGGTAACGCCGCCGTTTTTCATTGGAAGGACAATGGGTGAGCCCATGCTGAACGAGCTTACAGAGAAGCATCCGAAAATCCGGCAAATCGCCGAGATCCCGGAGAGAAGACCGAGTTCGTTGTCAACATTCTGCTCCGCACGACCGGTCTTCCACTTTTGCCGGTCGCCCTGTATGTCGGCGCTGCCAAGGGGCGATATGCGCCCTATCTGTTTGGTTCGCTCCTCGGCCTCTTGCCGACGCTTGTCGCCTATACAGTCATGGGCGTCGGAATCGGGGATCGAAGCTCGCCTGTCTTTTGGATCGCATTCGGCAGTTTGGGCTGTGTCAACGCTGCTTCGATCGTGCTCTCCGCCTGCCTGCTTAAAAAGCATAAGGAAAGAGGCAAAGATTCATGAATTTCATTTTGACTCTCGCCTATTTGTTTTTCGTCGGATCGGTCTCCGGGTGGGTGCTGGAACTGTTTTTCCGAAAGTTCTTTTCCGCCTCCAATCCGGAGCACAAATGGATCAACCCCGGTTTTTGTACCGGCCCTTATCTGCCGATCTATGGTTTTGGGCTCTGCGCCTTATATCTTCTGGCACTGCTTGGCCGCGAGACCGGGCTTGACGGCAGCATTCAGGGCCGCGTGCTCCTGTTTCTTGGCATGGCCGTCAGCATGACACTGATTGAGTACATCGGCGGTCTCATGCTGCTCAAGGGTGCGAAAATCCGACTCTGGGATTACAGCAACTGCCGAGGGAATGTTCAGGGACTGATCTGCCCGCTATTCTCCTTCTTCTGGGCACTGCTCGGCGCGGGATACTATTTTCTGATCCACCCGCATATTCTCACCGCGCTCGCCTGGTTCTTGGAGAACCTGGCGTTTTCCTTCGTGATCGGTTTTTTCTTCGGCGTATTTCTTGTGGACATGGCTTTGAGTGCCCATTGGGCTGCGCGGATAAAAGCCTTCGCCGATGAGAACGGCGTAATCGTGAAGGTTGAAAATCTCAAGGCTCATATCCGCTCCGCACAAGAGCGAGCGTCCGCACGCGTTCATTTCTTTTTCGCCTTCCGCTCCGAGCGTCCCCTCGCCGAACATCTGAGGGAGGCGCATGAGGCGGTGGAGAAGATACGGCAGAAACGTAAAAACGATGCGGCATAAAGCCGTTTTAGATGGGAAGTAACCTCCTGCAGTTTCTTTATGCCAGCACAGCTCTGGCGTCGTCGCAGAGGACGTCAAATATCAGTTTTTGCCCTGAAGCGGAGGGATGGATCCCATCCGGGCCGATCAGCGGCTCAAGATCTCGCGCTTCGGCAGGGTATTTTAGCCGTAGGTCGATCAGCCGTACATTTTCCTCCCGCGCGATCTGACGCACAAGGCAGGAATACGTGTGCTGCCACATGGAAAGCTCTTCCGCGCTTCCCAACCATTTCAGGAGATTCTCTCTGGACGCGCCTCTGCTACAAAGATGATTCAGATAGCGATCGGGCAAAATCGGAGGGAGCGTCAGGGCAACCGGCTCTCGTCCGCTGCTGCGAAGAAGAGAAACCGCTTCCCGGTAGCTGGCAGCGAAATGCTCGGGGATTGTTCTGCAATGATACACTCCCTCCGGATTGGCGGATATCTCCGGCCAATCATAATCGCAGTCATTCCCGCCTAACTCCAATAAGGCGATTTCACGTCCCTCGGCCTGCTTTTCACAGGTCCGGCGAAGAACCTTCATCGCTTTCCCAATCGTATTTCCGAAGCGGGAATAGTTCTCAATTCTGACGCCGAATTCTTCGGAAAAAGCGCGCTGCCAGTCATGCTCAACATGATAGCCGCCATTCTCATAACGCACGCCTTTTAAAATGGAATCCCCAAAAATAAGGATCTGCACAGGGCAGGTCTTCGCGCGCATATCATATCACCTCGTTTCGGAAACTATATTACATCGTCTTTAACATCTTGTCAATAGGTTTTGCTGTTTCCCCTTGCGATTCCCATGTGCATTTGATATAGTAATGCATGAAAAGACAGAATTGTGAGGTGTTCAGTTTGGTAAAACAGGCGGAGGAGCATCCTTATCTTACGCTTACGGAGATTTGTGCAATGCTTGGGGAACACACTCTGCCGTCCTGGCAGGAACTGCCCGAGCTGGAACTATATATGGATCAGGTGCTGTCCCTCGTGGAAAGATATTTGAGGGGATATCCCGGTTTCGATGAACGCGGGCTGACCGCTTCCATGGTCAATAACTATGTAAAGCAGGGTGCGCTTCCTCCGCCGCAAAAGAAACGATATTCCCGCGAGCACCTAGCGAAGCTGTTGGTCATTTGCCTTTTGAAAACCAGTCTTCCCATTTTGACGATCCATCAACTGATGGCAGGGGAAGATATCAAGCGTTTTTATTTAAACTTCTGTGAGCTTTTCTCCGACGTCAACAGGGAGATCGCGGAAGCGTATCGAGACAGCGCGGGCGAAGCCGCAACGGTTGTGCAGTGCAAAGCAGCACTTCGCGCTCAGGCGGAGCAGGCTCTAGCTTCGCATCTGTGCAGCGTGCCGGATAAAGACGGATGAAAAACATCGTTCTCTTGAATGCTCCTGCTCTGTTGTAAAATCAGATAAAAACTCCAATTTGAACAAAAATCAGATAAAGCCGCCAGTTTTCTCAATTATTGGGAAGACCGGCGGCTTTGCATATGGCGGGATCCGGCAGATCAAATTAGAATAAAGCCACCAAATTCAAAGGAGGCAAATCCATGTCCATTTCCACCACACTGAAAAAATACGGTCTCACGAAAGCCTTTGACATGCTGTATAAGGATCCGGAGGCCAACCTTGTCAAGCTCATGGACTGGGCGGACAAATTCGCAGACGGGGAATTTCCGGCTCAGCGCGCTGCGGTGCGTGCGGCGATCGAAGACCCCAACAATGCTTACTATCCCTATATTCGGCACATCATCCGTGATGTAGATCCCGAGGTCATGAAAACAACGGCGGTAAATTTCTTCATCAACGCCAACCTCATCGGCTGGCCGAGGGAAGAAGAACTGCGCGCGAAGTATAATTGCAACATACCTTGGGCCATCCTGCTTGACCCCACCTCCGCCTGCAACCTGCACTGTGTGGGCTGTTGGGCTGCTGAGTACGGCAACAAGCTGAACCTGAGCTTTGAGGAGCTTGACGACATCATCCGCCAGGGCAAGGAGATGGGCGTCTACTTCTATCTGTTCGCAGGCGGCGAGCCGTTGATGCGAAAAAAAGATATCATCCGGCTGTGCGAGAAGCATAATGATTGTATGTTCACCGCCTTCACCAACGGCACGCTGATCGACGAAGCCTTTGCCGACGAGATGCTGCGTGTCAAAAACTTCGCCCCGGCCATTTCTCTGGAGGGCTTCGGAGAGGCCACCGACTCCCGCCGCGGCGAGGGCGTTTATGAAAGAGTGCTCAGAGCGATGGAGATCCTGCACCAGAGAAAGCTGATTTACGGCATTTCCTGCTGCTACACCAGCGCCAACTACGACTCCATCACCTCTGAGGAATACTACGACATGCTCATCGAAAAGGGCGCGTACTTTTGCTGGTACTTCCATTACATGCCTGTGGGCAATGACGCATCTCCCGAGCTTCTGCCCTCGCCGGAACAGCGCGCCGAGGTCTATCGCCGCATCCGGGATTACCGCAGCCGCAAGCCGCTGTTCTGCATGGACTTCCAGAACGACGCGGAGTTCGTCGACGGCTGCATCGCGGGTGGGCGTCGCTATCTGCATATCAATGCCAATGGGGACGCCGATCCCTGCGCATTCATCCACTATGCCGACTCCAATATCCGCGAGAAGAGCCTGCTGGATATCATGCGCTCGCCGCTGTTCATGGCTTACCATGATGGCCAGCCCTTCAACAACAACATGATGCAGCCCTGCCCCATGCTGGAGAATCCGGAAAAGCTTCGTGAGATCGTGGAGAAATCCGGGGCGAGATCCACGGATATGCAGTCCCCCGAGACGGCGGAGCACCTGTGCTCCAAGTGTGATGCCTACGCCGCCTGCTGGGCGCCGAAGGCCGAGGAGCTCTGGGAAGCGAGAAAGGCACAGAAAGTCGCTCAAGTCGACTCCGAACAATAAAGGAGGTCACTTCCGATGAAAAAAAGCGTATTTACCTCCGAATCCGTGACCAGGGGCCACCCGGACAAGGTCTGCGATCAGATCGCGGACCGCATACTCGATGAGGTGCTGCGGCAGGACCCGGAATCCCATGTCGCCTGCGAGGTCACATGCGCCACCGATCAGGTCCACATTTTCGGGGAAATCACCTCGGATGCCCGCATCGACTATGAAGAGATCGCCCGAAAGGTGATCGCCGAGATCGGCTATACTGAAAAGGGTCACGGCTTTGACGCCGAGAGCTGCGCGGTGCGCGTCGATCTGCACGAGCAGTCTCCGGATATTGCACGCGGCGTCTGCAAAAAGGGCGGGAAAGAGCTTCTAGACCACGGCGCAGGAGACCAAGGCATGATGTTCGGTTATGCCTGCCGTCAGACCGAAACGCTGATGCCCTTCCCGATCGAAATGGCGCACGCGCTGGCCAAGCGGCTGGAGTTGGTGCGCAGGACAAAGGTGCTGCCGTATCTGTTGCCCGATGGTAAAACGCAGGTCACGGTGGAATACGAGGACGAAAAGCCCGTACGGATCTCTACGGTTGTTGTGTCAGCCCAACACCAGGCCGATGTGGATATCGAACAGCTGCGAGGCGATGTGATCACCCACGTGATTCTGCCGACTCTGCCGATCTCCATGGTGGATCGAAGCACGGAGTTCTTCATCAATCCCACCGGTCGCTTCGTGGAAGGCGGCCCGGCAGCGGATTCCGGGCTTACCGGGCGAAAAATCATTGTGGACACCTACGGCGGTTACGCCCGCCACGGCGGCGGTGCGTTCTCCGGCAAGGATGCCTCCAAGGTGGACCGCAGCGGGGCCTACATGGCGCGCTATGTGGCCAAAAACATCGTGGCCGCGGGGCTGGCGGACCGATGCGAGGTGCAGCTGAGTTACGCCATCGGGCTTTCGGACCCCATGTCTGTCCGCATAGACACCTTTGACACGGCCCGCGTAGATGAGGCGATCATCCGGTCAATGCTCAAAGCGCATGCGGATCCCCGTCCTGCCGCCATTATCCAAAAATTCAATCTGACCGCTCCGCAGTATTCCAAGGTCGCCTGCTACGGCCATTTCGGCAGCAACGCTGCGGAACTGCCCTGGGAGCAGACGGACATCGCCCAGGCACTCCGGCGCTGAGGTGCGGCCATGAACGGATATACCAATTACCTTCAGGCTGTGGGAGGCGTTGCAGTTCTTGTCTTATTGTTGGTTTGGATAAAACAGAGAAACAAGAAATGATGGAATTGCTCAGTTCCGCGCAGGTGGAGCAGTTTCTTGAAGCAAAGCTCGCCGACCGGGAGATCGCGGGCCTGATCCAGCAGTTCGCGCTCCCATACCGGGAGTTGATGGCCTACTATCGCTGCGCCATGATGGAGGTCTCCGAGAAGTTCCATGTTCTGAATGAGGAGATGTCTCTGCAATACGACCGCAATCCGATCGAAAACGTCAAAACGAGGCTGAAATCACCGGAAAGCATTGTTGAGAAGCTGCAGCGCAGAGGATACCCGCTGTCCGTGGAGAGCATCGAAGCCAATCTCAACGATGTAGCGGGCGTGCGGGTTATCTGCTCCTACACCTCAGATATCTACATGCTGGCAGATGCCTTGACTCGGCAGGACGACATTCTCCTGATCCAGCGGAAGGATTATATTGAGAATCCAAAGCCGAACGGGTATAGAAGTTTGCATCTGATCGTCGGCGTTCCGATCTTCCTGCGCAGCGAAAAGAAGATCATGAAGGTCGAGGTGCAGTTTCGGACGATATCCATGGACTTTTGGGCCAGCCTTGAGCACAAGATCCGGTATAAAAAGAATCTGCCAACTGTTGCGGATTTGGAAAGAGAGCTGTTTGAATGCGCTGTGCTGAGCGCCGAGCTGGAGAACAGGATGGAGCGGATCCAAAAAATGGCCGACTGTTATCTGAATGATTCGGGGAAGGAGAAAAAAACATGACGAGCCCCTCAAGAAAAATCATAAAGTGGGGCGGTGTCCTTGCAGGCTCAGCCGCTGTAGCGTCGATCTCCGCCTTTGCTACCACAAAGTACCTGCTGAAGATGGCGGTGGATCGAGAGGAGCCGAAGCTGATGAAGCTGGCGGAGAAGCGTGTCGCTGGGTTTATAGAGGACGATGCCTTTTTCAAAGCGAGGATCGAAGCCGGGGACAGGCTCTCGAAAAAGGCCAGCACGACCGTAGAGACCATCAGCCATGACGGCATCCTTCTGGTCGGACATTGGCTCCCTGTGGAAAACGCGAAACGGATCATCATTGCCGTCCATGGCTGGCGCGCCTCCTGGTACGAAACCTTCGGTATCGTGGCCGACTCCTGGGCGGCGAACGACTGCAGCGTCCTGTATATCGAGCAGCGCGCCCATGACAACAGCGGCGGCGAGTACATGGGCTTCGGCCTGATAGAACGCTTTGACTGCCTCGACTGGGTATCCTGGGTAAACCGAAGTGTCGGCGCAGATCTCCCAATCTATCTCGTAGGCGTTTCCATGGGTGCGGCGACTGTGCTGATGGCGTCAGATCTTTGCCTGCCCGAGAACGTACATGGAATCATCGCCGACTGCGGCTACACCTCGCCGCACGCCATCTGGAAGCACGTGGCCAACAACAATCTGCATATTGCTTACGGCGTGCGCGGCGTGATTGCCAGCGAAATCCTGCGCCATAAGATCCAGGTAGGCTCCAACGACTTCTCCACGACGGAGGCTCTGAAAAACACAAGAATCCCGGTGCTGCTGATTCACGGCACAGGCGACCACTTTGTTCCGGTGGAGATGACCTATGAAAACTATCTCGCCTGCGGCGGGCCGCGACGGCTGCTGATCGTACCCGGGGCGGACCATGGCATGAGTTATTTCACAGATCCGGAACGCTATACGGCCGCTGTTCTGGCTTTCTGGAAAGACTTCGATTCTTGGGAAGGAAGGAATCAGGCATGATAAGAACCAGTACGGTCCAATTGACAACGATCTCCGCCGTTGCTTATCGGCAAAAGCTGGTATCCGGCGGCGCAGGGATTACCATTTGGGGAAACAATGTCCGGCAACCGGGGCTTGCCTCGATCAGCAAGACTTCCGGCGAGGCGATCCCCACTGCAAATACGCCTTTGGAGTATTATCCTCCGGAGGCGTTTGCGGAGGCAATCAAGCTGACTGCCGGGCTGCCTTACAAAAACCTCGGCAAAGTACAGATGCCCGAAGGGCTTGCTGTTGAACCGGAGGAGGCGGAAGAAGCTCCCGCTCAACCGGAGATCGAGGCGGTTATTGACAGCGCGGAATATCAGCGCGTTGTCGACGCTTACAGCGACAAAGACGGGCGGCTTTCCTATACGCTCCTGAACAAGGATCTAATCCAGACGGCAAAAGCGAGCGGGCAGGTTCGCCTGATGATCGAAGACCACGCTTCGCTTGAGGAGATCCGCCTTCAGGTCGTAAAGGCCAAGCTTCGCAGTGTTTCAAGAAACCCTGCGCTGACCGACGAGCAAGTGCGGCTGATGATCGAACTGCTGGATGAGATCAGCCCGAAGGGTGTGTTGAGACCGCTGAATGAAGAGATCCGGAAATGGCTCCGGGACGGGAAATTGAAATAAGCAGAAAATGAGTGTTTGACTATGACGATAGCCGTAATCTGTGACGTGTTGGGGAAAGAGAATAACGGTACGACCATCGCCGCCATGAATCTGATCCGCTCCCTGCGGGAAAAGGGGTACGATGTGCGTGTCGTATGCTCGGACCCGGAGAGAGCGGGACAGAAGGACTTTTATGTTGTTCCCATACTGAATCTCGGACCTTTGAACGCGTATGTAGCCAAAAACGGCGTCGCGCTGGCGAATCCGGACAGGAACATCCTGACAGCGGCGCTCAACGGCGTGGATCATGTCCATGTCATGATGCCCTTCGCGCTCGGCTCCGCCGCGGCTAGGCTTGCTCACGAGCTGGGGCTCCCTCTCACGGCGGGATTTCACTGCCAGGCGGAGAACTTCACCGGGCATATCTTTATGAAGGATTTTCCCCCCGCCAATCGGATCGCCTATCACGTGTTTTATCGGAATCTCTATCGCTATTGCGACTGTATCCATTACCCGTCCCAATTTATCTGCGACACCTTTGAAGCGATCGTCGGCCCCACGCCGCATCGGATCATCTCAAACGGCGTGAATCACATTTTTCAGCCGAAACCGGCAGAGAAGCCAAAAGAACTGAAGGACCGGTTTGTCGTGCTGTTTACCGGCCGGTACAGTCCGGAAAAAAGCCACAAGGTTCTGATCGAAGCTGTGGCCAGATCCCGCTACAAAGATGAGATCCAACTGATTTTTGCCGGCGACGGGCCTCTCAGGCAGAGCCTGGCGCGGCAGGCCAAGCGCCGGGGCGTTCACGACCCGATCATGAGGTTTTATAGCCGTGAAGAGCTTGTAAAGGTCATCAACTACGCGGATCTCTATGTCCATCCCGCCGAAATCGAGATCGAAGCCATCGCCTGTCTGGAGGCCATCGCCTGCGGCAAGGTGCCCCTGATCGCCGATTCCCCACGCAGCGCGACACGGCATTTTGCCCTGACGGATCACAATCTCTTTCACTACAATGATCCGCAGGATCTCGCGGACAAAATGGACTGGTGGCTGGAGCACCCGGAGGAAAGACTCTCCTGCTCAAAAAGCTATCTGGGCTATGCCGCGCAGTTCAATTTCACAAGCTGTATGGATCAGATGGAGAAGATGATCCTGGACGTATCGGAGGGCAGGCATGAGAGCTGAACGGGTCTACGCCTATTCCGATCCGCTCAACGATGACTTCGCGGGTACGAACATCACCACCTGCCGTGTTGGGAAGGAGTTTCGTTTTGTCCGTTCTTCTCTCCTCTGGCGTGCGGTATCCTTCGTCGTTTACTATGGGATCGCTTTCCCCATCGTCTGGCTGGTGGCCAGACTCTATCTGGGACTGAGGTTTGAGAACAAAAAGGTGCTGCGTCAGCTCCGCGGAAAAGGGTTTTTCCTATACGGGAACCACACGCAGATCCTTGACGCGTTTCTCCCGGCCATCGCCGCGTTTCCCCGGCGGGCGTATATCGTTGCGGGGCCTGACGTGGTGTCCATTCCAGGGATCAAGCATCTGGTGATGATGCTCGGCGCGCTGCCGATCCCCACGGAGATGTCAGCCATGCGAGGCTTTCTGGACGCCATCTCTCTCCGTTATCGCCAGAATGCCTGTGTCGCCATGTTCCCCGAGGCGCATATCTGGCCGTATTACACGGGGATCCGGCCCTTCCCGGACACCTCTTTTCGCTATCCCGTCAAGGAAAACGCCCCTGCGGTGGCCATGGTCGTCACATACCGGAAACGGAAGGGGCTTTTTCGTTTCCTCAAGCGGCCGGGGATCAAGGTGAGCTTCTCTGAAATTATGATGCCCGACAACTCCCTGACGCCTCGGAAAGCGCAGGCGGAACTGAGGAATCAAGCCTTTGCGTTTATGGATACCGTGGCAAGGAGCAAAGATCAAATCCGTTATATTCGCTATGAATATATACCAAAAACCGACACGGGGGTACCCCGTGAAACTGAAGGAAAGGAATATGCCGTATGAAAGACATGAAAAAGGTCGAAAAGGAAATCAAGGACGAGCTCAGACAGGCTTCCCGCAAAAGCCGCGAGGACATGGACGCTCTGAAACAACAGGTCCGCAGCGAGGCAAAGGAATTCAAGAAGTCCGCGGGAGAGGCGCTTGAAGCCCATGACGTGGAACGGGAGATCCGCCATGAGCGTATCCGGGCCGAAGCCGCCCATATTGCCGAGCAGCATCAACTTAAAAAAGATGTGGAAGCAGAAGCAAAAGAGTTCAAGGATCTGATAGGTCAGAAGTGAAAAGGCAGAAAAGGAGAAGCCGTTAAAGCCTCTCCTTTTTTACTCCTGTCATACAGCTCCAAGTCTTTTCTACTTCAAATCTCCCATATGAATGTTGCCACAGGCAATTTCCGAATAATGGCTGATAACTGCAGGAAAAGATGGGGGTCCACCGCTACGCAGCTCGTAACAAGACGGGAAATTCACCCTTGACAACATTGATCTTCAGATTTCTATCATCGAACTGTCGATCAACACACCGAGCATCAAAAAACGATACCTGGCAGGGAGCATGAAAAAAATACTCTTTTCGGCCAGACGCATGCTTGCCTTTTCTTAACGATTGACTAAAGATAATCATTGATATATAATCATTAAGAAGTACTATCAATCAAGAAGAAAGGAAAGAACGAAAAATGAGTGAAGTTACAACATTGGACATTATCATCATTATCGCCTATCTCTTGGTCATGTTGGGTGTCGGTCTGCGATTTGTGAAGCGGGTAAAGAACAGAGAAGACTTTTACACAGCGGATCACACCTTGGGCACAAAGGTCATGCTTGCAACCGTATGTGCCACTATCATTGGCGGCAGTTCCATGATGGGGCGGGCGGGCCTCGGATACACGAGCGGGATTGAATGCCTTATGACTGCTTTGCCGTATATGGCGGGAATGTTTCTCTTCTCAGCATACGCCGGAAGAATATATGATGTCGGCGCAAAGCATGGGGTCACGTCAATTCCGAGTCTGTTCGAGTTCCGCTTTGGGAAACCGGCAAAAATCGTTATAGCAATTATGATCGTGTTTGCCATGATGGGCACGGTCTCCTCTCAAATAACTGCAACGGCAACCATAATCAAGCTGCTCGGAAGTCGAATTGGAATTTCTTATGAAACCGGCGCGTTGCTTGCAACTCTGGTATTTGTCATTTATACGGGGGCTTCCGGGCTGTTTGGCGTTGTTTATACGGATGTGATCCAGTTCTTCATGCTTGTCCTGTTCGTGTACATCATGGTGCCGATTTCATCCATATCCTCCCTGGGCGGGCTGAAATCCTATTTGTCCGGGATCGACACGTCCTATCTGGTCCCACACATTGACGGTCGTCTTTTGGGCGATATCGTCAGTTATCTTGTTATAACCATTGCCGGGGCGGAGATGTGGCAGAGAGCATTTGCCGCGAAAGACCGCCGCGCTGCCAAACGCGGCATGTTTTGGGGGACTGCTGTATACGCAGTCTGCGTCTGTATGATCCTGGTTATGGCCTTGGCTGCGCAGCAGCTTTTACCGGACGTGATCGGCCAGTATGGCAGCACGGACGCGGTTATTCCCGCGCTTGCTGTCACAACGCTTCCCGCTGGATTAACGGGCCTTGCCCTTGCAGGCATCGTTTCTGTTATGATGAGTACTGCGGACAGTTATCTGCTGGTTTCCATGCAAACTGCTGTCGATGACATTGGAAAGACGATCAAGCCGGACATGAGCGAGAAAAGAGAGCTTCTCTTCTCCCGCGTGCTTTGTGTTGTCCTGACAGCGGGAGCCCTTGTGATCGCTTTGTATATCAAGAGCGCTTACACCATTCTGACTATGATTTACAATTTCTATGCTGCTGCAGCAGGGATTCCCGCGCTTGCTGCACTGTATTGGAAAAAGGCCACCTCGCAGGGTATGATTGCTGCGGTCATTGGCGGCTTTGTTACGTGCGCAGTCTGGAGAGCACTGGGATCACCGTTCGGTATTGGCGGGACACTGCCCGGCGCGGCTGTTTGCCTGATCCTGCTGGTCACGGTGAGCCTTGCAACCTATGATAAAAATCCGAGCTGCATGCCCTAAGAACCGGATTACACACGAAAAGAGTGCTTCCCTTAAGAAAGCACTCTTTTTCTTATGCACGCGTTTTTTTCAGTATCTCAACAATCGTTTTTGCCGCTTCCGTCAGTTTTTCCGCTTCTGCTTCACTTAGTTTATTACGAAGCGTATCAAAGCGATTGCGCAGGTAATCTCTCACAAAATGTCTGCCGCTTTCTGTCAGACGGATATAGACCATTTTGCGATTGCTGTTGTCCTCAAATCTCTCGACTAATCCATCGTTCGCCAGTGGGATGATAGACCGGGTCATCTGGGGGCGCGGGGTGGCGATCAACTCAGCGACCTGTGACATACACATTTCATTTTGCCAATACAACGCCGCCAGGACCGCAATCTGCGTCTTGGAATACTTGGCTTTTTTCCTGCCGTAGTCAGAATAGAGAATATTGCGAACAAGTGCGTACGCAGGGAGAAAGCAACTCTCAAGTTCCTCCGCTGACTCTTTTTCCATTCTCTCACCCCTTTAAAACAAATTATATACCCGAGTTTTAACAACGTCAACGGGAAAGACATCGTGTCTTGCGCCGCACGAATGTCAAATTGCAGCGCCTCTTGATAACCAAAGCCCCGGATCCCTCGCCGTGTGTCGGCGCTGGAGCCAGGGCTAGATATCCGGCATCTATGCACATCGCCTTTCTGTTTATTTCACCATTGTCAGTACGCCATATTTTGGATTCTATTGGAATGGCAATCTTCCTGACAACATAAAGAAAGATCCCGCCCACCGGCACGGGCCGATGAGCGGGAGTGAAATATATGCTTTTCTCAGTTGACCTTGTCCTTGAACGCTTTGGCGGCCTTAAATACGGGGGTGTTGCTGGCAGGGATGTCGATAGTCGCGCCGTTGGCCGGGTTGCGGCCCTGACGCGCGTCACGGTGCTTGCAGGAGAAGGTGCCGAAGCCAGCCAGGGCAACGGGATCATGGGCTGCCAGGGAATCCATGACCGTGTTGAGCACGCTGTTCACAACAGCAGCAGCATCCTTCTGGGACAGTTCATTGTCAGCAGCTACTTTTTTAATCAGTTCGGTCTTGTTCATTATCATAATCTCCTTCATAAAAATGTTGGGGCTTAGCTCTTATATACTTTCTGACAGATGTGCCAGCCGTCACGCCGAAGTCTGGTATGAGGAAATACTGTTTGATGATTACTTCGATGGATAAGCGCGGCATTTCTGCCAAAGGTCTGGCCAGATAACTTGGTCTGGCTTATGAAAGTGCATGGTATCTTCTCGCGCGAATCCGCAGTGCTATGCGGGAGTTCGTTCAGCATAACAGGCTCGAAAGGACTAATGTAATTCAATATAAGTGATCATTTCTGTATTATTAGCCGCGATACATAAGCAGTAAAAATGGACATATACCAATGACGGTTCATATTTATATCAATAAGGTGATATTTACCCTTGACAACATTAATCTTCCAGAATCAGCATCTCGACACCTCCCTCAGCAATTGACAAGATCGTTCAGCACGATCTTTTCCGCACGGCTGCGGATGCTGTTCATGCGGCGCACCCACTCCATCTGATTGGAGGCTTTGAGCGCTTCGGTCACACCTTCGCGCGTGGCCATCTGGAGGACAAGCAACTCGCTTCGTTCCTCGCAGGCTTCGTCGATTTCCAATAGGTACGGATACAATTTCCCGGACAGCAGTAGTTCCAAATAGATCAAGGAGTGCTGCTCTTTCAGATAGCGTTTCCGCATTCGGCCATATTTGCCGATAGGTTGCTGTCCATCTTCTCCAATGGTAAGGTTCGGAAGGAGCACATCGCCAACCTGCGTATAAGTGCCACTGTTCTGCTCAAAAAAGGATTTCTGCGTTTTCATGGGTTATACTTCCAAAATCATATATGGAAGTATCGTAAGCGTGAGTTTTGGTTAATTGTATCCTTAACTGAATGAATCCCCTCTCGTGCTCTCCCCATGCGTGTCCATGCTTGGTTGCATGGGTTCATCTGCAGTCTGAGGTCCGGGAGAATCCCGGGCCTGTTTTTGTCAAAAGATAGAAAAGGAGCCGCCCAACGGGCGGCTCCTCGGTTTCGGATGCGGTATGAATCAGCCGACGGTGCAGTACATGAAGTACTTGTAGCCGAGAGGATTGGAGAAGAAACCGTCCACATCCTTGCTGATCATGTAGATGTCGGTGTAGAAGTACAGCGGGCAGATGCAGCCGGTGGACATGAGCAGATCCTCGGCGCGGTGCATGAGCTCGTAGCGGACCTCGTTGTCGGTGCAGGTCTTGATGGTCTTGATGAGCACGTCGTAGGTGTCGGCCCAAGTGCCGTTCTCGACCTTGACCTCATAGCCGAGATCGGTCAGATCCAGGCTGTAGGCAGCGACGTCAACATGCGCGCCCTTGCCGAACTGCACGTCGTTGTTGCCGGAAGCGGTGGTCCACATATCCAGGAAGCAGATGGGGTCGTTGTAGTCGGCCAGCCAGCCGTTGCGCGCGATGGAGTAATCGCCCTGCTTACGGGTGTTCAGGAAGGTGTTCCACTCCTGGTTCTCCAGGTTCATGGAGATGCCGACACCGGCCAGCGCACTCTGCAGATACTCACCGATGGCCTTGTGGCCCTCAGAGGTGTTGTAGAGGTAGGTCAGGGTGGGGAAGCCGGAGATCATACCGGTGGTCTCGTCGTACGGATAGTACTTCTTCAGCACTTCCAGAGCGGCGGCGTAGTTGGCCTCGAAGGCATCGGCGGCGACATTGTAGTAGCCGTCAAAGTCCTCGCTGCTGCCGGCGGTCTGATAGAACTGGGAACCGTCGGGGTTGGTCATGCCCATGGCGACGAAGGAGGAGGCGGGGACCTGACCGGCCTGGCCGATCTCCTCGACGATATAGTTGCGGTCGAAGAGCAGGCTGATGGCGTTGCGGATCTCAGCCTTGGCATTCTCGGCCTCAACACCGGTCAGACCGCTGTCGGCGGGGAGAATGTCCTCATTGACGTTCCAGCACACATAGTAGGTGCCGATCTGGCCGGCCACGACGAACTCATCGGGATAGTCAGCCTTGAGGGCGGGGATCTCGTTGGTGGGGACGTCGTCGATCAGCTGCCAGGTGCCGTTCTTGAAGTTGGTCAGCTGGTTGTTGGCATCGTCAGACAGATAGAACTCGATTTTATCCATCAGGATGGAGTCAGCATCGACGAAGTCGGGGTTCTTCTCGAGGGTGATGACGCTGTTGTGGTCCCAGCCGGTCATGGTGTAAGCACCGTTGGAGACATAGGTGGCGGGATCGGTGGCCCAGCCTTCGTTGGCGACCACGTCCTCACGCACGGGGAAGTAAGTGGGGAAGGCCAGCAGCTCGTTCCAGTAGGAGACGGCGTTGGCAAGGGTGACCTCGAGGGTCTTGTCGTCGATCGCCTTGACGTTCAGAGCGGCGTCCTCGGCGGGCTCGTCGGCCCAGATGTCGTCGTAGCCGTCAACGACCTCGAACATATAGCCGTAGTCGGCGGCCAGAGCCACGGAGGCGGCGCGCTGCCAGGCAAAGGCAAAGTCGGCGGCGGTGACGGGCTTGCCGTCGGACCACTTCAGACCGTCGCGCAGGGTGTAGGTGTAGGTGACGGTGCCGTCCTCGTTCGCGACGCCCTCAACCAGCTCCTCAGCCGCATCGGGGACGATCACGAGAGCACCGCTGTCATCCTGGGCCCACTTGGCCAGACCGGAGAACAGGTGGCTGACCAGGGTGGCGCCGTCAACCGCAGAGTTGAGGGCGGGGTCCAGCGTGTCGGGCTCGGAAGCCAGGCAAACGGCGATGCTGCTCGCGGCGGCCTCTTCGGCGACCTCTTCCGCAGCAGGCTCTTCAGCAGCGGGTT
>JAUNNH010000012.1:19321-69042 GCA_030531505.1 Eubacteriales bacterium
GTGGCGGCAGGAGCCTCGGTGGCGGCGGGAGCGGAGGAATTACCGCAGGCGGCCAGAGCGAACACCATTGCCAGAGCGAGAAGCAGGGCAAGAATCTTCTTCATTTTGTTGTTCCTTTCAACAAGTATTTTCAAACTGCGGCGTTGCCCGCAGGATGAAGCAAAGTTGGATCAATTGATTTCCGCCAGACGGTGGCAGGCCACGAAGTGCCCGGCGGAGACTTCCTTGAATTCCGGCATGCTCCCGGCACAGACCTCCGTCGCGTTGGGGCAGCGGGTGCGGAAGGGACAGCCGGAGGGAGCGTTCAGCGGACTCGGGATGTCGCCGGAGAGGACGATGCGCTTGTTGGCGCGCGCCACCTTGGGGTCGGGCTGCGGCACGGCGGACATCAGAGACTTGGTATAGGGATGCAGCGGGTGCTCATAGATCTCTTTCGCATCGGCCAGCTCCACCATCTTGCCCAGATACATGACGGCTATGCGGTCGCTGATGTGCCGCACGACCAGAATGTCGTGTGCGATGAAGAGATAGGTCAGTCCCATCTGCTCCTGCAGCTCATCAAACATGTTGATGACCTGGGCCTGGATGGAGACGTCCAGTGCGGAGACCGGCTCGTCGCAGACGATGAATTCGGGCCGCAGGGCCAGAGCGCGGGCGATGCCGATGCGCTGGCGCTGGCCGCCGGAGAACTCATGGGCGTAACGGGAGGCGTGCTCGCTGTTGAGGCCGACGCGGTCCATCAGCTCGAGGATGCGCTCGCGGCGCTCCGTCGCGCTCTGATACATGTGATGGATATCGAGCGGCTCGCCGATGATGTCGGAGACGGTCATGCGGGGGTTGAGCGAGGAGTAGGGGTCCTGAAAGACCATGGTGGCCTTTTTGCGGAACTCATTGATCTCGGCGCGGGTCCGGACCGGCTTGCCGTCATAGTAGATCTCGCCGGCGGTGGGCTTATAGAGATGCAGCAGCGTGCGGCCGACGGTCGTCTTGCCGCAGCCGGATTCCCCGACGAGACCGAGCGTTTCGCCGCGGCGGATGGCGAAGGACACGTCGTCCACCGCCTTGAGGGGCTTCGATTTGAACATGCCCACATTGATGTTGAAGTACTGCTTCAGATGCCGGACCTCAACCAGCGTATTCTCGTTATCAAGCATGCTCGCTGCCCTCCTTCCCGCTGTCCTCAAGCGTGATGCTGCCATCCTCCAGACCGGCCTTCACGTTCATCCAGCAGGCGGCCATATGGTCCTCGTTGATGCGCATACGCTCGCAGCGGCTGCGCAGGCAGATTTTCATCGCGTTGTCGCAGCGCGGAGCAAAGGGGCAGCCCTCGGGCATGTTCAGCAGGTCGATGGGCGTGCCGCTGATCGGCTGCAGCCGGGTGCCGGCCGTATCCGCCGTGGGGATGGAGCGCATCAGGCCCTTCGTGTATTCATGGCGGGGATTGTAGAAGATCTCGTCGGCCGTGCCCTGCTCGCAGATCGAGCCGGCATACATGACGATGACCTCGTCGCACATCTGCGCCACAACGCCCAGGTCGTGGGTGATCATGATGATGGCCATGCCCAGCTCTTCCTGCAGCGACTTCATCAGCTCCAGGATCTGGGCCTGGATGGTCACGTCCAGCGCCGTGGTGGGCTCGTCCGCGATCAGGATATCCGGCTCGCAGGCGAGGGCCATGGCGATCATAACACGCTGACGCATACCGCCGGAATGCTCAAAGGGGTACTGCTTCATGCGCTTTTCCGGATCGTTGACGTTCACGAGACGCAGCATTTCCACGGCACGGTCCCAGGCCTCGCGCCGGTTGCGGTCGGTATGGAGGGTGATGGCCTCCACGAGCTGGTGGCCGATCGTATAGGTGGGATTGAGAGAGGTCATGGGGTCCTGGAAGATGATGGACACCTTGTTCCCACGGACGTTTTTCATGACCTTTTCGCCCGCGCCGACCAGCTCCTGCCCGTCGAGCTGGATGGAGCCGGAGACGATCTTGCCGGTGTTGGCGAGGATCTGCATGATGGAATAGGCGGTGACGGATTTGCCCGATCCGCTCTCACCCACGATGCCGAGGACCTTGCCGCGCTCGAGGTTGAAGGAGATGCCGTTCACGGCACGCACCTCGCCGGCGGGAGTAAAGAAAGAGGTGTGAAGGTCGCGGACCTTCAGCAGGGGAGTATCAGACATTTTCCTCTCTCCTTTCTCAGTTTCTGAGCTTGGGGTCAAACGCGTCCCGCAGACCGTCGCCGAACAGGTTCAGCGACAGCACGATGAGGGAGATGACCACAGCGGGGATGACCATGCGGAACGGATAAGAGGAGAGACCGTTGAGCGCATCCGAGGCCAGAGAGCCCAGAGAGGGCATGGGGGCGTTGACGCCGAGGCCCAGGAAGGAAAGGTAGCTCTCGGTGAAAATGGCGTTGGGGATCTGCAGAGCGGTGGAGATGATGACCACGCTGATGCAGTTGGGGAGCAGATGACGGCGGATGACCCAGCTGCCCTTCGCACCGGCGGCGCGGGAGGCGAGCACATACTCCTGCTCACGCAGGGAGAGGATCTGACCGCGGATCAGACGGGACATGGAGACCCAGTAGAGCAGACCGAAAACGATGAAAAGACTGATGATGTTGCTGCCGATCTTCTCAAGAGCCGTGCCCTCCAGGGCGGGGCCGAGGGTCGTTTTGAGGACGCTGGCCAGCAGGATGACCATGAGCATGTCAGGCAGCGAGTAAATGATGTCGACGATGCGCATGATGATCAGGTCGACCTTGCCGCCGCAGTAGCCCGCGATGGAGCCGACCGTCATGCCGATGATCAGCACGATGATGCTGGCGAAGAAGCCGACCGCGAGGGAAATGCGCGTGCCGTAGACCACGCGGATAAAGTAGTCGCGCCCGGAGGAATCCGTGCCGAAGACGTGCGGGAACACCTTTTCACCGGCTTCGATCTGCTTGAGCTCCGTCTTGCCGTAGGTGAAGGGCGCGAGGTTGTTATAGGAGGCATCCACGGGCCTGCCGGGGTTCACGCCCAGCATGCTGTCGTAGGAATAGGGCCAGAACATGGGGATGATGATCGAGGCGAGAGTGATGATCACGATGATGATGAAGCTCAGCGTCGCGACATGGTTTTTCAGCAGACGCTTCACGCCGTCCTTGAAGAAGGTGGAGGAAGGGCGCATTTGCACCATATAGGCCTTTTCTTCGTCGTTCGCCGGAAGAAAAGCGTCCACGTCCACGTGCATGCTCAGTTTTTTTGACATTGTCCGCGTCCCTCCTTACTCCAGATTGATGCGCGGGTCGACGATCTTGTAGAGGATATCGCTGACCAGGTTCATGACCACGATCAGCACGGCCAGCACGATGGTCGTGCCCATGACCATGGGATAGTCGCGGTTGGTGATGCTGCTGACGAAGGCACGGCCGATCCCCGGCACGGCAAAGATGCGCTCCACCACCAGGGAGCCCGTGACGATGTAGGCCAGCATGGGGCCGAAATAGGTGATGACCGGAATCAGCGAGTTCTTCAGCGCGTGCCCAAAGATGATCTTCCAGCCGGAGACGCCCTTGGCTTTGGCCGTGCGGATATAGTCCTGCCCCAGTACGTCCAGCATGGAGGAGCGGGTCAGACGCGTGATATAGGCCATCGGGTAGAGGGCGAGCGTGATGATCGGCAGGATCAGGCCGCGGGAGGTGGAGCCGTTGGCCGGGAGCAGCGCCCATTGTATGGCGAAGAGCACCAGCAGCAGCGAGCCCATGATAAACGAGGGCATGGAGACAAAGGCGGTGGTAATGACCATGATGATCTTGTCGATCAGCTTGTTGCGCCGCAGCGCCGCCACGGCGCCCAGCACGATGCCCACGGCGGCGGCCAGGAGAGCGGCCATCACGCCGAGCTTGACGGAGGTCTTCAGACCGTCGGTGATGACGTCGATCACCATGCGGCCGCGCTGTTTGAGGGAGGGACCGAAATCAAAGCGCGTGACCACATCCTTGAGGTAGGTGAAATACTGCTCCATCAGAGGCTTGTCCAGCCCGTATTTCGCCTCCAGCGCCGCCTGCGCCGCAGGAGAGACGGCCTTCTCGCTCATGAAAGGACCGCCCGGAACAGCGTGCATGACGAAGAAGGTCACCGTGATGACCACCCAGACGGTGAGAATGGCGAGGCCGATACGTTTTAAAATGTATAACAGAGTCTTTGAGTTCATGGTTTATCCGCCTGTCTGCCGGAGAGACGTGCCGTCCCCCGCAGAGCGGGAAAACAGGAGGGCACACGACCGGCATTTTCTTAACTTATGCTTTAGGATTATAATGCAGTAAATTAGAAAAATCAAATTGTATCCGGTTTTTCTGAAAAGATTTGTTGTTTTTCTCAAGAAACCGGGGGTACAATGGATACGGTTTATGCAATTTGCGGATAAAAAACCGCCGTGCCGGAGGCACGGCGGCGGAAGCGATTTTGTTCAGACAAGGACCGGCACGTCAAGCCCGAGCTCGCCCGGCAGGAAACGGGGACAGGTGTTCTCGGTCACGGTGATGACCGAGGCGGCGAGGCGCGCGCCGATGTCCGCCGCCTCCGGCAGGCTCTTGCCGTAGGTCAGGCCCACGGCGACGCCGGAGCAGAAGGCGTCGCCCGCGCCGCTGGTGTCGCGCACCTGCACGGGCCGGGCCGCGCAGTGGCCCTTCTCACCGTCCATGGTGGCGTAGACCGCGCCGCGGCTGCCCATCGTGACGACCATGGAGGGGATGCGCGCGGAGATCACGCGCTCCGAGAGCGCCTCCACAAGTTCCTCCGGCGTCATGCCGGCCATATAGTCATCGGTGAAGAGGATGCCCGCCTCCTGGGCGTTGCAGACGAAGCAGTCGATAGACTGGAAGAAATCGCGCCGCTGCGTGGCGATGGACATGTTGGCCACGACCGCGAAGACGCGTTTGCGGTACTTCTTGGCGTACTGGAAGACGCGCTTGATGATCTCCTTGTCCATGTCGATCTCGACGACGATGCTGTCGGCGTCGGCAAAGATCTCGTCCCCGTGCTCGTCGAGCATGCGGGCGAGCGCGTCCATGCAGGGGCGCTTGGAGATGGAGGAGACGATATCGCCGGTGGAGTCGTGGATCGCGAGCCACAGACCCATCCCGTCCGGGACGGCGGCCACAAAGCGCGTGTCCACCTTGTGGTTCTGGAGCTTGCGCAGTACGGCCTCGCCCTGCTCGCTGTCGTCCACCATCGAGACGAAGCGGGGGCGCAGCTCGATGTTGGCGATGTCCTCGGCCACATTGCGGCCCACGCCGCCGTGCACGAATTCCACCCAGCCGGAGTTGCGGCCGGAGGGGATGTACTTGGTGTCGGGGAAACCCTTGATGTCCACGAAAACGTTGCCTACGACGACGATCGGCATGATGAGATCCTCCTCTATATCTATATTGTCTCCCGGTCAAAGCTGTGGACCCAGTCGGCCCGCAGGGTGTAGACGGTCAGAAACACGGTGCTCAGGGCCCAGGTCAGCGGATAGACCCAGTTGACCACGTCGATGCTGTGCCAGATGGGGACGGCGATCTTCAGAAAGCTCACGCGCAGCACGCACCAGAAGGCGAGCATCGAGATCATCGGGATCACGGCCTTGCCTGCGCCGCGCAGCACCGCCGCGAGGGAATGGCTCGCCGCAAGCAGGCAGAAGAAGAGCGAGCAGATCCGGCACTTTCCCGCGCCGAAGGCGATGGCCTCCGGCTCCACGGTGAAGAGCCCGATGAGCCCGGGCGCCGCGAGATACAGCAGCAGCCCCGCGAGCTCCGACATGAGCAGGCAGCTCACGATGCCGAAGGCCGCGCCGCGCTTGGCGCGGCTGTGCTCCCCGGCGCCGAGGTTCTGCCCGACGAAGGTGGTGAGCGCGAGCGTGAAGCTCGTGATGGGCAGGAAGGCGAAGCCCTCCAGCTTCCCGTAGGCGCCGCAGCCGGCTACGGCCATGGTGCCGAAGATGTTGATGTTCGCCTGCACGACGACGTTGGCGAGGCCGATCACGGAGTTCTGCACGCCTGAGGGCAGCCCATAGCGGAGCATCAGGCGGAGCATCGTGGGATCGAAGCACAGCTCCCGCAGCCGCACGCGATAGGCCTCCTCCGTCCGCGCGAGACGGCGCAGACAGAGAAGGCCGCTCAGAAACTGCGCGAGCACCGTCGCCAGGGCCGCACCGCCGACGCCGGCGTGGAACACCGCGATGAACGCGATATCGAGCACCACGTTCAGCAGGGAGGAGAAGATCAGGTACCAGAGTGGATGGGTGCTGTCGCCCACGGCCTGCATCACGCCGCGCAGAGAGTTATAGAGCACGAGGCCGAGGCTGCCGCCGAAGAGGATGCGGGTATAGGTGATGGCGAGATCCATCACATCCGCCGGTGTGTCCATCCAGCGGAGGATCATCGGGGTCATCGTGACGCCGACAAGGGTCATCAGCACGCCGGAGGCAAAGCTGAAGGCGAGGTTTGTACGGACCGCGAGGCGCAGCTTCTCCGTGTCGCGCGCGCCGTAGTAGCGGGAGATCAGCACGCCGGAACCGGCCGCAATGCCCATGAAAAAGCTGATGAGCAGGTAGCTGAGGTTGCCCGTTGCGCTGACGGCGGCCAGCGCGTCGTTGCCGAGCATGCGCCCGACGATCAGGGCGTCGGCCGTGTTATAAAGCTGCTGAAAAAGATTGCCGATGAAGAGGGGCACCGCAAAGGCGATCATGTGCCGCGGGATGCTGCCCTCGGTCATGCGGGTATCGGAAGAGTGCATGGAAATTGTTCGCCGCTTTCTATTCTTAAATAGAGGGATTCAGCGCCGGTGGACGCTGCGCGCCTTCGAGCTCATGGCCGCGTGCTCGGCGGCGAGCTCCCGGTGGAGGCGTTCGGAGGACCAGGCGATGTTCGTATCCGTGACCACGGCCTTGAGCGGGACGGAGACGCGGCTGCGGCGCAGCGCGTCGAGCAGACCGCTGAACTGCGCGGAGCTGAGCGCGTGCATCACCAGCATCTCCTCGGTGAATACCGTCCCGGCCGCGCCGGGTTCGAAGCCCGCGAGCCCCAGCAGCAGACCGAGCGGATGGCCCTGCTCCTCGGGCGCGACATCGACGCCGCCGATGCCCAGCCGGTGCAGACAGAGCTTGACCGCCATGCGCCGTTCGCTGTCGGTGAAATTGTACAGCAGCACCTTTGCCATGGGCCGCTCCCTCCCTTCGCCGTAATATATCTATTCTACAAGATAATTGCGCATCTGACAAGAGTATGATACGATGATACCTAAAGAAAAAAGAGGGGGGAAGAGCATGGCGGCTTTTGAGGAGCTGGATATCCACAACATGAACAAGACCCAGGCCATCGCGGCGATCGACGCGAAGCTCCGAAAAGCGGGCGGGGACGTCTACCGTCTGCGGATCGTGCACGGCTACCACGGCGGGACCGTGCTGCGGGATATGGTGCGCGCACACTACCGGAACCACCCGAAGGTGAAGCGGATCGAGCTGGGCCTCAACCCGGGTGAGACCGAGTTCGTGCTGCGGGAGCTGTGAGTATGGTGAGAGGGATCGTCGGCGCGCTGGCGCTGTATCTGTTTCTGATGAACCTGCTGGCCTTCGCTGCCTTCGGATGGGACAAGCGCTGTGCGCAGCGGGATCGACGCCGCACGCCGGAGAGGCGGCTGCTGCTGGTTGCCGCGCTGGGCGGAGCGGTCGGCGCGCTGGTCGGGATGCGCGTGTTTCACCACAAGACGCGCAAGCTGCGCTTTCGTCTGCTCGTGCCGCTGTTCCTGCTGCTGCACCTCGGCCTGGCGGCTATGCTTTATGTCACCTATATTATGTAAAATTGCACAAAACTGATCTGAGAATCCGGGCTAAAAACAAGCATATTTTAGCAAAATGCACAAAAATTGCGAAAAAACTTTGGCCGGACTGTCACTTGAAAATAAAACGAAGATTTGCTATCTTATAGACACAGAGATCGAGATCTTTATAATAGACCGGGCGACGGACTTAAATGGGCTCCTTAGCCGGCAAGGTCGGGTACCGTTTGAAACAATCGCAACAGAGGCTCTTAACTTCGGATCCGAAGAACAGGGAGCGTGTTTGCTGAGAGGTCATCAGGCTGTCCCCGGGCGTATCCTGCAGAAAGAGAGGTAACCAGGATGTTAGATACCAAGAACTGCAAATGACCCTTGACCGTTTTGAGAAAGACAGGATGGTCAAGGGTCATTTGTTTTATGTGGCTTATGATAGGGAGAGGAACGGACGCCGGCGGGCGTCTTTTTTGCTGCAAAAAGCCGGGGCGCTCCTGCGTCCCGGCTTGTCGCATCTTACTGCGCGTAGGGAAGAAAGTGCTCTTCGTTCTCCTCCATGACATCGAGCATGCGGCGGAAGGCGGCGAAGCCGTCACCGTCCTCTGTGTCCTGCCCGGAGACGGGCAGCATGCCGCGTACCGAGACCGAGTTGTCCCAGTCGTCGACGAGGAAGGTCATGTCCGTGTACTCCTTGTTCAGAAGGTTGCAGAGCTCCAGTACGGGGGCACGATCGATCGCGGAGAAGCGGATATACTGCCAGACCAGGTAGGGGGCGGTGGGATTCCCGCCGCTGAACCAGACGCGGACCGTGAAGGGGATCAGCCCGGACTGCTTGACGGTGATGCAGTCGTCCCCATCGGCATCCGCGCCGTGGTATTCACAGCGCAGGCCCTCCGCCTCGCAGCGCTGCAGAAACGCGCGGGTCGCGTCGAAGGCATCCTCCACGTCGGCGGGGGCCTGCAGCTCCTCGATGGCGGCGTTGAGCAGTTCAAGCTCGGCGGCCTTCTGCTCGAGGTCGGCGGTGAGGGACTCGATGGCGGCGTCCTTCTCCGCGGCGTCGGCGGTGAGGGATTCGATCTCATCGGTCTGTGCGGCGGCCTCCGCTGTGAGGGTCTTGATCTCGTCAGCACGTGCGGCGGCCTCTGCAGTAAGAGCTTCGATGGCAGCAGCCCGTGCCTCGGCGTCGGCGTTCAGGGACGCGATCTTGTCGCCCTTGGCGGCGGCATCCGCGCGCAGTGAGGCGATCAGCGCGGCCTTGGCCTCGGCGTCGGCGTTCAGGGTGCGGATCTCGGCGTCCCGCGCCTCGACGTCAGCGGTGAGGGACTCGATGGCGGCGCTCTTCTCGGCAATTTCGCCCGCTTTGGTCTCCATGTCGGCGGTGAGGGACTCGATGGCGGCGTCCTTCTCCGCGGCGTCAGCGGTGAGGGATTCGAGCTCGTCGGCCCTCGCGGCGGCCTCCGCCGTCAGGGTTTCGATCTCGCCGGCCTGCGTCTCGGCCAGCGCAGTGAGAGATTCGATCTCGGCACTCAGCTGCGCGCCGGCGCTCTTTTCCAGGACGAAGAGCGTGCCGACGGCGGCCAGCGCGAGTGCCAGCACGGCGACCAGAATGGAAAGCGCTTTCTTGCTCATGGGGGCTCCTTTCATGCGGCGGGCGGCCGGAAGGGACCGGCCGCCCGCCGGGGGACGGCACTTACTCGGCCAGGCTCTTGTAGAGGGCGTAACGCTTGTTGGTGAACTCCTCGGCTTCGGCGAAGAGGACCTCGGCGCGCTCGGGGAAGGTACGGGTGAGGGCGGAGAAGCGGACCTCGCCCATCATGAACTCGCGGAGCTTTCCGTTGGGCTCCTTGCTGTCGAGCACGAAGGGGTTCTTGCCCTTCTCGATGTTCTCGGGGATGTAGCGGAAGAGGGGCCAGTAGCCGCACTCGACCGCGAGCTTCTCCTCGGCCTGGGCCTTGCCCATGCCGTTGACGAGACCGTGGTTGATGCAGGGCGCGTAGGCGATGATGAGCGACGGGCCCTTGTGCATCTCGGCCTCCTTGAGAGCGGTGATAAGCTGCGCGGGGTTCGCGCCCATGGCCACCTTGGCCACGTACACGTTGCCGTAGGCCATCGCGATACGGCCCAGATCCTTCTTCGGGGTGGCCTTGCCGGCGTTGGCAAACTGCGCCACCGCGCCGATGGAGGTGGCCTTTGAGGCCTGGCCGCCGGTGTTGGAGTAGACCTCGGTGTCGACGACGAGGATGTTCACGTCGATGCCCGAGGCGAGGACGTGGTCGAGACCGCCGTAGCCGATGTCGTAGGCCCAGCCGTCACCGCCGTACATCCACATCGTCTTCTTGACCAGGGCGTCGGTGCGCTCCTGCAGGAACTTCACGTCCGGGCTCTCGCACGTTGTCGCGGCGAGGGCGGCCTTGAGCGCCTCGGTCACGCGGCGCGTCTCGCTCGGATCGTCGCCCTTCTCGAGCCACGCGGCGAGCGCGGCCTTGAGCGCCTCGTCACCGGTTGCGGCGAGCGCGGCCTCGGCGTGGGTCTTGGCCTGGCGGCGCATCTGGTCGACGGAGAGGCACATGCCGAGAGAGTACTCGGCGTTGTTCTCAAACAGGGAGTTCGAAGGGGCGGGGCCATAGCCCTGCGCGGTCTTGGCGTAGGGGAAGGCGGGCGTGGAGGAACCGACGACGTAGGTGCAGCCGGTCGCGTCCGCGATGTACATCCGCTCGCCGAAGAGCTGGGTCATAAGCTTCATGTAGGGCGCCTCGCCGCAGCCGGCGCAGGAGCCGTTGAACTCGTAGAGCGGGCGCTCGAACTGGCTGCCCTTGACGGAGAACTTGTCCATCGGGTTCTCCTTCACCGGCAGGTTCACCAGGTAATCCCAGTTCGGCTGCTCGTGCATCTGGCTCTCCAGCGGCTCCATGACCAGCGCCTTCTCCTTCGCGAGACAGACGTTTGCGCAGCTCGAGCAGCCCTGGCAGTCCACCGGGTCGACCTGGATGCGGAAGGTGTAGCCGGACAGGCCCTTGCCCAGCGCCGGCTTCGTGACCATGCCTGCGGGTGCGTTCGCCTCGTCCTCCTTCGTCAGCAGGAAGGGACGGATGGCCGCGTGCGGGCAGACCAGGGAGCACATGTTGCAGCCGATGCAGTTTTCGGGGATCCACTTCGGCACGTTCGTCGCGATACCGCGGCGCTCGTACTTCGAGGTCTCCACCGGGGTCACGCCGTCGGCGTAGTCCATGAAGGCCGAGACGGGGATCGCGTCGCCCTGCTGCTTGTTCACGGGGATCTGGATCTCGCGGATGTACTTCGGCAGGCTCGGATCCACGACCTCCGGCTGATCCTGCAGCGAGGCCCAGGCCGCCGGTACCTTGATCTCAACGGCGTGGTCAAGCCCCGCGTCGACCGCGGCGCAGTTCATATTGACGATCTTGTCGCCCTTCTTGGAGTAGGTCTTCACGATCGCGTCCTTCATGTACTTCACGGCGTCCTCGGTGGGGATCACGCCGGAGAGCTTGAAGAAAGCCGCCTGCAGCACGGTGTTCGTGCGGTTGCCGAGACCGATCTTCTGCGCGATGGCGGTCGCGTCGATCGTGTAGAACTTGATGCCGCGCTGGGCCAGGACGCGCTTGGCGCGGTTGGGCAGGTGCTCTTCGAGACCGGCCATATCCCAGTCGCAGTTGAGCAGGAAGATGCCGCCGGGCTTGATCTCGTCCACGATGTGGAAGTCCTTCATATAGCTCTGCTTGTGGCAGGCGACGAAGTCCGCCATCGTGACGTAGTAGGTGGAGTGGATCGGTTCGTGGCCGAAGCGCAGATGGCTCTTGGTCACACCGCCGGACTTCTTCGAGTCGTACTCGAAGTAGGCCTGAGCGTACTGGTCGGTGTGGTCGCCGATGATCTTGATGGAGTTCTTGTTGGCGCCGACCGTTCCGTCGGAGCCGAGACCCCAGAACTTGCAGGAGATGATCGACTTGCCGGAGGTGACGATGTTCTCGCCCACGGGCAGGGAGGTGAAGGTCACGTCGTCCTCGATGCCGACGGTGAAGTGGTTCTTCTTCTCACCGGCCATGTTGTCGTAGACGGCCTTCATGTGGGCGGGGATGGTGTCCTTGGAAGAAAGACCGTAGCGGCCGCCGAGGATCGTGAAGTGCCGGCCGGACTCGCTGAGCGCGGTGCAGACGTCGGCAAAGAGCGGCTCGCCCGCGGAGCCGGGCTCCTTGGTGCGGTCGAGGACGGTGACGGTCTGCACGCTTTCGGGCAGGGCGTCAATGAGATGTTTTGCGGAGAAGGGACGATAGAGATGCACCTGCACCATGCCGACCTTTTCGCCGCGGGCGCAGAGATAGTCCACGACCTCGCGCAGGGTCTCGCAGACGGAACCCATCGCGATGATGACGCGCTCAGCGTCGGGCGCGCCGTAGAAGTTGAAGAGCTTGTAGTCGCGGCCGGTCAGGGCGTTGATGGCGTCCATCTTGGCCTGCACGATCTCGGGCAGCGCGTTGTAGGCGCTGTTGCAGGCCTCGCGGGACTGGAAGAAGGTGTCGGGGTTCTGCAGGGTGGAGCGGATGGTCGGGTGCTCGGAGTTCAGGGCGTGGTCCTTGAAGCGCTTGACCATGTCCCAGTCCACCAGGCCGCGCAGATCCTCGTAGTCCAGCACCTCGATCTTCTGAATCTCATGGGAGGTGCGGAAGCCGTCGAAGAAGTGCATGAAGGGGATGGAGCCCTTGATGGCGCTCAGGTGCGCGACGGCGCCGAGGTCCATCGTCTCCTGGACGCTCGCGGAGGCGAGCATGGCAAAGCCGGTCTGGCGACATGCCATCGCGTCGGAATGGTCGCCGAAAATGGAGATGGAGTGGGTGCCGACGGTGCGCGCCGCGACGTGCATCACGCCGGGAAGCATCGAGCCCGCGATGCGGAACATCGGGGGGATCATCAGCATCAGGCCCTGGGAGGCCGTGTAGGTCGTGGCGAGAGAACCGGTCTCCAGCGCGCCGTGCATGGCGCCGCAGGCGCCGCTCTCCGCCTGGAGCTCGACCAGCTGCACCGGCTGGCCGAAGAGGTTCTTTTTCCCGTGCGCCGCCCAGTCGTCCACATGGTCGGCCATGGGGCTCGAGGGCGTGATCGGATAGATGGTGGCGACTTCGGTGAAGGCATAGCTCGCGTACGCCGCCGCTTCGTTGCCGTCCATCGTCTTGAAGATCTTGTCTTTGCTCATCTTCGTGCGTCTCTCCTTTGTCTGGATTTGTATGTGATGGCGCTTTCTCCGCGCGAAAGGGCGCGATAACGTTTTTATTATACACCCGGAAGGCAGCCCGGTTCAAGAACAAGATGGGACAAATACGGGACTGTTTTTCGTTTTTTCTGGACAAAGGGGCGCCGTGGCGCGTATACTGGGGAAAAAAAGGACGGAAGGAGGCGCGCGATGAGAAAGAGAAACGTGCGGACGGGGAGCGCCCGCCGCTGGGCTGGGCTGCTTCTGCTGCTCGCACTTCTGCTCGCGCTGCCGCCGCTTTCCCCAGCCGCGGCGGAGGAGGGGCACGATGTGCGCCGCATCACGCTCTCCGCCGTCGGGGACTGCACGCTCGGCCGCTGCCACAAGATGATCTACTACGAGTCCTGGGATCATCTGTATGACAAGTACGGGAGCGATTATTTCCTGCAGCATGTCGCCGAGGTCTTTCAAAACGACGATTTGACCATCGCCAATCTTGAGGGCGTGCTGTCCGAGTCCGCGCCGCGGCAGAAGAGCTTTTTCCGCCAGAAGACGGGCCTGCCGGACAAAAAGGAATACTGCCACCTCGGCCGGCCGGAGTATCTCGAGGCGCTCACGGGCGGCGGCGTGGACGTGGTGAGCTTTGCCAACAACCACAACATCGACTACGGCCTGCAGGGCTTCACCGATACCCTCGACGCCTGCGCCGCCTACGGAATGCCCGTGGCGTACTACGACACGGTCGTGCGCTGCGAGATCCAGGGCCTTACGGTGGGCGTGCTGTCGGTGGACGCGAGCTACTGCAGCCGGGAAGTCACGGAGGGCTATCTCCGCGCCGGGATGGCCGAGCTCAACCGTGACTGCGACCTGATCGCGGTGTGTATGCACTGGGGCAGCAACTACGAAAAGGCGGCGAGCCGCGAGCAGATCGAGCTCGGGCACCTCTGCGTGGAGCTCGGGGCGGACGTGGTCTTCGGCTGTCACGCGCATATCCTCCAGGGCGTTGAGCGCTACAAGGGGCGCTATATCTTCTACTCCCTCGGCAACTTCACCTACGGCGGACGGCCGAAGCCGAAGGATGTGCAGACCATGATCGCGCAGCAGACCTTCACCTTCGTCGACGGCGAGCTGCAGCTCGACGACGCGGTACAGCTCATCCCCTGCTGGATGAGCGGCAGGAAGGACATCAACGACTACAGCCCCGTCATCCAGACCGGGTCGGAAGCGAAGAAGATCCTGAAGCGCATCAACGAGCGCTCCGCGCGCTTTGAGACGGCCTTCGACGAAGAGGGGCGGCCTTGCATGCCTCCGGCGGCAGACACGGCGATCCCGCCCGTGCCGGTCGCTGAAGAACCGCTTATGCCGGAGCGGGTGCCTGCCATCATCCGGACGCTGCTGAACGTACAGGAGCCCGGTACCGAGGCGGAGCTGACCGTCGAGCGAAAATAAAAGGCTAACGCAAACACAGCCGGGAGGAAGGCTCCTCCCGGCTGTGTTTTTCTCTTTGGATGGGGTGATCAGAAGTTGCCCCAGTTCTCGTAGTTTGAACCCGCGTTGCCGTCAGAGACGCCGGTGGTCAGCGTGTAGATGTAGCCGCTCTTGAATTTGTACGAGTCCGCGCCGCCGTCGAAGGTCCAGGTCACATACCAGCCGTCCTCGCCGAAGGCGTCCTTTCGGCCGTACCAGTCGTGGCCATTGCCCTGCTTGATGGTGTAGCGCCCGGCTTTCAGGCTCGTCTGCGCGCTGCCGTTGCCGCCGATGAAGAGCACGGCGACCAGCTTGTCGTCGGAATTGTAGATCTTGAAGCAGGTCGCTTCATCCGAATCGGCGTTCTTGACCTTGAACTTGACCGTAACGCCGGAGCCGATCGAAGAGCTCTTCCAGACACGGCCGTCCTTCGGCCAGTCCTTCACGCAGGAATCGGCACGGTCGGCCCAGTCGGCCCACTGGCTCGCCTCGTAGCTCTGCTTGGCGAGATAGTAGTGGCCGCTGCTCGCCTGATAGCGGGCCAGGCAGTACAGGTACTCGGCCTCGGGCATGCCCGCGGCGATGACCGCATCCTCGGCCTTCTCGCCCTCCTGATACACGTACAGCGCGCAGAGGAGCTCGGCAAAGATCTCAGCGTCGACATAGTCGGTCTGCTCCATGCCGTAGCGCTTCTGGACCTTGTTGAGGACTTTGAAGGTGCCGCTGCCGGCCTTGCCGTCGGTGGAGACGTCCTCCCCGAAGGCCTTCAGCACGCGCTGCAGGGCTTTGGCGTTGTCGCCGCTCGCGCCCTTCTCGAGGATCTCACCCTCCAGGAGCGCGGCGTAGCAGGATTTGTAGGAGTTTTTGTCGAGCGCATCCAGCACCGCGCTCATATCGGTCTCGTCGTAATACGCGCTCGCGAAGGCGCAGGGGAGCAGAACAGCCAGGATCAGCAGGAATGAAATCAGTTTTTTCATGGTGATGCCTCCTTATTCTAAACATGCTCTCTTTTCCAGGGTACGGGAAGATTTCGATTCCGGTAAGTTCAGTATATACCAAATGCTGGGAAAGGGAAAGCCTTTTTTAAAAAAGTGTGCGGAGACGTCCGCTGCCGGCAGATGCCAAAGAATCCCGCGGCATGCCTTGTTTTTTGAATCGCGCGGTCTTATAATGACTATATGATAGCGAAAAGCCAAAAAGCTTTTCGCCGCGCGGCTTTGCCGCGCAGCCAAACAGCTTAGCTGTTTGGCCATGTATTCATTTCAATGAGCATCGGGCGAATGACCCTTTGGGTCATTCGCTGCCAAACTTGTCGTTTGGCAGCGAGAACGATCGAATTTGCGATCGTTCTCGCCATCCTATAATCATTATAATGATTATAGGATGGCAAAACAGCAGGGCTGTTTCGTCCTGTACTCATGGCAAGGATCTGATAGATAACAAAGGAAAACAGAAAACGACCACTGCAATTTGTTACGGGAGTGATTCAACATGAAACGCGCTTTTTCCGTCCGGCTTTTCCGTGTGCTCGCCCTGCTGCTGTGCGCGGTGATGATGCTCACGCTGCTCAGCGGCTGCGCCATCTCGGGGCGGGAACTTGCCGCCGCGGCGCTGGGGCCTGCCGGCATCTCCGTCGTCGTCGGCGCGGCACCGATCGCGCCGTCCCAGCCGGTGACCATGCCATCCCCGCTGCTGAACACCGCCCAGCAGATCCAGCTGCTCGAACGCTGCCGCACGCAGTGGGCCTTCGGCAGCACGGAGGCTGTGAGCTGGTCCTATGCCTATACCGATCTCAACCGCAACGGACGGCTCGAAGTGCTCGCCGCCGCCACCCAGGGCACGAGCTCCTTCACTACCGTCAAGTGCTTTGAGGTCTCCCCGAACTTCAGCGGCGTCACGGAGTGTTACAGCCCGAGCCAGACCGAAGGCTGGCCGGAGATCACCGTCGCCGCGCTGCCCTGCTTCTCCGACAGCCGCACCGGCGCCTGCTATTACGTCTGCGAGGATCTCACGAAGCTGAGCG
Organism: Eubacteriales bacterium; assembly: GCA_030531505.1. GTDB lineage: Bacteria > Bacillota > Clostridia > Oscillospirales > Oscillospiraceae > Limivicinus. Next base: position 35,812 of record JAUNNH010000012.1, read on the forward strand.
CGGCGGAATACAGCTACGCCCAGCGCGTATTCTGGCTTTTTGACGGCGTGCTGCAGATGAACACACTCGCCACCAAGTCTGTCACCTACAGTGCGAACGGGCAGGTGGGCACGGTCTGCCGCGACTGGGCGGGCAACCCCATCAGCGAGGCCGATTACGCCGCCTATCCCGACCGCTACTATGCCTCGCTCGCCAAGTCCACCCTCTCCCTCAGCTGGCAGCAGGGGGGCAATTACCCGGCTGTGGCCCCAATGTCCACGCCGATCCCCACGCCGATGCCGACACCCGTTCCCACCCCCGCCGGACCGGTGGGCCCCACGGTGGTCATCACCAAGAATCCGACCAGCGAATCCCTTGCGATCGGCGGGACGACCTGGTTCATCGCCCACGCGAACAACGCGTCCTCCGTCACCTGGCAGGCCGTGAGCCCCGACGGGCGTATCTATTCCGCGGCCGAGGCACTCTCGCTCCATCCGGGCCTTGCGCTGAGCGGCGTCAACAACGACACCCTCGCGCTGCGCAACGTCCCCCTCTCCCTCAACGGCTGGGGCTTCCAGGCCCGCTTTGACGGCCAGGGCAACGCCGCCGTCAGCACCGCCGCCTATATCTACGTCGGCGATTTCGTCACGGCCTACCAGAGCGTGCTGAACGCCTACCGCGCGGCCTATCAGGTCGGCGGACACACGGCGCAGTACGCGCGGCAGAACGGCCTGTCCGAGCTCATCGCACACAGCCCGCATGTCGGCTACGCCTTCAAGGATCTCAACAAGGACGGCACGCCCGAGCTCTTTATCGGCGGCGTGAATCCGGACGCCTTTGCGCGTCTGATCGTCTACGACTGCTACGCGCTTGTCAACGGCGTCCCCGTGCGCCTCGCGGTCTCCTCGGAGAACGACCGCTTCTACCTGCGCACCGACAGCAGCCTCCTCAACGGCGGCGAGGACGGCAAAGGAAACGAACACTACTTTATCTTCCGCTTCTCGAACAACAGTCTCAACGCCGTCGAAGGCTATATGAAGTACCGGGCCGGCAGCCCGGAGGACGGCTACTATTACCAGCAGGGCGCGTATTCCGCCGTGCCGCGCCCGGGCGACCGGAAGGTCGAGGAGAGCGTGATGGGCAACAAGGTACATGAGTATGAAAACGCTGCCTTCGCGCTGCTGATGACGCAGATCGCCTGACAATTCTCTTTTCGGAGGTAATACACATGATCGATTTTCTGCGAAGCGAGGGCATCGACGCCGCCGTTTTGGAGAGACTGGAGGATTTCCGGCGCCGCTGGCCCGCTGATAAGGGGGACGAAAACCGCATCCCGCATCCGAGGTTTCGCTACTACGGGCGTGACATCTGGCAGAAGGCGCTGATCGCGCTGCTGGCGGGGGAGAACATCCTGCTCGTCGGCCCCAAGGCCACCGGCAAGAACGTCCTGGCCGAGAACCTCGCCGCGGTCTTCGGCCGCCCGGCCTGGGACATCTCCTTCTACCTCAATACCGACGCCGCTTCCCTCATCGGGACCGACACCTTCCTCGGCGGCGAGGTCCGCTTCCGCAAGGGTCCCGTGACCCAGTGTGCCGAGAAGGGTGGCTTCGGCGTGCTCGACGAGATCAACATGGCCAAGAACGAGTCCCTTGCCGTGCTGCACGCGACGCTCGATTTCCGCCGCATCATCGACGTGCCGGGCTACGAGCGCATCACGCTCAGCCCCTGCACGCGCTTCATCGCCACCATGAACTACGGCTATGCGGGCACCCGCGAGCTCAATGAGGCACTCGCTTCGCGCTTCATGGTCATCAACATGCCCATCATCTCGGACGCGGATCTGGAGAAGCTCCTGCGCGAGCAGTTTCCGACGCTGAAGCAGGCCTATGCCGAACAGCTCGCCGGGCTCTTCGGGGACATACGCCAGAAGTGCGACAGCTCCGAGATCTCCACCAAGCCTCTGGACCTGCGCGGCCTGCTCGCCGCCGTGGAGCTGGTGGAGAACGGACTCACGCTCGGCCCGGCGCTGGAGCTTGGGCTTGTGAACAAGTCCTTTGACGAGTTCGAGCGGCAGCTTGTCGCCGATCTGATCGCCGCGCGCGTGCCCGGCACGCTCGGCGCGGCGGAGCTCTTCGACGCATAATGAGTGAGATTACGGAGCTGCAGAAGCGCCGTGCCGTCAACACGATCTGGAACGGCGCGCGCGACTACAGCTTTCAGCCCGACTTCAAGGCCTACGGGCCGGACGGGCAGGCCGAGCTCTACTGGAATCTGCTGATCGGCGCGCTCCGGCGGCATTATGAGTATCCGAAGCTGCGCCGGCTCTTCGATTCCTTTGAGGACGAGGAGGAGCGCGACACCTACGAGGGACTTCTGTGGCTGGGACTGGAGAACGCCGTGTTCCAGCGTGAGCTGCCCGAGCGCCCGGTACTGGCCGCGCTGCGGCAGGACTACGCCGCGCGCTTTGTCGCCGCCTTCGGCGGCAGCGTCCCCGACGACTACCACCTGCTCGACTGCCTCTCTTATGCCCACTATCTGCGGGTGCTGGGGCGGGAGGTGAAGCTCAGCCGCTACGACGAGACGCTGCTGGATGAGCTGGAATTCCCCCCTACGCTCACGACGGATGAGATCGTCGAGCGGGCCGCGGCGCTCTATAAGCGCTGGTTCCAGATCACGACGGAGGAACGACGCCGCGAGCGACGGCAGTTCCCCCTCTCATTCGGGCGAAAGGAAGCACGGAAAAAGGCGCAGCGCTACCGCCGGTTCGGCATCGGCCTGCTGGATCGCCCGCGCGCGGGCGGCTCCGCCGAGGGAGATGCGGAGCGGGCCGGGCTGCACACCAGCATGAGCGCCGCGGAGCTGCGGGTGTTCATGGCCGGTAAGTTCGGCCGCTCGCTCTATTCCGAGCACGAACTCAGGGAGATCGAACGACGCCTCTGCACCGGCAGCCACCGGCTGTGCCGTCTGCACTTCACCAAGGGGGAACCGGCGGCATGGAAGCTCCAAAACGGCTTCGAGGCCCTGCAGAAGGAGCGCGAAGCCGAGCAGATCGAGCGCAACCGCCGTTATTATCAGGACAACCTCGCCCGCGGCCGCGCCGGGATACAGAAACTGGCCGGGGCGATCCAGAACGCCGTGCTGCTGCATCTGCAGCCCGCGCCCGTCCGTGCCGATACGGGGCGGCTGCTCGGCGGGAAGGTCTGGCGCGCGACGCTGCTGGACGATCCGAAGGTCTTTGAGCGCAGTGAGCAGAACAACATGGGCGACCTTTGCGTGGACATCCTGCTCGACGCTTCCACCTCGCAGAAGGATCGGCAGGAGACTGTCTCGACCCAGGGCTATCTGATCGCCGAGGCGCTGACCCGCTGCCAGATCCCCTGCCGGGTCATGTCCTTCTGCTCGATGACGGGCTTTACGATCCTGCGTGTCTATCGCGACTACGGGGAGCCGCAGGAGAACCGCCGCATCTTCGAGTATGTCTCCAACGGCTGTAACCGCGACGGACTCGCGATCCGCGCGGCGCATTACCTGATCAGCTCGGCGCCTTACGAACACAAGCTGCTGATCGTCCTCTCCGATGTCAAGCCCAACGACATCATGAAGATGCCCGGGACGGGGGAGGAGGAATACATCGACTATGAGCGGGAGGCCGGCGTGCGCGACACGGCGTACGAGGTGCGCCGCGCCCGGGCCGACGGCATTGCGGTGATCTGCGTCTTCACCGGCGAGGATGCGGACGTGCCGAATGCGCGCCTCGTCTACGGACAGGATCTCGCGCGTATCCAGTCGCTGGAGATGCTGGCCGACACGGTGGGCCGCCTGATCCAGAATCAGATGCGCAACCTGTGAGAAAGCAAAAAAGATCGGAGCGAACAAACGCTCCGATCTTTTTTTGTTTGTTGCTATCAGCCTTACAGGCCGGCGTCCAGCGCCTCGGCGCGGTCGAGTACCATCTGGACGAAGGCGTCATCCCACTTGCCGCTGAAGTGCAGCAGGTCGATGATGGAGAAACGGTTGCGCATCAGGTGGCAGTTCGTGATCGCCCAGCGCACGGTATCGGCGTCCACGGGGAAGTTCAGATCCTTGTAGCGGCAGGGCGCGTTGGCCTTGTGCATGCAGGCGGCGATGTAGGCCGGATCCTTGACCCAGCCGGACACCTGCTGCTTGAAGGCGTCGAAGTTCGCGAGGAAGGCCTTGAAGTTCTCCTTGTTGTTGTGCCACTTCGTGAGCTTCTTCTGGTAGTCCGACCAGCACTCGTTGGCGGCGGAGTGTGTGTTGTCCAGCCAGTCGAAAGCGGCGCGGACCCGGGGCTCCATCTCCTCGAGCGTCGGATAGCAGGCGTCCACGTCCACGCTCGCGGGATCGAACTCGTGGAGCAGATAGTCCCAGAGGATGCAGGAGAGGATGCCGGACACGGCGACCTGGGTGCCGTGATAGCAGATGCCGGTCTTGCGCACGCCGGAGGACATGTCGATCAGGTGGCTCATGACGTGCTCGGAGCCGGAGGCCGGGGAGCTCTCATCCGCGAGACCCATCGAGAAGCCGCTGAGCGTGAGGACGTTGGCGAGGTCACCGATGACCTCCGGGTCGCAGGCGGCGAGCCGTTCGGAGTTCTCGAGCAGGCGCTCGCACTGGGTGCGGATCATGTCCGAAGGCGCGGTGTGGAAGTTGCCGCCCATACCGAGTGTATAGGACAGATACCAGTCCACCGGCGCCGTCCAGGTGGCGATCAGGTCGCCGTAGCCGCTGACGTTCATCTCGGGCGGCGCGGCGGTGACGACATCCAGGTCGATGATGAGGATGGTCGGATAGCGGGAGTGGACGGTGCGCTTGACGCCGTTGATGAGCATGACGGAGGAGTTGTCCGAGAAGGCGTTGACCGACAGCGCCGTCTGTACGATGATCAGCGGCAGCGGGTGCTCCTTGTCGGCATAGAAGGTGGCGTATTTGTTCAGGTCACAGATCGTGCCGGAGCCGACGCCGACCACACAGTCCACACCCTCGAAGCGGGCCTGGATCTTCGCGGCGTTCTCCGGCGTGCAGTGGACGATGCTGTCCGGCTCGCTGATGACGAGCCACTCGACCTCAAAGCTCTCCTTCAGCTGGGCGAACACGGCCTCCTTGATATTCTGCTCATGCACGTCCTGGATGAGCGTGGGACCGGTGACCAGCAGGACCTTGCTCCCCGCGGTCAGCGAGCGGACACAGTCCGAGAGCTTGGCCAGGGCGCCATGCTCGATCAGGACGGCGTCCATGGCGATATCATGCAGCTTTTCCGGGTTTTCCTGATGGGCCATGATGTCCCGCAGCTCATCGAGCTTCGAGGCGTCGGCTTCGATCAGACGTTTGTCCAACATGATGTTCCATCTCCTTTTTATAGCCCGGGGAGATTGCCTCCCCGGGACGGCAGCGTTTGTGCGTACTCTCAGTCAAAGTCCAGCACGCGCTTCATGCGGATGAGCGTGAGGCGGTTGCGGATGGCGGCGGAGATGTCCAGCGCCTCCTCGGAGAGACTCGGGTCGATGCCGATGTGCTCCGGCAGGTACTTGCAGCCGCAGGCCTTGTAGAGCGCTTCCAGCTCGTCGGCGGGCGGGATGGTGCCGATGATGTCCACGATCTCGTCCCAGTGATCGACGATGTTCTGCGGATCGAATTTGCCCAGGATATCCTTGTCCGGGGCGTTCTCCTTCATGATGCCGTCGTAGAGCCGCTCGCCGAATTTCTCCATTACCCACTCGCTCGTCAGCGGCTCGAAAGCCTTGGCCTTCGGGTGGAGCTTTGCGAGCCGGTGATATTCCTTCACCGCGGCGAAGGTGCCGACGCCGACGCACTCGCCGTGGATGCCCTCGGCGTTTTCAAAGCGCGGCGGCTTCATCTCGACCAGGTGAGCCATCAGATGCTCGGCACCGGAGGCGGCGCGGGAGTTGTCCCAGAGCTGCATGGTGAGGCCGCTCTTCATTTGGGCCATCGTCATCGCCTCATGGTCCACCTCACCCGTGGCGGCCATCTTGTCGGCCGCGGCGCGCATGATATCCAGCGCCTCCTGGGCGAGGCCCGCGACCATCGGGCAGTAGTCCTCGCCCGAGACGAGGGTCGCGATCTTCCAGTCGGCCAGGGAGATGTACTTGGCGAGGATGTCGTTCACACCGCTGGAGACCAGGCGCTTCGGCGCGCCCTTGATGATGTCGAGATCCGCCACGACCAGCGCGGGCGCCTTCATGGTGATGGACTTCTTCTGCCCCTTGAGGATCACGGAGCAGATACTGGCCGTGAAGCCGTCGGAGCTTGCGAGCGTCGGCACCGCGACGAAGGGGATGCCCAGCTTGTAGGCGGGATAGCGGCCAAAGTCCATGATCGTGCCGGCGCCGAAGGCCACGAGCACCTCGGGCGAATCGAGCTTGGTCATCATGTCCTCAATGAGAATATCTTCGCTGCGCAGACCCTGCGCGGGCAGGACGATCTCCTGATCGGCCTTGACGTGCTTGCCCTCGGTCAGGGCGTAGATGTTGCTGTCGTAAACGACGGTGCGGCGCTTGTCGCCGAGGCCGACGGCCGCCATGTATTCCTCAAAGCGGCTGAGAGCGTCGTATTCCACGACGACCATTTTGGTCTCCAGTTCATGGTCACGGCCGCAGCTGCACGGGCCGACGTATTTCGAGCAATCCATAATCATAACGTACTACCTCTTTTCCCGGTCCTCAGACCGTATCCAGGCGGGCATAGCCGTCCCAGGCAAATAAGGATTTGACTTCCGCGTCGCCGCGGCAGGCAAGAATCTCGGCCAGATAGAACACATGGTCTCCGGCCTCGGCCGTGCTGACGAGGCGGCACTCAAAGGCCGCGCGGCTGCCGGAGACGAGGCTCGCGGGGATCGCCGACGCCGCCTCCAGCGGGATGCCGAACTCGGCCGCCTTGTCGTGATCGCGGCCGGAGCAGCGTCCGCAGGCGAGCGCCGCGTCCCGCAGCTGCTCCCCGACGATGCTCAGTGTGAAGACACCGCTGCGCTCAATCAGAGAGCCGCTCAGGCCCTTCTTGCTCAGACAGACGCCCAGCATGGGCGGGTGGTTGGACAGATAGGTCCACCAGGATACGGCCATCAGGTTATCGCTGCCGTCGGCCCGCCGGGCGGAGAGCAGCGCAAAAGGGGCAGGCGCAGTCAGGCGCTGTGCCTGCCCCAGGGTGATTTCGGTCATACCGCTCATTTCGCCTTCATGTAGTAGGCGACGGCGACCAGGTTGTCACGGAAGCTGCCGGTCGGGACAAACTTCTTCTCAAACAGCGCGGAGCCCATCGTGAAGGTCCAGGGCCCGATGTCGAACATGGTGTCGATGCGCTTGAAGCTGTTGATGCTGCCGGCAATGCAGATCTTGGCAGGGACGGCAGCGCAGAACTCATACGCGAGCTTCTCGCCGTCGATCACATGGCGATAGGCGAGGATGTCAAAGCCCTGGATGCCCTTGGCCATGAGCTCCTTTGCGTTCTCGATGATCTCCTCGTTCGTGCCCTCGAGGATGCTGGGGCTGCCGGAGACCTTGCCGACGAAGGGCAGATACTCCATGCCGTTGTCCTTGAGGAGCTTCGCGACGGAATCATAGTACAGGGTGCCCATCAGATAGTCGAAGCCGCAGTCGATCGCGGTCTGGGCGCCGTCGAGGCAGCTCGCCTCGTCGTAGGTCACGACCTCGAGGAAGGTCGTCTTGCCGGCGGCCTTCATGGCGGCGACCAGCGCCTTCATCTGATCCTTGGGCAGTCCGACGTTCTTGAAGCCCCAGTACTTGACTTCCTCGAGGTCCTTGCACTCCTCGAAGACTTCGGCCGCGTTCTTCACGGTCACGTCGTGGTGGGTCAGCATGATGATGATGTCAGGTCTCATGATTCTTCCTCCTGTTATATAGTTTAGAATGGATTGTGTGCGTGTCAGGATCCCGCGGCGCCCGGGGGAGAGAGCTCCTCCAGGAGCGCGGTGTATTCCGCTGCGGCGTCCTTCTGAAGCAGGGTGGGATCCACCGTGTCGAGCAGGGCGCGCCCCGCTTCGGTATCCCCATCCCGCAGCTTTTCGGCGGCGAGCTTCACGGCACAGGTGTTCGCCATGACGGCGGCCGCCTGCTGCTCGTCGATCCCGGCGAAGGCCTCCCGTGCGGCCTCATAGTCGCCGCTCTCATAGAGGAGCCCGGCGTCGATGAAGGCCTTGAGATCAGGGCGGTATTGCTCCACCCAGCGCGGATAGACCATCAGCTTCTGCGCCGCGCGGAAATGCCCGGCGAGCGCCAGCCGCTGGGAAAAGAAGCCGGAGATCAGAAAAACGGAGAGCAGCAGGGCCGTGCCCAGGATGATCCGCCACCAGGACATCTTGCCCAGGGTGCGCCAGGTCCGCTGGGCGCGGACCTGCCGGTAGCTGCCGTAGCGGTTATCCATGGGCTACATGGGGCCGAGGAGCAGATCGGGAAGCCAGGTGCAGAAGCCGGGGATGAAGGTGGTGAGCGCCACGACGACCAGGTCGACGAGGATCATCACCAGCATCCAGGGGATGAGCTTGGTCACGCCGGTCTTGACGACAGTGACGGTGACGAAGAGGTAGGAGCCGACAGGCGGGGTCAGACCGCCGATGATCGTGCAGAGCGTGAACACCAGACCGAACTGGACCATGTTGCAGCCGAGCTTCTGGAGCAGCGGGTACACCAGCGGGAGCACCACGGGCATGACCGCCACCGGCTCCATGAAGCAGCCGATCAGCAGCACGAAGGCGCCGACGAGCAGCATGATGACGGTGGGGGAGCCGGAGGAGACGTTCATCAGCCACTCCTGGAAGACGCGGCCGAAGCCCTCGACCGTGAAGATGTAGGCGAACATGGTGGAGGCGGCGTAGAGCGAGAGGACCTGGCCCGTGCCCTCGGCGGCCTTGAAGAGGACGTTCAGGATTTTTTTGAGGTTCAGCTCGCGGTAGAAGAAGATGCCGACGACGAGACCGTAAACACAGGCGATAGCGCCCGCCTCGGTCGGGGTGCAGAAGCCGGCGGTGATGCCGATGATGATGATGAGCGGCATCAACAGCGCCCAGAAGCAATCCTTCAGCGCCTTGGCGACCTTCTTGCCCTCAAACTTGCCGCCGTAGTCGATGTTGTGCTTCTTGGCGTAGAAGTGGCAGATGATCATCAGGATGATGCCGATCACGAAGCCGGGCGTGTAGCCGGCGAGGAACATGCGCGTGATGGACAGGCCCGTGATGGCGGCGAACATGATCATGACGTTGCCGGGTGGGATGATGGGGGCGGTGGAGGCCGCGCCGGCGATCATGGCGCCGGTGAACTCCTTTTTATAACCGATCTTCTCCATGTCCGGAGCGGTGATGGAACCGATGGCGGCGACCGCCGCCGTGCCGGAGCCGGAGACCGCGCCGAAGATCATGTTGGCCGCGACACAGACGATGCCGACGCCGCCGCGCAGCCAGGAGAACAGGGCCGAGCAGAACTGGATGATCCGCTTGGACAGACCGCCCTGGTTCATGATGGAACCGGAGATCATGAAGAAGGGGATGGCCATCAGGGTAAAGGAGTTGACGCCGCTGATAAAGCCGCGGCAGTTCATGTACATCTGGAGCGGCCCGTCGCCGAGCAGGACGGCCAGGAAGCCCGCGCCCAGCAGCGAGAAGGTGATGGGGACGCCGAGCAGCATCAGCGCGAGAAGCGAAATGCACGCGATCAGTAACATTACTCAGCCACCTCCCCTTCGTTGATCTTTTCAAACTCCGTCTTTTCCACGGTGTTGTTCCAGAGCGCCTTGACCTTGCCCGGTGTGATGCGCAGATAGCCGAGCACCATCATGATCGAGCCGACGATGTAGGAATCGTAGAGCACCCACTGGGGCCAGCCGGTGCCGGTCAGCTTGGTCGGGGCGTAAATTTTGACCATTTTGAAGGCGGCCGGCAGAAGCGCCACCAGGAAGAAGCAGGCGAGGAAGCGCGTGACGGCATACAGGACAGCGCGGACCTTGTTGTTTTTGATGAGCTCCTGCAGCAGGTCGAGGGTGACGTGGTCGTCGATGCGGGCGGTGAGCGAGGCGCCGACGCAGGTGACCCAGACCGCGCAGAGGATGACGATCTCCTCCGCCGCGCGGAAGGAGTGGTGGAAGGCATAGCGGCCGACGGTGTTCACAAAGCAGACCGCGATCATGATCGCGAGCAGCAGCGCGCAGAAATACTTGATGATGAGCGCGAGAACGTCGTCCACCTTCTGATAGACAGCTAAAACTTTTTTCATAGACCGACCTCTTTTCCTGAGGTATTTGCCAGTGTCGGGGGAAAATGCCTGTAAAAGCGTCCGGAGAGCCCGGAAGGGGCTCTCCGGAAAAGAGCTTCAGATCTTGATTTTTATGCGGAAAAGAGCTTATTTCGCGTTGGCGGCGACATACTCGAGCGCTTCGTTGAAGACATCCTCAACGCCCCACTCGGCGATCTTGCTGTCACGGAACGGCGTGTCGGCCTCCTTGAAGGCGGCAAAGGCTTCCTCGGTCGGGGTGACGACCTCAACACCGGCGGCCTTGATGTCGTCCAGCAGGGCGGCGTTGACGATCTCGCGGTCATAGCACTGCTCGACGCTCTTCTCCTTGAAGACGTCGATCAGGATCTGCCGCAGATCCTCAGGCAGCTGCATGAGGTTGGACTTGTTGATCATCAGCAGGTTCAGGGAGGCGATGTGATAGGTCTCGATGTACCAGTGGAAGCCCTCCTGCTGGCCGCGGGCCAGGATGGAGGCGGGGTCAGACTCAAAGCCCTCGATGGTGCCGTTGGCAAGACCGGTGATGACCTGAGAGGAGCTCATCGCGGTGGGAGCGCAGCCCCAGCCCTCGACGGTGGCCATGTAGACGTCAGACTGCGGGACGCGGATACGCAGGTTCTTGCAGTCCTCCACGGTGTTGACGGGGAACTTCTCAGCGGTGCAGAGGCAGCGGATGCCCTGGCTCAGCGCGCCCAGGCAGTACAGGTCGATGCCGGCCTCTTCCAGCTGCTTGTTGGTCAGGTCGGGCAGAATCTCGCCCAGGGCGTTCATCTGGGAGTAGTTGTCAACGACATAGGGAAGCTCGGACCAGCCGATGGCGTCAATGTTGCCGACCGTGCCCCAGACGGAGGGGCCGGAGAGGCTCATGTCGAGCGCGCCCGCGAAGACCTGCGGGATCAGCTCTTCCTCAGAGCCCATGACGCCGCCGGGAACGCAGTCGATTTTCAGGCGGCCTTCGGATTTCTCCTCGACCTCCTGGATGGCCTTGTTGATCCACAGAGACTCGTGGCCGCCGGCTTCCTCAGCTGCGAAGATGTGATAGAAGGTCAGGGTGTAGACGTCCTTCTTCTCCGTGATGGCATAAGCCTGCGTGACGCCGGTGAGCGCGACTACCATGATGAGCATCAGGGTAAACGCCAGAATCCGTTTCATGCTTTTCATTGAGATCCTCCTTTTGATTCAAAATTTCGTACCGTTTGTCATTTTTGTACAAATGACCCTGCGTTTATATTACTTCCCTTGCGCGCATTTGTCAAGTTGCCCAAAAGATATTGATAAAAAATTTTTCGCATATGATAAAAGGGCACCCTCACGGATGCCCTTTTCATGTCGGAAAACGGATAAAACTCAGCCTGCGGCGGCCCGGCCGGCCCGGTAGGCGGCGAGGTTGAGGTCGAGGAATTTCGGCGGAACGGTCTCCCGGATGACGGCCTCCCAGTCGATCTCATCGAGGGAGAGGGCCTTCGTCATCGCACCGAAGAGCACGATGTTCATGCACTTGGGATTGCCGAGCTCCAGGGCGATCTTCGCCGCGTCCAGGGTATAGCAGCGGAAGTTCGCCTGCATCGCCTCGAGGCAGCCCGCGGGGTATTCCTCCAGCCCGGCCGCGATGGTCGCGGAGGGCATGGCGTAGTCGTTGATGACGGCGATGCCGTCGGGCTTGAGGAAGGGGGCGTAGCGCACGGCTTCCATCTTCTCGAAGGCGAGCATCAGGTCGGCCGCGCCTTCGCCGATGACGGGAGAGTAGACCTTCTCGCCCCAGTGGACCTGGGTGGAGACGCTGCCGCCGCGCTGGCTCATGCCGTGTACCTCGGACATCTTGACGTCAAAGCCGGCCTTCATGAGGCCGTTCACGAGGACCTTGGCCGTCAGGATCGCCCCCTGGCCGCCGACGCCCACGAGGATCGCGCTTGTGGTTTTCATGCCTGTTCCTCCTTCCTGCGGATGGCCCCGACCGGACAGACCTGCGCGCAGACCGTGCAGCCGACGCACTGGGTGGGATCGATCGCGGATTTCTTCCCGCTGACCATGACGGCGGGGCAGCCGACCTTCAGGCACATGCGGCAGCCGATGCATTTGTCGGGATCGACGACGCAGAGCCCGGTCTCGTGCTTGAGCCGCTTGATGAGCAGACAGGGGCGGCGGGTGATGATGGCCGCGGGGACCTCGGAGGCGAGCGCCTCGTCCACGGCCCGCTGCATGGCGGCAAGGTCCTGCGGATCAACGATGATGACCTTCTCGTAGCCGTAGGCGCGCAGAACGTCCTCGATCTTGATGGCGGCCGCCACCTCGCCCTGCAGGGTATAGCCGCTGCCGGGGTTGTCCTGATGGCCGGTCATACCGGTGATGTGGTTGTCGAGCACGACCGGGATGACGCGGCCCTTGTTGTAGAGAATCTCGGCCGCGCCGGTCATGCCGCTGTGGAAGAAGGTGGAGTCCCCGACGACGCCGAAGACCTTTTTCTGCTGTCCGGTGGCCTCGAAGGCCTTGGCCATGCCCATCGCCACCGAGAAGCCGCCGCCCATGCAGATGCAGGTGTCCAGCGCGTTCAGCGGCGGGTTGGCGCCGAGCGTGTAGCAGCCGATGCCCCCGGCGATGACAAAGTCCTTCCCCTTGGACATCGTGTAGAAGAAGCCGCGGTGAGGACAGCCGGGGCAGAGGGCGGGCGGACGGGAGGCGGGTTTGACCGGCAGCTCTTTGACGGCGGGCTTTTCCCCGAAGAGCATCTCCCGCAGGCGCTGGGGATTGAGCTCGTACATATTGCTGACGAGCTCCTTGCCGATGCAGGCGATGCCGGCGGCCTTGATCTGCTCCTCCATGAAGGGCTCCAGCTCCTCGATGACGTAGAGCGTCTCCACCTTTTCGGCAAAGTCGCGGATGAGATCCATGGGGAGGGGATTGGTCAGGCCGAGCTTGAGGAAGGAGGTATCCTCCGGGAACACGTCCTTCGCGTACTGATAGGCGATGGAGGCGGTGATCACGCCGATCTTCGTGCCCTTCATCTCGAGGCGGTTGAGCGGACAGACGTTGCTGTACTCCGCAAGCGCGGCGAGGTTGCGCTCCACCTTGGGGTGGTTGCGGTAGGCGTTGGCCGGCGCGCAGTTGAACTTGCGGGCGTTTCGCGTGTAGGCGAAGGGCTCCGCCTCCTCCCGCTCACCGAAGGTCACGAGGCTCTTGGAGTGGGAGACGCGCGTCGTGGTGCGCAGCAGCACCGGCATGTCGAAGCGCTCGGAGATGCGGTAGGCCTCCTTTATGAAGTCCTTGCACTCCTGGGAGTCGGAGGGCTCTATGAGCGCGACCTTCGCGGCTCTGGCGTAGCGGCGGTTATCCTGCTCGTTCTGCGAGGAGTGCATGCTGGGATCGTCGGCCGTCACAATGACGAAGCCGCGGTTGACCCCGTTGTAGGCGGCGGTGAAGAGCGGGTCGGCCGCGACGTTGAGGCCCACGTGCTTCATCGCGCAGAGGCTCCGCACACCGCCGATGGCGGCGCCGTAGGCGACCTCCGTCGCCACCTTCTCGTTGGGCGCCCACTCGCAGTAGAGGGCGTCTCCGTACTGGGGGAGCGATTCAAAGATCTCTGTGCTGGGGGTGCCGGGATAGGCGGAACAGACCTTTACCCCTGCCTCGTAAGCGCCGCGGGCAATGGCCTCGTTGCCGGACAGTAAGTGCGTTGTCATGCGTTCGACCTCCGTTCCGAGAGAAATGTGAAATCCGATATTTGGCTATTTCCAGTATAACACCATGGGGCAGACTATGACAATAGCTTCCGGCTACTTTCGCATAGAAAAGCACGACTCCCTTCCGGGAACCGTGCTTTGCGTCAGCTGTGGATACTGAGCTCACCGCGCAGATCGAGCTCCATGGAGGCCTTGATGGCGTCGCGGCTCAGACCGCGGCTGAAGAGATAGTAGAGCTTGGCAACGGCGGCCTCGGTCGTGAGGTCGTGGCCGCTGATGGCGCCCGCGCGCTTGAGCGCGCCGCTCACCTCATACGCGCCGAGGGAGACCGTGCCCTGCGGGCACTGGGAGCAGACGGTCACGACCGTGCCGTTGCGGAAGGCCTTTTCAATGATGGGCAGGAGCGCCCCGTGCCCCTCGGGGATGTTGCCCGCACCGAAGGTCTCAAGGACGATGCCGCGCAGCGTCTCGGTCATGATGGACTCGAAGAGCTCAAACTGGATGCCGGGGAAAACCTTGAGCACCCCGATGGGGATGTTCTCAAGCCGCTGGAGGCGAAGCTTCCCGCCCGGGCGGGGGAGCAGCGCGGAGTCGAGATAGCGGATTGCAATCCCCGCCTCGGCGAGCGCGGGGTAGTTCGGGGAGGCGAAGGCCATCATGCCGTCGGCGGAGTACTTGGTGGCGCGGTTGCCGCGCAGGAGCTTCCCGCCGAAATAGAGGCAGACCTCATGCACCCGCTCGTCGGCGGCGATGAGCAGGGAGGTGATGAGGTTGTCGCGCCCGTCGCTGCGGATCTCACAGAGCGGGATCTGGGAGCCGGTGAGGATGACGGGCTTGGCGAGGTTCTCGAGCATGAAGGAGAGCGCCGAGGCCGTGTAGGCCATGGTGTCGGTCCCGTGCATGATGACGAAGCCGTCGTAGCGCTCATAGTTTTCCGCGATGAGGGCGCCGATTTTGTTCCACTCCTCGACCGCGATGTTCGAGGAGTCGAGGATCGGGTCCGTCTCCAGGAAATCCCAGTGCGGCAGGCGGGGGTGGTGCAGCTCGGGCACGGCCTCGAGCGCTCCGCGGAAATAGCCCGCGCGCGGACTGTAGCCGTTCGCGGTGGGGACCATGCCGATGGTCCCGCCGGTATACAGGAGCAGGATGTTCTTCACGGCGGCGCCTCCTCTCTCTGCTTTCAGCCTATCATATTCTGCCCCGCCTTGCAAGTGCGATGCGCCGCGGCGGAGGATTGCCGTCCGGCGCGCTGTGTGATATACTATAAACTAAGAAACCGTCCGGACAGGACAGGCCCCGCGGCGCGGAAAGACGCGTATCGCCGTATAACCCGGCTATATCAAAGGGAGGATCTATGCGAAACAGCGAAGAAAACAGCGGACTGCATCTCATCAAAAAGCATAAGAAGACGCTGCTGCGCGCGGTGTTCAGCCGCGCGGGGCTGATCGTGCTGCTCCTGCTGCTGCAGATCGCACTGATTGCGCTGGCCTTCAGCCGGCTGCGGGTCTTCCTGCCGCACTTCGTCACGGTGATGACGATCTTCTCGGCCGCCATGGCGATGTATCTGCTCAATTCCCGGCACGATCCCAGCGCCAAGCTGACCTGGATCGTCGTGATCCTGGTGCTGCCGATCTTCGGCGCCCTGCTCTATGCCTACACCCGCAGCGACATCGGGCACCGGCTCCTCAAGCGGCGCTTCTGGCAGATCCAGGGGGAGACGCAGGAGCGCATTCCGCAGGACCCTGCGGTGCTCGCACGGGCCGGGGTGGAGGCGCCGGAGCTGGAGGGCCTCACGGCTTTCGTCGGCCGCACGGGCTGCTACCCGGCCTTCGACGGCTGCCGCGTGCGCTATTTCCCGCTGGGCGACGAGCTGTTCCCCGCGCTGCTCGAGGAACTCGAGAAGGCGGAGAAGTTCATCTTCCTCGAATTCTTCATTGTGGATGAGGGCGTCTTCTGGGGTCGCGTGCTCGAGATCCTCGCCCGCAAGGCTGCCGCGGGTGTGGACGTGCGCCTCCTCTACGACGGCACCAACGAATTCTTCAATCTTCCGCGCAGCTACCCGAAGAAGCTCGAGGCGCTCGGTATCCAGTGCCGCAGCTTCGCCCCGGTCCACCCCTTCGTCTCCACCCACTACAATTACCGCGACCACCGCAAGATCCTGGTGGTGGATGGGCGCGTCGCGATGACCGGCGGCGTCAACCTCGCCGACGAGTACATCAACGTCAACTCCCGCTTCGGCCACTGGAAGGATACGGCGGTCATGGTCTACGGCCCGGCGGTGACGAGCTTCACGCTCATGTTTCTGCAGACCTGGAACATCACCGAACGCGAGACGAGCTACCCCTATCTGGATCTGCCCGCCGAGCGGCAGGAGGGGAGCGGCTTCGTGCTGCCCTACGCCGATTTCCCGCTGGACGACGAGCGCGTGGGCGAGTGGGTCTATATGGATATCCTCAACCGTGCGCGGCGCTATGTCCATATCTTCACGCCCTATCTGATCCTTGACGGGGAGATGGAGACGGCGCTCAAGTTCGCCGCCGAGCGCGGTGTGGATGTGCGGCTGATCCTGCCCGGCATCCCGGACAAGAAGCTCGCCTGGGCGCTCGCCAAGACACACTATCCCTCGCTCCTGGAGTCCGGTGTGAAGATCTATGAATACACGCCAGGCTTCGTGCACGCAAAGTGCTTCGTCGCCGACGACCGGGAGGCTGTGGTCGGCACGATCAACCTCGACTACCGCAGCCTCTATCACCATTTTGAGTGCGCACTGTATATGAACGGCTGCGAGGCGGTCGCGGATGTGGAGCGGGATTTCCGGCATACGCAGGAGAAGTGCCGCCTTGTCACGGCCGAGACGCTGCGGCAGGAGAAGGCCTCGATGCGTCTGGCGGGCTTCTTTATGAAGGTCATCGCACCGCTCTTCTGAGGGGAGAACGGAGATGAAAAGGCAAAGCTATACGATCGCGTTCTGCGCGCTGATGGCGGCGCTGGGCGCGGCGCTTATGACGACGGGCGGGCTGATCCCGGTCGCGACCTACTGCTCGCCGCTGCTGGCGGGGCTGCTCCTGCTACCGGTGCTGGTCGAGTTCGGGCAGCGCGAGGCCTGGATGGTCTGGGCTGTCACGGCGGCGCTCTCGCTGATCCTGAGCCCCGACAAGGAGGCCGGGAGCATGTACCTCTTCCTGGGCTGGTACCCGATCCTCAAGCCGGCTTTCGACCGCATCCGGCCGAAGGCTATGGGCTTTCTGGCTAAGATCGCCGTGTTCACGGCCGCCTTCGCCCTGATGTATGCGCTGCTGTATTTTGTTTTTCAGCTCGACCAGGTCATGGAAGATATGCAGGAGCTGAGCCTTGCGCTGAACCTCGCCCTCGACGCGCTGCTCGTCGTGGTCATGCAGCTCTATGATTTTATCCTGGGCCGCCTGCTGCCGCTTTATGTGTATCGTCTGCGCCCGCGGCTGAAGCTGCCGCCGAAGAACTGATTCTCTGCCGAAAGGCCCGGCTGTCTTTTTGGACGGCCGGGCCTCAAATTCTTCAAAGCCTTTCCTTTCTGCCTGTCAAAAACTGTGTGCCGTCAGCCATGTCACCGCCGTTTCAACCAGATCGGTGATGTCTGTGCCGTCGGCTGTGATGACCGTCTGCTTTTCCAGTCCCTTGTGGAAATCAACGTGCTCAAGCTCCGCGATGGCGTTTTTCAGATAATTGTTGTCATCCGAAAATCCGGGATCCGGCTGGATCTGGCAGATGCTCCAGGCCTGCAGGATCGCGCAGACGGGAACGCCGTGGTACAAAAGTCCCTTGTACCGCTCGATCTCGCTCTGCGGGATAGGAGCGCTTTCCCGGTAGAGCCGCATGGCCTCCGCAAGGGCCTGCTTCTCCTCGCCAGTCAGAGGCTCTGCGCTGTTCGCGGTCTTTGTATTGTCTAGGACCTGTTCCAGCGTGCTCATGCCGGAGAGGACCGCGATGACGTCCTCCTTCTCCAGACAGAAACGCACGGCCCAGGAAGCGATGCTCCAGTCTGGATGGACAGCTTTCAGTACGCTCTCCGCTCTCTCCGGCAGCCTGGCAAGTCCGCCGCCCTTGACAGCCTCCATGATGACGACCTTCCGGCCGTGCTTGCGGATCACCTCGTAGCAGGGGCCGGCCTGCACCAGTTCGCTGTCCCAGTCGATGGGGTTGAGCGCGATCTGGACAAACTCGATCTCCGGGTGCTCCGTCAGCACGCGGTCCAGCAGCTTGGCGGAGGAATGGAAGGAGATGCCCAAGTGGCGGATTTTCCCGTCGTCCTTCCACTTTTTCGCGTGATCAAACAGGTGGGTCGTCTTCACGATACCGCCTTTGCCGTCATAACCGTCGTAGTAGACAGTTTGAATGTTGTGGAGCAGATAGTAATCGATATAGTCCACGCCCAGATTGTCCAGCTGGCTCCGGAAGGTCTCTTCGATCTTCTCCTCCGGGACAAGCATAAAGGTCGGGAACTTTGTCGCGACCGTAAAGCTCTCCCTCGGATGCCGCTCCACCAGGGCCTTTCGGGTCGCCTCTTCGCTCTTCCCGTTGTGATAGACAAAGCTTGTGTCAAAGTAGGTGTACCCGGCGTCCAGAAACGCATCCACCATTTGGTTCAGCTGCTCATAGTCGAAATCGGTCGGCCCGGATAGCACCGGAAGCCGCATCATGCCAAAGCCCAGGTTCTTCATGTCGATCTCCTCCTGTAAACTCTTAATACGTGGAAGCGCGGGAGCTGCTGAATTTCCAGCGCCCATTTTCTTTCCTCAGTGTAAAGTCTCCCCGCAGGCGCCAGCTGTGCTTCCCGCCGCCATAAACGGCAGCCAGCACCCGGCTCCTGCCGATCATGCTTGCTTGATCCCCGGCCACGGTGACCTCGATACTGTCATGCTCTGCCGCGAAGTAGTGGAAGGTCCCATCCAGAAGACCCTTCAAAAACGTCTCGGCTGACTGCTTCACGCCGGTCATGTGAAGCAGCGTATAGTCGTCTGTCATCAGGCTGCGCAGGCCGTCCGCGTTCTTTTCGATCATGTACTGCCAGTATTTCCTGTACAGTTCGCGGATCCATTCTGCATCATCCATTTTATTCCCTCTGTTCCGCCGGGTCAAGCATACGGATCACTTTTGCCGGGACGCCGCCCACAACGGCATAATCGGGCACGTCCTTTGTGACGACCGCACCTGCCGCAACGACAGCATAGGCCCCGATCGTGACTCCTGGGCAGATCGTGACGTTCATGCCGAGCCAGGCGTTCTTCTTAACCAACACTTTTCCGTAGGTATACCGGGTGTGGCGCTCGTTCATGTCATGGTTAATCGTGGCGATCCGCAATCCAGGAGCCGCCATGGAGCCATCCTCAAATTCGATTCCTCCGGATGCGGAGAGGATCGCGGAATGGTTGATGAAAACGCCCTTTCCGAACTTGACCCGATTTCCGAAATCGCAGATGAACGGAGTGAGGATCCGCACGTCATCCAGTTTCCGGCCAAACAGCTCTTCCAGGTATCCCATATAGGCAGGATCGTCAGGCATCGCGGCATTGGCCTTGGCGCAGAGCGTTCTCGCACGCATCATTTCTTCCACGGCCTCTTTGAAATAGGCCTCCCGGGTATCCGTCGGCCCGCCCTTGTCCATCAGTTCGTATACATAGCCTTTTTGATAATCCATCTGTTTTCTCCTCACAGCAGGCCGTTTGCAGAAAGCCAGCGCTTTACTGCCTCTTTGGAATCGGCCGCGCTGCTTCCCGTGATGGCCAGACCGCTCTTCACAGTCGCACCGGGGCAAGTGCGTTTGATGTCGCGCTCGCTGCCGCCCATGCCGCTGCCCTCGTTGGTGCAGAGCGGCAGGATGGTTTTGCCGGAGAAATCGTAATGCTCAAGGAAACTGAAGACGGCCATCGGCATGGTGCCCCAGTAGTTCGGGTAGGCAAGCACGATGGTATCATACCCGTCGATGGAGTCCGGCAGGGAAACGAGCTCCGGTCTGGCCTTTGCCCGCAGATCCCTCTTGGCCTCTTCGATGCAGGTCATGTAGACCGGCGAGTAGGGATTCTTCATTTCGATTTTGAAGCTGTCCGCCGGGAGCAGCTCTTTCATGATGCTGCAGACGATCTCCGTGTTGCCCACTTTGACATAGCGCATCGCGCCGCCGAAGTAGTTCTCATCCGCTCTGGAATAATAGGCAATCAAAGTTTTGGACATTATGCGTTCCTCCTGTTCGGTTCTGCCTTCATTATACGCAACGCCTATTGCATTGTCCAATTGAAATGCTGTATAATTGATTTAATTCTTAAATAATAGGAGTAGACGATGACAACGAAACAGATCGACTGCTGTATAGAGCTTGCCCGGACACTGAACTTCAGCCGGGCAGCGGAGAACAGGTTTGTCAGCCAGCCGACCCTGACCTATCAGATCAAACTATTGGAAGAAGAGGTTGGCTTCACGATCTTTGAACGCGGCGGGAAAGGCGTGGCATTGACGCCTGCGGGAGCGCAGTTCGTCTCTTTTCTGGCCGGCATGCGGGAGGATCTGAAACGCGCCATAGAGCAGGGACAGAATTTCAGCGTGACCTACCGGGACAGCATTTCCATCAGCCTCATGGTGCGGCAGGCCGTATACTTTCTCCCGGAGGCCATACGGCTGTTCTCGGAAACAAACAGCGACGTGCAGATCGCGCCCGTATTCCAGTATGAAAACGGGGTCGGGTCCTTTCTGAGAAATGAAGTGGATATCCTGTTTGCGCTGAAAGAGCAGACGAAACACATCCCGGGCATCGTTGTCCATGAGCTGTTCGAAAGCCGCATTTATCTGATCGCGGACAGAACCGACCCGCTCGCCGGGAAGAACATCATTCGGGAAGAGGATCTCTACGGACGCAGCCTGATGGTGGGCGGCGGTTCGCCTCCCGCCCTGAGGGCTGTCCAAAACCGATTGATAGACACCGGAAAGATCCGGTATTTCAACAGTCCGGATCATGACACGACCCTTACAAACGTTGCCGCCGGGAGGGGCGTATGCCTCGCCCCCGGTTTTCTGAACGACCACAGCGGCCAGTTTGCATGGATACCGTTTGACTGCAAAGAGAGCTTTTCCTGTGTTCTGTGTACCCATAAAGCGGATAAGCGGCCAAGCGTATCGGCGTTTATTGCTGTTTTGAACGACTTGTATCGAGAGGCTGTGGCATTCCCTCTGTAACCGTTAACTACGGCTTCCTTCATGGACGACGTGTTGACGCGTCGGATAAACGCGGAAAAACGCTGCGCCATCGCAAGCCCGGCCGCATGAGTTCGGCTGCGGCCTGAGGCCCGGCTGCCTTGAACAACCGGGCCTTTCTGTCTTGACGAAAGAGGGGATGGCGTGCTATTTTTAGGATTAGCCAGATCGGCAATTCTACACAAGGAGATGCATGCACATGAAAGAAATTTCCAGACGGAATTTCATCAAGGGTGCGGCTGCGAGCGCGCTGAGCGTCGCGGCGCTCGGCAAGGTCGGCGGCTTTGCGACGCCGGCTGCGGCGGAGGAGGCCAAGCTCGCCGAACAGTACGCCCCCTTCGATAAGATCCCGGCGGCCTACCTCAACCCCCAGCGCACGGATTACCGCACGCACGACAAGGAGCTCACGACCCTCTTTTCCCCGTTCAAGATCGGCAACGTCGAGCTGAACCACCGCATGGTGAAGTCCGCCGCGGGCTCCGCCACCTACCTGCCCGGCATGACCGACGAGCTGCTCACCTACTACTTCAACCTCGCCAAGGGCGGCGTCGAGCTGATCTTTGTGGAGTCGGTCGCCTTCCTGGAGGTCCCCGAGAGCGGCGAGTATGACGAGGAGACCCGCGCCTACCTTGAGAAGCTCGTGAACGGCTGCGCCGAGTACGGCGCCAAGCTCGGCTATCAGATCTCCGGCTTCGGCATGGGTGAGAACGAGATGACCATTGAGGACATCCACGCCAAGCAGGCCCGGATGATCCAAGTCGCGAAGGGCCTCTATGAGGTCGGCTTCCAGGTCATTGAGTACAACTGCGCCGGCTTCAACATGCCCGCGCACTTCCTCTCCCGCTTCCATAACACCCGCGTCGACGAGTACGGCGGCAAGAGCGTCGAGAACCGCGCCCGCTTCGTCACCGAGATCCTGACCCAGCTCAAGGCCGACTGCCCGGATCTCGCCGTCCAGATCCTGATCGACTGCATCGAGGAGAACGACAACATCGCGAACAACCCCACCATCATGACCCTCGATACCGACGTCACCACCCCGCATACCAAGCCCCTCACCATCGAGGAGGGCATCGCCGCCGCGAAGCTCTTCGAGGCCGCCGGCGCCGACTCCATGCACCTGCGCATCGGACCGCTCGGCCACCATGTCGCGCAGTTCGCCTCCGATCTGTACTTCATCCTCAACGGCGTCGAGGGCGCCACCGGCTTCGGCACGCAGTATGACTTCACGCAGGCTTTCCAGGGCGCGGCCATCGGCGACACCAGCGGCTGCGGCATCGCGCTCGACATCGCGGCGCGCTATAAGAAGGAGCTCTCGATCCCCGTCGGCGCCGTCACCTATATGGACCCGGCGCACGCGCCCGACTTTTTTGAACAGGCGCTCGAGGACGGCAAGGTCGACTTCCTGCTGATGAACCGCCCGCTCACCGTCGACATGGACTACGTCAACAAGCTGCGGGAGGGCCGCCTTGACGAGATCGCGCCCTGCACCCGCTGCCTGCACTGCCACTCCGGCTCCAACGAGATGAACGCGATGTTCTGCTACTGCCGCGTCAACGCCCTCACGCAGCGCGTCATGCGCGAGGGCGGCCCCGCCACCTACGAGTTGCCGAAGGCGGACACGGTGAAGAAGGTCATGGTCATCGGCGGCGGCCCCGCCGGCATGGAGGCTGCGCGCATCGCGGCCATGCGCGGCCACGACGTGACGCTGTATGAGAAGAAGGGCATGCTCGGCGGTCTGCTGGACTTCGCGAGCTATGTCAAGGGCCCGCACGAGAACCTCGCGGACCTCAAGAACTACCTGATCCGCCAGCTCGAGATCACCGGCGTCACGGTCAAGACCGGCGTCGAGGTCGATCAGGCGCTCATCGAGGCCGAGGCCCCCGACGCCGTCATCCTCGCGGCCGGCGGTCTGCGCCCCGAGCTCGAGGTCAAGGGCGACGGCAGCGCCCCCATCATCGGCATGGACGACTTCCTTTTCGCCGAGATGGGAGAGAACGTCATCGTCTACGGCTCCAACGCCCAGGCCTTCGACGCGGCGCTGTGGCTGACCGTCCACAAGAAGAAGGTCAGCATTGTGACGCCCAACACCGCCGACGAGCTGGATATCCAGCAGTCCCAGCACGCCAAGCGCATGATGACCACCGCGCTCTACGCCCTCGGCGTGCACTCCTGGCCCGAGGCTGCGATCAAGGAGGTCAAGGACGGCAAGGCCATCGTCAGCATCGAGGCAGGCGTGGATATGGAAATCCCCTGCGACGCGATCGTGAACGCGGGCGATATGCTCCCGAACAC
Organism: Eubacteriales bacterium; assembly: GCA_030531505.1. GTDB lineage: Bacteria > Bacillota > Clostridia > Oscillospirales > Oscillospiraceae > Limivicinus. The sequence continues at coordinate 59,258 of JAUNNH010000012.1, forward strand.
GGCGCTTCTTGACGGCATCTCCGTTGCCGAGACCTATGCCATCGGCGACTGCGCCAATCCCTTCAATATCGCGCTGGCTATCCGCGGCGGCAACGACGCGGGCCGCGCCGTGTAAGCAGAATCCCGATCAAAGCTCTCCGGGCGCCTCGTTCGAGGCGCCCGGTTTTTTTTTTTTTGTATTGTCAAAAAAATAATAAAAAAGTATCATAATAACAAAAAACAGAGTAGCATATGAACAGTAATTCATATGAACGGAGGCGCATGTGTATGCCCCATGACCATGGCGAGCTGCTGCTCCGGGTCAAGACCGAGCTCCCGACCGACGAGCTGCTGGCGGACCTGAGCGATCTGTTCAAGCTCTTCGCCGACTCCACCCGCGTCAAGATCCTCTACGCGCTCTTCGAGTCTGAGATGTGCGTGTGTGCGATCGCGGAGCTGCTGGGGATGACCCAGTCGGCGATCTCCCACCAGCTGCGCATCCTCAAGGACGCCAATCTCGTCGCAAACCGGCGCGAGGGCAAGACCATCTACTATTTCCTGTCCGACGATCATGTGCGCACGATCATCGCGCAGGGCTTTGAGCATCTCATCGAAAAACACGATCATTAATTAGGAGGAACAGACCATGAAGAAGACCTTTAAGCTGGAGGACCTGGACTGCGCCAACTGCGCCGCCAAGATGGAGAACGCGATCAAGAAGCTCGACGGCGTGAAGGACGCGACCGTGAGCTTCATGACCCAGAAGATGACGATCGAGGCCGACGACGAGCGCTTCGACGAGGTCGTAAAGGCCGCTGTCAAGTGCATCGCCAAGGTGGAGCCGGACTGCCGGGTCATCCTGAAATGACGCGCCGGCAGAAGAAGACGCTCATCCGCATCGTCGCGGCGGCCCTGCTCACGCTTATCGCGGCGCTGCTGCCGCTGGAGGGGGTCTGGAAGGCGCTTGCCTTTGCGGTGCCGTATCTGGTCATCGGCTGGGATGTGCTCTGGGGGGCGATCCGCAACATCGCCAACGGCCAGATCTTTGACGAGAAGTTCCTGATGGCGCTCGCCACGCTGGGCGCCTTTGCGGTCGGGGAGTACCCCGAGGCCGCGGCGGTCATGCTCTTTTATCAGATCGGCGAGCTCTTCCAGTCCGTCGCCGTCGGGCGCAGCCGCCGCTCCATCGCCGCGCTCATGGACATCCGGCCGGACATGGCCCGCGTCCTGCGCGGCGGGGAGGAAGTGGAGCTCGATCCCGAGGAGGTCGCGGTGGGGGAGACCCTCGTGGTCCGGCCGGGGGAAAAGATCCCGCTCGACGGCGTGATCCTCGAGGGCAGCGGCAGCGTCAACACCGCCGCGCTCACCGGCGAGAGCCTGCCGGTCGATGTGGCGGAGGGTGACACGGTCATCTCCGGCAGCATCAGCCTCACCGGGCTTTTGAAGCTCCGCGCCTCCGGCGTCTACGCCGAGAGCACAGTCGCGCGCATCCTGGAGCTGGTCGAGAACTCCTCCGAGAAGAAGGCGCGCGTGGAGAACTTCATCACGCGCTTCGCGCGCTGGTACACGCCCCTCGTGGTCGTGAGCGCGCTGCTGCTCGCGGTGCTGCCGCCGCTTCTCGGCGGGGGAGAGTGGAGCGGCTGGATCAAGCGCGCGCTGATCTTCCTCGTGGTGTCCTGCCCCTGCGCGCTGGTGGTCTCGGTGCCGCTGAGCTTCTTCGGCGGGATCGGCGGCGCCTCGCGCGACGGCATCCTCGTCAAGGGCGCGAACTACCTTGAGATGCTCGAACGGGTCGATACCGTCGTCTTCGACAAGACCGGCACGCTCACGCAGGGCCGCTTCGCGGTGGACGCCATCCACCCGAAGACGGTCTCCGCCGAGGAGCTGCTGGACATCGCCGCCGCGGCCGAGAGCTACTCGAGCCACCCGGTGGCCGAGTCCGTCGTGCTCGCGCACGAGGGGGACATCGACCGCAGCCGCATCGGCGCGGTGGAGGAGCTCGCGGGCATGGGCGTGAAGGCCGTGGTCGACGGGCGGACCTTCTATGTCGGCAACGGCCGTCTCATGGAGCATGTCGGGGCCGACTGGCACGAGTGCCATCTGCCCGGCACGGTGATCCACGTCGCCGAGGGCGCGGCCTACATGGGCCACATCGTGATAAACGACCAGCTCAAGCCGGACGCCGCCGCGGCGATCCGGCGGCTCAAGGAGCTCGGCGTGAAGCGCACGGTCATGCTCACCGGCGACAGCGAGAAGGTCGCGGCCGCGGTGGGGAAGGAGCTCGGCGTGGACGAGATGCACGCGGGCCTGCTGCCGGCGCAGAAGGTCGAGCGGGTCGAGGCGCTGCTCGCAAAGGGCTGCCGCGTGGCCTTCGTGGGCGACGGCATCAACGACGCGCCGGTGCTCAGCCGCGCGGACGTGGGCATCGCGATGGGCGCGCTCGGCAGCGACGCCGCCATCGAGTCGGCCGACATCGTGCTCATGGACGACAAGCCCTCGCGTCTGCCGCTCGCGCTGCGGATCGCGCGGCGCACCATGCGCATCGTGCGGGAGAACATCGCCTTCTCCCTGGCCGTGAAGTTCGGCATCCTGATCCTCAGCGCCCTGGGCCTCACCAACATGTGGTGGGCCGTGTTCGGGGATGTGGGCGTGCTGATCCTTGCGACGCTCAACGCCATGCGCTGCATGCTCCGGGTCAGGGAATAAGCGAACGAACAGAATAAGCGAACAAAAAAGGATCACCGCCGCGGCGGTGATCCTTTTTGCGCCGTTTCTTACTCGTCCTCGGGCTCGGCGTTGAGCTTCGCCTGGCGTTTCTTCATCGCGGCGGCGGAGAGCTGCAGCGCGGCGAAGCAGAGCACGGCGACCAGCACAAAGGTGATGGCGGCGCCGCCGAGCGAGATCCTCACATTGCCGCTCCGGCGCTCGATCACAAAGAACCAGATCGTGGCCATGACGAGACCCGCGACCAGCGAGATCACCAGGTTGGTCCTGGCATCCGCGCGCAGCCGCCGGTCCCAGATCCCGGCGCGCATGCAGCCGATCATTACGTAGAGATTGGCCAGCATGAACACAACCCACTCCCCGGCGACGGTTTTCCAGTCGTCGGACAGGATCGTCTGCACCGCAATGGCGACGAGCAGGCCCGTGAAGCAGAACCAGTAGCCGTTGTGCTCGATCTTGAGGAGCTGCTGCTCCTGCATCTCATCCAGATTACTTTTCTTCATTGTCCTCTTCCTCCCAGAACAGATCATTCAATGTGACGCCGAGTGCCTTGCAGATCGCGACGCAGAGCTTGATGGAGGGGTTGAAGTCCCCCGATTCGATCAGCCCGATCGTCTGGCGGGTGACACCCGCGCGCTGCGCAAGCTCGGTCTGTGACATGTCCAGCTCAATGCGCCGAAACTTCATTTTCAGGTTTCGCATGGCCTTGCCTCCTTACGATGCAAAGTATAGTATACATGGTTGCATTTGTCAAGTATATTTTGCAAAAAAATTTTAAAATTTGCAAAACGAAAACTATACCCGTCAAAGGAGCTGCACCGCAGGGGAATCCTTTGCGCCGCGCGGCAAGACAGAAAAACCCGGAGCAGCCGAGGCTGCTCCGGGTCAGGGTATGGGGTCAGGGATTTACTTCTTGTCGGCGGGACGGGCGTCGGCCTTCGGAGCCTGCTTCTTGCCCGCCTTGCCCTTGCGGCCGCGGCGCAGGAAGAGCGTCGCCACGGCGAGGATCAGCAGCGCGGAGACGGCCAGCAGCACGATCCAGAGGGTGAGCTTGTTGGTGTCGCCGGTCTTGGGGCTGCCGTCGCTGTTGTTGATGGTCAGCGTGCCGTCGATGCGGGTGATGTCGTAGTTCGAGGTGACCTCGATGCCGTTCGAGTCGACGATGTGCACATCGGTGACCTTCTTGGTGTAGGTGCCCACGGCGACCGGGCCGTTCTGGATCAGGTTGCCCCGGCTGTCATAGACGGAGAACTTCACGCCGTCGTTGGCGCGGAAGCGGTGGCCGCTCAGAAGAGCCGTGGCCTTGACATTGCTGTTGCGCAGGGGGCTGCCGTCGTAGTTCTTGACAGCGGACTCGGCGGTCAGGGTGAGCTTATAGGGGCTCACGGTGAGCGTGCCGGACTTGACGACGGTCACGTTGTAGCGCGAGGAGTCGTAGCCGGTGCAGTCGGCCTTGATGGTGTAGGTCCCGGCGTCGGTGACGGCGCTGAGGGTCCGGCCGCCGGCGTCGACGACGCTGAGCTTGACGGTAAGGGTGTCGTTGCCCTGCAGACCGGAGACCGTGTAACCGGAGGCGTTCGGCGTGTGGGCCGTGCCGTCGTAGGTCCAGGCCTGGTCGTTGACCGTGACGGTCACGTTGGTGACGTTGGAGCCGGTGATGGTCAGGGTGCCGAAGTGTGCGCGGCCGTTCTTATAGTCGGTCGAAACGACCTGACCGCTGCTGTCGAGGATGGTGACCCGGTAGCCATTGGCGGGGGCGTTGGAGAAGCTAAGGGAATCCAGATAGATCTCGTAGGTGCCGGGGTTGATGGCCTGGGCGACGGTCTGGCCGTTCTGCTCCAGATGGAACTGGAAGGTGACGCCTCGGGTGTTCTGCGCATAATTGCTGAGGTTGTATGCGTTGCCGTTGTAGGGCATGCTGACGTTGTAGCCTTTGATGCTTATCGGGGTCGAAACGGGCGCCTGGTTCACGACGAAGGTCGTGGCGGCGGAGCCGTCGGTGAACTCGATGGAGATCGCGTGGTTGGCCGGGGTCAGGTTCTTCAGATACTCAGGCAGGAGTGTGACAACGGTGCTGCCGGAGCTCACGATGTAGCAGTTCTCCGGGAGCTGCACGCCGTCGACCTTCACGCCGACGAACTTGCGGATATCCGCATCCACCTTCAGGACGAGGCTGGTGCCGCTGGCCTGGGTCCACTGGTAACCGTTCTGTCCGTCCATGAAGCGATACACGATGGGGGAGCTCACCGTCAGCTTGCCGGGGATCACGGTGACGTGGTATTTGGCGGTGTCGTAGCCGCTGAGCGCAGCCGTGATTTCGTAAGTGCCGGCCAAACCGGTGTAGCCCGTGGCGCTGAGGGTCACGGTGTACTGGTCGCCCGGCTCAAAGCCGGTGACGGTATAGCGGGTCTGGTCAAGTACGGTGCCGCTGCCGACGATCCAGCTCTGATCCGCGACGGTGACGGTCACTGCTTTGACCGCAAGCTTCGGGATCACGGTCTGCTCCAGGGTGATCTCCTGGGCGGCGTTGGCGTCCGCATAGAGTTTGCCGCAGCCGGAGCAGCTGTAGTATTCGATGTTGCCGTCCTTCTCATAGGTGGCGGCGGTGGCAGGGATCTTCGTAAGGCTGTGGGTGTGGCCCTTCTTGGGAATGGGACGGGTCTCGGTGTGAGTCTCATCGTTCCGGCAGGTGCGGGTCTCAATGCCCTCTTCGGCCTCGGTGGCCTCCTTGGTCACCGCCCATTCGCCCCAGTCATGGCCGGTGGCGGGGACGGCGACGGGCGCTTCGATCTCCTGGGTGCCGGCCTCGTCGCTGAAGAGCTTGTTACAGCCGGAGCAGGTCCAGTAGGCCTCGGTGCCGCCGGCCTCGCAGGTGGCGGGGACAGCCTCGACCTTTGTGAGAGAGTGGGTATGGCCGATCGCGGGGATGGCCTTGGTCTCAACGTGGCTCTCGTCGTTCCGGCAGACACGGGTCTCGACGCCCTCTTCGGTCTCGGTGGCCTCCTTGGTCACCGCCCATTCGCCCCAGTCATGGCCGGTGGCGGGGACGGCGACGGGCGCTTCGATCTCCTGGGTGCCGGCCTCGTCGCTATAGAGCTTGCCGCAGCCGGAGCAGGTCCAGTAGGCCTCGGTGCCGTCGGCCTCGCAGGTGGCGGGGACGGCCTCGACCTTCGTAAGCGTGTGGGTGTGGCTCTTCTTGGGGATGGGGCGCGTCTCCGTGTGGTTCGCGTCGTTCTGGCAGACACGGGTCTCGACGCCCTCTTCGGTCTCGGTGGCCTCTTTGGTCACCGCCCACTCGCCCCAGTTATGGCCGAGCGCCTCGCTGGTGACGGTCTCGCGGCTGATCTCCGCCTCGCAGACGGTGCAGCGCACGACCTCATCGTAGGAACCGCCGGCCTCGCAGGTCGCGGGGACCTCGTTCTCGCGGACGGCTTCGCCCGGGGTATGGGGAACGGGATCGGTGGTCACGGTTTCACGGCTGAGCTCAGCACCGCAGACAGTGCAGCGGACAACGGCGTCGTAGGAGCCGCCCTGCGCGCAGGTCGCGGCGATCTCATTTTCGACCACGGCCTCGCCGGCGGTGTGGCCGGTAGCCTCCGCGGTCACGGTTTCACGGCTGAGCTCGGTGCCGCAGACGGTGCAGTAGACGACACTGTCATAGTGGCCCTGCTCGGTGCAGGTGGCGGGGACGTTGTTCTCGACCACGGCCTCGCCGGCGGTGTGGCCGGTAGCCTCCGCGGTCACGGTTTCACGGCTGAGCTCGGTGCCGCAGACGGTGCAGTAGACGACACTGTCATAGTGGCCCTGCTCGGTGCAGGTGGCGGGGACGTTGTTCTCGATCACGGCCTCGCCCGGCGTGTGGGGAACGGGATCGGTGGTGACGGTCTCGCGGCTGAGCTCGGTGTTGCAGTAGATGCAGCGGACGACGGCGTCGTAGGAGCCGCCCTGAGCGCAGGAGGCCGGGACCTCGTTCTCACGCTGGGCCTCGCCCGGGGTGTGGGAGAGGGGATCGGTGTAAACGGTCTCGCGGCTGAGCTCCTCGCCGCACTCGACGCAGCGGACGACGGCGTCGTAGGAGCCGCCCTGAGCGCAGGAGGCCGGAATCTCGTTCTCATGGACGGCCTCGCCCGGCGTGTGCGTATGGACCGGCGCGGCGATGACGGTGAGCGGAGCGGTGCCGGTCACCAGCATGGCGACGTCGGCGGGCACGGCGCTGCCGTCGCTGTAGGCGAGGTAGGCGCCGGGATTCACGCAGAGGACGCTGTCAGCGGCGGGATAATCCCCGTCCTGACAGTAGCCGTCGCCGCCCACGACCTGCATGTTGTAGGGCAGGTTGAGGAAATCGACCTGGACATAGCCGACCGGATCGCCGGCGTTGATGCTCATGGCCTGGGGCTGCGCGGTCACGACGGTGGCATAGGCCGCCTCATAACGGCAGTTGGCGTAGGGGTAGACGGTCATGCCGGGCTGGACCAGCGCGGTGATGTTGCTGCCGTAGTCCAGCCGCCAGCCGACGAAGCCCTCGCCGCCGGGATTGCCGGGCAGGGTCACGGAGCCGGTGGAGACATTGCCCCAGGCGTCGCTGATCTCGACCGGGACGGCCGGATCGACCGGGGCGAGCAGCACATGCAGGGTGTAGGCGCCGCCCAGGGAGGCGAGGAGCGCGTCGTTGAAGACGGGCTCATAGCCGCTGTGGTCGACGAAGGCCTCGCCGCTCATGCCGACGCTGGTGGAGCCGTTGGGATCGGCGCTCAGCGGGAGCATGGTGCCGTTCGCGCCGTCGCCGCCCTCGATCCAGGCGGACTGGACACAGTAGCCGGAAGGCGGCACGATGGACAGGCCGTCGCTCATCAGCGCGGCCATGGAGGAGCCGGCGGTGATAAACTCGCTGCCGAACTCGGCTCCGTCGGTGGCGGAGACGGCCAGGGCCAGCGATTCGCCGTAGGTCGCCGCGGCGGAGACGGTGAAGAGCTGGACCAGCAGAGTCAGCACGATGAGCAGACTCAGTAGAGCTTTTCCTTTCAATTTCATGGAGATCACCTCATATTGGAAAAAATGGAATGTACGGAGGGAATCAGCCGTTCTGGACGGCGCTTATGTTGGTGACGCTGCCCAGCGGGACCAGACGGCCCTGGACCACGTAGCGGGCGTCGTGCCACTCATAGGAACAGGTGGAGAGGGTGATGATCCGATCGCCCGGCTGGATCTCGACATCGCTCGGGAAGTCGGACTTGGCCTTCATCTCCTGGCAGTAGAGCAGGAAACTGGAGGTGTCGGGGAAGGAGATCGTGTAGGTGCTGGAGTCGGCGTCGGTCAGGTAGCCGGCGAAGAGCTCGACCCGGTAGTTCTGGGTCGGGGTGTTCAGGTACATGACCATGTGGTCTTTGGCGAACTGGCCGTCCGGCTTGCGGTAATTGTCGAGCGAGGCAAACATCGAGCCGTCGTTCATGTGGTGGCCGTAGATGATGCTGTTGTAGTCGGAGAAGTCCCCGGCGCACAGCACATCCAGGAAGGGGGTCCCGTTGCCGGAGTAGTTCCCGTGGATGTCACGGTAGAGGTAGTAGTAATCGGCGGTGGAGGGATTGTCGTTCGCGCAGCGGACGACGGGGTAGTTGATCTTGGTGCCCTCGGAGTAGATCCAGCCGACAATGTCGCTGCACTCGCCGCGCAGCTGATCGAAGTCGACCTGGATGGGGGAAGCCTCCGGCGTCGGCGCCGGGGCCGGCGTGGGGCCGGCGTTCTCCGCGGGGGCCGCGTATGGGGTGGTGGAGGGGATCGGCGCGACGTAGCGCTCGCTCAGGTTGGAATAGGTCTTCTCGGAGGCTTTGTAGCCGTGCATGATGGTGAAGAGCTTGTAGCCGCTGAAAGCGAACACGCCGACAAAGATCGCGCAGAGGAAAAACAACAGAACTTTGACTGATTTCTTCATAAGGAAAACGCGCTCCTTTTTCTGACTGAGGCCATTATACAACAGGACAGTCCAAAATAAAAGTGAAGATATCTTAAGATTGCGCTGCGTAAAGCGGAAAAAACCGGCAGCACAGGAAGAGCTTTCCGGCTCAGCCGGAGCTGCGGTTCAAAAGCACTACGGCAGCGAGGATCAGCGCGACGCCGAGCGCCGCCGTGAGCGTGAGCGGCTCGCGGAAGACCAGGATGCCGAGGAGCGCCGCGACCATCGGCTCGACGGTGGCGAATATCGCGGCGCGGCCGGGCTCCACGGTCCGCAGGCCCAGCGTGTAGCACAGGAAGGGGCCCACGGCAGTGACGAGAGCCATCAGCACAAAGAAGAGCGCCGTGGGCAGCGGAGAGGCAGAGGCGGCGATCTGCGCGAACGTTTGCGCCGGGGAGGCGAGCAGACAGGAGCCGAGCCCCGCGACGGTTAAGGTCCAGGCGGTGACGGTGAGGGGCGCGTAGCGCCGCAGCGCCACCGTGCCAAGGATGCTGTAGAGCCCGTAGCCGAGTCCCGCGCCGAGGCCGATCAGCAGCGCCGGGAGCGTGATCGACCCGCCGCCGAGACCGGAGACCAGCACGCAGCCGCCAAAGGCGAGCGCCAGCGCGAGCAGCTTCACGGCGCTCAGCTTTTCGTGAAAGAGCGGCACCGCGAGCAGCGTCACCCAGATGGGCGAGGTATAGAGCAGGATGGCCGCGGTCGCAAGCGGCATGAGCGTGATGGCCGTGAAGTAGCACACGGTGAAAAACAGGATGCTCCCGAGACCGAGGCCGAGAAAGAGCGGGACGTCCTTCAGACGGATGCGAAAGCCCTGCCGGTCCCGCAGCAGCAGGAGCAGGCAGAAGACAAGCGCCGCGAGACGCAGACGCACCGCGGTGATCTGTACCGCCGAGAAGCCGAGCGCCTGCAGATGACGCACGAAGAGGCCCATGCTGCCCCAGAAGATCCCGGCGAGCAGGATCAGCAGCACGCCGGAGGATGCGGATTTGCTTTTCATGTGATCACGACCTTGCTATAATGAAGAAACAGCCGCCAACATGTGTTGGCAGCTGTTTCATTTGGAGGCGCCACCCAGACTTGAACTGGGGAATCGCGGATTTGCAGTCCGCTGCCTTACCACTTGGCTATGGCG
>JAUNNH010000030.1 GCA_030531505.1 Eubacteriales bacterium
AGCCGGGGAAGTCCAGCTCGATCTGCCCGGCCTGGAGCTTGGTCTCCTGCAGGCAGACAAAGTCCGCGTCCAGGCTCAGGAAGATCTCCTCAAAGCCCTTTTTCATCACGGCGCGCAGACCGTTGACGTTCCAGGATATGAATCTCATGCGTCACGCTCCTTGTCTTCTTCGCTCTGCGCATAGCCGCGCGCGTCCACCAGCGAAGCCCCGCGCAGCCGGGGCACCGGCCCCGCCGCCGTGGTCTTCGTCTGCGCCGTCTTCGCCGCGACGAGGCGGTTTATCTTCATCCCCTCGGCGTAGAACTTCGCCTCATAGTCCGTCATCACGCCGACGGGCCCCGCGGCGTGCAGGTCGTGCGTGAGCTCCGAGAGGGCCCAGCCCTCCGCCCGGAGCTGCTCGACCGACCAGTCGAAGAGCGGGGTGTTGTCGGTCTTGAACCAGATCTCGCCCCCCTCGCGCAGCGCGTCGGCGTAGAGGCGCAGGAAGCCCGGCGCGGTCAGGCGCAGCTTCGCGTCGCGGCTCTTGGGCCAGGGGTCGCAGAAATTGATGTACAGCCGGTCGATCTCGCCCGGGGCGAAAAACTCCGGCAGGCGCGCCGCGTCCACATCGAGGAAGCGGACGTTCGCGAGCGCGCTCGCCTGGGCACGCTCCATCGCGACGATCATCGCGTCCGGCACCCGCTCAACGGCGAGGTAGAGCGCTTCGGGCAGCTGCGCCGCGGTCTCGACGGTGAAGCGGCCCTTGCCGCAGCCGAGCTCGACACAGAGCATCCCGTGCCCCGGATAGACCTCGAGCCAGCGGCCGCGCCGCTCCTCGGGCGCTGCCTCCAGCAGTGCCGCGCAGCGCTCCATCCGCGGCTCCAGGTTATGACGTTTTCTCATACGCATGCTTCTGATCACTCCTATCGCCTGATACTACCATACTTCGCCCGTTTCTTCAACCGAAAAACGCTCCCGCCGGTTTCCCGGCGGGAGGCATATAGCGACCGTTCACGTCTTTGCAGCGGTCTTTTTCCGTTTCTTCTTCCGGCTGAGATGGCGTGCGAGGAGCAGCAGTGCGAGCAGCGCCGCGCCGGAGCCAGCCATCAGGAGGTGCCAGGGGAAAGGCTTCTCCACCGGCTCCATCACGAAGGACGCACCGTTGGGGAGCTCGAAGACCAGGTACTGTCCGTCCCGCGTGACCGCCATTTCCTCCCAGCGCTCGCCCACGGGCCGGTAGAGCTTCACGTCGGGATCGCTGCGCATACGCACGGTGAGCGTCCCCTCGTAGTCCGGCACGCGCAGCGTCCAGCCGCTGACGCGCTCCCCCTCGGCCGAGAGGGCCTCGCAGGGCTCCGCCTGCAGCGCCTGTCCCTCGCGGAACTCGCCCTCCACCAGGAATTGCGGCACCGCCTCGCCGGTGGCAAGCGTGGAGTCGGGAGTGAGATAGCGCCCGGTCACGGTGAGATCGGCATAGATATTGCCGAGGGCCGCGCCGTCCCAGACCCAACTCGCCCGGCCCCGGTCCGGCACGGACGGGAGCGTGTCCAGCGCCGCGCCGAAGGGCAGCGTCACCGTCTCGACGGTCTCGCCCTCCGCCGTGAAGCGGACTTCGACCTGTTCGAAATCGCGCGGCGCGCCCGCCTGCGCGAGGAAGGCCGCGCGGCTCATGGGTTCGGCCTGGCCGATCCGGCTCACGCCGTCCACGCCCTCGGGCCGCCCCTCGACGTACACATTCCCGCGCACCTCGCCCTCGGCCCAGCCGGCCACCGCGCCGAGGTACTCCGTGCCGCGCGCGATATGCGTCCAGGCGCGGCAGGAACGGATATCCCCGCCGAGGCCCGCGATCCCGCCGATATAGCGCCGCCCCTCGAGCGAGGCGCGCGCCCAGCAGTTGGCGAGCACGCCGCGGGAGCGGCCCGCGATCCCGCCGACATAGTCCCCGTTCTGGGACGAGGCGGCGCCGGCCGAAACGCAGTCGACGAGGGCGCCGATATCGAGTCTGCCCGCGATGCCGCCCGCGCAGTCGGCGCGGCTGCGGACAGAAGCGCGGCTCTCGCAGGCGCGCACGGCCGCGAAGAGCAGGTTCTCCGCCCGCGTCGCGAGCAGGCCGGAGGTCTGCAGCTGATCCTCCATGTCGAAGGAGAGCTCGAAGGCGATGCTCCCGACCACGCCGCCGGCATTGGTCTCGGCGTGCACCGTACCCTCCGCGCGGCAGCGGGCGATCGCGCCCTCGTCATGCGCATAGGCCTCCTCATAGGAGAGGTCTCGCAGCGTGATGCGGTCCCCCTCCTCCGCCGCGTCGGCGAGGCCGAGGAGGAGATTGAAGATGTAGCCCACCTGATGGGAGATGTCGGTGATCTCCCCGGCAATGGAGCCCGCGATATCCCCCACTTCGCCCGAGAGCGCGTCGGAGCGCGCGAAGAGCGCGGCCATGGCCTGGGTCAGCGCCGTGGTGTCCACCGGGCCGAAGTGCAGATCGGGGAAGCGCAGCTCGCCGGTCTCGAGGTCGAAGCCGCCGCCCTCCATCTGGATCTCGCCGCTCGGGATCAGGGCCGCGAGCGCCTCCAGCGCGTCGAAGGCCGCGGTATTCATGCCCTGCAGCTCCTCGCGCAGACCGCCGGAGAGCGTCCCGGCGCTGCGGTTGAGCTCGTTGAGCAGATAGTGGAGATAGCTCACTGCGTCGCGCAGCGTCTCGAGCTCCTCGTTCGTAAACTCCCAGGCCGCGTAGGGGATGAGCTGGCCCACGATCCCGCCGACGTCGCGCCGCCCCTCGACGGTGCCCGTGCTCTCGCATTCATCGACGAAGCCGCTGCTCTTGCCCGCGATGCCGCCGACGTTATAGCCGGTGTAGGCGTAGCCGACCGCGCCGCGGCTGCGGCAGCGCAGCAGTGCGCCGCCGTTCTCCCCGGCGACGCCGCCGATATCGCTGAGGTCCACGAAGTCCTCCTGCGAGAAAGCGGCAAGATCGAAATGCGTCTCCCCGCCGGGGGTGATGGCCTCGGTGTTCACCGCCGCCGCGCTCTCGCAGTCCTCGACGCGGCCCTCGTTGAGGCCGACGAGCCCGCCCACGCGGTGCTCGCCCAGCACGGTCCCGGAGCCGCCCGAGCCGCGGATGACGCCGGAGGCGGTGTTATGCCCCGCGAGCGTCCCGACGGCGTTCACGCCGCGCACCGTGCCCTTGAAGCTGCAGTAGAGGAGCTTCCCCTCGTTCACGCCGGCCAGGCCCCCGACGTACTCCGCTGTCCCGCCGGGTGTGACCTCGCCCCGGACGTGGAGGTTTGAGACCGTGGCATCCGCGGCGACTGTGCGGAAGAGGCCCTGGCGCGAGCCCTCGCCGCGCAGGCTGAGGCCGCTCACCGTGTGGCCGCCGCCGTCGAAGCTGCCGGCAAACCAGGCAGCGCTCTCATAGTCCAGGCCGCTGAGGTCGATATCCGCCGTGAGGACGAAGCGCCGTCCCAGCGAATAGCTCTCGCGCGCGCAGTTGCGGGCGAAGGAGACGAAGTCCTCCGCCGTATCGATCGTATAGGCCGCCGCGTCCTCTGCGAGGGCAGGAACCGGCAGCGCGAGCAGCAGGAGCGCCGCGAGCAGCAGAGAGAGCAGGCGCTTCATGGCTCCGCCCCCTCTTCCGGCTCCTCCGGAAGTGCGATCGAAAAGCGCGTCTTCTCGACGGCCCGGTCCAGCAGCACCAGCAGCTGCGGCAGGACCGTCAGCACCAGCACCACCGAGATAAGGGCGCCGCGCCCGACGGCGAGGCCGATGTGGCTCACGTACGCGTCGCTCACGCGCGTGCCGATCAGCAGGCCCGCGATCGTCAGGATGGAGCCGGAGGTCAGGACCGTGGCAAAGCTCTGGTTCACGGCGGCGGCCATAGCCTCCTTCTTCTCCAGTTCGCTCTTGAACACCTGGTAGCGGTTCATGAGCACGATGGCGTAGTCGATCGTCGCGCCCATCTGGATCGCGCAGACGATCATATTCGTCACGAAGATGGGGACATGGTGCTGCAGATAGGGGAAGGAGAAATTGAACCAGATGCTGCCCTGGATCACGAAGACCAGGATCATCGCGCCCACGACGGTGCGGAAGGTGACAAGCAGGATCGCAAAGACGAAGGCAATGGTCAGAAAGCTGATGAGCCGCGAGTCGCTCGTGTAAGAGGCGGCGAGGTCGCGCGCGGAGGTGATGTCCCCCACGAGGAGCACCTTGTCCTCCCCGTAGTACCGCCCGGCGAGCGCGCGCAGCTTCTCCACAAGCACGGCGCTCTCCTCGCTCTCGTTGACCACATCCGCCGTGAAGATCATGCGGTTGTAGTGCTCGCCCCGCAGCTGAGCGAGCGCGAAGCCGAGCGTGGAGCGCAGCTCTTTGAGCTGGGCTGCCTGTTCGGCGTCGGGCGTGAAGACACCCTTGTCGATCATCTCAAAGAGGTACTGCGCCATGTCCACCAGCGGCACGGCGTAGCTCTCGCGCGCGCCGAAGAAGACCTGGTACTGCTCGTGGTTCAGCCCGTAGGCCTGGTAGAGCAGATCCGCCTGCTCGCGCGGGATATCGAGGAGCTCGGCAAACTGCAGGCTCGTGAAGAGATCGGTCAGCACGCGGCCGTCCTTGACCTCGATGTTCGCAAGGCCCAGCGCGCTCGTGATCTCATCCAGCTCCTCCGCCTCGCGCAGGATCGCCTTCTCCGCCTCGAGATCCTCGTGCGGCACGATCAGCACGACGTTCGCCGAATGGGAGAAGGTGTCCTCGATCTTGTGCATGGCCGCGCGGCTCTCGGAGTATACGAGATCCGTGACCGTCTTGTCCGAGAAGGCGTAGGTCACGTGCGAGGAGCAGTAGACCGCGGCCGGGATGAGCAGCAGGAAGAGCCAGACGAAGAGGTAGCCCGAGCGCATCAGGAAGCGGCCCCAGGATGTGATGTCCGGGATCAGGCTGCGGTGGGCGGTGCGGCGGATCGCACGCGGAAAGAGCAGGATGAGCCCCGGCATCAGCAGAAAGACCGTGAGCAGGCTGCAGATGATGCCCTTCGAGAGCACCATGCCGAGGTCGTAGCCGAGGCGGAACTGCATCAGCATCAGCGCCACCAGGCCCGAGATCGTCGTGAGGCTCGAGGAGCTGATCTCCACGATGGACTTGGCCAGCGCCTCGATCAGCGCGGCGCGCGCCGTCGGATAGCGCGCGCACTCGTCCTGGTAGCGGTGGGAGAAGATGATGGCGTAGTCGATGGCGAGGGCGAGCTGCAGGATGACGGCGATGGAGTTCGTGATGGAGGAGATCTCCCCCAGCCAGTAGTTGGTGCCCATGTTCAGCAGCGCCGCGAACACGAACACGATCTGGAACACGACCACCTCGAAGTAGCTGCGGGAGGTAAAGAGCAGGATCGCGATGATCACCCCCGCCGCGAGGCCGATCACGCCGATCATCTCCTGCGCGAGCTGCGAGGAGTAGTTCTTCACATCCATGAAGTAGGTGTAGGTGTCGTAAGGGGCGAGCAGCTCCCGGACCGCCTGCTTCGCCGTCTGCACGCCGGCGTCGTCCTCCGGGCCGTCGAAGGCCACGTTGAAGAGCGCCGCGGAGCGGGCATAGTGGGCGGGGGTGTCGTCGAAGGTCACGGAAAAGACGTGCTCGATTTCACCGATTTCATCCGCCAGACCCGCGGCGAGCTCATAGGTCACGTTCGAGACCATGATGTCCTCAGTCGCGCAGCTGACAAACTCCTCCTCCATGATCGTCAGACCGCGGCGTGTCTCGGTGCTTGCCGGGAGGAAAAAGGTCAGCTCGGTATTGACCCGCACGCGGCCCATCGTGAGCGCGCAGAGGACGCCCGCCGCCAGAAACAGCAGCAGGAACACAAAGCGCAGCCGCACGATCCCCGCGGCGATCAGGCGCATGATATCGCGTTGTCCGGTCCTCTTTTCCATGGCCCTCTTCCTTGACAAGTGTTGAAAATTAGCCTATAGTTCAAGTATAATCCCCGCAGCTTTTCTGTCAATCGTCAATTCGCCGCGGGCTGGCGAACTTTCGACAGATACGCAAAAAGTGTTGAAACGGAGGCGCGGTATGAACAAAGCGGGCGAGGAAAACCGGAGCGTGCGCAACACCCGGCGGCGGCTGCGCGAGGCGCTGCTGCGGCTGCTGGAGCAGAAGCCCCTGCACGAGATCTCCGTCAAGGAGCTCACGGAGCTCGCGGATGTGAACCGCGGCACCTTTTACTTCCACTACCAGGACATCTTCGACCTGCTCGGCAGCATGGAGGACGCCTTCTTCGAGCAGCTCGACCGCACGCTGAGCGAGAATCCCGTGCGCGGCGGCGGCGTCTACCCATACCTGCACGCGATCTTCTCTTTCCTTGAGGAGAACCGCGACTTCTGCCGCATCATGCTCGGGCCGCACGGCGACATGCAGTTTGTGGACCGGGTCAAGCAGCGCGTGGACGCGCAGTGCTCCTTCATCTGGCAGATGCTCGCCCCGGAGGCCGCGCCCGAGCGCTACGCGATGTACAACGCCTTCATCATCAACGGCTGCATCGGACTGCTGCAGGAGTGGCTCTCCGGCCGGAGCGGTCTGACCGAGGCGAGCGTCACGGAGCTTGCGGCCACGATCATCCTCGCGAGCGTCGGCCCCTGCATCGCGTAGAGTCCTTTTGGTTTTCAACAGCTTTTCCACATAGTTTTCCACAAAACGGCTCCGGTGGAGGGAAGGGGTTGGGATGGATGGATAAAAAAAGATTTCTTCTTTTTCTTTTTCTTAGTCTTAATCTTATTCTTTATCTTGTTCTTATTCTTTTTCTTGCTTGCGCTTTGCTTCCCGTTTGCTTCCGCCTCGCCCTGCACATCCCCATTTTTCACTTTAATCATAACACACCGCGGGACCTTTGTCAAGTTAAACTTTACATTTCTTCGCCATAACAGGCGGGGACGGAATCGCTCCCTCCCCGCCTGTTCGTCATCAGCAGCACAGCACGCGGTAGCCGCACATCGGGCCCAGGCACATATTGGCCAGGCACATCGTCATGCACAGCCGGTCCGCGCCGATGCCGCTGCGATAGGTCGTGTTATACCGGGTGTAATAATCCCCGCCGGCCTGCAGCTGCTGCACGAGCTGCCGGTATTCCTCGTTGTCGGGCTCGATCTCCACGGCGCGCTTGGCCTGCTCGAGTGCGGCGATCTTGTTGCCCTGGTACATGTTGGCCACGGCGCTGAGATAGTACCAGCGGCCGTCCCGCTCCTCCAGCGGCACGCCGGACAGGGCGTTGAGCGCCTCGCGGTACATGCCGTTGCGGATGTAGCTGCGCGCCGCGGTGTACTCGCTGCGCTCGGTCTGCTGCTGACGGGCCCGCTCGTAGGCGCCGTTGTACGCGCCGTAGGGACCCCAGCCCCAGACGAAGGGATCGCCGTAGTCCTGGTAGGCGTAGGCGCCGCCGCTCCCGCCCGTGTAGCCGTACTGCTGCTGTTGGGCGGTGCCGTTCTTGATCGCGTCGTAGGCGGCGTTGATGTCGTTCATCTTCTCCGCGGCGGCGGGATTGTCCGGGTTGCGGTCGGGATGGTATTTTTTTGTGAGCTCCCGGTAGGCCTTCTTGATCTCCTCGTCGGAGGCGTCGGGCGAGACGCCGAGAACCTTATACGGGTCCTTTACCATCGCTCTCTTCCTTCTTGAATCGTTTGTTGAACTGCGTCCAGAGTCCGGCGCAGAGGATGTTTTTGAGAAGCTCCGCATCCTGCACGAGCGGCAGCCTGTCGAAATAATAAAGCACTTCGCCGAGGAGCATCCGCAGGATGTCCCCGAAGCGCCGGTCGTTGTCCGCGAGACCGTAGTACCGGCGGAAGGGGTTGTAGCGATTGCGGACCGTGTCCGCGTCGAGGTCCATGCAGGCGTCCATCACGTAGATGAAGCGGCCCAGCGCGTGGCCCATGCGGTAGAGCGTGTCGCGCCAGCGGTCCTCCCGCCAGACCAGCAGCTCCCCCATCAGCTCTCCGAAGCTCTCGGCCGCGGCGTCCGCGTCCTCGATACGCTCCTTTTCGAGCCGGCCGAGCTTTTCCATCGCGCGTCCGATCGCGGCGCACTGCCTGGGCCAGGCGGCCGCGGTACGCTCATAGGCGGGCTTGAAGACACGACTCTCCGCGAGGGCGGCGAGGTTCCCGTCGTCCTCCCAGTCGTCGAGGCACTTGAGGTAGGCGAGGGCGACGTTCAGATCCGCCGCGTAGGCGGTGGCGTCGCTGCGCCACCAGGTGCGCGGCTCGATCGGGTGCGGGAGGCACTTGCCCTCCCCCGCCGTCTCCTCCGGCTCGTAGAGCGAGCTCAGCAGCAGCGTGAGGAAGGTCATGTCGTAGGTCAGGGCGAGGCGCGCCGCCTCCCCGTGCCGCTCCTGGATGCAGCGGCAGAGGCCGCAGTAGCACGCGCGGTAGCGCCCGAACTGCTCCTCGGTCAGCAGGCCCGGGTCCGCGACCAGATAACCGAACATCTCAGGACTTGCCCAGGAAGGTATTGCCGCACTTGTGGCAGACGATGCGGATCTTCCCGCGCCCGCGCGGCACGCGCATCACGGCCTTGCAGGAGGGGCAGGTAAAGAACTTGTAATCCTTGCGCTGAGCCCAGCGCTCCCGCAGGACGCGGCCCTTCGCACGCAGCTTCTCCTTCTCGCGGAGATACCGCTCGTTCTCACTGCGGCGGCGGTACAGGTCGCGGGAGAACATGCGGTAATAGGTCAGGCCCAGCAGGGCCAGCACCAGAAAATACAGCAGGCTCCCGAGCCCCCGGCGGCCCAGCAGGCCCGCGAGCAGCAGCAGGATCACGTCGGCCAGCAGCAGGAAACGGTTGAGCTGATCATTCCCGTTGCGTCCGGCCATCATTCTTGCGATGCGTTCTCTCATAGTCTTCACCCGGTCTTCGTTCTGGCGCAAAGCGCCTCATTCTCTGTCTGTCCTGTTATTTTAGCACAATCCCGGACGAATACATCACGAATTTGTGAACATACGCCGCGGACCCGAGAGAGGTCCGCGGCGTGTCGTGTCAGCTGATCTTCAGCTCTTCCCAGAGCGTGTTGAGGTAGTCGAGCGTCTCCTGGTCGAGATTGCGGTAGGCGTACTCGTTGTAGAGCGCGGCGAAGTCACCGAACTCCGGATAGAGGATCGCCATGGCCTCCTCGCCGAGTTCCTCGGCATAGTCCTCGTTCTCATAGACGAGGGAGTTGGGAGAGGCGTAGTAGATATACTCGGCGTTGGCGATGGCCGGCTCCTCGGAGAGCATGTAGTTGATGAAGATCTCCGCGAGCTCCTTGTGCTGGGCGGCCTTGGGGATGCACATCGCGTCGAAGAAGTAGTTGGTGCGCTCGGGGTAGTAGAAGCGCAGGTCGACGTTCTCGGACTGGTTGTCGAGCATGGTGAAGTAGTCCCCGGCGTAGTAGGCGCCGACGGCGGCCTCGCCGGACTCCATCATGTTGTAGATCTCATCCATCACGTAGCTCTTCACCAGCGGGGCCTGTGCCTTGAGCTCGGCCAGGGCCTGGTTCCAGTCGGCGGGGTCGGTGCTGTTCACGTCGAGCCCGAGCTTGTACTGCGCAGTGCCGAAGGCGTCGCGGGAGTTGTTGAACTGCAGGATGTTCCCGGCGTAGTCCTTGTTCCACAGCAGATCCCAGCCGTCCGCGTCGGCCTCGTCGACGACGTTGGCATTGTAGATGACACCGATGACGCCATAGGTGTAGGGCACGGTGTAGGCGTCCTCCGGGTCATAGTAGAGGCCGCGGAAGCTCTCGGGGATATACTGGTAGTTGGGGATGTTGTCAAAGTTCAGCGGCAGGAGCATGTCCTCGCTGATCATGCGGGCGATCATGTAGTCAGAGGGGATGACAAGGTCGTAGCTCACCGCGCCGGAGGAGAGCTTGTTGTACATGTCCTCGTTGCTGGCGTAAGTGTCATAGTTGACGTGGATCTTCTGCTTGTAGGTCTCCTCGTACCACTTCTCGAACTCGCGCACGGTGTCGAAGGAATCCTCCGAGCCGTCGGAGATGTATTCGCCCCAGTTGTAGACGTTCAGGGTCAGGGTCTCGCTCTTTTTGCCGCAGCCGGTAAAGAGCACGGCGCAGAGCAGGACAGCGGCGAGGAGCAGAGCGGTGAGTTTCTTCATGGTGGTGTACCTCCGGATAAAGATTTCTTTTGCGGGCAAAACGAAAGAGGAATGAAGAATTGTGGTGTCGCGCAAAGCGCGACGGATTTCAATCGTTTCGCCTCCGGCGAAACGCCGAAATTCCTCATTCATCCTTCTTCATTCTTTACTTCCTCTCTTTCCTCCTCTGCCGGGCGTCCCGGAGCTTGCGGCCGGTGTCGTCGTCGGAGAGATTGGAGAGGAGCAGCAGCGCGAGGATCACGAAGAAGATGATCGTCGCGAGGGCGTACATCTTGGGTGTCACGGTCTTCTTAGTCATGTTGTAGATGCGGATGGGCAGGGTCTGGAAGCCGTTGCCGGCGGTGAAGTAACTGATGACGAAGTCGTCGAGCGAGAGCGTGAAGGCCATGATGAGCCCGGTCACGACGCCCGGCAGGATCTCCGGGATCTCCACCTTCCAGAAGGCGCGCAGCGGCGTGCAGCCGAGATCCATCGCCGCCTCGGGCAGGGAGCGGTCCATCTGCTGGAGCTTGGGCAGCACCTGCAGGATGACATAGGGCAGGGAGAAGGTGATGTGCGCGATGAGCATGGTGGCGAAGTTCAGGCTCGTGGCCGCGCCGAAGAGCCGCCCCACGAACACGAACATCAGCATCAGCGAGATGCCGGTGATGATGTCGGGGTTGATCATGGGGATGTTGGTCACGGTGTCGAGCGCGGCGCGCAGGTACTTGCTGCGCAGACGGTGGATGCCCACCGCGGCAGCGGTGCCCATCGCGGTTGCGATCAGCGAGGAGGACACGGCCAGCAGCAGGGTGTTGCGCACGGCCTTGAGCGTCTCCGCGTCGCGGAAAAGCTCGCGGTACCAGTACAGCGAGAAGCCGGAGAAGACCGAGAGGCTCTTGCTCTGGTTAAAGGAGAAGACCAGCAGGATCAGGATCGGCGCGAAGAGGAAGAGGAGCACCAGCGCCGTGTAAAAACGGGAGAGAGGTCTCATTTTCATGCCGCTGCCCTCCTCACGCCATGGCCTTCCGGTTCGCGCTGCGCTGCATATACGCCATCGCCGCGAGCAGGATGACCATCAGGATAAAGGCGATCGCGGCGGCGAAGTGCAGGTTGTTGGCCGTGTACTGCCCCTCGATCGCGTCGCCGATCAGGTAGAACTTGCCGTTGCCGAGCTTCTGGGAGATATAGAAGGTGGAGATCGAGGGGATCAGCACCATCGTGATGCCGGAGATGACCCCCGGCAGGCTCAGCGGCCAGATCACGCGCCGCAGCACGCCGAAGCTGTTGCAGCCGAGGTCGCGCGCGGCCTCGAGCAGCTTCACGTCCATCTTCGCCATGACCGAGTAGATCGGCAGGATCATATACGGAAAGTAATCATACACCATGCCGATCACGACGGCGCTCTCGGTGCCGATGATGTGGATCGGGCGCAGCCGGAGCAGACCGAGCAAGGAATTGAGGATGCCGGTGTCCTGCAGGATCGTCATCCAGGCGTAGGTGCGGATCAGGAAGTTCATCCACATGGGGATCATGATGAGCGTGATCATGATCTTCTGCGTGCGGGCCGGGGCGCGGGCGATGATATAGGCCGCGGGGTAGCCCATGAGCAGGCAGATCACGGTGGAGATCACGGCCAACTTCAGCGAGCGGCCGAAGATCAGCAGATAGGTGTGCACCTCGCGCGTCACGCCGTTTTCGTCCGCGACCGAGGAGGTGGCGGTGAAGAAGCGGGTGATGTTCGCGGTGGTAAAGCGGAAGCTGTTGTCGGTGAAGGCGTAGTAGGCCACAAAGATCAGCGGCACCACGATGAAGAGCACGGCCCAGGCCGAATACGGCGCGAGGCAGAGGCGCTCGATCCGCGAGGAGCGGCGGCGCACGGCGTTCGGATTCTTCATTCGCCCTGCTCGCTTTCCGCCGCGGCGGTCTCGGCCGCCTCGACGACCTCGCCCAGCTCCTCGAGCTGCTCCTCCTCCAGTTCGCCGATCTCATCCATCTCCATCGAGTAGGAGGAGTAGTCGCCGAACATGCCGGAGTACTCGGACTTGGCCATGACGTGGATCGCGTCCGGCTCGATGAAGAGGCCGATGTGCTCGTCCACGTCCACGAAGTCGGTGGTCTGGATCATCCACTTGAAGCCCTTGATGTCCACGATGATTTCATAGTATACGCCGAGGAAGGTCACCGAGGTGACAACGCCCTTGAGCATGCCCTTCTCCTCGGGCACGATGTCCACATCCTCGGGCCGGACCACCACGTCCACGGGCGTGCGTTTGCCGAAGCCCGCGTCCACGCAGTCGAAGACGTGCCCGGCGAAGCTCACCTTCCGGTCCTCGAGCATGACGCCGTCGAGGATGTTGCTCTCGCCGATGAAGTCCGCGACAAAGGCGTTCTTCGGCTCGTTGTAGATATCGATGGGGGTGCCGATCTGCTGGATGCGGCCCTCGGACATGACGACTACGGTGTCGGACATGGAGAGCGCCTCCTCCTGGTCGTGGGTGACGAAGATGAAGGTGATGCCGGTGGCCTTCTGGATCTTCTTGAGCTCCTGCTGCATGTCCTTGCGCAGCTTCAGATCGAGCGCGGCGAGCGGCTCGTCGAGCAGGAGGACCTTGGGGTTGTTGACCAGCGCGCGGGCGATGGCGACACGCTGCTGCTGGCCGCCGGAGAGGCTCGTGACGCTGCGCTTTTCAAAGCCCGAGAGGGCCACAAGGTGCAGCATCTCGGTCACGCGCGCTTCGATTTCAGCCTTCGGGACGCGCTTTTCGCGCAGCGGGAAGGCGACGTTTTCAAAGACGTTCAGGTGCGGGAAAAGGGCGTAGCGCTGAAAGACGGTGTTGACGTTGCGCTTGTGCGGCGGGAGGGAGTTGATGTTCTCCCCGAGGAAGATCACGTCGCCCTCGTCGGCGGTCTCGAAGCCCGCGATGATGCGCAGGGTCGTGGTCTTGCCGCAGCCGGAGGGACCCAGCAGCGTGAGGAATTCGTTGTCGTTGATATAGAGATTGATATTGTCGAGCACGACCTGCCCGTCAAAGGATTTGGTGACGTTCTTCAGCTCGATGATCTTGTTCGCCTTGTTCATGCCCGCTGCCCCCCTGAATAGAAAAAATGACGCGTGCCAACGCACACGTCACCTGTAAAAACACGGTATACCCGCCCCTTCAACGGGCGGTGGTGTTCACAATGGATTCAGAGTCTATATAGCAAAGATTACTTTTACTACTCTTATTGACCATTTTACAAGTTTGTGTGCCGTTAAGCACCGGTTTATAGTAACCAACTTTGCAAAACTTGCGCTTTGAACGCAATCAATAAGGCAACAGAAGTTGCCGCCGCACCCGCGGATTTCGGCATTCGACCCGGCTGTCCGTGTGGCCTTGGCCCACCCCCGGCGGGGAGAAGGGCGGTCGTATCTTGCTTCGGATAAACTCTATCCAATTGAGACGGCTTATTCTAACAAGTTTCGCCGGGAAAGTCAAGGCATTTTCCCGGCGTGGATCCGATTTTATTTGATGCGATTCGGAGAAAGGAACAGGCCGGTCATCCGGAGAGGATGGCCGGCCTGTGGTTTATGGATTATTTGCTGTGTCTGCCTTTCTTACGCGGGAAGGCGAGTGCGAGGCCGCTTCCCGTCAGCGCGAAAATGAACAGCACGCCGAGCCGCCAGACATTTTGGTTGTCGCTGGTCTTCGGTGAGACCCCGGGCGCGGTGGTCGGTGCAGGGGTCGCGGTCGGCGCGGGCGTAGGCACAGGAGTCGCAGTCGGCGCTGGCGTCGGCGCCGGACTGGGTGTCACGACCGGCTTTTCCGCGGTTGTGTCGGTCACCTCGGCCGGAGGAGCCTCCACCGGCGTCTCGGGATCGTCCGGGGGATAACCCACGGCGGTCACAACGTTCGTGACGCTGCCGGCCTTCGCTTCCTCCGCTGTAACAACGTGGCTCGCCGCAAAGCTCTCGCTCGCGCCAACAGCCAGTTTCTGAACCGTCCATACGTCACCGGTCAGCTCGTCCGTGACCGTGACGTTCGCGAGATCGACGTTGCTGTTATTCGTGACGGTGACTTTGTAGGCGATCGTCTCCCCCTCAAAATAAGCCTTGCCGTCTTTCGGGGTACTTGTGGTCTCCTTCACGAGGCTCAGCTTATAGACAGGGAGCGGCTCCCACTGGGCGTAGAGCGTCATCTCAGCCGGAGCATGGAACGTAAAGACATCGCCCGCGGCTTTATTCTCGCCCGAGCCGTCTGGCTCGGTGTTCCAGCCCACAAAGCGGTAGCCCGCGCGCTGGGGCGTACCGTTGGCCACAGTCAGCTCCACCGTTCCGGGGTCGTACTCTGGGGTGTCGCTGCCGTCCTCCAGCCAGCCGTCCTTCAGCTTGGTAGCACCTGTACCGCTGCTGTCCTCCGGCATGGAGGTCACGGTGTCGGGGGTGTTCGCGTCATACTTGAGGGTATCGGTATATTTGTACGATACGACATAGCGGACGCTGCCCTCCAGATGGACCGGATCGGGAGGATTGGTGATCTTATACGTGCCGGCACGGGTTCCGGTGTAATAATAGGCGTAGACACAGTTATAGGAATAGCCCTCATCCGGCACGGTTTGCGTTTCAAAGAGCCAGCTTCTGCCGGGAGGCGTAGGATTGACCTCTCCCAGCATCTCATTTGTATAACGCATGATGTGTCCATCTTCATCGGTGGTATATCCAGACGAGCCCCCGTCCAAATAATACCCCCACATGCCAAAGCCACCGGCGTCATATATAACAAAGCAGGAGAAGTCACAGTAGAAATAGACCACGACCACGGTCGAGCCATCTGCCGCAATGGTGTTATCATCCCGAGAATCCGTGTATCCCTCCTCGTACCAGCTGGCATAGAGATCAAAGCCCTGTGAGCGCTCCGAGCCGTGGACAGGTTTCGCGTACGCTTCATAGTAGACCGACCCGCCGGGCATCCAGTAGCTCGGATCAAGCATCTCGTTCGGGATCAGCGCGCCGCCATCGGTCCCGACCGGGCCGCTCAGCTTGACCGACATGTTTTTAGAGGAATAATAGTGGTCGTAGTAGTACAGGCCCGTATCTGCATCATAGATAGATTCCGGATCGGGATACTTGCCGTAAGAATACTGACTGAAGAACTCCCCGTCGATCACGTCGCCGTCGTAGGAAGACAAGCCCAACGGCCAGAAAGCGCCCACCACGGTAAACTCCGCCGTTTCGGCCTCGGAGGCTTTCGCCGGGGGATCGAGTTTCTTCGCCGAAGGCGCAGGCTCCTTCGTTTCCGCATCAGGCTCGGCGGGCTTCACAGCGCCGCAGACTACGCAGAGATTGTCCTCGCCGTAGGTCTCGTGCGCGCAGGTCGCG
>JAUNNH010000013.1 GCA_030531505.1 Eubacteriales bacterium
TGAAGGTTGTGAACCTGAAGACCGACCCGCAGCTGATGGGCGCGCTGGGCGCCGCGGAGTATGCCCGCCAGAAGGGCCTCGCCGCCGCAAAGTAAGACAGCGGTTGCTTTTTCCAAAATAGGAAAGGAGTCTATCCATCGATGGAAAAACTTGCAAAAGCGATTTGGAAGCTCATTGTGGTCCTCCTGGTCGTGGTCGGCGTCCTCTTCGTCGTCTACTTCTGGAACCTGGACCAGAAGGTCCTGGGCTGGGCCTATAAGCAGGTCAACGCCATGTTCGACCGCAAGAAGGTAGACCTGGTATTCTGACGGCATGGAACTGTTCAATTCTCTGATCCGCGATACCCGCGCTCTTCTGGAGAAGGGCAACCCCAAGACATGGGCGTATTCCCCGTCCGACACCTGGAAGGACATCGGCTCGAGCGAGCTGGTGCTCCAGAAGGACGCGGCTTATGAACTCGGCGCTTCCGGCAAGGGCTCGGCCAATTACGTGCTCTTTACCTCCAGCTCGGAGCTCGTGAACGAGGATAAGGTCCTGCTGTACGGGCCGGACCTGAGGGAGATCCGCGGGGATGTGGATTTCGCCCGTATCGTGCTGCTGCGCGTGGGGGTGCTGGACGACGATGAGGAGCAGGTCTACCGTACGCTGAAGGACATCGAGTTCGCCAAGTACCACGTCTATCCCGAAGGCTACATGGTCCGCATGTCTCCCGAAAACTACCGGGAGCAGGTGCGCGTCAGCAAGCAGGCGATCCGCTCCGGGATCAGCTTCCGGGCCATCGGCAACAGCTATATCCAGGCCTATAAGAAGGACCCCAACGTCCTCAACGCGACGGTGATCTTCGTGACCGCGCCGGGCTATGACTACAAAGCCATGAAGGACAACGCCAAGAAGGCCAACGACATTACCAACACCCTGACCCATATCCTGGAGGGCCTGTCGACGGACTGCTCCGTCTGCGCGCTGAAGGATATCTGCGACGAGGTGGAGGGCATGAAGGAGCTGCACTTCGGTGTGGGCGACAAGGGCCACAAGCACTAAAACAGCAGAAAGCCAAGGTGAACCCACCTTGGCTTTCTATCTGCGCTCCTTTTCGCATAGACTGGCCGTGGGGGTGAGTCTATGGCGTATGAAGAGAGCACGCGCGTTCCGGCCCGGGTTCACAATCTGCAGATGGAGGGCCGGGAGAAACTGAACCTGAGCGGTGTGGAGGATGTCTCGGGCTTTGACGAGAGCCTGATCGTTCTGAGCACCGGCCAGGGGGAACTGAGCATCCGCGGGACCGAGCTGCACATCGAACGCATCGATCTGCAGAGCGGGACCCTGGAGGTGCGGGGCCATATCCAGGAACTGAGCTATGAGGAGCCGGCACGCTCCGGCGGCCTCTGGGCGCGGCTCTTCGGATGAGCATGGCACTCGAACCGCGGCGCCAGCTCCTGCAGCTGCTCGGCGCGCTGGTGATGGGCTTTGCCCTCGGCGCTCTCTACGATCTGCTGCGCCCGCCGCGGCGTCGGATCGGGCGCCTGTGTGCCGCGCTGCTCGATCTGCTCTTCGCGCTGCTCGCCGGCGCGGCGACCTTCCTCTATGCGATGGGCGCCCTGGACGGGCGCCTGGGGCTCTGGGAGCTCACTGCCTCGGCGCTCGGCTTCCTGTTGTACATGCCGCTTCTGAGCCCGCTTTTTTATCCACTCTTTTCCGCTTGCTTCGCATTTTTATGCAGGATGATCGGATCATGCAAAATTCTTTGCGCTAAGGTCCCAATTTCTGCAAAAAAAAACTTCCAAAAAGTGAGAAAATGTTTTATAGTAAAGCGGTAAACGGTTTGACCGTTTAGTGAGGTAAAGATGCGGGAACGGAACCTGATCATGCGCCTGGTGATCCTGGCCCTGATGCTCTACGCGCTGGGGAGTTTTGTCTCGGCGGGGAGGGAGCTGGCACGGCAGCGGGCGGATACCCGAGCTCTGGAGATTCGCCGACAGGAGCTGCTGGCGGAGCGCCGGGAGCTGGAGGCGCAGCTGACCGCGGCGGACGACGCCGGGGCGATGCGGCGTCTGGCCTGGGAGAAACTGCGGATGGTCATGCCGGGGGAAACGGTCTTCTGCTTCACCGAATCCGAGGAGGAGACCGGCTGAGCGCGGCTGTGGAGTTGCGTTGGCGGATCCTGACAACCAGCACATAAAGAGAGGAACCTGGGTCATGGCATTGGAAGTCGGAAGTATCGTAGAAGGACGGGTGACAGGTATCACCAAGTTCGGTGCCTTCGTCGCTCTGGAGGAGGGGAAAAGCGGTCTTGTCCATATTTCGGAGATCGCCAATTCCTTTGTAAGCGATGTGAATCAGTTCGTGCAGCTCGGTCAGACGGTGAAGGTGCGCGTGATGAGCATCAGTCCGGAGGGGAAGATCAACCTCTCCATCAAGCGTGCTCTGGAGGAGGCGCCCGTACGGCCGAACCGTGCCCCGGGACCTTCCCGGCCTGCCGAGGCGGTTAGGCCCATTCCGGAGCACCAGCAGGCGGACGGCCCCAGCGGAGACGCATCCTTTGAGGAACGTCTCAAGAAATTCATGCAGGATTCCGACAGCCGCATGGCAGACAAGCGGCAGTATTTTGAACACCGCTCCCGGAACCGCCGCCGCTGATACAGCGTTCCCCCAAAATTGAATACGGTAGATTAAAAGATAGAGGTACGATCCGATGACAGATTTTCGTGAACAGTACGCAGCAAAACGCACGAGCGCGGAGGAGATCGCCTCCCGGGTCGAGAGCGGCTGGCTGATCGGTATGGACGCGGGCGCGTCCCAGACGCCTGACATCATCAGCGCCATCGCCGCGCGGGCCCGAAAGGATGAGCTCTCTGGCGTGAAGGTGCAGACCCTGTTGGACGTGTATCCGCTGGAATTCATGACGGACGCGAGTCTCTTCGGCAAGCTTACCAGTGAGGCCTGGTTTTCCGGCGGCGGCTCCCGCAAGGCCGTCAACGGCGGCTACGGCGACATCATTCCGAACTATTACCGCGACGTCCCGGGCTATATCCGCCGGATGTATGACTATGACGCCTTCTGCGTCTCTGTTTCCCCGATGGACAAGCACGGCTACTTCTCCCTGGCGACGGTCAGCTCCTACTGCCCGGCCATGATCGAGAAGGCACGGCACATCTATCTGGAAGTAAACGACTTTCAGCCTCGCGCGGTCTGCGGTACGCAGATCCACATCAGCCAGGTGGACGCGCTCGTGGAGGTCAGCCATCCGCTGCCCACTATTGCCCCGACCAAGCTCGATGAGACGAGCGAGGTGATCGGCGGCCTGATCGCCGAGCGCATCGGGGACGGGGCCTGCATCCAGCTCGGGATCGGCGCGATCCCCGACGCGGTGGGTGCGGCCCTCGCCAGCAAGCACGACCTCGGCATCCACACCGAGATGTTCACCGACTCCATGGTGGATCTCATCGCCTGCGGTGCGGTGAACAACTCCAAAAAGCAGATCCACCGCGGCCAGACGGTTACGACCTTCGCTTTTGGCTCCCAGCGGATGTATGACTATATCGACGACAATCCCGGCATCGCCTTTATGCCGGTGGACTACGTGAACGACCCAAACATCATCTGCCGCAACGATAACATGATCTCCATCAACGCCGCCCTCGAGGTCGATCTCTGGGGCCAGGTCTGTGCGGAGAGCGTGGGCACGCGGCATATGTCCGGCACCGGCGGCCAGGTGGACTATGTCCGAGGCGCCTGCCAGTCGAAGGGCGGCAAGAGCTTCATCGCCTTCACCTCGACGGCCAAGGGCGGCACGATCAGCAAGATCAAACCCATCCTTACCCCGGGCGCGGTGGTCACCACCAGTAAGAACGATGTGGACTATATTGTTACCGAGTACGGCGTGGCCCACCTGCGGGGCGAGCCGCTCTCCAGCCGGGCGCGTCAGCTCATCGCTATCGCCCATCCCGACTTCCGGGACGAGCTGATTTTCGAGGCGAAAAAGCGGGGCATCCTGCTCTGATCTCCGTGTCTTAAGCTTTCTTAGAATCCCCCTGAACGGCGGTTCAGGGGGATTTTTTCGTGAATGTCGCACAAAAATGGCAACAAAATTTGCATTATTTGCACAAAGATTTGGCGGCTTTGCCTCTTGCTTTCCGCGGAAAAAGGACTAAAATAAGGCAACCTCGAAAGAGGCGGGGGAGTAAACGGTTTGGCCGGAGCATCCCCGTTTATTCAGGAAAGGACGTGACAACAGAACGTATATCCCCCACGCAAATCCAAGGAAAGAAGGCATGATTCTATGACAAGAGATATGACGACGGGCTCTCCGTTGGCCCGCATTCTGGCGTTTTGTGCGCCGCTGCTGGTGGGCAACCTCTTCCAGCAGTTTTATAACCTGGCCGACAGCATCCTGGTCGGCCGACTCCTCGGCGTCCGGGCCTTTGCGGCCGTCGGCGCAACCGGAGCCCTGAGCTTTTTGATCCTGGGCTTTGCCCTGGGTATCTGCTCGGGCTTCGCTATCCCTATCGCGCAGAGCTTCGGTGCGGGGGATATGGATACCGTGCGCAGCCGCGCGGGGCAGACCGTATGGCTCGGCCTCTTCTTCAGCGCGCTGATCACCGGCGTCACCTATTTCGGGACCGATGAGATCCTGCACCTGATGCGCACCCCCGACGAAATCTATGACGATGCCTATCGCTACATTTTTATCGTCTTTATGGGAACCGGTTTCACGATCCTCTACAACCTCGCCTCCGGCGTGCTGCGCGCGCTGGGCGACAGCCGCACCCCGCTGTATTTCCTGATGGGCGCTGTGACGGTGAACGTCCTGCTCGACCTGCTCTTTATGGGTGGATGGGGCATGGGCGTGGAGGGCGCCGCGTATGCGACGATCCTCTCCCAGGCGGCCTCCGGATTCGCCTGCCTGCTGTACATCCGGCGGAAGGTGCCGCTGCTTCACCTGTCGCGGCGGGACCTGCGCCCGAATCCGCGGCGCATGGGCTATATCGCCTCGATCGGCGTGCCGATGGGGCTGCAGTTCTCCATCACGGCGGTGGGCTCCATCCTGCTGCAGAGCGCGGTGAACGGCCTCGGGGCCGACGCGGTTGCGGCGGTCTCCGCCGGCGCCAAGGTCCATAATATCGTGGCGGCGCCGCTCGAGACCTGCGGCGTGGCGATGGCCACCTACTGCGGCCAGAATCTCGGCGCGGGCCGGATCGACCGGATACGCGAGGGGATGCGGGCCATGGTGGTCGTGAGCTTTCTGTACTGCGGTTTCGGCTTCCTGGTCAACGCCTTCGCGGGCAATGATATTGCGCAGCTTTTTGTGGACGCGTCCGAAACGGCGATCCTCGCGAACGTGCAGCGCTACCTTGTGACCATGAGCAGCTTCTATCCGCTGCTGGCGCTCATCTTCCTGCTGCGCAACGGCCTGCAGGGCATGGGCTTCTCGCAGCAGGCGATGCTGGCGGGACTTTCCGAGCTCGTGGCCCGCGCTGCCATGGCCTTTGGCTTTGTCGGTCGCTTCGGCTTCCGGGCGGTATGCTTTGCCAATCCCGCGGCCTGGCTGGCGGCGGACCTGATCCTGCTTGCGCTCTACCATCGGGAGATCCGCAGGCTCGACAGTGAGCCGGAACTCCTCTTACGTCTGATGCACGCCACGGCTGCGCCGAAGCTGAAGCGCGCCGCCGCAGAGTAAACACGCAAAAACAACGCTCCCCGAAAGGGGAGCGTTGCTGCGTTTCGGAATCGTTTACAGGCTGTTCTCCTGCGGCAGATGCCGGAAGAAGTAGAGCACGAAGGGGATGGAGGTCGCGGCGGTGAGGACATCCGCAATGGGCTGCGCGACCTCGATGCCGACGATGCCGAGTGTGCGGTTGAGGATGAGCAGGACGGGTAGGAAAAAGAGCCCGGAGCGCAACAGCGCGAGGAAGGAGGCGGGCAGCGCCTGACCGGTGCTCTGCAGCGTCATGTTGGTGAGCACGGAGACGGGAAGGACCCACATCACAAAGCAGGCGTAGCGCAGGGCCTGCACGCCGATGGCGATGACTGCCGGGTCGTCCCGGAAGAAGCGGACGAGCCGCGGCGCTGCGACATAGACGCTCAGACTGAAGAAGACGAGAATGATCATCGTGAGGCGCAGCGTCGCGCGGAAGGCCGCGCGCACGCGGCTGTACTTCCCGGCACCGTAGTTGAAGCTGCACACCGGCTGATAGCCCTGCCCGAGACCGAGGCCGACCGAGAAGATGAACATGGAGATGCGGCTCACGATCGCCATCGCGGCCACCGCGGCGTCCCCGTAAGCGCGGGCGCAGCGGTTGAGGATGATAGTGCCGATGCTCGACATCGCCTGGCGAAGCAGACTGGGGAAGCCGATGGCGATGATCCGCAGCACCTCGCGGTAATCGCGCGTATAGCTGCGGAAGGAGAGGCGGCTCTGCGTCACGCCGCGCAGGAACATGCTCAGCAGGATACAGAAGCTCACGATCTGGGAAAAGGCCGTGGCGAGACCCGCGCCGGCTGTACCCATATGGAAAACGAAAATCAGCAGCGGGTCACAGATCAGATTCAGCACGGCGCCGGTCACAAGCCCGATCATGGCTTTCATGGCCAATCCTTCAAAGCGGAGGATGTTATTGAGGACGAAGCTGCCTGTGATGAAGGGCGCGCCGAGCAGGATGAAGCCGCAGTAAGCACGGGCGTGGGGGAGTATGGTCTCGGAACTGCCGAGGAAACGCAGCAGATCGTCGAGGAAGAACCAGCTCCCTACTGCCACGAGCACGCCCAGACCCATCGCTGTCAGAAAACCGGTGGAGGCAATGCGGCTCGCGCTTTCGCTGTCACGCTGACCGAGCATGCGGGCAATCTGGCTGCCCGAGCCCTGCCCGAACATGAAACCGATGGCCTGCAGGATCGCCATATAGCCGAAGACCACACCGATCGCGCCGGAGGCCGAGGTGCCCAGCGTCCCGACGAAGGCCGTGTCCGCCATGTTGTAGATGCTGGTCACCAGCATGCTGATCGTGGTGGGGATGCCGAGGATCACGACGAGATTCGCGACCGGGGTCTCCGTCATCTTGATGTATTGGGCGTCCTCTCTGCGCGGGCTCATGCCGCACCTCCGCTCTGCGCCGTGCAGACAAAGCAGTGCCACTCCTCTTCCGTGCGGTGGACGAGGATGCGCAGCCCCGCCCGTTCAAGCGCAGAGCGGACCTCGTCCTGCCGCCCCTCGATGATGCCGGAGCAGATGAACACGCCGTCCTCCGCCAGGAAGTCCCGCACAAAGGCGGCGAGCGGGATGATGACGTCGGAGACGATGTTGGCGAGCACGAGCGGATAGCCCCCACCGAACTCCCGACGCAGCGAGAGATCCGTCAGGATATCCCCGGCGCAGACACGGAGCCGGTCCGGCCCGATGCCGTTGAGCGCCGCGTTGGCGCGGACAACATCCGGGGCCTTCGGGTCGATGTCGCAGCCGAAGCAACTCTTCGCACCGAGCACCAGCGCGCCGATACCCAGGATGCCGCTCCCGCAGCCAAGGTCCAGTACGCGAGTCTCACGGTTAACATAATTCTCGAGCTCTGCAAGACACATGCGGGTCGTGGGGTGGCTCCCGGTGCCGAAGATCAGACCCGGGTCCAGCCGCAGGGGGAGGCGCCCGCCCTCCGGGATGGGCTCCCATTCCGGCACGACGACCAGCTTCTCGCCCACGGGGATGGGCTTATAGTAGGCGCGCCAGTTGTTCTCCCAGTCGCTGTCTTCCACATAGCGCACCGCGACGGAATCGTAGGCGGCGCGGATCTGCCGCAGCTGCGCCTGCCCGTCCTCATCGTCGGTCAGGTAGCACTTGATGCGGCTCAGCCCGGCGTACTGCTGCTCGAGCTCCTTGTCCACATAGTCCCAGTAGGCGTGGTTGTTTTCCAGAAAGCGCTGGAAGTCCGCCTCATTCTCGATCACAAAGCCGCCCACGCCCCAGATGGCCATCTCCTCGCAGCGCTGATCGATCAACTCCTCCGGCGTGTCCACAATCACTTCGATATACCGCATGCCATATGCCTCCGTTTTGTTCTCTATCTTATTTATTCTAACGGAAAGCGGTGGAAATGTCCAGAGACAAACACGATCGCCTTAAGAATTATAAAAAACGGCGGCCGCACACTTGAAGCGGCCGGAGAGCGGGGATATAATACAGATAAACCGATCCGAAGAGAAACGAGGGAGAGATATGAAGACAAAGACATCCCATCCCGCCCGGACGCGTCTCTGCGCGCTGCTGCTCGCAGTCCTGCTGTTCGGCAGCCTCTGCGCCTGCGGCAAGGCTGCGCCGAAGCCGAGCGCCGCCCCCGCGCAGGCTCCGGCCCGGCAGCTTCTGCCCGCCATGGAGCAGCGCCGTGTCCTTGAGGAGAACCGCGCGCTTTGGGCTTTTCCGGAGGGAGAAAGCTATTACGATGCCTGGGCATATGTCTTCACCGATCTCGACCATAACGGGCAGATGGAGGTGCTCGCGGCTTCGACGCAGGGGACCGGAGTCTTCACCTATGCCCATTTTTATGAGGTGCTTGCAGACGGCTCCGGCGTTCGGAATTTGTACCACGCCAGTGTCGAGATCGAAGGAACGGACGATTGGCCCGAGATCATTGTCGACTCGCTGCCGTGCTATTACGATCGTGCGGCGGATCGGTATTACTATGCCTGCCAGGGCGTCACGCGCGACGGCGCGGCGCATCAGGTCCTCTCCTGGGCTGCGCTAAGCCTGAAGGACGGTGTTGCCGAGTGGGAGTACCTCGGCAGGGAGGACCTGCAGTGGACGGACGGTGGAGAGGGCCCGATCGTGACCTGTACGGATGCGGCCGGCAACCCGATCTCCGAACAGGACTATGACGCGCTGGTCGAGCGGCGCTTTGCGGGCATGGAGAAGAGCGAACAGAAGCTCAACTGGACCCTGATCCAGCCTCCTCTCCCGGAATACATCCCGGAGCCAGAACCCGTATCGACGCCGGAACCGGTGCCAACGCCCGCCCCCACGCCGGAGCCAACAGCGGCGCCTGTCCAGAGCGGACCGCAGGTGGTCGTCACCAAGAATCCCACCAGCGAGGCGCTGGGTGTCGGCGAAAAGACCTGGTTTATCGCCCACGCTTCGAACGCGCTCGCACTGACCTGGGAGATCCTTGATCCGCAGGGGAACGTCTATTCCCTCGCGGACGCAATGAGCCGGCACCCCGGCCTCAAGCTCGAGGCGCTGGAGAAGGATACACTCGCCGTGAGCAACGTGCCGCAGTCCCTGAACGGCTGGGGCGCCCGCGCACGCTTTGATGGGCAGGGGAACACGGCCTATTCCGACATCGCGACGCTCTATGTCGGGGATTACGCCGGCGCCTATGCCAGTGTGATCCAGGCATACAAGACGGCCTACGAGACCGGGAACCGGACGGCAGAGTACGCCTTCAACAACAACATCTCGGAATACATCGTCGGAAGCGAACAGGTGGGCTACGGCCTCAAGGACCTGGACAAGGACGGTATGCCGGAGCTCGTCATCGCGGACTACGGCGGCGCGGCCGGGAAGATCGTCTTTGATCTCTATACACTCTATAACGGCCTGCCTGTGCAGCTGGCCATGTCCACGGCGCGCAACCGCTGGTTCCTGCGCACCGATAGCCTGATGTACAACGAGGCTTCCGGCGGCGCGGCCTATTCCTACCGCTCACTGTACCGCAAGACCGGCACGGAGCTCTCGGGCATCCGCTCCGCTTTCACCTGGCCGAACGATGCCGGCGGCGTCGACTACTATCTCCAGGAGGGGACGGTCTCCTTCGAGCCGCTCTCCGGGGACACGAAGCTCAGCGAGACGGAGTTCGGCGCCAAGGTCGATGAACTGCAGGGGACCTTTTTCCTCCCGACGCTGACGAAAATCGCGTAGAGAGAGCCGATCACAAAAAAACGGAGCCTTTACGGCTCCGTTTTTATATCGTCCTGAAACACCGTCCAGGGCCAGACATCCGGCGGGGCGGACTCAAAAGCCAGCGTCTCCCCCGTGACAGGATGGGGGAAGGAGAGCGCGGCGGAAAAGAGTGCGAGCGGCGCATCCCGGTAGGAGCTGCCATAGCGGCTGTCACCCACGAGCGGGAAGCCCCGGGAGGCAAACTGCACCCGGATCTGGTGACTCCGCCCGGTCTCGAGGCGAATGCGCAGCAGGCTCAGCCTGTCGTACCGTGCGAGCGTTTCATAGCTCAGCACGGCCTCGCGCACACCGCGCCGCATCCGTTTGACCACGTAGGATTTGTTTTTCTTCACGTCGCGGTAGAGCAGATCCTGCAGTTCACCGCCCTCCGGCGTTTCGCCCTGCACCACGGCCAGATAGTCCTTGCAAAGCTTCCCGGCGGTGATGGCGGCGGAGAGCGCCGCCGCGGCTTTTTTCGTCCGGGCGTAGACCATGAGCCCGGACGTCTCCCGGTCAAGCCGATGGACGCAGAAGATCGCGTCCGCGCCGGTAGCGGCCTTCAGCAGCTCCGGCATCCCGCCCTCCTCGGACAGGACACCGGCGGGCTTCCGGCAGACCAGGATATGGCTGTCCTCAAAAACGATCAAGCTTGTTGCCTCCCCCTGATTCGGCCAGGTTCTCCTGCGGACCATTATAATGATTATCAGATGGCGAAAAGCCAAAAAGCTTTTCGCCGCGCCGCTTTACGGCGCAGCAAAACAGCTTGGCTGTTTTGCCATATACTCATTGCAATGAGCATTGGGCGAATGATTCTATGAATCATTCGCTGCCAAACCTGTCGTTTGGCAGCGAAATCAATCGAAACCTCGATTGATTTCGCCATCCGATGGTCATTATACAGGCTGGGCGGGCACTTTGCAATCTCCGGCTTTCTGCTTGCGAAGGGGACCTGACTGTGTTATAGTAGAAAAGTCCGTGCGTGGACACAGGGAATACGTATGGGATAAACGAAAGGAAACGGCATGAATATAGCCAATATTATCAGTCTTCTGGGCGGTGTGGCGCTCTTCCTCTTCGGCATGAGCCTGATGGGGGACGGGCTGAAGCGCGTCGCCGGCAGCAAAATGGAGCTCGTGCTCTACCGCCTTGCGGGGACGCCCCTTAAGGGCGTGCTGCTCGGCGCGGGCGTGACGGCGGTGATCCAATCCTCTTCCGCCACGTCGGTAATGGTGGTGGGCTTTGTGAACTCCGGCATGATGAAGCTCAACCAAGCCATCAGTGTCATCCACGGTGCCCTGATCGGCACCAGCATCACGGGCTGGATCATCGCGTTGAGCAGCCTGCAGGGCAGCGGCTGGGTCGCTCTCCTGTCGACTGCCACGCTTTCGGCATTGGTCGCGGTGGTGGGCATCGTGCTGCGGATGTTCTCCAAGCGGCAGGTCCATCATCATGTGGGGGATATCCTGCTGGGCTTTGCGGTGCTGATGTTCGGCATGCAGAGCATGAGCGGCGCGGTCGAACCTCTGAAGGATAGCGCGGAATTCCTGGCGCTCCTCACCACCTTCTCGCATCCGCTGCTGGGCGTTCTGGCCGGAGCGGCCTTCACGGCCATCCTGCAGAGCGCCTCCGCCGCCGTCGGTATTCTGCAGGCTATCGCCCTGACCGGCGCGGTGACCTTTGCTACGGCCTGGCCGCTCATCCTCGGCATTGCGATCGGCTCCTCGCTCCCGGTGCTGCTCTCCGCGCTCGGCGCGAAAGCGGACGGGCGGCGAGCTGCCTTCTCCTACCTCGTGATCGAGGTACTCGGCGCGTTGATCTTCGGCCTGCTGTATTACGCGCTTGACGCGGCGGTCGGCCTGGGACTGGGCCATCGAGTCGTCGATGCCTTCGGCGTGGCACTGGTCAACACGCTCTTCCGCGTGGCGACAGCGCTGGTGCTCGCACCCTTCCCGGGGCTGCTCAAGCGCCTTGTCTCGCACTTCGTCAGAGAGCGGGAGGATGAGAAGGCGCTCAACAGCGCCATGGATCGGCTGGACGAGCGATTCCTGCAGCATCCGCCGCTGGCCGTTGAGCAAAGCCGCCTGACCATCAACTCCATGGCACAGACCGCACGGGACAACCTGCTTCTCTCCCTGAAGCTGCTGGAGGACTACAGCGAGGACGGCCTGCGCAAGGTGGAGCAGACCGAGGACCTGATCGATCTCTACGAGGATAAGCTGGGGACCTATCTGGTCAAGCTCGGCACGAACGAACTCAACCGGCAGCAGAACGAGGCTGTCTCCAAATACCTGCACACCCTCACCGACTTTGAGCGTATCGGTGACCACGCCATGAACATCGCGCAGACCGCCCGTGAGCGCGCGGAGAAGAAGATCGTTTTTTCCGACAGCGCTTGGCATGAGCTGCAGGTCCTGATCGCCGCTCTCCGGCGGATCCTGGATATGGCGGTCGACTGTTTCGTGGAAGAGGATGTGGACGCTGCCTACCGTGTCGAGCCGCTCGAGGAGCGGATCGACGTGCTGGTCGACACGATGAAGCTCAACCACGTCGAGCGCCTGCAGCGGGGCGATTGCTCACTCACGCATGGCTTCGTCTTCAACGATCTGCTCGGCGATTTTGAGCGCGTGGCTGACCACTGCTCGAACCTGGCTCTTGCCCTCATCGAACTGCAGTCGGACGAGTTTGACACCCATGGCTACATCCTGAATCTCAAGGAGCGCCATTCGCACAACTTCGACGGCCTGTACGAGCAGTACAGCGAGGAGTTCAAGCTCGATTAAAAAAAGCGTACCGCAAAGCGGTACGCTTTTTTTCGCTTACAGGAGCTTTTCGACCTTCTCCTTGACTTTTTCCATCGACGTAGTCGGCTCGATACGCTCGACGATGTTGCCCTCGCGGTCGATCAGGAACTTGGTGAAGTTCCATTTGATGTTGCCGTTTTGCTTGTAATCCTTGTCCATCTTCTTGACAACGCCGGAGAGCATCAGGCCGGCAGGGCCGGAGAAGCCGTCGAACGTGGTGTTGCTGGTCAGCCACTGATAGAGGGGGATGGCGTTCTCACCGTTGACATCGATCTTCGCAAATTGGGGGAAGGTGATGCCGAAGCGGCCGGTGCAGAAGGTGTGGATTTCCTCGTCGGTACCGGGGGCCTGGTCAGCAAACTGGTTGCAGGGAAAGTCCAGGATCTCGAGTCCGTCGGCCTTGTGCGCGTCGTAGATCGCCTGCAGCTCCTTGTACTGGGGCGTGAAGCCGCAGCCGGTGGCGGTATTGACGATGAGCAGGACTTGGCCATTGTAGTTGGACAGGGGGACTTCTTCACCCTTGCGGGTCTTCACGGTAAAATCATACACATTCATGACAGATTCTCCTTCGATAGATTTATTACAATCAAATTATATCAAATCAATATGCGATTGTCAAGCGGGAAAACAAACGTCAAACGAATAGTTACGGAAACCAAATTACGAAAACAATATTATGTTACCCATCGAAATGAGCGCCAAATCGAAAGCCGGGACCGGCAAAGAGTGAATCGACCGCCGCCCGGTAGTCCTGGAGCGTCTGCGCCTTGCGCATGCGCTTGAGTCCATGTCCGTCGTTGGGGAACAGCGCACCGACGTAGAACCAGAGCTCCTTGAGCCGCCCGAGTGTGTAGTGCTCGCCGATCCCGGTGCTCTCCAGCACGGCGGCGTAGCGGGCGAGAAAGTCCCGCAGTTCTTCCTTCTCCAGCGGCGCGCCGCCCCGCAGTTCACGGAAGAGCGCGGGATCCGCCGCTGCGCCGCGACCGAGCATGATCCGATCGAGTGCCGGTACGGTGGACAGGACGGCCTCATAGCTTGCGTTATCCACGACGCTGCCGTTATAGCAGACAGAGAAGGGGCAGGCGGAAAATGCCTCCCGAAAAGCTGCCAGGTCCGGACGGCTGCGGTACATCCCCACTTTGTCTCGGGCGTGGATGATCAGTTCTGCAAGAGGATAGCGGCGGTAGATATCCAGAATGGCGGGAAACTCCGCGCTGCTTTCGATCCCGAGGCGTGTTTTGACGGAGATGCGCAGCGGGCAGCGGGAGAAGATGTCGGCAAGGAAGTCGTCCAGCGAGCGCAGGTCCAGCAGCATCCCGGCCCCCTTGTGCTTGGGCACCACGGTGGCCGAGGGGCATCCTGCGTTCAGATCGACCTCGGTGTAGCCCATCGCGGCCAGCTCCCGGGCGACGGAGAGAAAGGCCTCGGCCTTGTTGCTGAGGATCTGCGGGACGGGCAGGCCGCCGGGGTTATTCTCCGGGCGCAGGTCGCGCCAGGCCCCCTCCTTGCAGCGACCGGAGCCGTCGGGTGCGAGAAAGGGAGCGAAATACCGGTCGACACCCGGAAAGCAGGCGGCGTGGGTTTCGCGGAAATAACAGGAAGTGATCCCCTCCATCGGGGCGAACGAGAGCTGCATGCAGATCTCCTTTACTAAAAGAGTGCATCCAGCCTATCCCATCCGCCGCCTTCTGTCAAGGAAAGAACCTGTGCGTACACGATTTTTTCATATTTGTCTGTTATACTGCATTAACAAAACCACCGAAAGGAGACATCCCGTGAAGCACCCCGCCCTGACAAGAGTGATGGCCATTGCCCTGGTCGTGCTGTGCCTGACCATGGCTGCCGCCGGCGCGCTCGGTCTGCGGCAGACGGAACGGGACCGGCGTATCACGCTTGAAGATATGGAGCGTCTGCGCGTGCGTATCGAGGAGTATGAGACGCTGAGCGCGGAGCTCGCAGGAGCAGAGGATTACGCCTCCCTCAGCGGAAGACTGGGCGAGAGGCAGAAGGCCTACGATAAAGAGTCTTCCCAGCATCGCTCTGAGCTCGGGACCTTCACGGCCACACAGTATGGCGTCGGAGTAGGCCTGGAGGCTATCGACGAGGCCGAGGCGCAGTTTGCCGCCTATAAGGCAAAGTTCACTGCTGCATTGACCTCGTTTCAAGACGGGCTGGATCAGATCGATACACTGTTCGGGTATCTCTGGACCCTGTATGACACCGCTGTGCCCATTCTGGACAGCGCGGATAAGCATCTGGCGATGGCGCACAGCTTCTCTGCCGTGATGGACGAGGGGGGCGAGCTGCGCTATTCCCAGGTGACGGCCGCCTACGATGAGCTGATCGGTATCGCGGACGAGTCGGCCGAGACGGCCGGGACTCTGCGAGGCTTGGAGCCTACGCTGGATGCACTCGCCGCCTTCGACATCGGATCGCTTGCCTCCATGGCCGGTGGGATGGCAGAACTCCAGGACAGCTTTGGCTCCTTTGGGGATGTTCCGCTGGACGCTTATCAGCAGTACGGTGTGCAGGTGGATTTCGATATGGATCGTATCGTGCAGCTCAAGCAGACCTATGACCAGAGCTGGGCGGCGGTGAAACAGGGGCTCGCGCTGTATGACGAAGCCGCTGCCCGGGCGGAGGAGACACTTCGGGAGCTAACGGGCATGGATGCCGAAGCCCTGCGCGCCGAGGCCGGGGCTGTGCGCGCAGACCTCGCGGCACATGGGGAGGAACCCCTTGACCCGGAGGCGTCCGCGTCGATCCTCGCGGCCTGGCGAAGCAGCCGCAGCGCCGTGATGCAGGGGTTGGACACAGCCGGTGCGGGGCTCGCGGAGATCCGAGGCGCCGCGGAACAGATCCACAGCCTGCTCAGCGGACTCCAGGCACAGTTCAAGGG
Organism: Eubacteriales bacterium; assembly: GCA_030531505.1. Lineage (GTDB taxonomy): Bacteria > Bacillota > Clostridia > Oscillospirales > Oscillospiraceae > Limivicinus. The sequence continues at coordinate 15,620 of JAUNNH010000013.1, forward strand.
GCTGAGGGAGATGCTTGCCAAAGCGAAAGAGATGATTGCCGCGGCGGAGGAAGCGATGTTTCAGGCCCGCGCCATGATCTGGCAGCAGATGGGCCTGCAGCGGGAAAAAGAGGAGGCGCTCTGGGACCGGAAGGACGTGCTGGACGAGGAGGCGCTTGCGCTGCAGGAACTTCAGGACGCCGCACAGACCCGGCAAGAGAAGGAGCAGCGGCAGAAGACCCTGCGCTCAAACCTGCTGAGCAGGGACGGGATCAAGGAGCGCAGCGACGCCGGAGAGGAGCTCGGCAGCGCCGCGCAGACCTTCCTGGAGGAGACGGTCCGCACAGCGGAGGATGTCTATGCGCGGCGGCGCATCGCCTGTCTGCTGATGCTTTTTGGCGCGCTCTACAGCCTGATCGGGATCCCCGCGGCCTTCGAGGCGTCGAAGAGCCGGCTTATGCTCACGATGCCGGTGCTCCACTGCTTGGGCTGTGCGGCGGGAGCGGAGCAGATCCTGTGGCAGCTCGGCCGCGGGCTCAGTTATTCCTGCCTTGCGGTCATGGCCTTCGCGCTGCTCCAGCTGCTCGTGAGCCGACCCAAAAAGAAACGGAAGATGAGCAATTCAAGTAAACGAAGCGCATAAACAGGTGCCATCGGATTTTTTGGTTGAAAGTGTCCGGCTGGCACTTGCTTTTTAGGCCTGTTTCCTTTAAAATAAAGCATAAGCGTTTCAAAAAAACTCGTTGGAGGCTGAAACCATGAAGAACAAGAAGCTGGATGTTGTCGGCATCCTCTGCGGCCTGTTCCTGGTCGTCGCGCTGGTCGCGAACATCGTGCTGGGCAACATCAATGCAGAGGCCAACCGGCCCAAGATCCCCGATACCGCGCAGACCTATGAGACGACTGCAAGAGGTATCTTCAGTGACGTAAAGGTGGAGACCGTCGCGGATGCGGACGGTATCTATTCCGTTAAAGTTGTCGAACACGGCGAAACGCCGGAGCTCGGCGGTGTGGCAGCAGACGAGCTGCCCGCCAAGATCGTGGAAGCACAGAGCGTGGAGATCGACGGTGTCGCGGGCGCGACGATGACCTCCAATGCTATCAAGGCCGCTGTGACCGAGGCCCTTGTGCAGGCAGGCTTCCTGGAAGCCCCGGCGGAGGAGCCGGTCGAGGAAACGCCGGCTGAAGAGCCGGCTGCGGAAGCTCCTGTGGAGGAGGCTGCTGAAGAGCCCGCCGCTGCGGCGGAGGGTGCGCAGACCGTGACGGTGACGAAGCCCGGCGTCTTCGGCGAGGACGTGGTGGTCGATGTCGTGGCTGATGCGGATGAGATCTACTCCGTGACGGTCGTTGAGAACAACGAGACGCAGGGCATCGGCTCGATGGCCGTGGACCAGCTGCCTGCGAAGATCGTCGAGGCGCAGAGCGCGGAGATCGACGGCGTCGCGGGCGCGACGATGACTTCCAATGCCATCAAGGCGGCTGTGACGGAGGCCCTCGAGCAGATCGGCTTCGGCACCGCTGTCGCGGCGGAAGCCCCGGCGGAGGAGGCTGCTGAAGAGCCTGCCGCTGCGGCGGAGGGCGCGCAGACTGTGACGGTGACGAAACCCGGCGTCTTCGGCGAAGACGTGGTGGTCGAAGTCGTGGCGGACGCGGGCGAGATCTATTCCGTGACCGTTGTTGAGAATAACGAGACTATGGGCATCGGCTCGATGGCTGTGGACCAGCTGCCTGCGAAGATCGTCGAGGCGCAGAGTGCGGAGATCGACGGCGTCGCGGGCGCGACGATGACTTCCAACGCCATCAAGGCGGCTGTGACGGAGGCGCTCGAGCAGATCGGCTTCGGCACCGCTGTCGCGGCGGAAGCCCCGGCGGAGGAGCCTGTCGAGGAAGCGACTGCCGAGGGTGCAGCGGCTGAGGAGACGGCTGCCGCTGCGGCGGAGGGCGCGCAGACTGTGACGGTGACGAAACCCGGCGTCTTTGGTGAAGACGTGGTGGTCGAGGTTGTGGCCGACGCGGGTGAGATTTACTCCGTGACCGTTGTGAAGAACAACGAGACCATGGGCATTGGCTCGATGGCCGTGGACCAGCTCCCCGGCAAGATCGTGGAAGCGCAGAGCGCGGACATTGACGGCGTCGCGGGCGCGACGATGACTTCCAACGCCATCAAGGCGGCCGTGGCCGAGGCCCTTGAGCAGATCGGCTTCGGTGCTGCGGAGGAAGGCGCGCAGACCGTGACGGTGACCAAGCCCGGCGTGTTCGGCGAGGACGTGGTGGTCGAGGTCGTGGCCGACGCGGACGAGATCTACTCTGTGGCCGTGCTTGAAAATAACGAGACCATGGGCATCGGCTCGATGGCCGTGGACCAGCTGCCCGCGAAGATCGTGGAGGCACAGAGTGCGGAGATCGACGGCGTCGCGGGAGCGACGATGACCTCCAACGCCATCAAGGCGGCCGTGGCCGAGGCCCTTGAGCAGATCGGCTTCGGTGCTGCGGAGGAGGGCGCGCAGACCGTGACGGTGACGAAGCCTGGCGTCTTCGGCGAGGACGTGGTGGTCGAGGTCGTGGCCGACGCGGGTGAGATTTACTCCGTGACCGTTGTGAAGAACAACGAGACCATGGGCATTGGCTCGATGGCCGTGGACCAGCTCCCCGGCAAGATCGTGGAAGCGCAGAGCGCGGACATTGACGGTATCGCGGGTGCGACGATGACCTCCAACGCCATCAAGGCAGCGGTGGCCGAGGCGCTCGAACAGATCGGCTTTGGCGCTTGAGCCGCAAAACAAGGATCAATGAAAAGGCCCTGTCTTCGGACAGGGCCTTTTCATGCCTTTACGCGCACAGCGATTTGTGCTATACTGCGGGCATTGGATACGAGGACAGGGGGTAAGACCATGAAGCGTGTACTGGTCGCCATGAGCGGCGGCGTGGACAGCTCTGTCACGGCCTGGCTGCTGCGGCAGCAGGGCTACGACTGCGCCGGCGCTACGATGCGTCTCTATCGCAATACGGATCTGGGTGAGGCCTGTCATAAGACCTGCTGCTCCGAGACGGATATCGAGGACGCGAGCGACGTGGCCTTCCGCCTCGGCCTGCCCTTTGAGGTGCTGGACTATACCCCGCTTTTCCGGGAGCGCGTCATCCGCCGCTTCCTGCACGCGTATGAGCATGGCCTTACACCGAACCCCTGCATCGACTGCAATCGGGGACTGAAGTTCGAGGCGCTGATGGACTACGCGGGACGCGCGGGCTACGACGCCATTGCTACAGGGCACTATGCACGCGTCGCGCAGAATGCGGAGACAGGGCGCTGGCAGCTCCGGAAGGCGCTGGACGAGAGCAAGGACCAGAGCTATGTCCTCTACATGCTGACGCAGGAACAGCTTGCGCATCTGCTGCTTCCGCTGGGCGAGCGGCAAAAGACAGAGATCCGGCAGATCGCGGAGGAGCAGGGCTTTATCAACGCCCACAAGCGGGACAGCCAGGACATCTGCTTCGTTCCCGACGGGGATTACGCCGCTTTCCTCGAACGCTGGAGCGGCCGGACCTGGCCGGAGGGCGATATCCTTGATGAAGACGGGAAAGTGCTCGGCCGCCACCGCGGTGCGCTGCGCTATACGATCGGGCAGCGCCGGGGCCTGGATCTGCCGATGGGAGAGCGTGTCTATGTCGTTGCCAAGGACATGGAGCGCAACACCGTGACTGTCGGGCCGGAGAGCGCGCTCTACAGCCGTGCGCTCCTGGCCGGGAACATGAACTGGCTCTCAATCCCGGAGCCCGAGAAGCCGATTCGTGTGAGTGCCCGCACCCGCTATCGCCAGACCGAGTCGCCCGCCACGGCCTATCCGCTTCCGGGCGGACGGATGAAACTGGTGTTCGACGAGCCGAAACGGGCCGTCACAGCCGGACAGGCTGTGGTCCTATACGACGGGGATCTGGTCCTCGGCGGCGGGACGATCCTGGAGGCGCAGAGAGAAGCATAAAACAAAGCGAAGCCTCAGGCTGAATGCCTGAGGCTTCGTCGTCTGTTCAGTTGGATTCCGCGAGCTGTTCGATATAAACCCAGGAACTGTTTTCCGGCAGGTAGTTGATGACCACCGGGACCAGGCGGTCGTGCAGCTCCCCGATGGTGATGGTGCCCTGCATATCCTCCAGGTTATAGGAATAGGTCCACTTGTCGGTACGGTAGTAGAGACGGTCGTAGACCTTGGAGAAAAGCACGCCGTTCTGTCCGGTGCTCTCATCCGGACCGACGAGCGCCCGGGCCGAATCCAGATAAATGGACAATAGCCCCTTCTCGTCCTCCAGCTGGGAGGCCACATACAGGGCGAAGCCGCAGACGGCGTTGACCGGAGACGGCGTGGTGGACATCTCGGCGGAATACAGGAAGCGGCTGTTGCCGTCGCTGCCGGTGGGGACCGGGTGCATCACGTCGGCCAGCACGACCTCGTCAAAGCCCAGCTCATAGAGCTCCCGGCAGAGGTCCACGATGTAGTTGCGTACGTCTACGCTGTAGGGGTCAAGATAGGTACCGTTGTCGTCGCGGTAATCAAAGCCTGCCTCGGTGCGCAGCGTATAGCTGGTGGTGCGTACGGGCAGCAGATCGTCCACACAGCAGCTGATTTGTGCCGCAAGATAGATGGTCTTGTCGTGCTCGTCGGCGTAGTCGCGCAGATCCTGGATCATCTGCGCCATGTCCGTCTCCAGCGCCGACTGATAGTACAGCCCATAGCGTTGGGCCAGGACAGCCTGCGAGTTCCAGATCAGCGCGCCGGGGCGCGGCTTCATCTCCAGCAGCAGCGCGTTGCCGCTCGAGAGTCTCGCCGCCATCTCCATCAGGTGGTCGGTATTGATGTCCTCAGCGGGGATATAGATGGCGCGCATCGGCTTGGCGTCGCGGCCGGCCACCGCCTCGATACGCGAGTAGTCCGGCGGATCGAAGATCACATCGGTTTCCACCCGGTCGAAGACGCGGATCTCATTGCCGCTGCTGTCCACCACCGTGTTCTCTTCCGGCTCGTCGCCGGGCAGGACCATGGTGACGCCCTCCTTGCTGATGACCGCGTATTTCTGCATGCTGTAGAAAAGCACTACGGTCAGCGCAACCAGCGCGAGGACGATCACAAAGGGGATCAGCGCGTAATTGCGCCGCTTTCTGCGCCCTTTGTAGAATTCCTGTTTTCTTGCCATAGATCAGTCGTTCCGGTAAAGCCCTTCGATTTTTTTAATGCGGCGGATATGGCGTTCGTCGTTGGAGAAGGGGGTATCCAGGAAGGTATCCACGATCTTGACGGCGAGCCCCTCGCCTACGACCCGCGCGCCGAGAGCCAGGATGTTGGCGTCGTTGTGGGAACGAGTGGCCTCAGCGGAGAAGCAGTCCCCGCAGAGGGCAGCGCGGATGCCGGGCACCTTGTTGGCCGTGATGGAGATGCCGATGCCAGTCCCGCAGATGATAATGCCAAACTCGGCCTCACCGGCCGCAACGGCCTGTGCGACCGCACGGCCGAAATCGGGATAGTCGCAGCTCGCCTCGCTGTAAGTACCGTAATCTTTATAAGCCAGTCCGCGCTCCTCCAGATGCTTCATGATCGCCTGCTTGAGCGCAAAGCCGCCGTGATCGCTTCCGATAGCCAGCATAGAGTTTCCTCCTTTAGAATGAAATATAATCAAATAATTTTAACATGGATCCGTTTTCGTTTTCAAGGGGATGTCACGCGGCACGCTGATATTCACAACTGCTCACCATGCTGCCGTTGACATATTTCATATAGGCCATATGGTCCATGACATTGATCGCGGCGCCATAATAAGCGTTGTCCACGAAGCAGGAGAAGGTCGTGGCGCCGGTATCGGCGACCAGATCAACCGTGTACTCCGATTCGCCCTCTCGGATGAGCAGGCGGAGCGTGGCATAGTCGCCGTCGATCATGACGCGGGAGTTAAAAGAGGTGCAGGGGAAGACGTGGCCGACCGTGAGCGGCACCAGTGTAAGGTCGCCGGCATAGAGCGCCCAGTTGCCACAGAAGGGCTTATACAGCTCCAACAGCTGCAGCCAGTGATCACGCCCCGTAAACTCGCCCTTGTAGTTCTGCAGCCACGCGGAGGCACCGTACATGTCTCCGGCCTTGCAGAGCATAAAGAAGTCCTTGGTGTAGTCGGTGAGGTCGACCAGCGAGTTGAGATAGTCGGTGCTTCCTTTGTAGTCGCCCAGGAGAGAAAAGAGTTCCTTCGTACAGGCGGCCAGCGTTTTGAGCCCTTCGGAGGGAACTTCCGCCATAGTAATGTCGACGGTGTCCTTGCCGCAGGATGCGCGCAGTACATCCACCACGCTGCTTCCCAGCGCGAGGGCTTTATCCGTCGAGAGGGAGAAGCGATTGGTGCCGCCCGGCTCCATGCTGAGCACAGCATAGATATCCCGCTCATCATAGGCATTGATGAATTCATAAAGCGCGACGGCTTTGCGATAGACGGCCTCCTGGGCGAGTTCGGCACTGTCATTGTAGCCCTCGAGCTTCAGAAAAGCGGCGCGCGCCGCGCTGAAGCTGCCCTCCTCCAGGAGGGAGACGGCGTTCTCATAATCTGCCGCGCGCTGCTCCTCCGGAGAGAGAGTCGGTGCGGGGGTAGGGGTTGGTGTCGGCTCCGGCGTGGGAGGGGGCGTCGGAATAGGAGGAAAGCTCGGGGCCACCAGCTCCACCGCCGGGACCGGCGTGGCTGTCGGGAGCGGAACGATCCGGTTCAGCAGCTGAGGTCCGTAAAGGATGACGGCGGATAAAGCCAGCAGAACAGGGACGCCGACGGCAATCCAGCGGAGCAGAGACCAGCCGCCCCATTTTTTTTTCTCCGGCTTTTCGCTTTCCAGTTCGCGCGCCTGGCGTTTTTCCTCACGCAGGCGCTGACGGCATTCATTGCGCAGCGAATCCACATTGACGTTCATCAGTGCCTTGCGGACGCGATGGCAATGGTGGCAGCTTTTCTCGTTCTCACGGTTGACCGTCCCGCAGGTGCACTGCCAAAGCAGGCGGCCTTCCCGCGGCGCATAGCGGCAGTCGGTCCCATAGCGGATGCGAAACTGCGCGGCCATCTCCCGGCTGTTGTAGGCGGCTGCGAGCTTTACGGGGGGATCGACATGCTCCCAGATCTCACCGTTGTCCTCCCAGGATGAGCCGTCCGCAAAGACGACTTCTTTGACCCAGATACCAAAGCTGCTGACCTCATGATCGGGCATGACCAGCGCGAAACGGCGACCGAACTCATCGTCCTGTGCGGCGCGCAGGTTTGCAAACGTACGCTCGAGCTCATCGCCGAGGGGATTGCCCTGATCGTCCCAAAGCACGAGCGCGAGCTTGACGCTGCGGATCGTGCGGGCGTCGAGGTTATACAGCTTGAGCTGGACGACTGCGTTCTTGGTGAGCGCATCCCGCAGCAGCTCACCGCTGCGGATCAGAACCGGAGCGCCGGGGGCGTACAGGCCGCCGGGGAGCTCATAGAGTTGTGTAAAACGTTCTGCCATAGAACCACCTCTCAGAGCACGTACGGGTATCAGCTTACAAAACCGCCGGAATAAACATTGTCAGAAAAGGCGTAGAAGAAGAGCATGGAAAGCCAGCCCATCATTCGGGATACACCTCTTCAACTGTAATCAAAGACAGTATAACACGGAAGTTATGTCAACGCAATGCCGAATCGATCAGGAATTTGAAAAAAATGTCGATTCAGCAGAAAACATAGTCCTGCAGCCGGCGCAGAGCCTCCTCCAGCTGTGAGCGAGGGAGCGCAAGATTGAGACGGATCGAGTCCGGGTAGAAGAAATCCTCCCCGTTCTGCCAGATCACGCCCACTTCGGCACCGCGGCGGAGGAGCGCAGACAGGGTGTCGTCGTGTTCCCGGAGCCAGTCGGCGCAGTCGAGAAAGAGCATGTAGGTTCCCTGCGCGGGCATCACGCGCACGCCGGGAAAGTGGGCGTCGATGAAGCCGCAGGCGAGACGGATATTCCCGTCTACGGTGCGGATCATCTCATCCGCCCAGGCCTCACAGCGATCATAGGCAGCGATCAGGGCGTGCATGGACAGCACACATCCCGCGTTATAGTGGCTCATCTCGCTGCGGCGGCGGAGCCGGTCGCGCAGTGCCGGATCGTACACGATGTGGTAGGAGCCCACCAGCCCCGCCAGGGAGAAGGTTTTGCTGGGGGCGTAGAAGCTAAGCGTGCGTCTGCGCGCGTCCTCCGAGAGGTTCTGCGTCGGGATGTGCGTGTGGCCGGGCATGATGATATCCGACCAGATCTCATCGGAGATGACGGTGACATCATATTGCCGGAAGAGCTCCATGGCGCGCTCCAGCTCCCAGCGCTCCCAGACACGCCCGCAGGGATTGTGCGGCGAGCAGAGGATGGCAAGGTGGATCTTCTCCTCGCGGAGCTTGCGCTCCATATCCGCATAGTCCATGCGCCAGATCCCCTCACTGTCCCGCTTGAGCTCACTGTGGACCGGCGTCCTCCCGATATCTTGCAGCACATGGGTGAAGCCGACATAGGTGGGGGAGTGGAGGAGCAGCTTTTCACCGGGGCAGCTCAGCACCTGAATCGCGGTGCTGACGCCGCCGAGCACCCCGTTCTCATAGCCGATATGCTCAGGACGCAGGCCCTGCGTCCCATGGCGGCGGCGGTGCCAGGCGATGATGCTCTCATAATAGGCGTCAGGCAGCGCATAGTAGCCAAAGAAGGGATAGTCCAGCCGCTCACGCATGGCGGCGAGGATCTCCGGCGCGATCGGAAAGCTCATGTCGGCGATCCACATGGGGATACGGGAGAAGCCCTCCCGGACCGTGACATCCGGAAGCGGGATGCGGTCGGCCGCGATGGAGTCTCTTCCCTCGCGCTCCAGAACGGTAGTAAAATCGTAGGACAAGGCGCGTCTCCTCCTTATCAATTCGGTTGAGAGCATTCTATCACAGCAGCGCAGATTTTACAAATTCTTATAGACTTTGCCGGGGGAAGAGGTTATATTGAAGTCACCCGAAAAAGGAGTGGAACACATGAAAAATCCCATGACCTATATCGACCGCTTCTGCCGTAAGCACCCGGACTTCGGCATCCCGCGCCTGATGCTGTACGTGAGCATCGCAAACGTGGCTTTTTGGCTGCTGGGAGCGGTGAACCCGGTCCTGCTGAGCTATCTGCGTTTTGACCCCTATCTGGTCCTGCACGGGCAAATCTGGCGGATCGTCAGCTTTGCGCTCTATCCGCCCAGCACGGGGATGCTGGCCTTTATTGCCTTTTATTTCTATTACTGGATCGGCTCCACGCTGGAGCAATACTGGGGCACGCCGAAGTTCAACATCTATTTCTTCTCCGGCATCCTGCTGACGCTGCTGTACGGTTTTTTGATCTACTTCATCACCGGCATCCGCATCCAGCTCAACGCGGAGTATGTGTATCTGTCCATGTTCTTCTCTTTTGCGGCCATGTTCCCGGACATGCAGGTGCTGCTGTTCTTCCTTATTCCGATCAAGATGAAGTGGCTCGCCCTGGTGGACGCTGCCTTCTTTATCATGAGCGTGATCACGACACGCTTCCCCATAAACCTCCTGCCTATTGTGGCGGTGCTGAATTTCTTTGTTTTCTGCGGCGGGGAGCTGCTGCATGCGATCCCGCGCCGTCCAGCGGCGAGTACGGTGAACTTCCGCCGCGCCTCGGCGAAGATCCGCCGCGAACAGCGCGACCGGCTCTACACGCACAAGTGTGCGGTCTGCGGCCGCACGGACACGGACTATCCCGAGCTGGAGTTCCGGTATTGTTCCCGCTGCGCGGGTTATCACTGCTTCTGTCAGGACCATATCAACAACCACATCCACTTCACGGAATGAGACCGCGGGAAAAGGAAAAAAGCTGAAAAAAAGACTTGACCTTGCCGTCCGCTTGTGCTAATATAATCGGGCGGCAAGGCTGAGACCTTTGCTTTTACATACAGGAACGGCGCAGTGCGCCGGTCTTGAGATATCCGGGTGTAGCGCAGATGGTAGCGCGCTTGAATGGGGTTCAAGAGGCCGCTGGTTCAAATCCAGTCACTCGGACCAGTAAAAAGTTCTGAGATCGAAAGATTTCAGAGCTTTTTTCTTTTTATGCGGCATAATAGTTCGTTCTGAAAGAAGAACGCTTATTATTATGAAATTCAAGAGGTTCGTTCTTGTCATTGTTCTTGTAATCATCGTTGTTTTCGTTGGATACAGCCATTCAAAAAACAAAGTGATGTTATGGGTTCGGCTTTTTGATTGACGCTTTCTGCGCCAGGCGCTGAAACAGTCAAAATGCAATAGAATGCCGTAGAAAAACCGGCGGGAGCGAATCCTGAGAATACTTCTCAAAATCCTCTCCCGCCGTATTCGTCTTCGTTACTTCAGGCTTTGGGCAGCTTCAGGACGAACTTTGGCGCGACCTCAGCATAACGCTTCATCAGTTCGGCGTCATGCCCTTCCGCGCAGCGGCAGGTCCTGTCGATGATCATGGTCCAGTCCTTGCCCGGGCGAACCTTCTCCCATTTGGGAAGCAGGCTGATACTGGGATCGCCCGTCCTGACGTAGTTCAGCACCATGCCGCTGAGAATATCGGCGTATTTCTGCCCGTTTTCGGCGTCGTTCAGAACCAGAACCTTGTCCTCGTTCATAAAGATGAAGGCCACTTCGCCGCCGTGCCAGATAGGAACCCGGCCATCCTCCGGGACCGTGTAGGCTGCAAGGAACATATACACATCCTCGCAGCCCGCCGCCGCATGCTCGCGGGCGGAGAGGAGCGCTCCGAGACGGCAGCGGCAGTCCAGATAGGCCAGATCCTGCAGCTCATGATCCGGGTAGGCTTCGCGGAACAAAGCAATGATTTCATCCGAGCTCTCGCCGAGGCTTTCACGGTAATAGGCGCGCCAGTCCTCTTCCGACATGGCCGCTTTCTCCTCCGCCGTCAGTTTGCAGAAGGGAAACTCGCCCAGCACCGAGCCATAGAGGATGGGCTTATGCTTCGAGAAGGGCTGAAGGCCTGCGATTGCAGGGAAGCCCGGGAAATAGTCGTTGGAGATCGGAGAAACGACAAAGGGATTGGCGACCTTCCAGCAGGCGTCCACCAAGGCGCTGTAGGGGATCTCATAAATCTTGTCGATGTTCTCTTTGGTGATTCCGAGCTCATCCAAAATGGCCTTGGCAGTCCTGCGGCTGTTTTCCCGTGTATCACTGGGGGACCCAAAGCCTGCGGCCCGCGCGCCGCTGAGGCAGATACCGCGCTGAAACCAGGGGGCGGCCTCCTCGATCTGGTACAGGCACTGCACCTTCCCGCCGCCGCCGGAGTGGCCGCAGATCGTCACATTCTCCGGATCGCCGCCGAAGGCTGAGATGTTCTCATGGATCCACTTCATCGCCATCACCAGATCGCAGAGCCCGGCGTTGCCGCTGTTCCAGAACTCCTCGCCGTAGTCTTCGAGGTTCAGGAAGCCGGCGATGTTCAGCCGGTGGTTGATGGAGACGAAAACCACATCGCCATAGTGCGCCATACGAAAGCCGTCAAAGGAGATCTCCTCAAAGGCGTTGCCGCCGAAAAAGCCGCCGCCGTGGATCCAGACAAAGACCGGCTTTTTCTCACCGTCTTTTGTCTTGGGGGCCCAGATGTTCAAATTCTGGCAGTCCTCGCTCTGCTTTTCCAGCATGTGGAGCCCTCGGTAATAGAAAAACGGTTTGACCTCCATGGCCTGCATGGCCACCGGCCCGTGCTGATAGGCGTTTTTCACGCCCTCCCAGGGCGCAGGCTCCTCGGGCATGTGGAAGCGCCTGGCATGGGCATATTCAATTCCCATGAAGATATTCACTTCACCGTAGGTGACACCGCGAAGCTTTCCCTTGCTGGTCTCGACAATGGGTCGCTTATCCTCAAATACAAACGGATTCATTTTGCTTCTCCTTCCAGTATGCCCCGCAGTAACTCTGCCAGTTCTCCGGCCATCTTGACATGGGTTTCCAGCGAGGGGTGTCCGTCAGCCCCGGCTCCGTCCAGCGGATGCATGGGCTGGAAGCGCAGCAGATGCACGCGCCCGTCGCCTGTTTCACGCCGATACCGCTCCACCGCGCCGGCGATATCATGATACAGATAGTAGTTCATGCTGCCCAGTGCGCAGATGATATGGGTATGAGGCCCGTTAAGGCGGCGGATTTCTTCCAGAAAAGCCCGATACGCTGCGGGAAAGCGCTCCAGTTCATCTGCTTTGGGAGAAAACTGGATCGCATAACAGTCGTTTGTGCCCAGATTCACGACGACAGCGTCGCTGGGATGGGCAGCAAAATCCCATTTCTCCGGCTTCAGGTCAAGCCTCTCCTGTCCGGCGCGGTCGGTGTAGGCATAGAGATCTTCCATTGCGAAGGGAAGCTGCCAGCCTGCGTGACGGACGCTGGTAATACCGGAGACGCTGACACAGCTCCAGTCATAGTCCAGACTGCGGGCGGCTATGGCGCCGTAGGCCTGCCAGCCGTCCTCGTCCGCGGAGTAGAAATGCCGCGCAGGATCCTTGACCAGATTGCCGTAACCGCAGGTGATGGAATCGCCCACGATCTCGATGTGCTTCGACGCTTTCGGCTCCACCGGCAAAAAATCGCCCTCGGCGGTGAAGGCTGAAACGCCGAGAAAAGTCTTGTAGTTCTCGGTGCGCTTCACCAGGCGAATGCGGTGCGTCTCCGGCTCGGTGCTCTGATAGAGGAGCCATGTCTCGTTGGGGGAGGCGACCTCAAACTTGCGTATGGGCGTGTCCATATCGTCCAGAAACACGGCCAGCCAGGGCCAGGTCGGGCGTGTCGTGACGTTGGGATCGGTGGGCATGCCCTCAAATTCCTGCCCGCAGACGGCGCGCAGGCTGACATTCAGGTGCGTGCCGCGGAAGATGAACTCGACCGTCGAGCAGCTCCAGTTGAAATAGAGGATATCCTCCCGTGCGTCGCGGAATGTACGCCCGTGCACGGAAAGGCGATCGGACAGCTCAGATATGGAATAGCGTTTCATCTTACCTGATGTTCTCCTTTTTCACAAAGAAGTAGAAATACACCATCAAAGCCAGCATCAGACCGGCGCACAGGAAGAACATGGCCTGATAGCCCGCGAGCCCGGCGATGCGCGCAAGGATCGCGCCGCCGACCATCGGGCCGACGCCCTGGCCAACGTCGCCGCCGAGGAAGTAGGTGCTGGTGGCGACGCCGCTGCGGTCGCGGCCGACGCGGTTGATACAGCCGGCCTGCAGGGAGGGCTGGGCGGCACCCTGGCCGAGCGCGCGGAGAATGCCGGAGGCGATAATGGCCGGGAGCGTGGTGCAGTAGGCCAGCATGATGAGAGAGGCAGCGCACATCAGCATGCCGGGGAAGACCGTGTATCGCAGACCCTTCGTATCCATGAGCTTGCCGGAGATCGGACGAACCAGGAAGACTGCGACGGCATAGATGGTGAAGTAAAGACTGACCTTCGCGATGCCGAAGTGATCGGCGAACATGACGAGGTAGCCGTTGATGATGCCGTTGGTGAAGGAAAAGGTGGAGTACGGCAGGGTAAAGGGCAGAGCCTTGACGTCAAAGATATCGCTGAAGACGATACCCTTCCTGCTGTTGTTGACAGGCAGGTTTATCTTCAGCATAAAGACCAGCATCACGCCCGCGAGGATACACATGCCCGCCGCGGCAAGAAAGGTCGTGGACATATCGAAGGCTTCCGCGATCTCAATGCCGACGGCCGGGGCGCAGGCCGAGCCGATGAGCTGACTGATGCCCATATAGCCGATGCCCTCGGCGGTGCGGTTCGTCGGGATGAAGCGTACCGCCGCGGCCATCTGCACGGTGCCGTTGATGGAGAAGCCGACACCGTTGATGATGCGGAAGACGATCATCATCGGCATGCTGGAGCTCCAGGCAAAGCCAACCAGGCCGATGGCCATCAGGACGTTGCTGACGATGAGCAGCCAGATGTTGTTGAGGCGGTCGGCCATCAGACCGCAGAAGGGACGGCAGACCAGACTGGTAATCGAGAACATCCCCACGACGAAGCCGGCGAAGGCGATCGTCGCGCCGAGACTCACCAGATACTTGGACATGATAGTGGCGACCATATAGAAAGAGAAGGAACTGAGGGTGCTCACCGTGAGGATGAGGATATAGGAGGCGTTCCAGAGCTTGTCCGGAGTCTGAAAAACGTTTGTCTGATTCACGGCTGTGTCCTTTCCGCGAAAGCTTCTATTTCTCTAAAAAAGGGGGGCACCGGAGTGCCCCCATAAACTGTGACGGGATAAGGGATCAACCCTTTGCGGCGAGCCAGGCGTCGAGCTGAGCCTGTTTCGCGGCGATGACGTCGTCGATGCCGGCGTCGTGCAGGGCCTGCTGGAAGACGGGCAGATAGGAATCGATATCGACCTCACCGTTGATGAGAGGCAGATAGTACTGGGCGCAGACGTTGCCGCAGGCGGTTACCTGGTCAGCTACATCCGTAGCGTCAAACACGAAGCCGAGCGCGAGAGAGGGATGGGATACCTTGTTGGAGTCGAGGAGGAGCTGCCAGTAATCGAGGGGCTGATAATCCCAAGCAGCGCAGCCGGAGCAGTTGGGGAAGCTGTAAGAGGAGCCAAGACCGATCCAGCCGCAGTTGGTCATATCCTTGCCCTCGGGGAAGGAGATGGTACCATTATCATTGATGACATAGTTGCGGCCTTCAATACCGTTGGCAAGGAGATTGCAGAGCTCAGGCTCAGTGTAGAAAGCGGCCAGCACGTCCATTGCGAGCTCCTGCTGCTTGCAGAAGCTGGTGATGTGCCAGAGATAGGTCTGGATGTTGGAGGTGGTGATCAGGCGGTCGGAAATGTTGGTGCCGGCGAGGTCGCCGCCGTAATTCTGCTGGATATGCGCTTCATAAATCGACTCATCCGCGTCAAAGCCATAGCCGGGCGTGCCGGAGCAGAGGCCGAACTGAAGGCTCGCGAGGGTCGGGTTGGTGTTGGACATCGGATCGGGCACGATCAGGTCGTTCTCGGCCCAGATGCGGACCTGCTCCATGAAGTTCAGGAAGTAGTCGGACTCATAGTAGTTCTCGACGGTGGTGCTGTTCACGGGATCGGTCAGTACGCCGAGGAAGTTGTTGTTGTCACCCAGAGTGTCAATGTCTTTCGGGATGTAGTAGGGCTCCACAGCGCCGGGGATGTAGTAGTGGGTCGGGTTGGCTTCCTTCATCTTGAGCATGGCCTCGGTCGCGTCGTTGAGGGTGTTGACCTGGCTCCAGTCGATGCCGGCGGCGTCAGAGTCTTCCTTCATGCAGAGGTAGAGCATCGGGGAGGAGTAGGCGCCGACGGTGGGCAGGGCGTAGAAGCGGCCGTTGACCTTGCAGGCCTCGAGCACCTCGGGCATGTCCTCCCAGAGCGCAAGGACCTCGGGATGCGCCGCGAGCAGATCGGTGATGTCAGCGAGCTGACCGTTGGCCGTCAGGGTGCTCAGCGGCATGTACCAGAAGGAGGAGAAGATGTCGATGGAGTCCTTGCCGCCGGTCAGCAGGAGGTTGAACTGCTGCTGCATGTTGGAGAAGTCGATGGCGACGAGGTCGATCTCACAGCCGCACTTCTCGCGGAGGATCTCGTTCATCGCTTCCTCCACAAGCGGCTCGTCGGGCGTGGCGAACATATGGGTGTACGCGAAACGGACAACGGGATAGTTGTCGGCCGCAAAAGCGGTTCCGGCGCCAGCCACGGCGAAGACCATGGTCAGGACCAGAAGGAGGGCAAGAATACGTTTCATGTTGTGTCTCCTCTTTCATTAAAAATGTGTTGTGGATGCGCGGAGACGCTCCGTGCATCCCGGCACTGTTATGGTAGCAGATCGCGGGGGCCTTTCGCTATCATTTTTCTGACGGATATTATCAGTTTTCTGTGAAGCTGTTCCAAATCCGGGCAGCACAGCACGCCGGTTTTCGTCATCATGCCAGAAAGATGACAATTCCCGTCAGAAATTTGATAGCGCCGCGCCGGGCGCTTCTGATAGGATATAGACAGAGTAATCCGGCCCGTGCTGCCGGAGGAACGCTTGGAGGGAAAACCATGTCAACCATGCAAAGCGCCGTCAAAGCTCCCATGACGGATCTGGAAAAGCAGCGCAGGAAAGCGAAGCGCAAAAAGCTCTTTATTCAATTTCTGCCGCTGTACATCATGCTGATCCCTGGTCTTGTTTATCTGATCCTGAACAACTACCTCCCCATGGCGGGCCTTGTGATCGCATTTAAGAAGATCGACTACTCCAAGGGCATTTTCGCGAGCCCCTGGGTCGGCTTCAAGAACTTTACCTATCTGTTCAACAATCCAGACGCGCTCAAGGCAATGCGCAACACCGTGCTGTATAACCTTACGTTCATCATCCTGGGCAACATCATGGCCATTACCGTGGCCATCGCGCTTGACACCGTGAAGAAGAAATTCCTCAAGAACTTCAGCCAGGTCATCATCCTGCTGCCCTATCTGCTCAGCACCGTTATCGTCAGCTACATTGTCTATGCCTTCCTCAATCCCACCAACGGCTTCATGAACAACACCATCTTGAAGGCCTTCGACGTGGCAAAGATCAAATGGTACAATGAGCCGAAGTACTGGCCCTATATCCTGACCATTGTGTATCTCTGGATGAGCACCGGCTACAGCTCTATCCTCTATTACTCCACCATCATCGGTATTGACAAATCGCTCTACGAGGCCGCCGTGACGGACGGCGCGACCACCTGGGATCAGATCGTCCATGTGACGCTGCCCGGCCTCAAGTACACGATCATCACCCTCGTGCTGCTGGCTGTCGGCCGCATCTGCTTCTCCGATTTCGGTCTGTTCTATCAGATCCCACAGCACAGCGGACTCTTGTATGAGACGACGCAGACCATCGATACCTTCGTCTACCGAGCGCTGCTGGAACTCAACGACGTGGGGCGCTCTTCCGCCGCTGGCTTCCTTCAGTCCATCCTCGGCTTTATCCTTGTCTTCCTGGCCAACATGCTTGTCTCCAAGATCGACAAGCAAAGCGCGCTGTTCTAAGGGGGTGCCGTTCCATGATTAGTACAAGCAAAGGTTTCACTGTTTTCGTGTATGTGTTTCTGATTTTCCTGATCCTCTGCTGTGTCATCCCTTTCTGGCTGCTGATCGCGAGTTCTCTGACCTCTGAGACCACCCTGCTGCAGAACGGTTATTCTCTTGTGCCGCGTGAATTCAGTCTCTCCGCTTATAAGTATCTCTGGACGGCGAAGGAGTCCATCGGCCGCGCTTATCTGATGAGCGTGCTGATCTCCGCAGTCGGCGTGAGCGCGAACGTGCTCATGTGTATCCTTTTCGCCTATCCTCTCTCCCGTCAGGACCTGCCCGGCCGCAGCGTGTTCTCCTTCCTGCTTTTCTTCACGATGCTCTTTAACGGCGGCCTTGTGCCGACTTACCTGGTGTATACCAATATCGTCAACGTTAAGGACAGCTTCTGGGGTCTCGTCGTGCCCTATCTTCTGTTTAACCCCTTCATGGTTATCATGATGCGCACCTACTTTACCTCCAGCATCCCGGGCGAGGTTCTTGAGGCCGCGAAGATCGACGGTGCGAACGAAGTGCGCTGCCTCACGAGCATCGTCGTGCCCATGTCCAAACCCATTATCGCGACTGTCGGCCTCATGACTCTGATCGCCTACTGGAACAACTGGACCAACGGCATCTACTTCCTGACCACCCGTACCGAACTCTACGGCATCCAGAACTACCTCAACGACGTCATGAACAAAGCGACTTTCCTTCAGAACCATTCCAACGGCATGATCAACGCCCGCGATATTCCGAATGTCAGCGTGCGCATGGCCATCGCCGTCGTCGCGGTCATCCCCCTGCTGGTGCTCTATCCCTTCTTCCAGAAGTACTTTGTCAAGGGCGTGACCCTCGGCTCAGTCAAGGGCTGATCCACATTTCGACGTGCTGTACAGCCGACGCTTTCCCCCAGGAAAGCGTCGGCTTGTGCCAAAAGGGAGGTTGTCATGTCAACTGTCAAGGATATGGATCGGCTACTGCAGAGCTTTGTGGACGGCGGCCTGCCCGGCTGTGGGCTGAAGATCACCCGCCGGGGCGAGACGGTCTACGAGGGCTATTTTGGCTGGGCCGACCTGGAGGCGAAGACTCCGCTGACTTCATGCAGCGTTTTCCGTCAGGCCTCGACCTCCAAGCTGCCGCTGTATGTGGCAGCCATGATGCTCTACGAAAGGGGCCTCTTTCTGCTCAGCGATCCGCTGTACGAATACCTGCCCGAATACCGGGAAAGCCGCAAGGCCGTGCGCTGCGGGGATGGGAGTTTTGAAATTGTCAAAGCCGACAGACCGCTGATTATCAAGGACATTCTCACCATGCGCTGCGGCTTGCCCTACTGCAACTTCCCGGTCGAAACGGATGATCCGACCCTCGCCGCGATGGTAAAAGCCATGGAGCCGCTCTGGGCGAAAGGCC
Organism: Eubacteriales bacterium; assembly: GCA_030531505.1. Classification (GTDB taxonomy): domain Bacteria; phylum Bacillota; class Clostridia; order Oscillospirales; family Oscillospiraceae; genus Limivicinus. The sequence continues at coordinate 34,093 of JAUNNH010000013.1, forward strand.
ACTATACCAACCGTGAACAGGTGCGCGCGATGGCCGACGTGCCGCTGGCCTTTGAGCCGGGGACGCACTGGATGTACGGCTTTGCCAGCGAGCTGACCTGCGCGCTGGTGGAGGCCGTGACCGGCAGGGGTGTGGATGCGGCGCTCGAGGAACTGCTGTTCGAGCCGCTGGATATGCGCGATACCCGCTCCCATTTCTTCGGAGACATCCAAGAACGCATGGTGAAGCTATACGCCATTGACGAAGAGAACCGTCTCACGCCGACCAGCTTCCCGCTGGAGAGAACGTTCCTGCCCGGTGAGGAAAACGAGATGGGCTGGGCGCGGCTCTTTGCGACCGTCGGCGATTTCAGCAACATGATGACTATGCTGGCAAACGGCGGCGTCTTCCGCGGCGAACACATCATGGGGCGAAAAACCATCGACCTCATGCGCTGCAATGTACTGACTGCTGAGCAGATGGCCGACTACACAAATCCCTATGAGGCGGGCTACGGCTACGGCCTCGGCGTGCGCACGCTGCTCGACCGGGCGGCTGGTGGCGTGAACGGTTCTCCTGGCGCCTTCGGCTGGACAGGCGGCTACGGGAGCTGGTGCGAGGCTGATCCCGAGGACGGCACTGCCTTCGTTTATATGCACAACATGTTGCCCAACCGCGAACGCTGGTATCACCCCCGTGTTCGCGCCGCGGCCTACGGGCTGATCGAATAAAGGAGAAACAACGCCATGTCGCTGCTGCAATATCGCTTTGAGAGCCAGTATCTGAGCGGAGCCACCACCTTCTCCGTACTCCTGCCGGACAAGCCTCTGGGCATGAGCCCCGCAGCGTATTACCGCAGCGGGAAAAAATTCAAGGTGCTCTGGCTGCTCCACGGCACGGCCGGGGATGATCTGGACTGGCTGCGCCGCACCAACATCGAACTCTATACCGAGGGGCTGGAGCTGGCCGTGGTCATGCCCTCTGCGCTGAATTCCATCTATTCCAACTGGAACGATTTCATGCTGGGCTATCGTATGTTCGACTACCTGACGGAGGAACTGATGCCTCTCGTGTACGGCTGGCTCCCCGTCTCCGACCGGCGGGATGACAACTTCATCGCCGGACTCTCGATGGGCGGCCGCGGCACCGTCAAATATGCGGTGAACCATCCGGAGAAGTTCGCGGCCGCAGCCGTGCTCTCTGCGGTGCCGATGGACTTTGAGCAGATGCGCCCGGGCCACCCCTGCATCATGCTCGATCTGGACGATGCGCGGGTGAAAACCTCGATCCTGAACGCCGGAGGGCTTGACGCTTTCAAAAACTCCTATGAAAACGTCTGGAGGCTCCTGGATGAGCAGGCGGGTAAAGGAACGCTGCCCAGGCTGCTGTTCGCCTGCGGAGAGAACGACGCAATGCTGATCGGCCCGTTCCGGGAATTTCAAAAGCACGCTGCTGAGATCGGGCTGGACGCGAGCTTCTTCCTCGCACCGGGCTACCGGCACGAGTGGCCCTTCTGGGATCTCGGCATCCGGGAAGCGCTGCGCTTCTTCGGCTTTGACAATGAGCACCTGCGGAAAAGGAGAGATCGCTGATATGGCAAGCATGATCCTCCGACCCGGAGCACCGGATGACGACAACCGGGACTATCTGCCCGAGCGCATCAAAGGCAGCGATGTCGTTGTCAATGAGAACGGAAACAACTCGATACCGTATCCCGCTCGTCTCACGGAACACCACGCGCCGCTCACCAAAGACGGGATCGCGGACACATGGTATGAGTATATCCCTGCTTCCTACGACGGCTCGAAGCCCGTACCGCTGGTAATCTCCGTGCACGGGGGCATGATGACCGGCTGGGGACAGGCGATCTACACCTCCTGGACGCTGGTTGCAGAGGCCAACGGCTTTATCGTCGCGTTCCCGGACGCGAGCCTGAATCGCATCTGGCAGGTGCAGTGGGGCTCCTGGGACTTTCGTAACGGCGAACCCTCCCCGCCGCCCCCCGGGGCTGCCGCGTGCCCGGAGAACGTGGATGAGTGCAGGGACGTGCAGCTTCTGCTCGGCGTCATCGAGCACATGAAGAGGAGTTACAACATTGATCCGGGGCGCGTCTATATGCAGGGCATGAGTATGGGCAATCTGATGACCGCGCTCTTCGCCCGCAGCTACGGCGCTCTGCTTGCCGGCGCAGCGGGCTCCGGCTGCTCGAGCTTTCTCGACCGGCTCTTCACCGCTGAGGGGCGCGTCAAAGGCAGCGGCATGCTGCCTGTCTGGCAGTCTCGCCCCGAGAACAACGACATCCCGCCGGAAAAGAAGCTGTCCCTGCGCGTCAACAGGTATAACCGCTATTACTGGATGAAGCGCAACGGCTGCTCCGTTCTGCCGGAGATCTCGATCGTCGGGGAAAACAACCTCGCCTTCTATCACGGCGAGGGTGCCGATCAGGTCTATCTCGACATCAAGAACCGCGACCACGGCCAGACGCTGGACGACGCGGCGCTGATCTGGAGCTATCTCTTCTCCGGCTGCCGGAGAAAACCCGACGGCTCCATCGAACACACGGCGAGCAAACTACCCCGCAAGGGCGACGCCTTCGCCTTCGCTTTGGCGGAGGGGGAGAGCCATGCCTGGCTGAATAACCGCGTCGTACCGCTCCCGACCCCGGCACGGACGTGGCAGAAGCTCAAATACCACGGTCTGAACGGCGGAACGCGCGTGCGCGGCGAATACTGCATGGCGCCGCTGCGCTTTTTGGCGGGGGTCTTCGGCGCGGCGCTTGCGGAAAGAGAGAACGGCGCGTCCGCCCGCATGACGCTCGCCGACGGACGAAAACTGCAGTTCGCGCGCGGCAGCATTGGCTGTGTGATCGACGACGACCTGCGCTCGATGTACTGCGAGGCCATCCACCGCGACGGGCAGCTGCTCGTCAGCGTGGAATGGTTCTGCCGGTATTTGTTCAACCTGACCGTCACGGAATGTGACGGCGTAGTGTATGTGACCGATCATTTCGCCGAGCTCTCGGAGAACATGGCCGATCTGATCCGGGACCTGCTCCGGGACGGCGGCACGCTTTCCGATTACAACGCACTGACAATTTGAGGAGGAGACACACAATGGAACAGAACGTCTTTCTGCGCCCCGGTACGCCCAACGACGACAACCGCGACTATCTGCCCGAGGCCATCAAGGGCAGCGACATGGTCGTGAACGAGAATGGCAACAACTCCCAGCCCTACCCCGAACGACTGGTCGAATGCACCGGCGTGCTGGCCGACGGACTGGAGGACCGCTGGTATGAGTACGTCCCCGCGAGCTACGACGGCACAAAACCCGTGCCGCTGGTGATCGGCAACCACGGCGGGCTGATGACCGGCTGGGGCCACGCAATCTATACCTCATGGACGATGCTCGCCGACCGCGAGGGCTTTATCTGCGTCTTCCCCGACGCGCACCAGGCGCGCATGTGGCAGGATGAGGGCATGTTCCCGAAAGGCGATCTGCCCAATGTCTTCGCCGGCATGGTGCTCGCCGACGTGCCTGATGATTATCGCGAAAACCACGATATGAACTTCGTCAAAGCTCTGATCGAGGCGACGGAGAAAAAATACAATATCGACAGGGGACGCATCTTCATGCAGGGCATGAGCGCGGGCAACCTTTTCACCTCCCAGTTCTGCCGCTATTACGGCGACATGCTGGCCGGCGCCGCAGGCTCCGGCGGCCCCGCCCCGCTCAATCTGCTCTTTACCGACGAAGGCGAACTCATCAACACGGCAGGCGCTCTGCCTGTCTGGCAGGCGCGCCCCGAGACCAACGGCACACCGCCGGGACGCCCCTATGGGGAAAAGCTCCTCAACCGCTTCAACCGCTTCTACTGGATGGCGGTCAACGGCTGCGGGAAGCTTCCGAAGATCAGCGTCATCGGCGAGAACAACTTCGCTTTCTACGAGGGCGAAAAGGGCGGCGTCGTTTATCATGACATCAAAAACCGTGACCACGGTCAGACGCTCGACGAGGCCTTTCTGTACTGGGACTATTTCTTCTCCGGCCTTCGTCGGAATGCCGACGGCAGCATCACACAGGGCGAGACGCGCCTCGACCGCGAGGGCGACGCCTACGCCTTCGCCGTCACCGAGGGGGCGGACAAGGCCTGGTTCCGCAACGGGATCGTTCCCTTAAGCACGCCTGTCGTGAAGTGGCAGAAGCTCAAGTATCACGGCCTTAACGGCGGAACGAAGGTGCGCGGCGAGTATCTCTGCGTGCCGCTGAGCTTCCTCGCCGAGGTGAGCGGCGCGGCGCTCGAATACGGCGAGGGCAATCTCACCGCAGTCATGGTCCTGCCCGACGGGCGGCGGCTGCAGTTTGCGCGCGGCAGTATCGCCTGCGTCATCGACAACGATCTGCGCTCGATGTACTGCGAGGCGCTTCACCGCGGCGGCGAGCTGCTGGTGGGCATCGAGTGGTTCTGCCGGTATCTGCTGAACCTGCAGGTCTCGGCGTGCGACGGCACGGTGTATGTGACCGATCATTTCAGCACACTCTCGGCAAATCTCGCGGACGTGATCCGCGAACTGCTCTACGGGAAGCTCTGGCCGGACAGCTTCCGTTACATGGACTACCGCGAGGTCGACGGCAGCTTCTGCAGCTTCGACGAAGGGGAGGTCAAGGCATGGGATTCGAAAGGCTGACGGCCTATATGGATTCGCTCGCGGAGCGCTACGGCGTGCCCGGGGCGGACCTCAAAATTACCCGCGGCTATGAGACGGTGTACCGCTACAGCGTCGGATACAGCGATTACGCGCTGACCCGGCCCGTCTCCCCGGACGATGTGTACAACATCTATTCCGGCTCCAAGCCGATCACGATGGCGGGCGTCATGCAGCTCGTCGAGCAAGGGAAGCTCGGCCTCGAGGACAGACTGGACAAGTACCTGCCGGAGTTTGCGCATATGCGATATGCGGCGGACTTCAAGTTCGGCGTCTTTCCCTTCCGCTGGCCGGATGAAAACTCCGATCTGCGCGAGGCCAAAAAGCCCATGCTGATCCGCGACTGCATGAGCATGACCGCGGGCATGAGCTACGATCTCACGGCCGCGCCGATCCGCCGCACGCTGGAGAAGAACCCGAAAGCCGGGACGCGCGAGCTCGTCCGTGCGATGGCCGAGATGCCTCTTCTCTGCGAGCCGGGAACGCACTATTCCTATTCGCTGAGTCATGACGTGCTGGCCGCGGTGGTCGAGGTCGTGACGGGACAGCGCTTTGCGGACTATATGCGCGAGCACATCTTTGAGCCGCTCGGCATCGAGCGCATGTATTACCATGTCCCGGACCGGGAAAAGCCTCACCTCGCCGATCAGTACGCGCAGGATTGGGACACGCTGGAGATCAGGCGCGACGGCTCGATGGACTACCGCTTCAGCGAGAACTACGACAGCGGCGGCGCGGGGCTGGCCACCAGCGTGAATGAGTACAGCAAATTTATCGCCGCCATGGCCAACGGCGGCGTCGGCGCGACAGGCGAGCGCATCCTGAAGCCGGAATCCATCGACCTCATGCGCCGCAACTGGCTCAATGAGACGGAACTGAAGGATTTCATCCTCCCGGGCAAGCCGGGTTATGGTTACGGCCTTGGCGTGCGCACGCTGATCGACGCAAGCCAATCGAAGAGCCCGGTCGGTGAGTTCGGCTGGGACGGTGCGGCGGGCTGCTTCATACTCATCGACCCGGAGAATCAGATCGGCCTGTTCTATGCGCAGGAGATCCTCGGGATGCTGAGCTCCTATGGCGAGATCCATCCCGCGATACGCGATCTGGCCTACGAGTGTATGGGATTGTAAGTCATGGGCTATTTTCGCTTTAACTACCGCAGCGAGCTGCTCAACCGCTATGTCGACGTCTCGGTGGTCTACCCGACGGACGGCTATCGGTTGCCGCCGGGCGGGTACCCCGTCGAGCGCTGCCACCGGGCTCCCGTCCCGGCCGATGCGCCACGGTGGCGGCCGGGAATGAAGTTTCAGACCGTTTATCTCATGCACGGCGGCGGGGATGACGACACGCTGACCTATCGCTACAGCAATATCGAGGAGGCCGCGCAGCTCAACCACGTCATGCTGGTCACGCCGAACATAGCCAACAGCCTTGGCCTCGACACGGCCTACGGAGTGCCCTATCTGAGTTTTGTGACCGAGGAACTCCCGACGGTAATCCAGGCGCTCTTCGCCTCTTCACCGAAGCGGGAGGACAACTTCATCATGGGATACGCCATGGGAGGCAATGTTGCCCTCGGCGCGGCGGTGAACCGCCCCGACCGCTATCTCGAATGTGTGGATATCTCCGGCGGAATCGGCATGAGCTTCTGCCCGCACACCCTGCAAAGCGAGCTGGAGGGGCCGGTATTTCGCGAAATGTTTCCGCTCTATAACCAGAGCTTCGGACCCGGAGCGTCCATCCCCGGCAGCCGCTATGATCTGCGCGCCGAGCTTTTGCGCCACCGGGCGGCGGGCGATCCGGAATGCCGCTTCCACCTGATCTGCGGAAGCGACGAGTTCATCCGCACGCGTATGGAAGGCGATGTCGCGGCGCTGCGGGAACTCGGAGCGGATATGGACTATCTCTGCGCCGAGGGCTATGACCACGATTTCAGACTCTGGAACTACGCGATGCAGCTTGCGCTGGATCGCCTGCTGCCGCTTAAGCGGCGTCCAATCTATCCGGACGAGGAGTGAAACAAAAATGGCAAATTTCAGACTGTACTATGACTCCGAGGTGCTGAAAATGAAGGTGGGCGTCAACGTGATCCTGCCGGAGAGCACCTGGGGCACTTCCCTGGCCGACCGGCCGCGGGATTACCGCTATCCGGTGCTGTGGCTCCAGTCCGGCGGCGGCTTTGACTACACCGACTGGCAGCGCTATACCTCGCTGGAGCTCTACGCCTCCGAGGTCGGCGTGGCGGTGGTCTGCTCGGGCACCTACTGCTCAGGCTATATGGACACCGTGCGCGGCGACTTCAAATACTTCTCCCAGCTCTCCATCGAGACGCCGAAGGTCGTGCGGCACCTCTTCCCCCTGTCGGAGAAGCCGGAGGAGAACTTCATCGCGGGCTTCTCAATGGGCGGGTACGGCTCGCTCAAATGGCTGGTGCGCGATCCGGAGCAGTTCGGCGCCATCGGCCTCTTTTCGGGGCTCAAGAATCTCGCAGATCTCCCCATCGACGACGAGGACGCGATGCTGATGGGCAACAACGAGTTTTATATGTTCCGCTCCGCCTTTGCCTCCAGCAAGTATATCGTCAACACCGAGAACGATATCTGCTACATGATCGACAAGCAGATGGCCGCCGGCAAAAAGTTTCCCCGCGCCTATATGGCAACCGGCGTGGAGGACGCGCACTATGAGGACAACCGCTTCTTCATGGATAAGTACGCTTCCCAGGGACTGGACATCTACCGCGTCATCGACCACGGCTATCACAACTGGGAATACTGCGACAAGCATGTCAAGCTGTTTCTGGACTGGCTCGCCTCGGAGGGGAAGATCAAAAACACCTTCGTGCGGGCAAGCGAATGAGAGGGGGCGGAAACTATGGCGCAAATTGAAATGAACATGCTCTCCGTCATCACCTGCGGCTCCATCTCCGTACGGGTCTTCTGTCCGGGTATGGACAAGCTCGTGCTGGACGACCGGGAGCATAAGACGCACTATCCCGTGCTGTGGCTCCTGCATGACGAGGGCGGCGCGGCGATCGACTGGCTCGCGACCCCCGCCGACCGGCTGGCCGAGCAGTACGGAGTGTTTCTGATCGCCCCGGACCAGCACCACGCCCTGTGCACCGATATGAAATACGGCCCGCGCTACGAGTACTTTCTCAACACCGAACTGACCGCCATCTGCCGCAACTGCCTGCCCATTTCGGACGATCCCGCGAAAAACTGGATCGCGGGCGTCGGAACCGGGGCCTACGGCGCCGTGAAAATGGCGCTCAAGCACCCGGAAACCTTTTCCCGTGCCGCTGCACTGAACGGCGTTCTGGATATGGAGGCAGTGATCCAAAAAGCCCTGCTCGGCGAGGACACCGGCATCCGCCACAACCAGGCCTCGCTCGAAGCGGTGTTCGGCGATCTGAATGCCTTTCCCGGAAGCGCGAACGATCTCTTCGCCCTCGCGAACAATAAGACAGAAAACCACTTCCTCTTCACCTGGGAGGAAGGCTCGCCGCATGAAGCGGAGAACCTTCGCCTGGCTGAAGAGCTCGGCAGTTCCGCTGAGAAGGTCAAGCTCCCGGCCGGGAGCGATCTCGGCTCCTGTCAGGCCACGCTGCGCACGGCGCTGACCTGGCTGACACGCTGAATGCAAAGAAGGAGGCTATGCTATGAAACGCATCATCCATACCTTTATGCACGATTTCGGCCAGATGGTGGACGGCGTCCGCATCGAACTGGACGTTTCTGCCCCTGCGCTGTCCGCGGAGGATTTCGTCTGCAGGAACTGTTTTTATAACCTTGGAGCTACGCAACCCATTCCCGGCGTAAAGAGCGTGGAAACGGAGGGAAATACGCTTGCCCTTAGCTTCGAGCCTTTCCTGTTCCGCTGTGATTTCTCCCTCTCCTGTGAGAAGCTTGACCTCACGATCAAAAAGGAGAACGCCGACGCAGTGGAGCTGTATCACGAGGAGCTGTTCCGCCCGGTGAAAAAGCCCGGACTCGTCTACCGCCTCTATGAGCCGGACGCCTTCGGCCCGAGGCCGCTGGTGCTGTTCCTGCACGGGGGCGGCGGCTGCGGCGAGGACAATCTCCTGCAGCTCACCGACACCGTCGGCGCGATCAAGCTCGCCGAGCGCGTGCCCGATATGTACGTCATGGCGCCGCAGGCTCCCGCGGGCGGGCTCAGCATGGAGGAGATGTTCGCAAAGATGTGCTCCAAGGGCGATCCGCATAAGGTCATCCTCGGGGCCGACACCTGCAACGAGAAGATCGACCGCGGCTGGACGCGCGAGTATCTCGGCCGCGTGATCGACGAGATCCGCCTGCTGATCGCCGAGGGCAGAGTGGACGCGCGCCGGGTCTACGTCATCGGCATGAGCATGGGCGGCTTCGGCACGCTCAAGGCCGTCGCCATGGCGCCGGGGCTCTTCGCCGCGTGCGCGCCGATCTGCCCGAGTCTGAATAATGAGACCTACCCGATCCTCGAGAATTTCCCTGCCGTGCCCTGCTATATCTCCACAGCCTATATCGACCACCAGGTCAGCCGTCACGCCTACATCCTCCGGGCTGTGCAGAAGCTCTGGGATCAGGGACGGCGCGACGTGCGCTTTACGATCTATTCCGCCGAAGAGCTGGCAGCCTACGGCATCGGCGTGACCGAGGGCATCTCAGCCCGGGAGCTCTACGCCGAAAACCACAACAGCTGGATCCTGACGCTGCACAACGAGTACTGCATCCTTGACTGGATGTTCTCTCACGTCAAGGGCTGAGCCATGCTGAAACCGGACTCGCCCATCGGGCAGTTTTTGAGCCGGGTCTATGACCTGCTGATGCTGAGCATTTTGTTCCTCGTTTTCTCCCTGCCCGTCGTGACGCTGGGCATTGCCTCCATTGCGCTCTACGAGATGGTCTATGCCGTCCGTGAGGGAAGAGATGGCATCATCTTCAAGGATTACTTTATGGCCTTCCGGCGCAATATCCGCAAGGGCTTCGGTCTGCTCGCGGTCTATGCCGTCGCCGTGCTGCTCTGCGGCGGAATCGCCGGGGCGCTGATCCTCCTGAAGTTCGACGTACGCCTTTCCTTCCTCATCCCGATCGCAGTGCTCGGCGGCCTCGTCTGCTGGGTCGAGGCGCTCGCCGGACGCTATGAGCAGAAGCTCACTGTCACGGTGCGCAACGCGTATCTGATCGGGCTCAGGAACCTGACGCTCACGCTGCTGCTGGCCCTGCTGCGCTTCGGTCCCATCGCCCTGATCTGGCTGCTGCCGGAGGATTTCCTGCGCTGGTACCTCTTTGGTCTGATGTTCTTCATCCCTGCCGGCAGCGCCTTTGGCATTGCCGCGCTGGTTCTGCGTACCCTCAGGAGACAGTATCCCGACCAATCCGATTGACAGGAGGAACCGCTATGCTGAAAAAGTATGTCTATCACGATGTGAACTTTCGCGGCACAATCGAGCGCGTACGCTATACGACGCATAACCCCGAGGGGGAAGTGCGCGAGAAGTACGCCAACGTCTATCTCCCTTACGGCTACGATCCGAATGGGGAAAAGCGTTATAATGTCCTCTACCTGATGCACGGCGGCGGCGGGAATCCGGACGCCTGGCTCGACTGCAGCATGGTCAAAAACATGCTCGACTACTGCTTCTTCGAGAAAGAGGCCGAGCCGTTCATTGTCGTGTTCCCGAGCTTTTATAAGGAACAGATCAGCCGCATCGGCAAACCCGTGGCGGCGGTCGAATGGCAGAAGGTACAGGACTTCATCCCCGAGACAGTGAGCGAGCTGCTGCCCGCCGTGGAGAGCAGATACAGGAGCTTTGCCGAGAGTGTCGATGAAGCGGGCCTGTGCGCCAGCCGGGCGCACCGCGGCTTCGGCGGCTTCTCGATGGGCTCCTGCACGACCTGGTATCAGTTTTTGCGGAATCTGCCCCTTTTTTCCGTCTTTCTGCCCTTCAGCGGGGACTGCTGGGTGCTCGTCCCGCAGGGCGGCGGGAGTATGCCGGCCGAGACCGCCGACGTGCTCGCCCGCGCGGCGCTGGACGGCATCAAGAAGGGCTTCGATTTTCAGATCTTTGCCGCCACCGGCAGCGAGGATCCCGCGCTGCCGCACATGAGGCCGCAGATCGAGCAGATGAAGCGCCACCCGGTCTTTGCTTTCAGTGAGGATCCGGCAGTCGGGAATCTGCATTTTGAAGTCGCCGAGGGCGAGCGCCACGCCTATGAATGCGTGTACAACTATCTCTACAGCTATCTCCCAATCTTATTTCAGTGAGGTGCACCAATGGAACTGAGACTGCGGGCGGGCACGCCCAACGATGAAAACCGTGACTATGTGCCTCTCGGCATCCCCGGCACGGACATGACCGTAAACGAAAACGGCAACAACTCCCAGGTCTGGCCCGAGAGGCTGCGCGAATATACCGGAGAACTGGCCGACGGCCTGACGGATCGCTGGTATGAGTACGTCCCCACAAGCTATGACGGCTCCCGACCGGTGCCGCTGGTGGTGAGCAACCACGGGGGACAGATGAGCGGCTGGGCGCAGGCGGTCTACAGCTCCTGGACGCTGCTGGCGGAGCGCGAGGGCTTCATCTGTGTCTTCCCCGACGCGCATGAGCTCAAAATGTGGATGATCCAGGGCATGGCCGACAAGGTGCGCGCCCATCCCGAGCTGGTGCTGCCGATACCGATGGACCCGCCGGACTGGCGCGATAACCACGACGTAAAATTCGTCAGGGCGCTGATCGGGCGGATGCAGGAAACATACAACATCGATGCGGGACGCATCTACATGCACGGCATGAGCATGGGGCATATGATGACCGATCAGTTCGCCCGTTTTCACGGCGATCTGCTGGCCGGGGCGGCCGGCTCCGGCGCGGGCAGCATGGCCAGTCAGCTCTATGACACCGACGGAGGGCTTCGCAACTGGGGCGGCCCGGTGCCCATGTGGATCTCCCACCCGGAGCTCAACGGCATGGACGGCCCGAAGCAGGAAGAAAACGCGCAGCAGAAGACGAGCCGTGCGTACTGGTCTGAGGTCAACGGCATTCACGGCCTGCCGCAGATCCGTATTGAGGGCGAGGACAATTACGCTTTCTATCGCGGCGAGAAGGCCGATCTCGTGTGGCTGGACATCAAGAACCGCGACCACGGCCAGACGCTGGATGAGGCTTTCCTGATCTGGAAGTATCTCTTCTCCGGATGCCGGCGTCTGTCGGACGGGACGATCGCGCGCGAGGAGAGCCTTGCCGCCGCAGAGGGGGACGCCCACGCGCTGGCCTTTGCCGCGGGCTCTCGTAAGGCGTGGCTGCACAACGCGCCTGTGGCGCTGCCGGCTGCGCCGCTTATGTGGAACAAGCTCAAGTACCACGGCCTTGAGGGCGGCACGATGGTGCGAGGGCGCTATCTCTGCGTACCGCTTCGCTTCCTGGCGGAACGCTTCGGGATGTCCTATGAAACGAATGAAGCGGGCACAGAGGCAACAGTGACGCTTCGCGACGGCCGCCGGGTGCAGTTTGCCCGCGGCGTCATCGCCTGTCTGGTGGACGATGAGCTGGTCGATATGTATTGCGAGACGCTCCAGCGTGAGGGCGAGCTGCTGGTCAGTGTCGAGTGGTTCTGCCGCTGGCTCCTGAATCTGAACGTCTCCGCCTGCGGCGACGTCGTCTATGTCACCGACCATGTTGCCGAGCTGTCCACGTTTATGGCCGAGCTGCTGAAAGAGCTGCTCAGCTGAGCGATGAATACAACAGGAGGTATCTGCCTGTGAATCCCTACTCCTATGAACCGGTCAAGCCGGTTGTGGAAACCAGATTCGGCAAGCTCCGCGGTGCTTGCTACGGCGGCGTAAACATGTTTATGGGCGTGAAATATGCCGATGCGCCGCGCTTTCAGCTGCCTGTGGAGCCGCAGCCCTGGGAGGGCGTGAAGAACGCCTACGTCTATGGGCCGATCTCCCCGCAGATGGGTGAACCGAACCCCTTCCCGTTCTACCGCGGCATCCTCCTGCTGCAGAAGGAGGGCGAGGACTGCCAGAATCTGAATATCTGGGCGCCGAGGGATCCCGGCAACGGGAAAAAACCCGTCTTTGTATGGATTCATGGCGGGGGCTTCATGGCGGGCAACGCCATGGAGGAATACTCCTTCGACGGTTTTCATCTGGCCAGAGAGGGAGACGTGGTGTTCGTCTCCATTAATCACCGGCTGAACATCCTCGGCTATATGAATCTGACGGAATACGGCGAGGCCTTTGCCGAATCTCCGAATCTCGGTCTCTGGGATCTCGTGATGGCGCTCAAATGGATCCATGAGAACATTGCGGCCTTCGGCGGCGACCCCGATAACGTAACCATCTGCGGTCATTCCGGCGGCGGCGGAAAGGTGCTCTGCCTCTATCAGATGCCCGAGGCCGCTCCTTACTTCCAGCGCGGTATCTGCCTGAGCGGGGCGACACCCGAAGGCCCGGCCAGCGAGCCGGAGGATACCCGCGTACTGGCACGGGAGATGCTCGCGCAGCTCGGCATCACAAAAGACAACATCGATGAGGTGTATACCGTTTCCTTCCGGCGCCTGTGCCGGGCTTACCGACAGGTGGCGTCCCGGCTCTGGAACGAGGGGCGCTGTGTAGTTTTTGAGCCGCAGAAAACGGCGCGGTTTATCGGCTTTCCGCCCTTCAACGGCTTTGCGTCCTGCTCCGGTCGGAAGCCTCTGATCGTGAGCACCGTGATGGCCGAGTTTGCCATGTGCCCGGTGAAAGCCGAGGAAAAGGCCGCCATGAATGAGGCGGACAAGATCGCTTTTCTTCGCAGGACTTTCGGCGAGAAAGCCGACGGGCTGATCACCCGCTTTCGCAGCAGCTATCCGGAGCATGACCTGATGGATATTTTCTGCACCGACACCGTGTTCCGCAGACCGACTGTGGAGACCGCGCTGGAAAAGGCCCGCTGCGGGGCGAACAACACCTATGTGTTCCTGGCCGCGCTCAACACGCTTGAGGATGGGAATCCGCCGATGTGGCACGGGGCCGATGTCGGTTATGCCTTCCGAAACGAGGATCGGGTTTTCATCCTGAACGATCCGGTCTACGGCCCGCAGATGTCTGACATTTTCAGCTCCATCCTGCTGAACTTTGCCCGGACCGGCGATCCCAACAACGCCTGTTTGCCGAGGTGGGAGCCCTTTACGGAGGACGAGCCGTGGACCATGGTCATCGACAAGGTCTGCGAACTGAAACGGGATATCGATCCCGAGACAGGAAAGAGCATCCCCTTTGATTCGCGCTATCTGGATCTGCTGTCGAGCTGTGTGCCGCCTTTCCGTCTCCCCGCCATGTTTGCGGAGGAGGGGGCAAGCGCACAGATCGAAATGGACAAATGACGGAGGAACGCTATGAGCAAATGGATCCCGACCTGGAGCTATGTCCCCATCGACTACGGTCTGGACGTCGCGGTGTTTGAGGATATCAGTCAGCGCGTCCTGATCCGCAACAATCTGCGCGGTGAGGCCATACGACTGCGCTTTCAGAACGACGGAGGCGAAACGCCGCTTCACATCGAACACGCGTCGGTGGTGCTTGTGAACCGCGTCACCGGACGCTGCTCTCAGCGTCACGATGTGACGATCGACGGCGAGACACGGATCGTTCTGCCGCCGGAAAGCCGCCCCTGGTCTGACCCGGTCGCACTGCCCTTGACAGAGGAGGACGATCTGCTCGTCTGGCTGTACTTCAAGGAAAAGGCGCAGGCCCGCTCCGTCTGCGTCACCTTCACGGGAAAAGGCTGGCAGAGCACTCAGCATAAAGGGAATTTCCATGAGACTGAGGCGCTGGGCTACACCTTCAAATCGGAGCTGGCACCGCTGCTGGCCGCCGATCCCAACCCAAACCAGTACGCGGTGGGGCTCTTCGCCGTCTCGGTTCTGGCCGGGGATGTCACGAAGCTGATCGGGTTGTTCGGAGACTCCATCACCCAGATGTCCTTCTTCCATGACGAGCTGTTGGAGCGGCTGTACAGGGCATATCCGGGGCGCTGTGCGCTCATCAACGGCGGTATTTGCGGCAATCGCATTCAGAAGCCTTTCCCGGTCCTGCCGGACTTTCCGGGCGGTGGGAAGCAGTTCGGCCCCGCCGGACGGGAGCGCTTCCTGCGCGATCTCTTTGACTCTGCCGCACCGGACGCGGTGTTTATCCTGGAGGGCGTCAACGACTGTACGCATTCCATTGTCTTTACCGAGCCGGAGATCCCGACGGCGGACGACATCTTCGGCGCTTTGTGTGATGTGATCCGGCAGGCGCAGGAGCGGGGAACCCGTGTATACGTCGGTACAATCCCGCCGCTGGGCGGCTTCGGTGAAGCGTGGCGGGACGCGGCGGAGACTCTGCGCGTCCAATACAACGAGCGGATTCGCGAAAGCGGTCTCCCGGATGCTGTGGTGGATTTGGATGCGAAAATGCGCGATCCTCATGATCCCCATCGTCTGCGCGCCGACCTGCATCTCGGGGACGGCGTCCATCCCAACTGGCGCGGCGGCGCGTGCATGGCCGAGGCCGTGATGGAACGCTGTTTTCCTGACTGATTCATGCCCATCTCCGTCACTTCCGGGGCGGATTTGTTTTTGCTCTTCACCTGGCATAAAGGGAGAAATCGTGTGTCGTAAGAAAGAACAAAGAGGGGGACCTTGACATGGGAAAACGCTTTGACACGATCCTGTTCCCCGGCGGGAAGCACAAAGCTTTTACTCTGAGCTACGACGACGGCGTGGTACAGGACAGAAGACTGGCCGCGCTCTTCCGGCGCTACGGGGCGAAAGCGACCTTCAATCTCAACTCGGCACTGTTGGGCAAGGAGGACATGGGTGGTTATCCGGGCAAACCGGATCTGGACATCTCCAAGCTTCCCGTCGAAGAGTTGGAGACGGTCTACGCCGGGCATGAGATCGCCGGGCATGGCCTGTATCACTCCGATCTGGCTGCCGTCGGCGAGCCGCTGTGTGCCTATGAAGTCACCGAGGACAAGCGACGGCTCGAGGCGTTGACCGGGCAGCCGCTGCGCATGTTCGCCTATCCCTTCGGAACTTTCAATCAGGCGGTCAAGGATACGCTGCGGCTGGCGGGCTATCAGGGCGCGCGCACGGTTCGTTCCACCCATGCCTTTTCTCTGCCGTCCGATCCCCTGGAATGGGATCCCACCTGCCATCACAACGACCCGAGGCTGATGGAACTGGCAAAAACGTTCGTCGAAGCCGCGCTCCCTTTCCCCATGCTGCTTTATGTCTGGGGTCACGGCTATGAGTTCGACGACGACAACAACTGGGAGCGGATGGAGATGCTGCTGGCATACCTCCAGCCGCACGCAGATCAGATCTGGTTTGCCTCAAACGGAGAGATCCTGGCATATCTCGACGCGTATCGGCGGCTGGAATACTCCGTGGACGGATCGCTGATCCGAAACCCCAGCGCGATTGACGTCATGATCCGCCCAGCCTTCGGACAGGAACTGCTGCTGAAAGCCGGGGACGTGACACGTGTACCGGAGACGCCGCTATAGGGACTGATTGAATAAAACCTCGGATTGTGCTATTATATTCGGGAAAAAGGAAGAGAGAAAGTGGGGAGGATCAGCGTGAAACACCGGCAGTCCGGGAAAAAGCTCATAGTGCGGCTGTTCTGCGTGATGATCGCGGCGACCCTGCTCTGCTTCGGGGTATGGGGCATCTATTCTCTGCGCTCTGTCCAGCGGGAGCTGCGCTACTGCAATGAGGCCGCGCTGGACGTGTTCTTTCAGGGCCTGCAGTTCATTGCGGAGGATCTGGAGGAGTTTGACGAGCTCATCTATGAAAAGAGCTCCCTCTTCTCCCTGCTGGACTTGCAGAGCATCTCCATCGAGCAGCGCAGCGCCGCTGAGATGAGCCTCCGTCAGCTCTGCCGCAGCCGCACCACCGCCTGCACCGCCATCTATCTCTTTCAGCGCGGCGACGGCTTCAGCTTCTACAGCGTAGGGAACGCCTTCCTCGGGAACAATGTCCTCACCGCAGATACCGTAAACACCATGGCCGCTGTGCGCGCTTTCTGGGAGTCGCAGGCAAGTGATTCCCTGCAGCGCTGGGTGTTGTTTGACAGCGACAGCGCAGCGCTGCTGATGCACGCCGTTCAGCGCGGGTCACTCTGCGCCTGTGTCATGATCGACCTCAACGCCTACATTCGAACCCACCAAACCGAAGCGGGAGGGTCCGGGATCTCCTATGCCTTCTATAATGAAGACCGGGTGTTGACCGAGACCGACTATGTCCGCGACGCCGGACTGACGATCACAGATCTGCAGCAGGCAAACGGTGACACCCGGCATGTCCGCGGAGGCTACCTGGTGCTCCATTCCCGCGTTTCGGATGAACTGAACATCGGGCTGTGCGGCATGATCTCCCTGACCGGCGTCTGGGCTAATCTGCGCATCTATTCCGCGCTGCTTGTCGGAACACTCCTTGTGATCAGCGCCATCTTCCTTGCCATTTACAATCTGATGAACCGGATGCTGATTTATCCGCTCGACCGGATTTCCGCGGCCAGCCGTCAGGTTGCGGCAGGCTCCGCGGAAATCGAACAACAGCCCGAATCCATTCAGGAGCTGGACGCCATACAGAATGCTCTGAAAGGTCTGGTGGAGCAGAAGGTCTCTCTGGAGAGGGAATCCATCAACCAGGCGTATCAGAAAGAACACGCCATGCTGCAGTACTATCAGCTGCAGACGCGATCTCACTTTTTCCTGAACTGCCTCAAGAGCATTTACAATATGACTGCGCGCGGAGAGCATGAAAAAACGCAGCGGGTTGTCGCTCTGTTTTCCAACCATCTGCGCTATGTCTTCCATGACGGACTCTCTCTGATTCCGATCCGGGCGGAGCTTGACGAGGTCAACGACTATTTCCATATCATCGAGCTGGAGCGCTCAGACCATATTCTGCTGACACAGGAGGTCGATCCTGAGCTGATGGATTTCCCGGTCCCTCCGCTGGTGATCCAGACGTTTCTGGAAAACTTCAACAAGCATAACGCGCAGGGGGAGCGCATTCTGCGCTTTTCAATCCGTATCGACCGGGTCGAAATGGAGGAGCAGCGTTATGTTCGCATCCGTCTGAGCGATAACGGCGTCGGCTACGAAAAGGACGCGCTGAAGGATTTGGAGCGCCGGGACGAGCTCTTCTCCCAGTACCATGTGGGCATACAGAATCTTTTGAGACGCCTGGATATCATCTACCAGAAGCGGCAGCAGATTGCATTTTACAACAATCCCGGCGGCGGAGCCTGTTCGGTTCTGTATCTCCCGTGCGAACGTGCTGAGCAGACTGCGTCAGAAGCGGCGGAAATCCGGGCGGAAGGAGAGTGAGCAAATGAAAGTCCTTTTTGTGGACGACCAGGCCAGCGTGCTGGACGGGCTGGCCACCGGGCTGAACTTCCCTGAGCTGGGTGTTCGCGACGCTCGCTTTGCATCCGGGACGGACAGTGCCCTCGCCTTGTTGAAGGAACAGCCGGTCGATCTCCTGTTTTGTGACATTGAGATGCCGGGGCGAGACGGGATGGAGCTTGCGCGGGAGGTGCGCGAGCGCTGGCCGGAGACGCTGATCGTGCTGCTGACCAGCCACGCGGAATTCGGCTATGCCCAGGAATGCATGCGCTTGGGCTGCTATGATTACATTCTCCAGCCGGCGCCTTACGATGTGATCGGGCAGGTGATCCGGCGCGCGCACCAGCAGCTGGAAGAACAGCGGCGCAGGAAGCGGCTCTACGATGTGGGCAGCCGTATGCGGACCAGCGGCATGGAGCTGCTCGATAACCTGACGCTCGGACTCCTGAACAAGTCGGAGGAGGAGCGACGAGAAGCTGTCGAAATGCTGAACCTTCTGGACTATCCGCTTGACGCCGGGACGCCGTCCCGCCTGCTGTCCCTTCATTTTTCCAGTTTCCGAAAAGCTGAATCCGCGCTGAACGCGGAAAAAGAGATCCATCGGGCGCTGGGCGATGCAATGAAGGAGTCGGAATTCAGCTTTTCTGCACTTCATTTGAGCGCTCTGGATCACCACGGACGCTTCCTGATGCTGCTCTTTCCTGCGGATCGGGAGCGCCGGGCGGAACTGAGTGATGAGGATATCCGCCGGTTTTTCGACTGCCTTTGCCGCGCCAGACCATGTGAGCCGATCCAGTGCTGCGCCGGTGCGCAGTTTCCTCTGAATCAGCAACGCGGTGAACTGCATCGGATCCGCGAGATCGTTGACGGCAGACAGTCGGCGGAAAATGTGCTGCTTCTTTCAAGCGCGGGCGAGCTTCCGCACTCTCATTTGTCGCTGGCCGGCGACAGCGCGCGCTGGGCAGCGCTGCTGGCGACCGGTCAGCGCCGCTCGCTTCTGGGCGAGGTGGAGAGCTGCCTGCACAGCATCGACGCCATGCCAAGCGGTCGCGGCAAGGCGCTCTGTGAGCTGCATCAGCGCCTGACCCATATCTTTTTCAACTATTTCTACGAGAACGGAACAGACGTCCACCAGCTTTTTCGGAGCCAATACAGCTACAATGAATATATGAGCAGCTTTTCGGATTCCGAGACGATGCGCGTGGCGGTGGCCTATTTGCTTCGGCAAACTGAGGAGCTGGAGCAGACAAAGGCGCCTGTTGACAACATCGAACGGGCAAAGTCGTTTATCGCAGAGAATATCTCCAATCCCATTACGGTAAAAGACGTTGCAGATTATGTGTACATGAGCCCGGAATATTTCACCAAGCTGTTCAAGAAAGAGACCGGCCAGAATATCAAGGAGTATATCACACTGGCCAAAATCGAAGCGGCCAAGGATTTGCTGGAGCACTCCAGCATGTCGGTCGGCATGGTGGCTCTGGAGCTCGGCTATACCAATTTTTCCCATTTCTCACAGGTGTTCCGGAAGTATGAAGACGTGTCCCCCAGCGAATACAGGAGCAAACTCGAGGAAGAATGAACCGGTCACCGATTACCATGCTAATATAGCTCTAACGAAACACTATTTCGCAACATCCTGAGACAGGAAACTATAGAGCCGCAGCGACTGCAGCAAAAAAGAATCGCCCCCTGATGAACTCTTCACTCATCAGGGGACTTTGGTTTTATCCGCGGTTCAGAAGATCATAGAGGACGGCCACCTGTTCCAAGACATCGGGGTCGTCGAGCAGGGCGGATGTATACCCGCAGTTCTCAGTTCGTCTCCGAGCTGAGTGCGGGACTGTTTACCAAGGGCTGTCTGCATCGAGGCGATCATGTTCGCGCGATTGGCGATGTCGGCGTTCATGATAATCTTAGGCTGGCTCTGGATTCTGTCAAGAAGACCTCTGTAGAAAGCGTTCTATCTGTATTCACAAATATCTTCTACCCGATATTTTGGGACAACAAACTGATTTGGCGCTTCCATGAAGTAAGCGCAATCACCGCCCAGCGAGATTTCAAGGACTCGACTGGAGTCAGCCGGGTATCCCATCGCAAGCAGATATAACAGAGAATTTTCACTTGGAATCGTCTTTTGACGGTCTGCTTTATTTCTATTCATTTGCTGCGTAAACCAGCGGCCTCTTGTCAACCAACCCATGTTCGCAAATCACTTGATCCTTTGCGGAGATTCCGGTTCAGTTACCCACTTCGCAGCGGAACAATTTCCAAGGAAGGGCGTCCCATTTGTGAAAGCATGAAAAGCTGAAGAATACCAACTGTCAAGGCTATGGAATTGGTGCAGCTCAAAGTGAACACCTTTTACCGTCGGGTTAAAGAATTAGGACTATAGGAGGCTATTATGAAATTCAAGAGGTTCGTTCTTGTCCTTGTTCTTGTAATTATCGTTGTTTTCGTTGGATACAGCCATTCAAAAACCAAAATGATGTTACACTCAATTCCTTACCAGAGCAGCAGTACTCCGAAAACGACAGTGAAACCAGTGACGACTGTAAAACCGACGACGAGGGTTGCCGTCTCCCGTACATGGACAGGGGCACCGTATACAGGGATGTATGTCCCTACGGTACCGGAAGCCTGGCAATGGAAAGGATCGGATTACCATACGGTAAAAAGCAGCTACGGAAAAGAAATGAAGACGGAGAAGTACCTATACTACATCGGAGATAACAAGTATACGATCTATGTGGATAAGGACGACACCGTTGTAAAAGTCGAACTAACCGCTATCCGTCCTGAGAAATCAACCGCCAAAACGGGAAAGCGCCGAAGTGTCATACCGTCCCCGGATACCTCCGGCTACTACAGCGCAGAAGACTTTTATGACTATTATCGGGATGATTTCAGCGACTATGAGGATGCAGAGGATTACTACAATTCGCATGGCGGGTGGTAATCTGAAGAGATTTCCTTATGAAAGAAGCGAGGGGCTTACCCTGCAGTTCGAACCACAATCCGCTTTTTCGCGCAGACGCTAAACGGGGATGCTGGAGTGGATATCCCTGGACGGAAACATCTCGCATGATGAAATTGGAAAGCTGCATGAAACGGAGGCTATGATGGAATTCACCAAGAAAGCGTACCCTGTTTTTGAGATGTTCAATGACCGCTGGGCGCTGGCCACGGCGGGGAGCATCGAGGATTACAACACCATGACGATCGCCTGGGGCAGCATGGGCACCATCTGGGGGCCGCCCCATCAGGGGAAAGCGATCCTGACGATCTATGTTTCCCCGGCGCGGTATACCCACGGCTATTTGGAGAAGAACGACTATTTCACCGTGAGCTTCTTCCCGGAGCAGTACCGCCGCGACCTGGGTATCCTCGGAAGCCGATCCGGCCGGGACGGGGACAAGGTGGCGCTGACGGCTCTGGAGCCGGTGGCGGTGGAGCATGGGGTGGACTTCAAGCAGGCGGAGCTGACCTTCGTCTGCAAGAAACTCTATACCCACCAGTTCGAGATAGAGCAGGTCCCGCCGGAGGTGGCAGACTGGATCTACACGCGGGTCCCGCCCCATACCATGTTTATCGGGGAGATCGTGACGGTGATCGAGCGATGAGACGAGAGGAACAATTGCGTTTTCTGACCGAAACGCTGCTGGATGAGATGCCGGCATACCGGGGAGAGGCGAGACGCCTGGGTGATGACGCGGAGAGCCGCCGCTATCTTCTGCGCTGCCTGATGAACGTCCGCGAGCCGAGGGCGCTCTCGCCGCGTTTCCGCGCGGAGCAGGACGCGCTGCTCTCCGCGGAGCGCGAGGCAAGGGGCGTCGTCCGCGTCGCGGACCTGCCCGGCATCCCCTCCGACGGGCGTCTCGTCCTCTGGCAGGGGGATATCACCCGCCTGGATGCGGATGCCATCGTGAACGCCGCCAATTCTCAGCTGCTCGGCTGCTTCCGCCCCGGCCACAACTGTATCGACAATGTCATCCACTCGGCGGCGGGGCTGCAGCTGCGGGAGGAGTGCGCCGCGCTTATGCGGGCCCAGGGCCATGAGGAGCCGACCGGGCGGGCCAAGCTCACCGGGGGCTATAACCTCCCCGCGAAGCACGTCCTGCATACGGTCGGGCCTATCATTGAAGGAGCGGTCACGGCGGAGGACCGGGCGCTGCTGGCCTCCTGCTACCGCGCCTGCCTGGACCTCGCGGCGGAGAAAGGGCTCAGGAGCGTGGCCTTCTGCTGCATCTCCACCGGCGTGTTCCGCTTCCCGAAGGAGGAGGCCGCCCGAATCGCCGTCAGCACCGTGCGGGACTGGCTGAAAACCGGTGACATGGAGAGGGTCGTCTTCTGCGTCCACGGCGACGAAAACCGGCGAATCTACCAGACCTTACTGGTATAAGTATAGGAATAAGCACCGGTCCCCGTCCGGAAACGGACGGGGACCGGTGCTGTTTCGTCTTTCAGGGGTCAAAGGGAAGCGGCATCCTGAAGCCCGGCTGCGATGTCCGCAATGCTCTGCGCCATATCGGCGTTGATGCCGATCGCTCGCTCGCCGAGACTTGCCGGGACCATGGCCTTGCTGCGGCTGAGGCGGATCAGGCGGATATTCTCGTGCTCCCGCGCCAGCTTCTCAAAGGGGAAGCGGATAATAGTCGGCGTGTTGAAGCCCACACCCAGCTCCAGCAGGACGGTATTCTGATCCAGACACGCCGAAAGAAAACGGCTGAAGCGATCTTCGGCGGCGTGCCAGTTCTCGTCCTCCACGAAGTGATCGTCGCTGCGCAGATTCATGGCCATCTCGCCGCCGCAGACCGGGCAGCGGGGCACCAGCGCGCTCGGGATCCGTGCGCCTTGCCGTTCCTTCTCCATCTGCCTGAAGAGCGCTTCGGCCTCGTAGGTCTTAGGATGACAGCCCCGCTTGCACTGGATCCGCCTGTAGCTGCCCTGCGTCGCGAAGATCCGCTCCGGCGAGAGCCCCGCCTTCTCAAACTGCCCGTCCACATTGGTGCTGAGCAGAAAGAGCTCCTTGCCCGTCAGCGCGTCCAGGACCGTCCGGTGCAGCGGCGTCACGTCCAGGTCGATCCCGGCGATCAGCGCCATATGCGACCAGTAGCCCCAGCGGCTCTCTTCGTCGGGAAAAGGGTAGAAGCCGGCGGAGTACATGTCGCGCATATACGGTCCCTTGCCGTAGACCTTCTGAAACGCGGCAAAGTTCTCCTCAAAGAAGGTCCCGCCGTATTGCGCCCCGGCTGCGGCGCTCATGCCGGCGCCCGCGCCGAGCAGCACATGATCCGCCTCCCGGATGAACGCGACAGCCCGCGCGATCTGTTCCTCATAGGGGGAACTCTGGTTGACATAATCACGAGCGTAGTCGGCGGAGAGAAAGTCTGAGAAGCGGATCTTCTTGGAATCCCGGTTGAACATGGGCAGGCCTCCTTTGATATTGCTGCCTTCCAGTATAGTGGAAAACGAGGTGTTTCGCAAGTGTGCCGCTTGACATGCGAACGATCGTTCGCTATAATGATGTGCGAACGAACGGTCGCATCTTGCTCGGAGGAGGAAGAGAATGGCAAAGGACACAAGAGAGAGAATCCTGCTGGCGGCGCTGGAGATGTTCTCCCGAAACGGCTATGCCGGCACAAATATCCGGGAGCTTGCAGGCTCGCTGGGGATGGGCAAGTCCTCTCTGTACCGGCATTTTGAGAGCAAGGAGGCGGTCTGGAACGCTCTGCTCGACAAGATGATCGCCTACTACGCGGAGCATTTCGGCTCGGCGGAGCATCTGCCGCCCGTGCCGGATTCGGCGGAGGAACTGGTCGCGCTGACGATGCGGATGGTGGACTTTACGGTACACGATGAGAAGGTCGTGATGACGCGCAAGCTGCTCGCGATCGAGCAGTTTCGCGACGAGCGGGCGCGGGCGCTGGCGTCGAAGCACTTTCTGACGGGACTCACGGACATGTTCACGCCCCTCTTCGCGGCGATGATGGACAAGGGGATCCTCCGGCGGGACGATCCGCGGATGCTTGCCTTTGCCTACACCGCGCCGATCTCCGCCCTGATTCACCTGTGCGACCGGGAACCGGAGAAGACAGAGAAAGCGGTCCGGCAAGTCGAGGCCTTCAGCCGCCATTTCATCCTAACATACGGGTGCGGAAAACGGTGCCCTCGCCCGGAGGAGACCGGGATCCTATGATAACGGATATCGCCATCCCTCTGGGCACGGTGATCGTCTGTTCCATCGGCGTTGCCATCGCGGACAACATGGTTCCCGGCATCGACAAGCTGTCCATCGGGGAGTTCTCCTCCGTTGGTCTGGGCGTCATGATGATCGTGCTGTCTCTCTTCTGCAGATACGGTGCGGAAGTATGCGGCGGGAAGCCGGTATAGAATACGAAGAAGGCTGATATCACGTGGAAAGCGAAAGACTGATCATAGATCAAATCGGAGAGACCGACAAAGAGGATTACTTTATCAACATCTCCCACGACAAAAAGGTGCTGGAAACCTTTATCTGCCGCTATGCGGAAACGATAGAGGAATTCGATTTTTCCTCCTATCCGGGAAGACAGGATCTGTTTGCGATCCGATTGAAGGAAACCGGACGTCTCATCGGGATCATCAGTTGCTTCGACGAGAAGGACGGCTCCTGCGAGATCGGATACGGGATCGGCTCCGGGTACTGGAGCCGGGGCTATGCGACGGAGGCTGTTCATCGCTTCCTGGAGTATCTGTTCCGGGAGAAGGGGCTGAAAACCGTCTATGCTTCTTTCTTCACCGGGAATGACGCCTCCCGGCGCGTGATGGAGAAATGCGGCATGCAGTACAGCCATTTCGCGGAAAAAGAACTGATCTATCTGGATGTCCCCCGGGATCTTACCTATTACGTGATTCGAAGAGGCACGCTATGACAGTGGAGCTTAACCCGAATGAAACAAACCGTGCCCTGGCTTATAAGCTTTGGCTGCGGGCGCCAAATCCGATGGTGACCTTTTTCAAGACGCTGGATGTGACAAATCTGATCCGTGTCAGCAAGAGAACGGGACTCAAATTCAACATGCTGCTCTGCTGGTGCATCGGGAAAGCCGCCGCTTCCGTCAAAGAGTTCTATCTTCTGCCGGTCGGTGACAAGCTGATGCAGTATGACAGCCTCGCGGTCAATACAATCGTCAAAAACAGGCTTGGAGAAGTCAGCTCCTGCGACATTCTGTTTTCCGATGATTTGAAAGCCTTTGACTGCGAATATCGGATGTATACCTCACAAACGGCAGAGAGCGGTCAGGACCGGGATTTGTCCGCCGACTGTATGGTGATCGGCACTTCCGCCATTGTGGACACGGAGCTCGACGGGGCGGTCGGCATGAACAGCGGAATCTATAACAACCCGTTTCTGATCTGGGGCCGATACCGGAAAAAGCTCTTTCGGTTCGTTCTGCCGATCTCGTTTCAATTTCACCATGTCCAGATGGACGGAGCGCATGCGGGCAGGTTTCTGGAAAGCCTGCAAAGAGAAATCCAGGATTTGAGGTAATTGTCCATGAATCCATACATCGCCTATTGCGGACTGGACTGCGAGCGCTGTGAAGCCCGCCTTGCAACAGTCCATAACGACGCCACCCTGCGGCAAAAAGTCGCGAAGGAGTGGTCGGACTTAAACGGCGTGGAGATCACGCCGGAGATGATAAACTGCGTCGGCTGCCGGATCGACGGGGTCAAGACGCCCTACTGCGATTCGATCTGCCCCATCCGGCAATGCGCCATGGGGAAGGAGCTTGAGACCTGCGGAGACTGCGGCGAAATGAAAAGCTGTGAGAAACTGGGAGCGATCACCGAATACAACGCAGACGCTTTGAAACACCTGAAAACAGGCGTTTGAACAGAAGAAAGGATCAAGATGCAGTATCAAAAAATCATTTCCTTGAAAGACGGGAGAACCTGCGTCCTCCGAAACGGAACGGCGGAGGATGGGCAGGCACTTCTCGCCATCTTCAACCTCACCCATGCACAGACGGATTTTCTGCTTACCTACCCGGAGGAGCACAGCTATACCGCCGAGGATGAGGCGGAGCTGCTGCGGAGAAAGACAGACAGTGTCGATGAGATCGAACTCCTTGCATTTGTTGACGGTACGATCGTTGGCTCGGCCGGTGTTACCTGTGTTGCCCGAAAGGAAAAGCTCCGGCATCGGGCGGAGTTCGGCATCAGCGTGGATAAGGCGTACTGGGGCCTTGGGATCGGGCGGGCTTTGACCGAAGCCTGCATCGAATGCGCCGGAAATGCCGGGTATGTTCAGCTGGAGCTGGAGGCGGTGGCAGAGAACAAAAGCGCCCTCGCCCTGTACAAGAGCGTGGGCTTTGTGGAGTATGGCAGGAACCCAAAGGGCTTTCGTTCCCGCCTGACCGGCTGGCAGGAGCTGGTGCTCATGCGGCTGGAGCTGTGCAGGCAAAGCGCTATGTGAGGGACTGGATCGACTTGACAGGATCTGAGAGCGCGGAGGGGACGCTGTGCATTATGTGAAAGCAAAGGGGATCTTATCCTCTCAAAACGGAATGAATCTTTATCGGGGCTGCACGCACGGATGCATTTACTGCGATTCAAGAAGCAGTTGCTATCGGATGGATCACGCTTTTGAGGATATCGAGGTCAAAGAAAACGCCCTTGAATTGCTGGAAGACGCGCTGCGCCGCAAGAGAAAACGCTGTATGATCGGGACGGGCTCCATGAGCGATCCCTATATCCCGCAGGAGCTGAATACAGAATACACACGAAAAGCATTGTTGATCATCGAGAAATACGGCTGCGGCGTCGCGCTGCAGACAAAGTCCGAACGTGTGCTCAGAGATCTGGATATCCTGAAACGTATCAATGAAAAGACCAAGGCCGTTGTTCAGATGACACTGACAACAGCAGATGAAAACTTGTGCAAGATCATCGAGCCGAATGTCTGCTCGACAAAAGAGCGGTTCGAGGCGCTGAAAACCTTGCGCGATAACGGTATTCCCACCGTCGTGTGGCTGTGTCCGATCCTGCCCTATATCAACGATACCCCCGAGAACATTGAGTCAATCCTTCGGATGTGTATAGAAGCTCAGGTGCGCGGCGTGATCTGCTTTGGAATGGGGCTGACGCTTCGCGACGGCAACCGTGCGTATTTCTATCGCCAGCTTGACAGGCATTTCCCTGGATTGAAGGAGCGCTATATCCGGGAATACGGAGACCGCTACGAGGTCCCCAGTCCGCGCAGCGATGAGCTGATGAGGGTGTTTCATCACATCTGCGAGCAAAACGGGATCATGCACGATAACGACGAGATCTTCGCTTATCTGCACCGCTTCGAAGAAAAGGAACCGTTCGGACAGCTCAGCTTGTGGCAGCTTCAGCGGAATGAATGACGATCGAAGATAGCTCTTCCGTGAAGCTGTGGAGCAATAATGAAATTGAGGTAATACAATGAATACCAATGACTATATCATTCGTCTGGAAAAACCCGAGGACTACAGAGAAGTCGAGAATCTGGTCCGCGAGTCCTTCTGGAACGTGTACCGCCCGGGCTGCAGCGAACACTACGTGATTCATGTGCTACGGGACGATCCGGCCTTTGTGAAGGAGCTGGACTACGTGATGGAGCAGGACGGCCGTCTGATCGGGCAGAACATGTTCATGCGGACGTTCATCCAGGCGGACGGCGGCCGGGTGATCCCGGTCCTCACCATGGGGCCCATCGGCATCAGCCCGGAGCTCAAGCGCCATGGCTACGGCAAGAAGCTCCTGGACTTCTGCCTGGAAAAGGCGGCGGCCCTGGGCTACGGCGCGGTGCTCTTTGAGGGCAACATCGGCTTTTACGGCCACAGCGGCTTTGATTACGCCCGAAACTTCGGCATCCGCTATCACGACCTGCCGGAGGGCGCGGACGATTCCTTCTTCCTCGGGCGGGAGCTGATCCCCGGCTATCTCCGCGATGTCACCGGTGTGTATCAGACGCCGCAGGGCTATTACGTGGACGACGCGGACGTGGAGGAATTCGACCGCGGCTTCCCCTATAAGGAGAAGCTGCGCCTGCCGGGGCAGATATTCTGACCGCGGCTCCGGACTCAGGGAGGCAGAGACAGCATGCAGTACAAGAAAACGATCCTCCTGAAGGACGGCAGAGCCTGCACGCTCCGCTCCCGGCTGAGCGGCTGGCAGGAGCTGGTGCTCATGCGGCTGGAGCTGAACGCTGAGCCATGAGGGAGCTGGTAGTCTATGTTCACGGCCGGGGCGGCAGCGCGGAGGAGTGCGAGCACTACCGGCCGCTGTTTTCCGGCCGCGAGATCCTGGGACTGGATTATCGTGGTGCAACACCATGGGAAGCGGGCCGGGAGATCCGCGAGGCGATAGAGCGCCTGCGGATGGAATACGAGGACATCACGCTGATCGCGAACAGCCTCGGCGCGTATTTCAGCCTGCATGCCGGGATCGATGCGCTGATTCGAAAAGCCTGTTTCATCTCGCCCGTCGTGGACATGGAGCGGCTGATCCGCGGCATGATGAACCGGGCGCAGGTGACGGAGGCGGAACTGAAGGCGAGGGGCGTGATCCCCACCGCCTTCGGGGAAGAACTCTCCTGGGAGTACCTGCGCTGGGTCCGGGAGCATCCGATCCGCTGGGAGGCTCCGACCGCGATCCTGTACGGCGGGCACGACGAGCTGACGGATCGCGAGACTATGGCAGCCTTTGCCGGTGCCCACAACGCGCGCCTGACCGTGATGGAAGAGGGCGAGCACTGGTTCCACACGGAGGAGCAGCTGCGCTTTCTGGATGCCTGGATCCTGCGAGAGAAAAACGAAGAATAAAAAAATACGCCGGTCCTATGATTGGTGACGTTTATGGAACAAGAACTAACGGTAAATGAAAGATCATATCGCCTTCTTCGCCTGTTGGGAAAAGGCAAGGGCGGGTATTCTTATCTCGCGGAACGCGATGGGCAACAGGTGGTAGTCAAGCAGATCCATCACGAGCCCTGCGATTATTATGCCTTCGGCAACAAGATCGAGGCCGAACTGCGGGATTATGAGCGACTGCAGAAAGCTGGGATCCGCATCCCTGGAATGCAAGCCGTTGACAGGGAAGCCGAGCGGATCGTCAAGGACTATATCGAGGGGCCGACCGTGATGGAGCTGGTACGCTCCGGCGCCTCGGTCGAGCCGTACCTGCACCAGGTGCGGGATATGGCGGCAAAGGCCATGGCCGCCGGGCTGAACATCGACTATTACCCGACCAATTTTGTTGTGCATAACGGACTGCTCTGGTACGTGGATTATGAGTGCAACGACTACAGCGAGCAGTGGGACTTCGAACACTGGGGTATTCAGTATTGGCAGCCCAAAGTGAGATTCTGCGGCTACCGGGACGAGGATTACGAGGCGGTCTGCGATTTTCTGATCGAATTGAATCAGAAGGACCGAACGCACATTAACTGGAACTGGGCGCGCTTTGAGTGGATGATGGAGCACCCGGAGTTTGACAAAAGCGCCAGCTCCTCCATCGGGCTCTGGCGGTCGGAGGGTAAAGTCGTCGGCGCTGCGATCTACGATATGTACTTTGGGGAGGCCTTCTGCGCCGCCCTGCCGGAGCATGAGGCGCTGTACCCGGAGATCCTGGACTATGCCTTCCGGGAGCTGAAGGACGATTCCGGGCTGGCTGTCGCGATCCATACAGAAAACACCGCAGAAATAAGAGCCGCTGAGCTGACCGGATTCGAGCGGATCGATCAGAAAGAGACGATCATGGAGCTCTCTCTGGACAGAGCGTTCTCATCCAATCTTCCCGAGGGACTGCAGCTTCGGGAAATGGATCAGATCGCGGATCGGGATGCTCTCGAGTGGTTGTTCTGGCAGGGCTTTGATCACGGGGATGACCAGGAAGCGTTTGAACGTTCGCTGGATCCTGTTCCGCATGTCCGAAGGCATTTCAATAAAGCCCTATGCCTTTCCGCCACGGATCCTTCCGGCGAGCCGGTATCGCACTGCTCCCTCTGGTTTCATCCGGATACGGACTACGCCTATGTGGAGCCGGTCTGCACAATCCCGGGCTGCCGTGGGAAAGGGATTGCAGCCGCGCTTCTTTCAGAAGCCTTTTTCCGTGCAAAAGCTTTAGGCGCAAAGAAAGCCTATGTGATTTCCGATCTCCCGTTTTACGAGAAGCTCGGCTTTCAAAAAGCACAGCAGTTCACCTTTTACCGGAAGGTGTAAAAGACACGGGCTGGACTTCCTTTGGGATAGCGTCAGGACAGATCCGAGCAGGAAATGACAGGACAATCTCCGCTTTGAGAGATACACTGTTCCTATCAAGGGACGGAGGATCCGCCGATGGAGTGGCTTACCAGCATTCGTACAGCAATCGATTATATGGAAGAGCACCTGACCGACGATATCCGTGCGCAGGATGTGGCTGACCGGGTGCATCTTTCCCCGTTTTTTCTCCAGAGGGGCTTTTCGCTGATGACCGGCTGCGGGATCGGAGAATACATCCGAAACCGCAGACTGTACCAGGCGGCGCGGGACCTGAAGGAAACGGAAGACAAGATGATCGAGATTGCCCTTCGGTACTGCTATGAAACGCCGGAGAGCTTCACAAAAGCATTCTCTCGGTTTCACGGTGCGACGCCTTCGCAGGTCCGTGAAGGGGCCGACGGAAAAGTCTTTCTTCCCTTGACGATCAAATTATCGGTACAAGGAGGCAGTCAAATGGATGTTAAAATCGCTCCCATGTTTCCGTTCAAAGTCATCGGCTTCCAGAAGATTTTTGATAATGAAACTGCTTATGCGGAAATACCAAAGTTCTGGAATGAAACCTGTGAGAAGCATGCGAACCGTGTATATGAGGGAAATGCACCGGCGAATCCCTATGAGCAGGCCCTGGTGGACAACTGCATTGGGGAATATGGCGTCTGCATCGACGATATCGGCGGAGGCAAATTCCGTTATCTGATCGCGGGCAAATACACGGGTGGAGCTGTACCGGAGGGAATGGTTGTCTACGAGTTTCCAAGGAATGAGTGGGCTGTCTTCGATTGCATTGGTCCTAATCCTCAGACACTGCAGAGCGTGAACACCCGCATCTTCTCAGAATGGCTGCCAGGCAATCCGGATTATGAGCTCAGTGGAAATGCAACGATTGAGTGGTATGACTGTGTAAACGGGGAAATGACCGACCCGGATTATCATAGCGCGATCTGGGTGCCGGTGAAGAGAAAAAAGTAAGCCTACTAACAATTACAGCTCTATACCGAAAAAAGGAAGATGACCTGCACATGAAAATGCAGATCATCTTCCTTTTTTGTTGCCAACCCTGCCAGCCAGATGCCCAAATCAGTTTGCCTTTCAAAACTGTATTTTGAACACCCGGCTAATGGACCGGCGTGTGTCGTTCGGTGTGGGAAAGGGCTTACACGATGCCCTGCGCCATCATGGCTTCGGCCACCTTCAGGAAGCCGGCGACATTCGCGCCGACCATCAGGTCGCCCGGCTTGCCGCACTCGACGGAGGCGTCGTAGCAGGCCTTGAAAATGTTCTGCATGATGCCGTGCAGCTTCTCGTCCACCTCGTCGAAGCTCCAGCTCATGCGGATGGAGTTCTGGCTCATCTCCAGACCGGAGGTGGCGACGCCGCCCGCGTTGGAGGCTTTGCCGGGGCTGTAGAGGAGGCCGTTATTCTGCACGATGGCGATGGCCTCCGGGGTCAGCGGCATGTTCGCGCCCTCGAAGACGGCCATGCAGCCGTTGTCGACCAGCGCCTGCGCGCCTTCGGCGTCCATCTCGTTCTGCGAGGCGCAGGGATGCGCGATATCGCACTTGACCTTCCAGATGTTCCGGCAGCCCTCAACGTACGTGGCGCCCTCAACCTCCTGCGCGTAGACCGAAATGCGGGCGCGGCGCTTCTGTTTGATGTCGAAGAGCTTCTTGAGGTCGATGCCCTTCGGGTCATAGACATAGCCCTGGGAGTCGGACATGGCGACGACCTTGCCGCCGAGCTGTGTGACCTTCTCGGCGCAGTACTGCGCGACGTTGCCGGAGCCGGAGACCACAACGGTCTTGCCCTCGTAGCTCTCGTTCTTGAGGTGCTTGAGAGCCTCGGCAGAGAAGTAGCACAGGCCGTAGCCGGTGGCCTGCGTACGGGCGAGCGAGCCGCCGAAGGTCAGGCCCTTGCCGGTGATGACACCGCCCTCAAAGCGGTCGACGATGCGCTTGTACTGCCCGTACATATAGGCCACTTCGCGCGCACCGACGCCGATGTCGCCCGCGGGCGTATCGGTGAACTGGCCGATGTGGCGATAGAGCTCGGTCATGAAGCTCTGGCAGAAGCGCATGACCTCGGCGTCGGACTTGCCCTTGGGGTCAAAGTCGGAGCCGCCCTTGCCGCCGCCCATGGGCAG
>JAUNNH010000031.1 GCA_030531505.1 Eubacteriales bacterium
TTGCGGCGGATATCGTCGAGTTCGGCGGGCATGGAGTCGATCTCGGTGCGGATCATGGCGCAGGCCTCGTCCACGAGGTCGATCGCCTTGTCGGGCAGGAAGCGGTCGGAGATATAGCGGTCCGAGAGCGTCGCCGCGGCGACGAGGGCGTTGTCGTGGATACGCACGCCGTGGAAGACCTCGTAGCGCTCCTTCAGGCCGCGCAGGATCGAAATGGTATCCTCCACCGTGGGCTCGTCGACCTGCACGGGCTGGAAGCGCCGCTCGAGCGCCGCATCCTTTTCGATATACTTGCGGTACTCGTCGAGCGTGGTCGCGCCGATGCAGTGCAGCTCGCCGCGCGCGAGCATGGGCTTGAGGAGGTTGCCGGCGTCCATGCTGCCCTCGGTCTTGCCCGCACCGACGATGGTGTGCAGCTCGTCGATGAAGAGCAGGATCTTCCCCTCCGACTTGCGGATCTCCTCGAGCACGGCCTTCAGCCGCTCCTCAAACTCGCCGCGGTACTTCGCGCCCGCGATGAGCGCGCCCATATCAAGCGAGAAGATCGTCTTGTCCTTGAGTCCCTCGGGCACGTCCCCGCGCACGATGCGCTGGGCCAGGCCCTCGGCGATGGCGGTCTTGCCGACGCCGGGCTCGCCGATCAGGACGGGGTTGTTCTTGGTCTTGCGGGAGAGGATGCGGATGACGTTGCGGATCTCGAGATCCCGCCCGATGACCGGGTCGAGATCGTTCTTCCGCGCACGCTCCACGAGATCGGTGCCGTACTTGTTCAGCGCGTCGTAGGTGCCCTCGGGATTGTCGCCCGTGACAGGGGCGGACTTGACCTTGCTGAGCTCGGCGGTGAAGGCGGACTTCGTGATGCCGTGGTCGGCGAAGATGCGCTTGATGGACGGCGTCGCCGCGGCGAAGAGGCCGATCATCAGGTGCTCCACCGAGAGATACTCGTCGCCCATGGACTTGGCCGCCTTCTCGGCGGCGTTCAGGCAGCGGCCGGCCTCGGAGGAGAGATATACGTCCGAAACGCTCCCGACCCGCGGCAGCGCCGCGATGGCGGTGTCCAGCTCGGCGAGCACGGCGTTGCAGTCCACGCCCATCTTCCCGAGCAGGGACGGGATCAGCCCGCCGTCCTGGTCCACCAGGGCATAGAGCAGATGCTCCGGCTCGATATAGTTGTTATGATTTTCCTGCGCCATGGACTGGGCGGTCTGCACCGCCTCCAGGCTTTTCTGCGTAAAATTCTGCGCGTTCATACAAACACCCCCCTCAGATATGGATGTGCGCACTGCGCATGTGCGAGAAGTAGGCGGCCTCCACCTCGTGCGCGTCGAGGCGGCCGGTGAGATAGTTTTTCATAAGCTTGTCGAAGAGCTGGATATACTCCGAGAGCGCCCGGGCCAGCTCGTCCGTCGAGCAGTCGCGGTCCGGCGCGGCGATGCTGCGCACGAACTTCCCGTCGTACAGCGCGTATTCGATGTGTGCGCCGGTCTGCGGGTACAGGTGCGCGTCCTCGATCCGCTTCCAGAGCCGGAAGAACTCGGTCATGGCCTGGATCAGCGCGGCGGACTGGGTGCGGAACACCACCGAGAGCGAACCGATGCTCTCCCCGGCTCCGCGGTAGAGCTCCACCTCGTATTTGACGGTGGGGCGGTACTTGTATTCCAGCGAGCTCTTCAGCGACAGCGAGGAGGCGTTCGGCACGAAGAAGGGCACCAGATCCCGCGTCGGGCGCATGAGCTGGTCGATGGCGGAGAGCACGTCGTTGATGCGCCGCTCGGGCGTGGTGTAGTCGACATACTCGGCCAGGATCTGATTGATCAGCGCCGAGCGGTTGGTCCCGAGCCGGTGGGCGAGCGCGTCCACCTCGCGCACGACCTCGTCGTTGAGCATCAGGCTGTAGAGTGTCTTTTTCAAAGGAGATCATCCCTTTCCCTGTTTCCTGCTGTCAGTATAGTCTCTGCCGAAAGCTTTGTCAAGTTATTTATATAAATTTAAATGCAAATTATATGTGAACAAGCGCGAAAAACCTTTCTTGATTTTTTGCTGTTCATCCTGTATAATGGCAGGGCGATACGGAGAGATACCCAAGAGGTCGAAGGGTCCGCACTCGAAATGCGCGTTGGCTCTGGCCGTTTTCTCCGCTGAAAATCCTTGATTTATAAGGGTTTTCGCCGGATCGAATTTCAAAATTTCATATCGTTCTTGCCTGTTTTTCTTGCATTTTCTCAGCGCACGGAAAACAGTTGAGATATACGGAGAGTTGTCCGAGTGGTCGAAGGTGCGGCACTCGAAATGCCGTAGACCGAAAGGTCTCTAGGGTTCGAATCCCTAACTCTCCGCCAAAAAACCCAGTCATATCAAGGCTTTGCGCCCATATGACTGGGCTTTTCTTTTTGCTAATCTGCCATTGCTGCACATGATTTTCGGCAAGAAATCACGTTTGCCATCCGACAGCCTCGGTTTCCGGCAAGGTCAGGACGTTGTCCATGACGTTTGCGGACGTAAGCTTGGACTTGTAATCCAAATGGCTGTAGATGTTTGCCGTGGTGCTGATATCGCTGTGACCCAGCCACTCCTGGATCTGCTTCATGGGCACATCGTTTGCCAGCAGCAGCGAGGCACAGCTGTGCCGGAGATCGTGGAAACGGATATGCCGCAGGCCTTTCATTTCCAACAGCTTGCTGAAATTGCTGCTCAGATTACGGGGATTGAAAATGTTTCCCATCGCATCCACAAACACATAACCGTCATATTCCCGGTTGTAACAGTTGCCGCAAATCCGCTTGTTTTCCTTCTGCTGCTCTTTCAAAGCCAGCAGCTTTTCACGGATGTTGGCGACCAGAGGAAGAGAGCGCAGACTGGATTTGGTTTTGGCGCGATCCGCACAGACGATCTCACACTTGCCGTCGATCTTTGCATTTGTTACGATGTGTCTGATGGTGATGGTGTTGCGCTCAAAGTCGATAGCGTCCCATCTCAGGCCCAGAGCCTCGCTGCGCCGGAGCCCGTAGAACGCGGTGATCTGGATCAGCAGAGAATAGGGGTGATCCTTCGTCGCCTCAAAAAGCTGCTCCAGCTCCTCCAGGCGGTAGTAATCCGCGATATACTTCTGCTTTTTCGGACGCTCCACCTTGTCGGCGGGGTTGTACGGAATGAGGTCCATCTTGACGGCATATTTCAGAGCCTTGTGAATGTTGGCGTGCTCGTGAATCACCGTGTTCGGACATACGGTTTTCAGCTCGTACAGATAAAAGCTCTGAATATGCCTGGCCTGAAGCTCGCCCAGCTTGACGCCGGTTTTGCGAAAGTACGGCACGATCTTCCCCTTTACCATTTGAGTATAGGAGGAGAAGGTTGTTATCTCGATTGAATTGCGAACGACCTCCAACCACAGCTCCATATAATCGGCGAAGAGCATGTCGGCGGACAACTCTCTGTTTGACTTGTGCTCGGCAGGGGGAACATAGGTCTGACGCAGCTCCAGCAGCATCTTTTCCGCGCGCTTTTTGTTATTCTTAATTGGCAGTCCCGTCGGAAACCACGGCTGCTTCCGTTTGCCGTTGGCGTCCAAATAGCTCAGGACCATATAATAGTAGTCGTTTTTGATTTGCAGGTGTCCCGCTATCATTCATCTATACCTCCTTTTCTGACAGCGTATGAACGGGCACCCTTTCGGACCGTATTCATTATAGGGCCTACTCAGGTGCCCGTCCAATGTGTCATTTCAGTTCAAATCTGTGTGATGCTGTCACGCCGCCGGCTGGGGATTGCCCGCCAAGAGGGCGTAGCGGATCACGTTGATCTTCGGAACGCGGTAGGCGTTTCCAATCTTCATGCCGGGGATATAGCCGTCGCCGATCAGCTCGTAGGCCAGATGGCGGCTGATACCCAGCATGGACTGGACCTGGGCGACATTCACGATGTCGGGGTAGTCCGTGAACATCACTTCATACATGGCCTGCAGCTCAGTCTTCGTCACCGAAACCACCTCCTCCGTCGTCGCCAAGCACATGAGTGAGAAGCATATCCAGCTCCTTTTCGGTATTCACCGGAGTGAGTCTGATCGTACCATCTTCGGCTTCATCATCGCCGAAGGGCGTAACGCTGTCGCTTACAATACTATTGAGCTTTTCGGTAATGGCTCCGATAACATAGTGGATCTCTTCCTGAGAAAGAACGAAAACAAGTTCGTGCCCGAGCTCGTCATCGAAGGTGACCGCCAGCTTATCGCAGCTGCGGTCAATACCCTCATCGGCGTCGATGAGAAATTCAAGGAAAAGATCCTCAACAAAAAGACATCCTTCCTCAGAAAAATCTGCTACCATGCGGTCAAGTTCCTGTTTTCTGCTTTCGGTAAGGCGGTTAAGATCAAAAATTGTTTTCATTGTAAAAACTCCTTTCAGCGGGCGTCGCGGTCTCGGCGCTGACGCTCCAAATGTCTGTTGTAAAACTCCATAGCCTTGACAAGTGTCTCTGTCATCTGTTTCATAGAGGTGTCCGGGCGGAAATAGCTGCGGAGCTTGTCCACCGGCACCTTTACATATTCCACCTGATTGCCCTTGACTTCGGACATAAGCTGCATGGCAGCCGTGTCGGTAAGCGTCTGATTCTCGCTCATGCGCCGCAAACGCTGAGCCTGGGACAGCGACGGCGTCACCTCGTCGCAGTCCATAATGGAGAAGAGCATTTTCTGCTCGGACGGCTGCAGATACGACAGCTCCACCGCCGGGGTCAAGGCAATCTTTCCGTCATCCACCATCTGGAGGATTTCGGGGATCAGGTTCGTGAGGCGGATATAGCGTCGGACTTGATCTTTACTTTCACCAGCTGCTTCACCTACGATCTCTACTGACAACTTCTGCGCAACTTGCGCAGAAGATTTGCCTTGGTGTTTCAAGGCGTCAAGCTTCATCTTGTACGCGAAGGCCTTCTCCGACGGCAGAATGTGCTCCCGCTGCAGGTTGCTGTCCACCATCGTAATGACGGCCTCCTCGTCGGTCAGCTTGCGGACGATCACCGGCATGGTGTCCATCCCCAGCGCTTTGCAGGCCGCCAGCCGACGGTGGCCGGAAATCAGCTCGTACCCACCGCCCTCCTTGGGCCGCGCCAGGGCGGGAGACAACACGCCGGAGTCGGCAATGCTTTTCATCAGCTCTGCCATCTCCGCGTCGTTTTTCACCTTGAAGGGGTGGTTCTTGAAGGGCGTCAGCTCCGAAAGCAGAAGCTCATCCACCTTTGGCTTTCGGGTGTCCGCCCGCTCCTGCTCGGTCATAAACAGCTCGTCATAGCCGCTCAAACCCAAATCAATGGTTTGGTTTTTCAATTTCATCATCTCTCTTTCTGCTGTAATCAGCGTTCGTAATGGTTTTCCTCTCTCGCCGGAGCGTTCCGCTGCCGCAGGGCGCTTTTCTCCCGCTCCGAGAGATAGGGGTCGTTCTCCAGCCGCGCCTCAAATTCGCTTTCCAGAAGCTCCCGGAGCTTCGGGTGATCCTCGATGATGGCGCAGGCCGTTTTCTTTTTCTTCCGCAGGTCAGCCAGCACCGTAGTGCAGGCGGCACACTGCTTTTTGAGCTCCGCCATACGCTCCGGGTCGGTGCGGTTTCTCTGCTTGTTTCGGACCTTGCTGCGGGTGTCGGTAACCTCGTCGATCTCCGCGTTGATCTGTGCGATATAGCGCTGCAGGTCCTGCGAGGTCTCCAGGTGCTCTTGCTTCACCAGCGTCATTTCAGCGGTGTACCGGTCCAGTCGACGGCAGGCCTCCCGGCACTCCGCCGACAGCGGTTGCTGGTACTCCTTTTCGTACATGGGCGCGACGCCCAGCACGATAGCGACGGCCCGGAAGAAGCTGACGTAGCCGGTGAGGCGCGGCGCCTTGCAGTAGAAATCCCGCTTGCGGTAGTACGCCTCTGTGGGCGGGTTTTCTCTTGCGTAGCTCCTGGAGTAGGGCTTCAGAAAGGCGTAATAGCTCTGCGTCACCCGATAGTCCCGCTGGTTTTCCAGCAGCCGCTCCCGCATGGCTTCCTTCTCATAGGTGGGACCGAGCCGGAAGGTGCGGGTGCACTTCCTGGAGCGGAAGGGCCGAATCGTAGCGTACTTGTGGGTTGGGCCGCACTCGAACTCGTAGCCCAGCTTACGGAGCACTGCGGTCATCTCCGACCAGCTGCTGCACAGGCTCAGCGCCTTGTCCAGCGCCTCACGCATCAGATTGAAGCGGGTGGGCTCACCGTTCTTCTCGGCAAAGTAGACGGAGCGCGCCGTTTTGTGCTGCTGCGGGTTCTGCACCACCGACAGGCCGTGCTCCTTGCAGATGCGGTCTGACATTTCCCGCAGCGCGTAGTAGACGCCGTATTTAGCCTCCAGCTTGCGCCCGTCCCACATGCCTACGGAGTTCACGACGAAGTGGTTGTGGTAGGTTCCCGTGTTGAAGTGGGTCGCCACCAGCACCTGGTAGCTGTCGCCCCAGAGCCGCCGCGCGGTCTCCAACCCGATCCGGTGACACTCCGCCGCCGACACCTCGCCCGTCTTGAAGGATTGGTATGCGTGGTATGCCACGTTGCCGCCGGTTTTGCCAAAGCGCCGCTGGGTGGCTGACATCTCCTGCGCCGCCGTTTCTGTGCGGCAGTTGACGCCTGTGACCGCGTAGCTCTGCTCGCCCTCGTCCAGGGTCTTGGCCTTATTGGCGGCGTAGATCAGCACCTGCTCCAGATCCGTCAGCCGGGTCTTCTCCGGGTTGCTGCAGTAGTCCACCACCCGGGAGACGCTGTCATGGATCGCCCAGATCTTCGTCACCGCCATCGTCATCGTCCTCCTCTCCGTGATAGGCCTGCAAAAGCAGATCCTCGATCTCCGTCAGCGCGTCGCTGAACGCCGCCATGGAGACCTCGTAGCGGATACCGTCGTGCAGCCGCGTCAGCTTCCGGTAGGCCTGCATCAGCTCATCCTTGGGAGCCTCTCTGACCACCGTGTCCGTCCCCAGGGTGCGGAGATACTCGGACATGTTCATGCCGCATTTCCGCGCCTTCCTGCGGATCAGATTCTTCTCGGTCTTAAAGACGCGCACATTGATTTCCTCCGTGCGATTGCGCATAGCATTCACCTCCTTCGTGCGGGGTTACAGGGGCCGGCCCCTTTCGTATCGGCAGATACGGGGGAATTGGGAGCCGGACGGCTACACAAATCCCATGCTCGTTACCCTTACGGATAAAAAGCCTGCGTATAGCCACGGGGATTTCAGCACTGTGATGCTTCATCCTCGTTCACCTCCCTTCGTGACGCAGATGACGGCTGTGACGGTAAAAGGGGAAGCGGGGCGTTACCGTCATTCTCAGCCTGCCGTGACGCAAGCCCCTCGCTCCCGGAAGCATCGTCATGACCGTCAGCACCGTCATGCAGCTCCAGGATGATCAGCCGGGCCGCCGCTGTTTTGCGGTACTCATAGCTGATCCCCATGGGGAGGAAAACCTCGCTGTAATACCGCGTCAGATACTTGCTGGCGATGTTGGGCTTCAGCTCGGTATTGCCCACGGCGGCCAGCAGCTCGGTGGCGGTGCCCTGGAATTTACTGTGCTCAAAAAGGAACTCCACGACCTCGTACACGAAATCGGGAATTCGCTCTCTGCGCAGGTCGTCGGCGTTGAGCTCCTCGGTGATCTCCCAGCGGACGCCGCACATCTGCATTTTCAGCTTCTTTTCTTCCACGTCGCGCCCGGTGATGCAGAGGGCGGCAGCGTCCCCGAAGCGCTCCTCCTTGCGGAGGATCATCACCGTGTCCGCCACGCCCATGATGCCGGTGGAGCCGGTCATATCGTTGAAGATATTGCTGCTGTCCCGATCCTTGCGGGTGTGGTGCACCAAAAAGATGCAGATGCCGTGATTGTCGGCGATCTTCTTCAGAGAAGACAGATCCCGGTAGTCCTGGGCGTAGGCGTTGACCTTCCCGGATACGTTGTCCCGGATCATCTGCAGCGTGTCGATAAAGATCAGCCCTGTGGATGGGTGATCCTGCAGCACAGCCTCGATCTGACCCTCCAGCTCAGAGCCCAGCTGACCGCAGGAGAAGCCGAAATGCAGGTTCTCCGGCGGCGCTTCGGTCAGCTCCTGCATCCGCTGCTGGATGCGCCACTCCCGGTCCTCCAGCGCCAGGTAGACCACGTCGGTTTTCCGGGTAGGGATGCCCCATACCGGCTCGCCCTTGCTGATCTGCAGGCAGAGCCAGAGGACCATCCAGCTCTTGCCGATCTTGGAGTCGCCGGCCATCACCGCCAGGCCGTCGGCGAGGATGCCGTCAATGAGCATCCTCGGGTGCGCCAGCGGCTTGTAGTACAGCGTCTCCGCGTCGATCAGTTGAATCTTGTTCATGTGTTTCACCTTCTTTCTTTTTAGCTGGTAAGTGTGTTTTGTGGTCTGCGCCGTCCTCCCGATACGGTTTTTCTATGCCTGCCCCGGGATCTCCGCGGCGTCGCCGTGCTCGCTCTTTCGAGGTCGTCGCAAGGTCATATCTGTTTCGGTGACGGTTATTCAGTTGTCGGTTGGTTATCACCTCCTTGGTGTGTGAGGGAAACGAATGCTCTTGAGGGACCCCTCCACTAGCTAGTAAGTTCAGGGGGATGTTTTTGGGGGTGCCGGAGAAAACTTTTTCTCTCTCAAGTGGTAGATCACGGGAACGGTGAAAAATTAAGCCATGGAGATAATTTTTTCTTGTGATCGCCATTTTTCGATATATCCCCTCACTAAGGGATGAGTGGGAAGGGTCGATTTTATGGGTGTCGCCGGAAAAAAATCTTCCCTCAAGGGGTAGATCACGGGAAGACCGAAAAATTAAGGCTTACGGGAGGAAATTTTCAGCGCCCTTCACTAAGTAAGGAATAAGAAGGCCTGTTTTTATGGGTGCTCCCGAAAACTTTTTTTGAAATCCCCTTCAAGTGGTAGGTCACGAGAAAGCGAAAGATATAAGGCTTCGGAGAAAAAACGTTTCTGTGGCGTCAAAATTGATGCCATAGCCCGATCCGGCCTCTGAAAGCGGCATCAAAATTGATGCCACTCGGCTGAAAGCCTCTTTGGTTTTAGCTTTTGGACGCCAAAACGGAGCCAATTACCGATTTCCTTTCACACTTGGCGCCAAAACAGAGCCAATTTCTCGCAAAACCTCCTCCCACACTCCTACCGCAACCTTCGAGCCTCCAAAACGACATTTATTTTCAAAACTTCTTGAAAATATTTGTAGCGACTTATTTGCCGGTAAGGGGAGCCTGTGTTTGCTTGACCTCTCCATTCCCTTACAGCAACATGGAGGGCAAAAAAACGACATCCTATTTCTCACTTTTTGAAAATCTTTCTCTACTCCTGTACCGCACGGTTTTGAGGCAAAAAGTAAGCACCGGGCAGAAACTTTTCCGTCTACTCCTGCACCGCAACATCAAAAGCAAAAAAGTAAACACTGCATCGAAACTTTTTTCCTCTACTACTTAACAGCCACATGAGAGGCCTTGAAAACGACATCAAATTACAGCGTTTTCAAAAAGTCCCTCTACTCTCTTACCGCAACATCGAGCGGAAAATTTTCAACATCAACTTCAAAAATGCTGCGAATGCTCCTCTACTCTCTTACCGCAACATCGGAGGCCAAAAAACGACATCAATTTTTGAAAGTTCCCAGAAAATTCACGAATTAGTGGGATTTCACGGCGCAAAGCGCAAAAAGAGCGCCTGCCTCTTTTCAGAAGCAGACGCTCTTTTGGTAATATTCAGTTTTACTTCATCAGCCGGATCAGCAGCTCGTTCACGTCCTCTGTAGGCTTGCCGCCGGCCAGCAGCTTATTCCGAAAGGCCAGCATCGCCGCTGTCAGCAGTCGGCGCTCGCCGGCGCAGAGCACCAAGACCCGGTCTCTTTTATTCCGTCCGAACATGGCAGCACCTCAGCAGTAGACCAGCTCAGAGAAGACGATCTCCTCTGCGCGGCTGCGGATGGAGTTCATCCGTCCGACCCATTCCATCTGATCGGCGGCCTTGAGCTGCTCTGTGACACCTTCGGCCTTCTTCATTTGCTCGACCAGCCGGTCAAACATGGCCTGTGCCGACTCGCCGATCTCCTCCAGATGCGGCTCCAGAGTCCCCGTCAGCAGCATTCCTGTGTAGATCCCGTCCATGTGTGTGCGCAGATATCTCCTCCGCGCCGCTGCAAATCTGTTTTCCATACCGCGCCTCCTTCATATACGCATTGTTTCTGTTTTTCCTTCGCGTATATGATAGCCCGGCGCTACACCGGAGTCCAATGTGCAATAATCGGATTTGCAGTCTTGACAACAGGGGGGCTCTCCAGGAGTGTAGCTTGATGCTTGCCAAATCGAAGGTTTTCTCGATCTCATAGAGCTAGCCTCTTCTTTTTTCACTAATACGCCTTAAAGCAGACATTTTAATAACTATCGAGCGGACAGATCCTCGAAATATTCGCTTCATTCGCTCTCAACGAGCGAATAAAGCGAATTATCGGTGAATATTCAGTTAATTTTTCTGGTACAAGGGCAGCGGTGCACACTTTTCAACAGAAAAACAAGTCTGAAAAACACACTTTTCATATTTTGGCGCTGATCCTACCCATCCAGAAGGCTCTCGAGCGGAGCGCCGTCGCCCGGAAAAGTGTCCATCATCGGTACGCCCATGAAAAACCACGCATCGGTTAGGTACGTGGTTCAAGCTGCCAGATCGAAAAAAGCCGGATATTATATACGAAAATCATCAATTTCAGTTGAAAATTGGCGAGTATTCCGCTATAATATCATTGCGATTTTATAAACTCTGACCAAGGAGGGTGAAACATGGCCGTTAGCTTTAAAAAGCTCTGGAAGCTGCTCATTGATAAAGATATGAAAAAGAGCGACCTTGAGCGTGAAGCCAAGATCACTCATTATGCATTAAGCAAGCTTTCTCAGGGGAAGGACGTCTCCACCGAGGTCTTAGGCAAGATCTGCGAGACGCTAAACTGCACGATAGACGACATCATGGAATTCGTGCCGGATCAGGAGGAAAAGCATGGAAACTAAAGATATTCTCAATTTGATTGCACTTATTGTCATTCCTATCGCTGCGGTCCTTATTGGTCGGTGGCTCCAAGACCGTTCTGAAAAGCGTAAAGATAAGATGCAAATATTTAAAGTGCTAATGACCTCAAGAATATATGGATGGACTCCTGACAGCGTAAACGCGCTCAACATCATTGACGTTGTGTTTTCCGATGACAAAAAAGTTAGGGCAGCATGGAAAGACCTCAACGAAAAATACCATGTTACCAATCCGGACCAGCAACAGCTGAAGAAAATTGAA
Source organism: Eubacteriales bacterium (assembly GCA_030531505.1). Classification (GTDB taxonomy): domain Bacteria; phylum Bacillota; class Clostridia; order Oscillospirales; family Oscillospiraceae; genus Limivicinus. Next base: position 11,317 of record JAUNNH010000031.1, read on the forward strand.
CTTGCACAGTACAAATTGCTCGATGCAATCGCAAATGCGCTGGGTTACAAAAACAAGATTACATGGGAGACAATTCAGAATCCCTATATGCCCGACGGAATGGCAAGACAAATAGAGGCCCAGAAAAATATGCAACAGGCATATTTCAATGCCCTGGATGGGGTCAGCAGAATTGTTCAAAATCAAGGCAAACCACCAAAGGAGAACCCGTAAACCATATTGAAATCGAGCGGACAACATTTCCTTAGGAGGAAATTGTTGCTTCTGTCTGTAAACGGAGGAGACATAGATGGCGGATATCAGAAATGACCGGGAGCGTGAAGAACTCCACAAAGCAATTTGGAGCATTGCTGACGATCTTCGTGGCAGTGTGGACGGCTGGGACTTCAAGCAGTATGTGCTTGGCGTAATGTTTTACCGTTACATATCCGAAAACCTTACCAACTATATCAATGAAGGTGAGCATGCCGCCGGTGATGCTCAGTTTGATTATGCCAAAATGAAAGACTCAGACGCCGAAGGAGCCCGTGCCGGCTTGGTACAGGAAAAGGGTTTCTTCATTCTGCCGTCTGAGCTTTTTTGCAATGTTCGGGCGAGAGCAACGGATGATGAAAACCTCAACGAAACGCTGGAGCGGGTTTTCAACAACATCGAGGATTCCGCCAAAGGAAGCGAGAGCGAAGACGATTTTGCCGGTTTGTTCGATGATCTGGACGTGAATTCCAACAAACTGGGTGCCACCGTCGCCAAGCGCAATGAAAAGCTGGTCAAGCTCCTCAATGGCGTCGCCGATATGAAGCTGCGCTATAAGGACAACACAATCGACGCTTTCGGTGACGCTTACGAATATCTCATGAGCATGTACGCCTCCAACGCAGGAAAATCCGGGGGCGAGTTCTTCACACCGCAGGAGGTCTCCGAGCTTCTGACCCGTATCGCTGTCGTGGGGAAAACAGAGGTCAATAAGGTCTACGACCCCGCCTGCGGTTCCGGTTCGCTGCTTCTCAAAGCGGCAAGGATCCTCGGCAAAGATAATATAAGGCAGGGCTTCTTTGGGCAGGAGATCAACTTGACCACCTATAACCTCTGCCGCATCAATATGTTCCTCCATGATATTGGCTATGACAAGTTCAATATTGCCAACGAGGACACTCTCATTAGCCCCCAGCACTGGGACGATGAGCCTTTTGAAGTCATCGTTTCCAATCCGCCCTACTCTATCAAATGGGCGGGAGACGAGAATCCGCTGCTGATCAACGATCCCCGTTTCTCACCGGCGGGTGTTCTGGCACCGAAATCCAAGGCAGACCTTGCCTTTATCATGCACAGCCTTTCATGGCTCGCCACCAACGGCACTGCGGCCATTGTCTGCTTCCCCGGTATCATGTACCGTGGCGGAGCCGAAAAGAAAATCCGCAAGTATCTGGTGGATAATAACTTTATCGACTGCATCATCCAGCTGCCCTCTAACCTGTTCTATGGAACGTCTATCGCCACCTGCATCATGGTACTGAAGAAGAACAAGGCTGATAGTAAAGTTCTGTTTATTGAGGCCTCCAAGGAGTGTAAGAAAGTTACCAACAATAATCAACTCGAGGAAAAGAACATCAGCACGATCGTAGATGAATTCTCTTCCCGTCAGGAAATAGCGCACTTTGCACACCTGGCTTCTTATGAAGAGATCGCTGAAAACGATTATAATTTATCGGTGTCGTCATATGTAGAAGCCGAGGATACTCGTGAAGAAGTGGACATTGCTCAGCTTAATGCAAGCATTGCAGAGATTGTAGAAAAAGAAAACTCTCTGCGTGCAGAAATTGATCGGATTATTGCAGAAATAGAGGGATAAGATATGCGGCTATCAAGTGTTTTATCCAAGCCCCCGAAACCACTTTTCGAGCCAGTTGACGGCTTTCTGATGGGAAAGCAAGGAAACATGGGACAAAAGGTGGATCTTGATGTTGGAACTGTTGCGTTGAATTACTACTGTGAAACATGCGATGATCTGCGAACTTTCTATTCAAAGGGGAAGCTTACCTGTATCTTTGTAAACAAAAACATGGTAAGCATAGATTGTGTTCTTGCTTGCGCATGTGGATCCACGGTTGAAGTATGGTTTGTAATTGAAAGCGAAAATGACATTACGTCTTTGAACCCAAAGGTTAGAATTCTGAAACGAAGCGAACGGTTGTCAGAAAGCGTAAGGCTCAATACTACCCGTTATGGGGACTTCGATTATCTGTTAGACAAAGCTGAACAAGCATATCGTGAGAACTTAGGCGCAGGATCTATTGTATACCTGCGAAAGGTTTTTGAAATGGTCACAGTTCAAGCGGCTATTTCAACGGGAATTGATTTCCCGAAGTATGAGGGCGGAAACCCCAGAAACTTTTCGGCGCTATTAGAAGCGGTCGATGCGAAAAGTTCCATTATCCCGCCTGAGTTTTCAAAAGACGGCAAACGCCTATTTAAAGAACTCAGTAATGTTGTCCACGGGGATTTTGATGAAGAACTCGGCTTAAAGAAGTTTGAGCCCCTACATAGGTTGATTATAGGGATTCTTGAAAATGTTCGAAACAAGGCTGCTTTTCACGACGCAAAGATTGCCTTGGGCTGGACCGAAGAAGAGGAGAGTGAAGTTGTATGACTAAGCTTGAGCAGTTAATTGGAGAATTGTGCCCTAACGGTGTCGAATACAAGACACTGGGTGATATCGCTACAGATTTTTTCCGGGGATCGGGAATTAAGCGTGAAGATGTTACTGCCGAAGGCATCCCTTGCGTCCGTTATGGAGAAATCTATACCACCTATGGAATATGGTTTGACGAGTGTGTTTCACACACTACGCTAGACAAAGTTGCTTCGCCCAAATTCTTTGAGTATGGTGACATCCTGTTCGTTATTACAGGAGAGAGCGTAGAAGATATTGCAAAATCGACAGCCTATATTGGCCATATGAAGTGTTTGGCTGGTGGCGATATTGTTGTAATGAGACATAAAGAAAACCCTAAATATATTTCCTATGTATTATCAACTACGGCTGCGCAGAAACAGAAAAGCGCTGGAAGAGTAAAATCAAAAGTCGTTCATTCTAATGTTCCATCAATTAAAGCAATTCGTATCCCTGTACCACCTTTAGAGGTACAGGATGAAATTGTCAAGATTCTTGACAATTTCGCGGAGCTTACAGCGGAGCTT
>JAUNNH010000032.1 GCA_030531505.1 Eubacteriales bacterium
ACCAGTGACCCCCTGCTTGTAAGGCAGGTGCTCTAACCAGCTGAGCTATGCTCCCAAGCGACAGCTTAGCTATCATACTAGACTTTTGCCGCCTTGTCAAGACCCTTTTTGGTTCTTCCCGGACAAAATCTCACGAAGGTCGACAGGGGAGAAGGCGTAGCGACGGCCGCAGAACTGGCAGAGCACCTCGATATCCTGCCCCTCTGCGATCATTTCCTCCAGTTCTTTCGCGTCGATGACGGAGAGGGCGGCCCCCACGCGCTCGCGGCTGCAGGGGCAGCGGTAGCCCACCGGCGCCTCGGCCACGATGTGGTACGCGAAGCCCTTGAGCACCTGACGGAAGATCTCCTCCGGCCCGTCCTCGTCCAGGACGGTGGTGAGCTGGTCCATCATAAAGATGTTGTCCTCGAGCTTCCCGATCAGCTCCTCGTCCGCGCCGGGCATGAGCTGCACCAGAAAGCCGCCGGCCGCGCGGATCGAGCGGTCGGTATCCACCAGCACGCCGAGCGCGCAGGCGGAGGGTACCTGCTCGCTCTCGAGCAGATAGGCGGTCAGATCCTCGGCGATCTCGCCGCTGCGCAGCTCCGTCGAGCCGATGTAGGGCTCACGCAGCCCGATATCCCGGCTCACGGTCAGCATGCCGTCGCGGCCCACCGCGCCGCCCACGTCCAGCTTCCCGTCCGCGCGCAGGGGCAGATGGACCCCCGGATTCTCCACGTAGCCGCGCACGTAGCCCTCGTGATCCGAGACGGCCACGATGCTCCCGAGCGGACCGCCGCCGTTAATGCGTATGGTGAGGGAGGCCTTCTCCTCCTTCATCGCCTCGCCCAGCAGCGACGCGCCGCAGAGCGTACGGCCCAGGGCCGCCGCCGCGGTCGGGGAGCAGCCGTGGATCTCCCGGGCGCGCTGCACGGTGTCCCGGGCGGTGATGACCGCCATTTTGATAAAGCCTTCGCCGGCCGTTGCGCGGATGATCCTGTCCATGCCGCCGCCTCCTGTTCAGTACTTGAGATCCCGCACGGCCGTCACAAACAGCCGCCCGGCTTCGTGCTGCGGGCCGTCCGCCCGCACACGGATGTCGAAAAAGCCCTCGCGCGCGAGCCCTTCCCGCAGCGCCTCCGGCTCGTGGATGTACTCCACATGCTCCTCGCCGCTGCGGCGCCAGAGATCCCCTTCCCGTTCGAAAAGGTCCATCCCGTATACGATAGCCTGCCGCTCTTCGTCCAGATCCGCCCGCCAGAGGCAGAGCAGATCCTCCCGCTCATCCACGAAAATCTCACCGTCGAGCGAGCGGAACCAATCCGGACTTTTTACGTCAAAGATAACGAGACCGCCGGGACGCACAAAGAGCCGCAGCCGATGGAACAGCTCCGGCAGGATCGCGGGGGAGAGATAGTTCATCCCGTCAAGAGAGCAATAGGCCGCGTCCACGGTCCCGAAGAGATCCAGCTCGCCCGCGTCCTGGCAGAGCCAGAGCGGGGCGGGGGAGAGCGCGGCGCTCTTCTCCCTGGCCTGCATCAGCATGTCCACCGAGGCGTCCACCCCGATGAGCTCGTAGCCGCGGCGGACCATCTCCGCCGTCAGGGTGCCGGTCCCGCAGCACAGGTCCAGCAGAAGGCGGAACTCGCCCCCGACGCGGGCAAATTCCGCCTCATAGAAATCCGCAAAAGCCTCGTAGGGCACGTCGCCCGTCAGCTGGTCGTACCAGGCGGCGAGAGGCCCATAGCAGCTCACGGCTCGTCCTTCTCCGCCAGACGGTCGAAGACGATCTGATAGCCGCCGCGCCCGTATTGCAGCGAGCGGTTCACGCGGCTGATCGTGGCGCTGGAGGCCCCGGTCTCGGCCAGAATGTCGTTGTAGATCATGCCGTTGTGGAGACAGGAGGCCACCTGGTAACGCTGCTCGAGCGCCATCAGCTCCGTCACGGTGCACAGATCGTCAAAAAACTGGATGCACTCATCCACGTCCTTCAGGGTCAGAATAGCCTCGTACATGGCCCGGTTGCGCGGTTTTTTCGGGTGCTTGTTCACGGTGCCGCCTCCTTGTCGATGTCTTGTGTCGTGGTATCGCCGATCGGAGAAAACCGAATAGGCGATATGGAATATCACTTCTACTTTTTTTTTACATCAACACTTGAAATTTGTATAGTATTAATGTAAAGTATTAAAGTGCCGAATTTTCGAGAAGGGATTTGGTAAATTTACTTGCAGAAAGAGAGGGGACATACTATAATGATTAAAACCAATACTATTGTTCAGAGAGGAGGCAGAACATGCTGAGTATCGGAGGAGGCGCGGTCAACATGGCCCTTATCTGGCTGATCGCGATGGTCGTCTTTCTGATTGTGGAGGGGATCGTGCCGGGGCTGGTGTCGATCTGGTTTGCCATCGGTGCGCTCGCCGCGCTGCTCGCTGCGGCGCTGCACGCGCCGGTCTGGCTCCAGCTCGTCTGGTTCCTGCTGGTGTCCGTCGCCGCGCTCGCGCTTACGCGGCCGCTTGCGAAGAAATACGTCAACGCCCGGACGCAGCCGACGAATGCGGACCGCATTCTGGGGAAGGACTGCATCGTGCGCGAGGCGATCGACAATCTCCAGGGCACCGGCGCTGTCGCGGCCGACGGGAAGGTCTGGACCGCGCGTATGGAGAAGGACGATGAGACCGCCGCCGTGGGCGAGGTCGTCGTCGCCCGGCGAATCGAGGGCGTGAAGCTCGTCGTCGGAAAAAAGTAAACATCGAGAAAAATCCATCTTATTAATCTTATTATTTTAAAGGAGGATCCCCATGCCTTACGTACTTGCTATTCTCATTCTGCTGATCGTGTTCATCCTGATCCGCAATATCCGCATCGTTCAGCAGGCCAAGGCCTATGTTATCGAGCGCCTCGGCGCCTACAAGACCACCTGGAATGTCGGCCTGCACCTGAAGGTCCCCTTCATCGAGCGCGTGGCCAAGATCGTCACGCTCAAGGAGCAGGTGGCCGATTTCCCGCCCCAGCCCGTTATCACGAAGGATAACGTCACCATGCAGATCGACACCGTCGTCTACTTCCAGATCACCGACCCGAAGCTCTACACCTACGGTATCGAGCAGCCGATGGTCGCCATCGAGAACCTGGCCGCCACCACGCTGCGTAACATCATCGGCGATCTCGAACTGGACCAGTGCCTGACCAGCCGTGACATCATCAACACCAAGATGCGCGCCATCCTCGACGAGGCCACCGACCCCTGGGGCATCAAGGTAAACCGCGTCGAGCTCAAGAACATCCTGCCGCCCAAGGAGATCCAGAACGCGATGGAGAAGCAGATGAAGGCCGAGCGTGAACGCCGTGAAGCCATCCTGCGCGCCGAGGGCGAGAAGCGCGCCGCGATCCTTGAGGCTGAGGGCGAGAAGGAGTCCGCGATCCTGCGCGCCGACGCGAAGAAGCAGCAGCAGATCCTGGAGGCCGAAGGCGAGGCCGAGGCCATCCTGAAGGTCCAGACCGCCACCGCCGAGGGCATCAAGCTCATCAACGAAGCCGCGCCCACCGACGCGGTGCTGCGCATCAAGGCCCTCGAGGCCTTTGCCCAGGCGGCCAACGGCCAGTCCACCAAGATCATCATCCCCAGCGAGATCCAGGGCCTGGCGGGGCTTGCCGCCGGTGTCGTGGAAGCCGCGAAGGACGGAAAATAAAAACAGGACAGCCCAACGCTCCCCCAGACAACGGGGGAGCTTTGGCGCGTCAAAGGAGAATCACGATGAGCAGTCAGGCAGCTTTGGAGTTTCTGGAAAAATACGGCATGAGCCCGGAGCGGGTGGTCCCGTCGCGGGACGCGGTCCCCATGGCGGAGGATATGGAACGCGGTCTGCGGGGGGAGAAGAGCTCCTTCCCCATGATCCCGACCTACCTCTCCGACGAGGGGGAGATCCCGCTGGATCAGCCCTGCGTCGTCATTGACGCGGGCGGGACGAACTTCCGCCGCGCCCTGGTCACCTTCACCGCCGAGGGCGTGAAGGTGGAGGAGCTGCAGCGCTGGAAAATGCCCGGCCTTGGGGAGAGCGCCACCTGGGAGCAGTTTATCTCCTTTGCGGCGGACGCGGTCGAGCCGCTGCTCGACCGGACCGACCGTATCGGCTTCTGCTTCTCGTATCAGGCCGAGATCCAGCCGGACATGGACGGGCGCGTCTTCCGCATCGACAAGGAGGTCGTGATCACCGGCTGCGAGGGGCAGCTCGTGGGCCGCTCCCTGCTGGAAGAGCTTTCGCGCCGCGGGATCACCGGCAAGAAGATCGTCATCCTCAACGACACCGTCGCCGTGCTGCTCGGCGGGCCCGATGCAGCTCAGCGCGCGCGCTTCGGCGGCGTCATCGGCCAGGTCAGCGGCACCGGCACCAACACCTGCTGCTCCCTGCCCGCGGAACGGATCGTAAAGCGCGGCCTCACCGGTACCAAACACATGATCGTGAACCTCGAGTCCGGCATGTACGACGGGCTCGAGCCCGGCACCTTCGACCGCATCCTCGACGAGGGGAGCAACAACCCCGGCAGCAAGGCCTTCGAGAAGATGACCGCGGGCGTGTACCTGGGCGAGCTCTGCCGCGACATGCTCAAGGCCGCGGCGGGCGAGGGCCTGCTCTCCGCCGTCGCATCGGAGCGCATCGGAGCGCTCGGCTGGATCGACTCGGCTGTGATCGACGCCTGGTCCTGCGGCGAGCGGCTCGAGACCGTCTGCCGCACCGAGGAGGACCGCGATTTTGTGCAGACGCTCTGCCGCGCGGTGTTCGAGCGCTCGGCCCGCTGCATGGCGACGAACCTCGCGGCGATCCTGCTGCTGACCGGCGAGGGGACCGATCCCGCGCGCCCGGTCTGCGTCTGCGCGGAGGGCTCGCTGGTGCAGAAGAGCCGTGTCTACCGCCCCTGCCTCGAGCAGCTGCTGCGCGAGGAGATCGGGGAGAAGCTCGGCCGCCACGCCGTGCTGCAGGTGAGCAGCGAGACCACGCTCGCCGGCTCCGCCGCCGCGGCGCTGCTGAACACCTGAGATAACAAAAGCAAAAGCATCCCGGGGAGAAATCCCCGGGATGCTTTTTTGGTGTGGCTGTTTACTTATAATATTTGTCGGCGTGGTAGGCGAAGAGGGAGCGGATCACGGAGGTGATGTTGCTCACCGAGACCGTTGCACCCGCGACCGCGTCCACGTCCACGGGCTCGAGGATGTCCCCGTAGCCCTCCCAGGCGTCATACTGCGCCTTGGTCGTGCCGACGAGCTTCTGGACGAAGTTCTCGTCCATGTACTCCTTCGTGTAGTCCGGCCGCATATAGACCGGGTCGCTGTCGCCCCACATACCCACGGTGAAGCCGTCCTTCTGCCCGAAGCAGATCGAGCGGATCGCGGCCTCGTCGGCCGTGTCCTTCGTGTTCAGCAGCTCGATGTACATCACCGAGCGGTAGTTGCTCTCCGCGCCGCGGCAGGTGCAGGAAGTGTAGGCCACCTGATAGCGGGTGAAGGTGGAGTTTTTGTTCTCAAACAGGATCACCGCCTCCAGGTCTGTCGCGGTACCGCCGCTCGCGTATTGGGTGTAGGGGATGGTCTTGAGCTCCGCATGGGCCTGCACCGCCCCGCAGGCGAAGAGCAGGCACAGCATGCACAGGAGGCAGAGTAAGCGTTTTCCCTTCATCGCGGCTTAGTCCCGGTTCAGGGGGTGCAGGCGGCTGAAGTCGATGAGGGCGTAGTCGGCGAGCCAGGTGCAGAAGTAGTCGTTGCCGTCGGCGTCCTCGGAGTAGCGGATCAGCTCTACGGCGTGATCGCCCTCGTAGGACCAGTTGCCGCCGACATTATAGAGGAGCGCGGGATCCCAGCCGAGGAAGATCAGCAGATTCTTGGTCATCCCGGCGTATCCGCCGCCGCCGCACATCAGGAAGATGGCCTTGTCCTTCGGGAAGAGATCCTCCAGGATCATCATGGACTCCTCGTAGTTGGCCGAAGCGGTGTTGATGCTGCCGTCCTCGTTCCAGGTCAGGGTGAAGAGCGTGTCGCCGTCATAGGCACCGGCAACGGGCAGGGCGCTCAGGGTCGCGAGATAGGGATAGGGGACGATGCGGAAGCCCTCGACGGTCGAGGCCAGATCCGCGTTGCCGCCGATGGCGGCGTAGTCGGCGGGATCAAAGAGCATGCGGACGTCGCGGTAGGCCACGTCGTCCCGGCCGAGGTACTCATCCAGCGTGGCCATGTTGATGTTGAGGTCCACGCCGAACATGTTGCTCTCATCGGGCTCGGCGGCGGGGAGCGCATCGGCAAAGGCGGTGACGCTCAGCGCTGCGAGCAGCGCGAGGGCGAGCAGGATCGATACAAGTTTCTTCATGGCAGTTCCTCCTAAAGCAGTTTTTTCGTTTTGGCATGCCGCGTATCGGCAGCTGTCTGCTTAAAGTATAAACGCTTACGGGGGGAATGTCAAATTGCACAAAACCTATTTGTTCTTGTCGCGGGGCTTGAAGAGCAGCGCCGCGAGCAGGCCGAAAACGATGGCCGCGGCGGTGCCGCCGGAGGCGGCGCTGAGCCCGCCCGTGAAGGCGCCGAGCAGCCCGTCCTTCCGGACGGCCTCCCGCACGCCCTTCGCGAGCAGGTTCCCGAAGCCCGTGAGCGGCACGGTCGCCCCGGCACCGGCCCAGTCGGCCAGCGGCTGGTAGAGCCCGAGCGCGCCGAGCACGAGCCCCAAGACGACGAAGGCGGTCAGGATGCGCGCCGGGGTGAGGCGGGTGTAGTCGATGAGGAGCTGCCCGAGCAGGCAGAAGAGCCCGCCCACGGCAAAGGCTTTGAGGTATGGCAGCAGACTCTGCATCTCAATCCCTCCTCTCCAGCACAAGCGCGTGGCAGATGCCCGGGATGCTCTCCCCCTGCTGGGAGCTGGTGGGGGACATGAGCGCGCCGGTGGCGGCGAAAAGCACGCGCTGCCAGACGCCGCGGGCCATGGCGGGGAGGATCTCGGCGCAGAGCACCGAGGCGCAGCAGCCGCAGCCCGAGCCGCCTGCCCCGACCTCCTGCGCGGCCGCGTCGTAGATCAGCACCCCGCAGTCCATATAGCGCGGCCCGAGCGCCACGCCGGCACGGCGGAAGAGATCCTCGAGGATGTCGTGGCCGAGGGCGCCGAGGTCCCCGGTGAAGATCGCGTCGTAGTCGGCGGGGGAGCGGCCTGTCTCCGCGAAGTGGGCCGAAAGTGTGTCGAAGGCCGCGGGGGCCATGGCGCCGCCCATGTGCGTCGCGTCGGCGACGCCCGCGTCCACAATCCGCCCGGCCGTGAGCTCCGTGAGGCGCAGACTGCCCGCCCCCGCGCCGAGGAGCACCGCCCCGGCACCGGTTACGGTCCACTGCGAGGTGGGCGTGCGCTGCCCGCCGTACTCGAGCGGGAAGCGGTACTGCCGTTCGGCGGTGCAGAAATGCGAGCCCGTGAGCGCGCAGAGCGTCTCTGCCGCGCCGGAGTCGAAGAGCAGCGCGCCGAGGGCGAGGGCCTCGGCCATGGTGGAGCAGGCCCCATAGAGCCCCCAGTGGGGGATGCCGCTTGCGCGCATGGCGTAGGCGGAGCTCACGCACTGGTTGAGGAGGTCCCCCGCGAGCACGGCGTCGAGCGCCGCGGGCGCGAGCCCCGCCTTGCCGCAGGCGAGGTCGAAGCACGCGCGCAGCATGCGCGTCTCGGCCTTCTCCCAGCTCGCCTCCCCAAAATAGGAGTCCTCCGAGAGCAGATCGAAGCCGCGGCGCAGCGGCCCCTCGCCCTCCTTCTTCCCTCCGACCGCGGCCCAGCCCAGCAGGGCGGGCGGCCGCTCCAGCCGGGCGGTCTGCCGCCCGAGGCGTTTCGCCATTGTCATCCCTCCGATCTCCGCCGTGCGCGTGATGGACGCAGGCGGCTGTTTTTCTGTAGTATGCGAAGAAAACAGAGATTGATGCATCTTGCTTTCAGAGGCGATATCCCATATAATGATAATGATTATAAGATGGCGAAAAGCCAAAAAGCTTTTCGCCGCGCCGCTTTACGGCGCAGCAAAACAGCTTGGCTGTTTTGCCATATACTCATTGCAATGAGCATTGGGCGAATGATTCTATGAATCATTCGCTGCCAAACCTGTCGTTTGGCAGCGAAATCAATCGAAACCTCGATTGATTTCGCCATCCGATGGTCATTATAAATCAGCGGTGGGACAGACGCCGCGCCGCGGAAAAGAGAGAACAAGGAGAACGTGATTATGGATAAAAGTGCTTGGGATGCGGTCTTTGCCGCGCGCTTTGAAAAGCATGAGGCGGAGCTTAAGGAGCTCTATGCCGCACTTTATCACAGCGACGAACAGGCCTGGGAGTATTTCGTCGAGATGCTCCGGCGCAGCTTCGAGGCGCGCCCGGCGGCGCTGCGCAAGCTCGACGCTGCGCGGGAGAAGGACCCGACCTGGTACAAGGGCCACGAGCTCGTCGGCATGCTCATGTATGTCAGCTCCTTCGCGGGCAACCTCAAGGGCGTGAAGAAGAAGCTCGACTACATCGAGGAGTGCGGGGTGAACTACCTGCACCTGATGCCGCTGCTGGAGAGCCCCGCGGGCCGCAGCGACGGCGGCTACGCGGTCTCGGACTTCCGGAAGGTCGAGCCCGCGCTCGGCACGATGAAGGACCTCGCCGCGCTCGCGCGCGACTGCCACAAGCGGGATATCGCTGTCTGCCTCGACTTCGTGATGAACCACACGAGCGAGGATCACGAGTGGGCGCGCCGCGCCCGCGCCGGGGAGAAGGCGTACCAGGAGCGCTACTTCTTTTACGACGACTGGAGCGAGCCGAAGGAATTTGAAAAGACCGTCCCGCAGGTGTTCCCGACCACCGCGCCGGGAAACTTCTCCTGGTGCGAGGAGGCGGGCAAGGTCGTGATGACGACCTTCTATCCCTACCAGTGGGACCTCAACTACGCCAACCCTGTCGTGTTCAACGACATGACCGAGAACATGCTCTACCTCTGCAATCAGGGCGTGGATATCATCCGTCTCGACGCGGTGCCCTACATCTGGAAGGAGCTTGGCACCAGCTGCCGCAACCTCCCGCAGGTGCACACGCTCGTGCGTATGATGCGCATGGTCTGCGAGATCGTCTGCCCCGGATGCCTGCTGCTGGGCGAGGTCGTGATGGAGCCGAGCAAGGTCGTGCCCTACTTCGGCACGGTGGAGAAGCCCGAGTGCCACCTGCTCTACAACGTCACCACCATGGCCAGCACCTGGCACACGGTCGCCACGCACGACGTGCGTCTGCTGCGCCACCAGCTCGGCCAGGTCTTCGCTCTGCCGAAGGAGTACGGCTTCCTCAACTACCTCCGCTGCCACGACGATATCGGCTGGGGCCTGGACTATCCCTTCCTCGAGCGCTTCGGCATGGAAGAGGTGGCGCACAAGAAGTTCCTCAACGACTATCTGACCGGCAAGTGGGCGGGGAGCCCCGCGCGCGGCGAGCTCTATAACGACGACCCCACCCTCGGCGATGCCCGCCTCTGCGGGACGACGGCCTCCCTCTGCGGCCTCGAGAGCGCCCGGCGTGAGGGCGATGAGGAGAAGCTCGCCTGGGCGCTGCGCCTGGACATCATGCTCCACGCCTATATCTTCACGCTCAGCGGCGTGCCCGTCCTCTACAGCGGGGACGAGATCGCGCAGGAGAACGACTACGGCTATCACGACGACCCGCTCAAGGCCGACGACAGCCGCTACATCCACCGCGGGCGGCTCGACTGGGAGGCCGCGGAGCGGCGGCATGATCCGGAGAGCGTCGAGGGGCAGATTTTCGCGGCGCTCCGCCGGCTCGAAGAGCTGCGCGCAAAGCACCGCGTCTTCGACGGCGCGGCCGACACCTGGATCGTCGATACCCGCGACGACGGCGTGCTGGGCATCGGGCGCTACTGCCGGGGAGAAAAGCTGGTCGGCCTCTTCAACTTCAGCGACCGGGAGAAGCGCGTCTCGCTCACCGAGCTGGGAGATTACCGCGATCTGCTCACGGGCGAGGAGGCGGACAAGTTCGCCGTGACGTTGCCCTCGGGCGGCTTCCGCTGGCTGCTCTGCGACTTCGGCGAGGAGAGCTGAGAAAAGCCCGCCGCCGCGAAAACGGAATAAAAAAAGCCCGCGGGCCGTGCATCTGCACGCCCGCGGGCGATTTTGTTTTATGCTGCTCAGCGGAGGTTCATCGGGGTGATGGCGAGGTAGTCCTCGAGCGGCGCGTCATTGAGGCAGAGCTCGATGATCTGGCGGCCGATGGGATCGAGGTCGTCGGTCAGGAACTGCTTGACCTGCTCCTTCATGAAGTCGGTCAGGATCTTGGCGCCGATGTCGTAGCCCTCGTAGCCCAGCTTGGACTGCAGCTCCGGGCGCAGGAAGGTGCGGCGGACATACTGGCCGTCGATCTTCATCTCGTCCAGGGAGTAGCCGAAGATCGGGTTGCGGGCCGGGACCAGGTGCTTCATACGCACGGTGCCGCCGCGGCGGGCCAGATACTCACGGGTGAGCCACTCGCCCATGAAGCCGATCTGATAGGCGCCGATGTGCTGATTGGGGATGAGGATGTTCAGCGTGTTGGGGGCGTTGAGCATCTGGTTGAGCAGGAGATTGGCGGAGGTGACCTTCTTGCCGGTGGAGAAGGGCCAGTAGGAGCCCACGCCCTCGGCCTTCATGCCGCTGCCGGCGGTGTCGGCGATGGAGGGGTTCTTGAAGCCGCGCGGGGACACCAGACGCCAGAGCCAGGCGATGGAGGTCGGCACGAACTGCACGAGACCCATGACGCCGTAGTTCGGGTGCTCGGCCGTGGAGGGCGGCATGCGCACGCCGAAGGAGCGGACATTGACCTCCTGCGGCTCGTTGCCGGGCACGATGTTCTCGATCATGTCGCGCGGGATGATGACGCGCGGGTTGGAGCAGGGCTTGCCGGTGGACTCGATCTTGTGCTCCCAGATCAGGCAGGTCGCACCGGGCACGCCCTCCATGTTGAAGAACTCCAGCGGCTCCTCGGGATGGATACTGATGCGCTCGTACATGGGGCTGTTGCCGTAGTAGTTATCGCCGTCCATGCGCAGGAACCAGCCGTCCTCGGCGTCGGCGATCATGAGGTGACCGGAGTCGTTCTGGAACTTGGCGTTGGCCATGACCATATCGTCCGCGATGGGCTTGATCTTGCAGGTCTCACCGAGGTTGAGGTAGTATTTCTCACCCGTGACCGTGTGGGTGCCGAGCAGAATCTGCCCGTTCTCCTCCTTGTGGACCTCCTCGAGCATCTCGCTCTTGCCGCCGCCGGAAGCGCCCTCGTGCATGAAGACGACCTCGTTCTCATAGGGGCTCTCGAGCACCGCCGCAGAGGCGTGGTTCGTGACCCAGCCCTCGTGCTCGCCGATATCCAGCAGCATCGAGAACACGCCCTTCTTGGCAGAGGGACCGGGATAGAGGTTATAGGCAAAGACCTCGTGCAGGGAGTTGCTGCGCTGGTGGACGACCACCTGCTTGCCGCCGAAGTGGGTCAGACGGAAGGGGGGCGCAACATAGATGATGCCGCGGGGCGTGTAGTCCTTCGGGACGTCGTGGATGCTCACAAAGCCCTGCATGTTCGCGAGCGAAAGCGCGAAGAAGGCCGCGTTCGTCGGGCAGACCATCAGCGCGTCGTAGCCGTAGTACTTGCCGCCGGCGTGGAAGGGGAGAAGGATGATGCCCTGGCTCTCAATCCACTCCATGGTCTCCTTGCGGAGCTTGGAGAACTCATAGCCGTACACGTCCTTGAAGCGCGGCTTGTCGGTGGGCAGATCGTCGCCGATGCGCATACAGTCGGGATCGCGGCGGCGCATATAGTCCTCCATGAAGTTGACGGAGGGGCCGTTCTTGCAGCGCACGACCTCGGCCTCCTTGACCACGCCCTTGCCGGGAATGGTGTAGGTCACATCGTAGATGGAGCTGTGGGTCGGGCCGTAGCAGAGCTCGAGGAGCTGATCCTTGGTCTCGGGATAGCAGCGCCAGCGGCACTTGGAGACGGCCTCCTTCAGGTCCTCGGGGAGGACGAAGCGGTTGAAGAAGGAATCGATGAACATGGAATGACCACCTTTCTATGATGTGTAGGATGCGTATCCAAAATCCAATTTTGTGCCTGTTAGCATTTTAACACAATCCTGTCAAGGTTTCAACAAAGAAATATGACGGTTTTTCCGGCTGCGGCCCTGTGTCGGCGGTGCGTAAATCTGTGGGATTTGCACAAGAGCGCCCTTGCCAAATCGGGCGCGCTCGGGTAAACTGGGGGCGAGAGGATGTGATGGGATGCGGTGTTTCCGCCTGACCCTCTGCTACGAGGGGACACGCTATAAGGGCTGGCAGCGCCAGGGCAATACCCCCGACACGCTGCAGGCAAAGCTCGAGGAGCTGCTCGGGAGGATCCTGGAGCAGGAGGTGGAGCTCGCCGGGAGCGGGCGCACCGACGCGGGCGTGCACGCGCGGCGGCAGGTCTGCTCCTTCCGGGCCGACACGGCCATGAGCTGTGAAGAGCTGCTCGCGGCGCTGCGGCGCTATCTGCCCGAGGACGTGGGCGCGCTCGCGCTCGAGGAGGCGGAGCCGCGCTTCCACGCGCGCCTGAGCTGCACGGGCAAGACTTACCTCTATCGCGTCTGGAACAGCGAGGCGCCCTGTGTCTTTGAGCGGCGCTGGACCGCGGTCTTTCCCGCCCCGCTCGACACGGAGGCGATGGAACGCGCGGCGGAGAAGCTCACCGGGACGCACGACTTCACGGCCTTCTGCGCCAATAAGCATATGAAGAAGTCCGCCGTGCGCACGCTGCGCCGGGTGGAGATCACGCGCGAGGGGGAGGAGCTGCGGCTGCGCTTTGAGGGCGACGGCTTCCTCTATCATATGGTGCGCATCCTCGTCGGGACCCTGCTGGAGGTCGGGACGGGCGAGCGGGACGCGGCGGAGATGCCGGCGATCCTCGCCTCCCGCGACCGGAGCCGCGCTGGCTTCACCGCCCCGGCGAAGGGCCTCACGCTGTGGGACGTGAGCTATGAATGAGGACTGTCGTCCGGGACATACAGGGAAAACGGGTCACCGCAGAAGAGACATCGGTCTCTAACGCGGCGACCCGTTTTATTATCTTGCCTATATACTATTATTTATCCTTACACCCGCAGGAACGAAGATCGTCGATGAGCATTTGGATATGCGCAAGCTGCTCGGGCGGCAGGTTGGAGACCTCCAGATAATCCCGGTCGTCCAGCTCGAGCAGCCAGTCGGTGCTGACGTCGAGTGCGAGGGCCAGACGCGAGAGCATCTCGACGGAGGGGACAATGTTGTCGTTCTCCCAGTTGGACACGCTTTGCTTGGAGATGTGCAGCTTTTTGGCCAGCACAACCTGGCTCATAGATAATGCTGTTCGCCGTTCCCGGATTCGTTGTGAAAGCAAGGCAAACGCCCCCCCAAATGACTAAAATATTAATACTATTGTATTAAAATGCTTGACATAATCCAAATACTATAGTATTGTTAATTTGTACTTTTCTTAAGCACAGACTATAAACGGGGGCACGTATAATGAAGAAAAAGACGCGGATCGCCTGCTTGTTTCTTGCAGTGGCGCTGTGCCTGTCGCTGTTCGCGACGGCTTTCGCAGAGGACGGAACCCAGGACCCGGATCCCTGCGCCGCGGGCCATACCTACGGCGAGGACGGTCTCTGCACGGTGTGCGGGGCGGAGAAGCCGGAACCCTGCGCCGAAGGTCATATCTACGGTGAGGATGGGGTCT
>JAUNNH010000014.1 GCA_030531505.1 Eubacteriales bacterium
CGTGGAAGTCCGTATAGGCCTCATAGAGCTCAATGGTGGTGAATTCCGGGTTGTGGCGGGTATCCATGCCCTCGTTGCGGAAGATACGTCCGATCTCGTACACGCGCTCGATACCGCCGATGATCAAACGTTTGAGCGGCAGCTCGGTCGCGATACGCAGATACATGTCAATATCCAGGGTATTGTGGTGCGTGATGAACGGCCGCGCCGCGGCGCCGCCCGCGATCATATTCAGAACCGGGGTTTCGACCTCCATGTAGCCGCGCTCATCCAGATACCGGCGGACGTGGCGGATAAAGCGGCTGCGGATCTCAAAGTTCCGGCGGCTCTCATCGCTCATGATGAGGTCCAGATAACGCTGGCGGTATTTGAGCTCGGTGCTGGTCATGCCGTGAAACTTCTCTGGCAGCGGTCGGAGCGATTTGGAGAGCAGCGTCACCGCCTGGACATGGACGGAAATCTCTTCCGTCTTTGTCTTGAACACGTATCCGGTAACACCGATGATATCCCCGATATCATATTTGCGGAAATCCTTGAATTCCTGCTCGCTCACCGCGTCCGAGCGGATATAGAGCTGGATCTGTCCGCGGTCGTCCTTGATATGGCAGAAGATCGCCTTACCCATGCCGCGCTTGGACATGATGCGCCCGGCAACGGAGACGGTCTTTTCCTCAAAGGCCTCGTAGTTCTGCTTGATCTCCTCAGACCAGGCCGTGCGATCAAAACGGGTCTTGGTGAAGGGATCGCGCCCCTCTTCCTGCAGATTGTTCAGCTTTTCCCGCCGAATGCGCAGGATTTCGGACAGCTCCTGGATCTCCTCCGGCTGTCCGACCTTATTCTCACTCATGCTGACTTCCCTACCTTATACTGCTTATCAGGTGTTCTCCACCGAAAGGATCTCAAACTTCAGCTCGCCCGCAGGCGCGTGGATCACAACCGTCTCGCCGGCGCGATGGCCGATCAGACCCTGGCCGACAGGAGAATCGTCGGAGATGCGGCCGGCCTTGGGATTGGCCTCCTGCGAACCGACGATCTCATAGGTCTCCTCGAAATCATCCTCGATATCGCGCACACGCACGACGCTCGAGAGCGTGATCGTATCTTTCGGGGCGTCGTGATCGATGTTATCCACGATCTCCGCATTCTCGATCAGGACCTTCAGCTCTGCGATCTTGGAGTAGAGCTTGCCCTGCTCGGTCTTGGCCTCGTCATACTCGCTGTTTTCGGACAGGTCACCAAAGCTGCGCGCTTCCTTGATCTGCTCGGCGACTTCCATTTCACGGACAGTCTCCAGATACTTCAGCTCCTCTTTGAGGGCGTCGAGGCGGTCCTGGCTCATTTTGAAACGGTTTGAATTCGGCATTTCACGAAAACTCCTTTTATTAAGAAATGGATAAGGCTGGAAAAGGAACGCTTGTTATTTTACTGAATGCAAGCTGCTGTGTCAACTCAAATATCGGAGAGCAGCCATCAGCTGATCATCAGCAGAGATACTCGCCGTACCATCCTGGCCGCCGGTCGTGCCTTCGGTCGTGCCGGTCGCAGATTCGTCGCTGTTATAGACGATCGAATCGGGAACAACGCCGCCGGCCTTCGAGATATCGATACCGTTCGGGGTCAGGTATGTACGGGTCGAAAGGCGGATCGCACTGCCGTCCGCAAGGGTGATGGTCTCCTGAGAACGGGTGTTGCCGGTGGTGGGTTCACCGACGACCGTGGCCCACTTGAACTCCTTGAGCACCGCCGCACAGAGCTCCGCTTCACGGAAGGTGCCCGGATTGATCAGCACTGCCATCGGAAACTGGATGCACATGCCGTCCGAACTGGTCACGATCTCCTTACCGTCCTTGCCGACCTCGGAGAAAATACGGCCGCTCGGGAGAAGGAAATCCAACAGCGTGGCTACCTCGCTGCTCAGGCCGCCGGAATTGTTGCGCAGGTCCAGTACGAAAGAGACCGCTCCGTCGCTCATGAGCTTCTCGATCGCATCGACCGCGCTCTTGCCGCTGCCAGCCTCAAAGTTTTTGATCTGCACATAGCCGGCTCCGGTCTTTTCCAGACGGTAGGACACCGCCTCGGCGTTGGAATTGGTGCAGTCCACTTCAATGATCATCTGCCCGTTGCCGATCTCCAGCCGGAAAATGGTATTGAGCTTGGACCGGATCAGCGTGCGTACCTGGTCGGTCGTGTAGTCACGGACCTTCTCCCCGTCCACAGCGGTGATGACCATGCCCGTGCCGACGCCCGCGCGAGCCGCCGGCGAGCTTGGGTAGATCGAGATGACCTGGAAGCCGCCCAGAGATGTATCCTTTACCAGTGACATACCGATATCGGAATAGTCGTTGGAGGAGGAGAGCTGATAGGTGCGGTATTCGTCCGCCGTCATGAAATAGCTCCAGTTGTCGCCGAGGCCTGCGACCATCGCCGCGGAAGCGTTGTCCCCAATGCTCTTGCGGTCAACCGTATCGATAAAGCGCTCATCCAGAATATCCTTGATCTCGATGTAGCGCATTGCCTCCTCATAATCCTCTTTGCCGCCAACGGCCTTGAGCATATCGGAGTGTACCCAGGCATAGGTGCCGCCGATCGCCAAAGCCAGAAGAAGCACCACGGCTTTGAGCGAAATACCGATATTGAAAAAGCCGCTTACGAAAAACCAGACTCGTTCCAACAGTCTGCGCGCGATCTTACTCACAGTCTACCTCCTTGGGAACACGGCTTTGCCGGACAGCTTTATGCTGTCCGGCAAAAGCGCATTAATACGCCGTATGTTTGATTCCTATTCTCCCGCGGACGGAGAAAAACTCAGCCCCGAGAAGAACGGCTCGGGATCGATGCGTGAACCACCCGACCATATTTCGAAATGACAGTGCGGGCCGGTCGAAATGCCCGTGCTGCCCACATATCCGATCGTCTGTCCCTGGCTTACGCTCTCTCCCTCGCTCACTGCAAAGGATGACAGATGTCCGTACAGGGTGAGATACCCGTTGCCGTGATCCAGCATCACGCAGTTTCCGTAGCCGCTGTACACGGCGGCTTTCGTGACAAAACCGCTGTCCGCGGCAACGACAGGCGTGCCTCTGTCAGCGGGGATGTCGATCCCGGTGTGCGATTTTTTAACGCCGGTGATCGGATGGACACGCAGGCCGAAACGGCTGGTCACATAGCTGTGGCCGGGAACAGGCCACACAAAGGAACCCGTGCCTGTGACAGGCGCCGCAGCCTCTTGTCTGGCTTCCTCCTCCCGGCGGGATGCTTCCTCTTGCTGGCGTCTCGCCTCTTCTGCCCGGCGGGCCGCCTCCTGCCGCGCTTCTTCTTCGCGGCGGCGGCGTTCCTCCTCTTCCCGACGCTGCCTTTCAAGCTCTTGGGCCAAGCGCTGCAGCTCCGCATCCGCCGCATACTCTGCGGCAAGGATCGCATCTGCCTCTGCCCGGCGATTATCGATATCCGTCTGAAGGGAGACAATCAACGCTTCGGCTTCGTCGATCCCGGCCTGCAGCTCGCGCTGCTCATTCAGCAAGTCAGAGTGTCGCTGCTGCTGTTCACCGAGAGCCTTCTCGTACTCCGCTCGAAGCTCCTCTGTATGCCGGCGGGATGCGATATAGGCATCCTCGAGCGCCCGATCATGCCGCATGATCTCTCCCACATCATCCATGACGGTGAGAAATTCGCGCAGATCGGCCGTGCTGAGAAGGACGCCGAGCAAGCTGAGCCTACCCTCTTCCTCCATCGCCCGCACCCGAACACGATAACGTGCAAGCTGTTCATCCTCAAGCGCTTTGGCCGCCGCGATCTCCGTGATCTTCTGGGAAATCATATCCTCCCAGACGCGGATTTCTTCCTCCGTTGCGCTGATTTGGCGCAGCGTGGCGGCATTTCGCTCGTCCATCGCCGCCTTCTGCAGGACGACGTCCGCCTGCTGTTCGGCAAGCGAATCAACAAGCGCCTGTTTTTCCTGCCTTTCGGCACGGATCGCATCACGCTGTGCGCGGACGCTGTCGATATCCGCCTGTGTGACGGCTGATGCGCTTCCAGGCAGGCACTCCAGGAACAGGAGAGTGGAAAGAACAACTGAGATAAGGGTTTTGCTGTGCTTGGACATGGGATGCGATTCTCCTCTGCTGCAGCGAGCTTTCAGCCGCAGCGGAACAAAGCTTACTTAGCTGACATAGGAAGAGGGATTGACAGTCGAGCCGTTGACACGGATCTCGAAGTGGCAATGCGTGCCGGTCGAGTTACCGGTGGAACCGAGATAGCCAATGGTCTGGCCCTGGCTGACATACTGGCCGGACGAAACGGCATAGCCGGAAAGGTGTCCGTACAGCGTCACATAGCCGCCGCCATGGTCGATCATAACGCATTCACCGTAACCGCCGTTGGCAGAGGCCAGGATAACGGTACCGGAGCCGGCCGCGATGACCGGAGCTCCATCGTTCCCGTAGCCGTCGATATCGATGCCGGCATGGAAGTGGTCGCCTCGGTCATTGCCGTAGCCGCTCGAAATACGGTGGCTGCAGGGCACAGGCCAGATAAAGCTTCCGCCGGAGCCACCGCCACCCGAAACAGCACCACCGCCGCCCGAGACAGTACCACCGCCGCCGGTATAGCCGGAATAGCCATCACCGACTGACTCGCCGCCGACAACGGTCCCGCCGCCGGTATAGCCGGTATACCCGCCATAGCTGTCGCCGACAGACTCGCCGCCGACAGCGGTGCCGCCCTGCTGCTGTTGTGCAGCCGCGGCGGCTGCAGCGGCCGCAGCGGCTTCCGCCGCACGGCGAGCCGCTTCCTCACGGGCGCGGCGCTGCTCTTCCTCATACTGGGCAATGAGCTGGCGGACCTGCTCGTCCATCTCGGCTTCGGCCGCAGCCTCGGCGTCGAACGCGGACACCGCATCCGCGATATCCTCCGCCAGAGCCTCCAGCGTCGCCTCCGTCTCTGCGATGTCCGCCTCGAGCTGCGCCTTCTCCGCCTCCAGGCCCGCCTGTTTTTCCTCGCAGTCGGCGCGCACTTCCTCGTACTCGGCCTTTACGCGCTCGACATCCTGGCGAGCGGCGCGGTATTCCCGTTCAAGGGTTTTATCGCTCTCCATGATCTCCCCGACGTCGTCGAGAGTGGTCAGCAGGTCGGTGAAGTTATCGGCGCTGATCAGCAGACCGATCAGGTTATAGCCGCCGTTTTCTTCCATGGCACGCACGCGCTGACGATAACGCTCCAGCTGTCCCTGCTCCCGTGCGAGAGCAGCCTGCAGCTCCGTCTCCTTCTCCGCGATCATGCCGTTATACATCTCGATCTCTTCGCCGACGAGCTGCAGGGCTTCCTGAGCAGCCGCGTTCTTCTCATCCAGCGCGTTCTTTTGGACCAGAACGTTGCTTTCCTCTTCCTTGAGCTCGTCGAGCATTTCCTGCGCCTTGTCCTTGCGCGCGGTGATCTCCGCCCGCTTGGCTTTCAGCGCGTCGATATCGCTCTGCGTGACGGCATAGGCGCGCGCCGGCAGCACGCTGATCACAAGGGAAAGAATCATGATCACCGCCAGGACCAGGCAGAGGATCGATACTGCTTTCTTTTGTTTCATAGAGTCTCCTGTCCGTTTATAACCTTACACCTTCAGATAGTTGCGGATAGCATTCACGCCGCCGAAGACGCCCACCAGAACACTGATGCTCATGAAAACGATCAGGACGGGCAGCGCCAGCGTCTTGAAGGGGATAAGCGTGAAGATGCTCTCCGTCAGGATGCTATTCGAAACGGTCCCCATGACACGGCTCGTGATCAGGCCGTAAAGCCCCCACTCCGCAAGAAAGGCCAGCCCACCGCCGAGAAGACCCAGAACAAGACCTTCTACGACGAAGGGAAGACGGATAAAGCTGTTGGTCGCACCGACCATCTTCATGATGGCGATCTCCTCACGGCGCCCGAAGGTCGTGAGCTTGATGGTGTTGGACATGATGAAGACCGATACGAACACCAGAATGACAGTCAGAACAAGGGATACAACGCTCACGATATTCCGGATCGTCACAAAGGCGCTGGCATATTCCAGATGCGCCTTGACCTTCGCGATACCGACGATATTCTCCATCTCGGCTTGGGTCTCTTTCATCTGCGCGATATCCGTCAGGTGCACAACAAAGCGATGCCGGAAGACCGAAGGGTCGATCCCCTCCCGCAGGCTGTCGTCGTACTTGCTCATGAATTTCTCCATGGCTTCTTCACGGGAAATGAACTCTACGCTCTGCACGTTCTCCACCGCTTCGAGCGCGGGCTGGAGCGCACGGGCGTCCGCCTCCTCCGTCACCGCATCCTCCACGAAGGCGACGACCTCATTCTGGTCCTCCAGATTTTTGATGAGGGCGTCGATGTTGAAGGAGAGCAGCGTCACACTGCCCATGATGATCAGACAGGCCATGATGATCGTGACCGATGCGAAGGACATGAAGCTGTGTGTTTTGATGCTTCGGAAGCCTTCGCGGATCAAATAACCGCTTCTACTCAATACCATCGCTGAAATACCCACCCTGTCCGTCGTTGATCACATGTCCATTCTCGATCGTAACGACTCGTTTGGCCAATGCGTTGACCAGTTCTTTTTCATGGGTCACGACAAGCACTGTCGTCCCCATCTCATTGATTTTTTCAAAGAGAAGCATCAGCTCCAGGCTGCGCACCGGGTCAAGGTTGCCCGTCGGCTCATCCGCCACGATCATACGCGGAGAGTTGACCAGTGCGCGGGCGATCGCCACACGTTGCTGCTCGCCGCCGGACAGCTCGTTCGGCAGACGCTTCTCGCAGCCTTTCAGCCCCACGAGTTCAAGCACATAGGGGACGCGTTTGCGGATCTCCCGGTTCGGGGCGCCGACCACACGCATGGCAAAAGCCACATTGTCGTATACGGTCATATTCTCGATCAGGCGGTAATCCTGAAAGATGACGCCCAGTGTGCGGCGCATCTTGGGGAGCTTCCGACGCTTGATCCGGGTCATGTCGAAGTCGTTTACGACGACCGTCCCGTTGGTCGCGCGCACCTCACCCGTAATGAGCTTCATCAGGGTAGTTTTGCCGGACCCGGAAGGGCCGACAAGGAAGACAAATTCACCTTCGTCGATCGACAGATCGATCCCGTCGAGTGCGACGGTGCCGCTGCTGTCATAAACTTCGGTGACGTTGCTCATGCGAATCATACGTTGTTTCCTCCAGTGGATGGGGCCCGGGAGCGACCGCTCCCAGACTTGATTAACGCCTCAGTGCTTCGAAGCGTTCAGAGAATCCAGATACATTTTCACCATCATGGCAACTTTGAATACGATGGCGTGATCGAATTCCCGAAGGTCGAGCCCGGTCAGTTTCTTGATCTTTTCCAGGCGGTAGACGAGCGTGTTGCGGTGTACATACAGCTTGCGCGAGGTCTCGGAGACGTTCAGGTTGTTCTCGAAGAACTTGTTGATGGTCTCGAGCGTATCCTCATCCAGCGTCTCAATCGGGTTTTTCTTAAATACCTCGTTGAGGAACATCTCGCACAGCGTGGTCGGAAGCTGATAAATAATGCGCCCAAGGCCGAGGTTCTCATAGTTGATGATCGATTTCTCCGCCTCGAAGACGCGACCCACGTCAATGGCGACCTGGGCCTCCTTATAGCGGTCAGCCAACTCGCGCAGGTGATTGGCCGTCGTGCTGACGCCGATCACGCACTTGATGCCCAGCTCATCGTGCAGCGCATTCTCCACGCTCTGAGCTGCCTTCTGCACTTCATCCGTCGCCTCCGGCGCGCTGAGCGCCTTTACAACGACGATGTCAGTCTCGTTGATATTGATGACGAAGTCCTTCTGCTTGTCCGGGAAGAGACGGTGAATGACCTCCATCGCCGCCACGTCCGCACTGTCCACCTGACGGGCCAGCAGCACGATGCGGGGTTCATCCGTCACAAAATGCAGTTCCTTTGCGCGGACATAGACGTCGCCAGGCAGGATGTTGTCCGAGATGATGTTCTTTACAAAAGCCGCCTTGTTATGCTTTTCCTCGTACCCGCTCTTGGCCTCGTTATACGCCACAGCGGTCACCGAGCAAAGCGTATGGGCCAGCGAGTCCGTTCCCTCGACGAATGCGGCATAGTCCAGCTTTGTATTCTCGCTCGACAGCGCCTTGTAACACTTGCTCTCTGTCGTAACGATTTGATCCGCACCCTCGAAATCATAGACATGAAAATCATCGAGCCGGGACCCGATCATGGCAAGCTCGCTGCTCGCCACAACAAAGCCCTGCTCATCCACAACTCCGATCGTTCTGTCAACAGCGTCTTTCAATTGGATGATCACATTCTGGAAAATTCTGCTGGACATCGCACTTTCCTCCCCATGCCGACAATCCTGCTTTGCCGTTTGGCAAATTGACAAATCGCCGACAGTTTTCTTTCTACATAATAACTCCAAAGTATGTGATTTTCAATAGTTTTTGCACATTAAATTTGTGAATTTTTTTGAAGATGTGTTTTATACGACAAAAAAACGAAAAAAAACCTTTCTTTTTTTTGACTAATTTTCCCCAATTTCCCCGCTGAACAACTTGCACAAATCCATTTCGTCAAGCTCACGCAGTCCACCGGGACCAAGGCCTTCATCCAAAACCAGAGTCCCGATCGAGAGACGGCGCAGTGCGAGGACCGGCTTTCCGCGGGAAGCGAGCATCCGCTTCACCTGATGGTACTTCCCTTCGGTGACCGTGACAAGGCACTTCCCCGCTCCGAGCCGCTCCAGCCCGGCGGGTAGGCACTGTGTCCCGTCGCGCAGCGTAAGTCCCGCAGCGAAAGCCGCCGCGTCCTCTTCCGTCACATCCCCGTCAATATCGGCATAATACCTTTTTTCAACGCAGGATTTTGGCGAAATGACCCGGTGCGCGAAATCTCCGTCGTTTGTGAGGAGCAAAAGACCGCTGGTGTCCTTGTCCAACCGGCCGACCGGAAACAGTCCCAGACGCCTCAGCTCCTCCGGGAGCAGATCCAAAACGGTCTTCTGGCTTCGGTCCTCCGTCGCCGTGACAACGCCGGCCGGTTTATCCATCATGAAGTACCGCAGGCCCTTATAGCCGAGCTCTTTTCCGTCCAGGGTAAGCGTCTGGCGCTCGGGGTCAAGCTTCTGCTCCGGCTTGAGGCAGACCATTCCATCAATACGGACACGGCCCGCGCGAATCAGTTCTTTCAGTTCTTTTCTTGAGCCGATGCCGAGATCGGCCAGAACCTTGTCCAGGCGCTGCAGCCCCATCTTTCTCATCTCTCCTCTTGCGGCGAATGTATCGGTATTATAGTGGATTGCGTACATTTTCGCAATCCCTTTCTGCCGGGCGGACAGGGATCTTCACATAGCTCTCCGGGTCGACGCATAGACTTCGTATGAGGTGATAATCGATGGCAAAACTTGTCCGTAATCTGCGCAGAAGGAAGCTCCTCGCCGTGGTAGTCCTGGCAGCTGTCCTGCTGGTCGCGTTCATCCTGATCCGAAGCTGCTCACGGAAAGGACCGGATCTCCGCTCACTCGAGGGACGGCAGGCCTTTCTGAGCGAGCAGGGTTGGGAGATCGACCTCGCAACGGAGGAACACAAGACCGTACGCATCCCCACAAGTCTCGATGGGATCATAGCCGACTACAACGAAATCCAGCTCAAACAGGGCTGCGACCTGTCCCGCCATCTCGGGCAGACCTGTGAGCAGTACAGCTATACCGTCACCAATTATCCCGACAAAGAGCAGACCGTGCTGGTAACGCTCTACGTTCAAAGCGGAAAAATGATCGCCGGCGATGTCCACAGCACCGCGCTCAACGGCTTCATGCAGGGCATCAAACCATAAAGAAAACCCACAGGGCTTCATCGGTCCTGTGGGTTATTTGTCAGCTGCCGAAGTAGCGGTCAATCTCACTCCGCTTTATGAGGCCGCTGCCGCGCAGAGAGCTTTCCATATACTCCGCACGGCTGTATTGCCCGTTGATGTATTCGCGCAGGTGGTCGACCATGTGTTCCCAACTCTTGAGCGAACCGCCCCACATGGCATGATCCCGCTCGACCTCCGGTCGAAGCTGGTCGGCCAGATTATCGATCATAGCCAGCGCATTTTCGTCGGAAAGCGGACCGTCCAGCGCTTTTTTGAGCTGGCGCACAAATTCCAGACGAAAATGTTCATTCTTCAGCATCGCGTTCGCCAGGTTGTTGTAGTCGTACCCGAACTGAAAAACGCCCGCATAGATCCCGACGTCGAACATCCCGAGATCCAGATCGACCAGCGCATAGCGCAGCTGCTGATCCTGCGTGGAGAAATAAAAACGCATGTTGGGACTGTTGAAGTCGAAGTTCCCGCTATACACCTGCATGATGCACCAGCCGATCACGCTGTCGACATTGACGTGACTTCTGACATAGTCGTAATTCTCGTCGAGACGCAGATCGTTGTTCATGGCAAATTGATAGATCTCTTCCACATAGGAGTCGTGCGGCCACTCCGCCTGCCACTGTGAGACGGTATCCTCATCATAGCCGTAGTGCTCGGCGTAATGTGTCGCGGAATGCGCCTCGCGAATATTGTAGATCCCGCGATACTCCCCGTTTATGTACAGCACACTGTAGCGGTAATCCTCCGCCGGGAGAGCCGGAAAGGCCTGCAGAGAGAGCTGATGCATCAGGTTATCGCGCATGAAGGTGGACTGATCGGCCTCCTGGGCCGCGCGCAGCAGGATGGAGCTGAAGTTCACGATCCCATTCCCGAACAGATCATAGTGGAGCCTGCCGCCATAGCGTTCGCGAAACATGAGCTTAAAGGATTTTTTGGCCTGGCTGATGCGGGAAGTCGCCCCGTGCAGCTTGATACCGCAGTCGATATCCAACCTCTCGCCGTCCGCGTAGAAGAGCATACAGCCCTCCCGCTCCCACTTCTCGGTAGGATTCGTATAGATCCCGCTCCTCCCGAACATGTCCTCCGGATCGCAGACCAGGCTCACGACCGGCAGAGAATGACCTTCGTTCACGATATAGCTCAGGCTCAGCGTCTCGCTGGGCAGATGATCCTCCTGGAAAGAGCGCGCACGCACCACAGCCGTCCGGGTCACCGTGAAGGGGTCGGAATAAACCGCAGACTCCTCGTTCGGCACGCTGCCGTCCATGGTGTAGCGTATCGTTCCCTCCCCCTCCAACTCGACGCTGACCGAGGAAACACCGTTGAAGATTCCATCGGGGCTGAGGGAGACCGGCTTTTCGCCCGGGAAATGCACACCGCCTGCGTTTTTCTCACCGGGCGACGGGACCGCGAAATAGAAGGTCTCGCTTTTCCCCTCCACACGGCCTATACTGCAGCCCATCGGGATATCCCGCAGGGTGAGATAATCGACGAGCGTTCCGTCCTTCCGGCTCAGATACAGCGTCTCGTAATCGGAGCTCAGGCCGAAAGGCGCGACAGAAGCCTCCACGCTGTCTGAGTCACAATAGATCACGCAGCATGCCCCCGCCTCGAGCGTGCGCTGCGGCAGGCGAAATAGCAGTCGATCCTTCTCCTTGTCGGAGAGATAATAGTCGCTCAGTTCCAGGGCCGATCCCGTATTGTTGGTGATCTCGACCCAATCCGGATACTGTCCGCCCGGAGACGCATACCACTCGTTATAGACCATTGCCTCGCCGATGGAGAGCTCCTTTCCGGGAAGAGAACGCTGCCGCTGGGCATCCAAATATCCCTCCTCGGAGTTGGCATAGCCGGGACTCGGGAGCGAGCACGCCGCGTACTCCCCCTCCTCCGTCCGGCACCAGCTGACATCCTCGCCAAGGCGGGGCAGCTTGAGGCTCAGGACTTCGGTTCCGCGCGGGGATAGGACACTCAGCTTGCGGCCCTCGCGGTCAAGCACAAACGAGCTGTGAAGCTCACCGTCCATGCTTTCCGCCCCGTCACAATAGATGAGCCGAAGTTCGCCCGGTGCGAGGGTGAACGAAGGGAACTCCCAGCTATTCTCTCCCAGACAGAGGGCATAGCCGCTCAGATCTGCCGCCTCGCTGCCGGTATTTTGAAGCTCGATCCATGCTGGAAAACTCCCGTCCGCGAGAGCAAGACAGCTTTGGTTGTTGCTCATCAGCTCACTGATACGAAGCTGCGGAAGCACCTCAGGTTCCGGCGTTGGCCCGGGTGTCGGGCTGAGCACAGTATCTGGTGAAGGACTTGCCGGCTCTGGCGCAGACCTTGAGACGCAGGCTGTCAGGAGCATGACGGCACAAAGGCACAGCAGGCCGTACAGGATCTTTTTCTTGCTTCTCACCAACATATCCTCATTTCTCTTATAGATCGAACAGGTTTATCTGGCTCGTATCCGGCAGCTCGCCCAGCGCGCCGATGCGCTTGAGCGTGTCCAGGTGCGTCTGGCTGACCTTCGGACAGGCGCGCCCCAGCTCCTCAACGGAAATAAAGCGCGCTCCGTTTTCCCGGCAGGCCGCCAGGTCCTGCGCGGCGGAATCGCCGAGCCCGGAGATGGACACGAAGGGTGGCCGCAGGCAGCCGTCTTCGGTGATCCGGAACTTCACGGCATCCGACTCATACAGATCGATGGGCGCGAAGCGGAAGCCGCGCATGTTGAACTCATACACCGCTTCCAGCGTGACCAGAAGATCTTCCTCGTTCGCGGTCAGATCGCCGCGGCGGCGCAGTTCGTTGATTTTGCGGCGTACAGCGTCCGTCCCGCCGCACATCATCTCCGCGTCGAAACCGCCCTTCTGACTGCGTCGATAGAAATATGCGCTGTAAAAAGCCAGCGGTTCATGTACCTTGAACCAGGCGATGCGGAAGGCCATCATGACATAGGCTACCGCGTGGGCTTTCGGGAAGAGATAGGCGATTTTGCGCGCCGATTCGATCCACCAGTCGGGCACGCCCATGCTGTGCATCTGCTGCTCGGCGTCGCCGGGAAACTCTCCGCTCTTCTTGACCTTGCCCTTACGCACCGCCTCCATCGTTTTGAAGGCCAGTGCGGGCTGCATACCCTTCTGGATCAGATAGATCATAATATCGTCGCGGCAGCCGATGGTCTGGTTGACGTCGGCGATGCCGTTCACGATCAGGTCGTGGATATTGCCCGCCCACACGTCAGTGCCGTGGGAGAAGCCGGAAAGGCGGATCAGCGTATCGAAAGCCTTGGGCTGGGTATCGACCAGCATCTGACGGGTAAAGGGCGTTCCGAACTCTGGCACACCGATCGAGCCCGTCTTGCCGATGATCGGATCGTCATCCGGTAGGCCGAGCGCCGCCGGGCTCGTAAAGATCGACATGGTATCCGGATCGGAGAGGGAGATCTTCTTGGCATCGACACCGGTCATATCCTCCATCATGCGGATCATGGTCGGGTCATCATGGCCCAGCTCGTCGAGCTTGAGGAGGTTCGCCTCCATGCAGTGGTATTCAAAATGCGTCGTGATGATGTCGCTGTTGGGGTCGTCCGCCGGGTGCTGCACCGGGCAGAAATCAGTCACATCCATATCCTGCGGGATGATGACAAGGCCGCCAGGATGCTGACCTGTGGTACGCTTGATGCCGACGAGGCCCTGCGCCAGGCGATTTTCCTCCGCCTTGGTCGCGGTGATGCTCCGCTCCTCGAGATACTTCTTCACATAGCCGTAGGCGGTCTTCTCCGCGAGCGTGCCGATCGTACCGGCGCGGAACACATGGTCTGAGCCGAAAAGTGTCTCCGTGTATTTATGCGCCTTGGCCTGGTACTCACCCGAGAAGTTCAGGTCGATATCGGGGGTCTTTTCGTTGCCGGGAAAGCCCAGGAAGGTCTCAAAGGGGATATCAAAGCCCTCGCGCGCCATGCGTTCGCCGCACTCCGGGCAATCCTTTTCCGGCATATCCGCGCCGCAGCCGTAGCTGCCGTCGGTAACGAACTCCGCATGGCAGCACTTCGGGCAGACATAGTGCGGCGGGAGGGAGTTGACCTCCGTGATGCCGGACATATAGGCTACCAGCGAGGAACCGACACTGCCGCGGCTGCCGACCAGATAGCCGTGTTCAAGCGAATTCTGCACAAGCTTCTGGGCGGACATGTAAATAACATCGTAATTGTGGTCGAGGATCGTGTTGAGCTCCACATCCACGCGTTTCTGCACGATCTCCGGCGGGGTCTCGCCGTAGATGCGGTGCATCTTCTCGTAAACCAAGTCCTTGAGCTGCTGGGCGGAGTTTTCGATCTTCGGTGGAAAGAGGTCCTTCGGCAGAAGCTCGATCTCCTCCACCTGATCGGCGATCGCCCGCGTGTTGGTAATGACCACCTCGCGCGCGGTCTCCTCCCCGAGGTAGGCAAATTCCGCCAGCATCTCGTCGGTCGTGCGGAAAAAGATCGGGCAGTCGCGGTCCGCGTCCGAAAACTTCTTAGCCGCCTGCAGGATCTTGCGGTACTGCTCGTCCTCCGGATCGAGAAAATGCACGTCGCTCGCCGCGATCACAGGCTTGCCGAGGCGGCGTCCGAGTTCCAGGATCGTGCGGTTATAATCCTGCAGCACGCCGACGTCCTTTACCCGCCCGTTCTCGACAAGAAAGCCGTTGTTGCAGATTGGCTGGATCTCGAGATAATCATAAAACGAGGCGATCTTTTCCAGTTCCTTCGGGCTCGCGCCCTTCATGACCGCGCCGTACAGCTCGCCCATACCGCAGGCGGAGCCGACCAGGATTCCCTCCCGGTGCTGGACAAGCAAGCTCTTGGGCACGACTGGATTGCGGTGGAAATACTTGAGATAGGACTGGGAAACCATCTCATAGAGGTTCTTGAGGCCTTTACGGTTTTTGACCAGCAGGATCATATGATAGGTCTTGCCCATATCCGTGCGGCGCAGGGAATGATAGACGCTCTCGATATCGTCCACCGTTTTGGCACCCTGCTGCTGCAGCATGGGCAAAAACTTCTCCATGATGCGCGCCACCACCATCGCGTCGTCCGTGGCGCGGTGGTGATTGAACTGCGGGAGATTCAGGTGGTTCGAGACGATGTCGAGCTTGAAGCGCTTGAGTTCAGGAAGCAGCGCCTGCGAAAGGGCAAGCGTATCAAGAAAGACAGGTGAAAACCGGATCCCATGCCGCAGGGCCGCCGCTGTCATGAAGCCGACGTCAAAGTGGGCGTTATGAGCGATGATGGGTCTGTCGCCGATGAACGCGATGAATTGCCGCATCGCCTCCTCCTCCGAGGGGGCGCCGGCGACATCGCTGTCGCGGATGCCGGTCAGTTGGGTGATCTCTGCCGGAATATGCCGTTCGGGATCCACAAAAGTGTTGAAGGTCTCGAGGATGTTCCCGCCGGAGAAGCGTATGGCCCCGATCTCGGTCATGCGGTCGTTCTGCGCATTGAGACCGGTGGTCTCGATATCGAATGCAACGAACTCCGTATCGAGCGGCAGCTTGGACTTGCCGATGACGGCGCTGTTGCCGTCCATATCGTTGAGGAAATAGATCTCACAGCCGTAAATGATCTTGACGCCCTTCTTTTTCCCGGCCTTCCACATATCGGGGAAGGCCTGCAGGACGCCGTGGTCGGTCACGGCTATGGCGGGCATGCCCCAATAGGCCGCCCGGTCCACGATGGCCTCCGGCTTTGTGAGCGCATCCATAGCGGAAAAACGCGTGTGCATATGGAGCTCGACGCGCTTTTCAGGTGCGTTGTCAGGGCGCACATAGCGCTTGCCCTTCATGATGTTGCGCGGGTCGAGCACCATGTCGTCATCATACTTGGAATAGATGACCTCTCCCTGCACGATCAAATGATCGCCTGGGGCGATCTTGTCGATCACGGACTGATCGTCGTCCGAGCGGAGGAAGCGCGAGACGCGGATCGAGTTCGTATTGTCGGTGATATCAAAACAGAGCACCGCGCTGCCGCGCTTCTGCAGCGTCCGACTTGTGACCGCGACCACATCGCCCTCAACGCAGACACGCCCCGACTCGAGCGTCAGCGTATTCATCGGGACCGGGTGCATCTTGATCGCGCGCCCGAACAGCACGTCGCCCTGCGGCGCACCGCCCGGAGCCGGGCGTTTGTCCATTCCCAGCGGCGCTGTGGCCTTTGGCTGGGGATAGTCAGGGACGAGCCCGCAGGCATTCAGATCGTACTCATCCTTGAGGCATTTGCTGAGCGCCCCCACCTCGACCGGGGACGGCATGCATGCAAACCAGGCGCAGACCGTCATGTTCCGCTCTCGCGGATCGATCTGCACCTCTGTCACATAGGCTTTGTCCAATCCTCCCGCCGCAGCGCTGAGGTCGCCGCATCCGGGAAAGATCGTCAGAAAGGGGGTGTGCTCGCTCATAAACCCTCTTCCTCGCGGATGAGCGCCATGAGCGCATCGCAGAGTCGGTCGTACGGATATGTACCGAGAACCTGGCCTTTTCGGAAGAGGAGGCCGCGATCCTTTCCGCCTGCGATGCCGTAGTCGGCTTCACGCGCTTCGCCGGGGCCATTCACCACGCAACCCATCACGGCCACCGTGATGTCGCGGTCCAGATCCCGCACAAGCGCTTCCACCCGGTTGGCCAATCCGATCAGGTCGATCTCCGTCCGGCCGCAGGTGGGGCAGGAGACGAACTTTACCCCGCCGGGACGCAGTCCTGCCGCTTTTAAAATGGCGATGCCGGCACTGACCTCCTTGACCGGATCGGCTGTCAGCGAGACGCGGATCGTATCGCCGATCCCCTCGCTGAGAAGCGTGCCGATACCGACCGCGGACTGGATCGTACCGTTCCATTCCGTGCCCGTCTCGGTGACACCGAGATGAAGCGGGTAAGGGAAACACTCCGCTGCCATCCGATAAGCCGCGATCGTCAGCGGGACGGTAGAGGATTTGAGCGAGAGGCAGATATCCTCAAAACCAAAGCGCGTCAACAGCTCGACATGGCCGCGGGCGCTCTCCACCATAGCTTCCGGGCAGGGGTGCCCGTATTTCTCCAGCAGGGGCTTTTCCAGGCTTCCGGCGTTCACGCCGATACGGATGGGGATTCCGCGCGACTTGCAGGCCTCGGCCACCGCTTTGACGTTCTCTTCACCGCCGATGTTGCCGGGGTTGATGCGGATTTTGTCGATACCGCGCTCCGCCGCCATCAGAGCGAGGCGGTAGTCAAAATGGATATCCGCTACCAGGGGCAGGTCGACCTGCTCCTTGATGGCCGGTATCGCCTCCGCCGAACGGACGTCGGGGATCGCGAGGCGCACGATATCACAGCCTGCACTGCGGAAAGCCTTGATCTGCTCGACCGTAGCCTCCACATCCCAGGTCTTGGTGTTGCACATGGACTGTACCGTGACCGGCGCACCGGCGCCCAGCGTCAGGCCGCCCACACGGATCTGTCTTGTCTCGTTTCTTGTTCTCATCCTTTTACGATCCTTACGATATCATTCAGCATCACGAAGGCCATCAAACCAAGCAGCAGCACCATGCCGCCCGCATGGATATAGCCCTCGTATCGCGGGTCCAGCTTTTTCCGGGTTATACGCTCGATCACCCAGGTCACCAGCAGCAGGAAGATCCGTCCACCGTCCAGCGCCGGGATCGGCAGCAGGTTCATGATGGCGAGATTCACCGCCACAAAGGCCGCAAGATAAAAAATGCTGTAGAGCGCATCGCTCGTCGTTTCGGCCTGTTCGCCGGTCTCCGCCATCAGGTCCACGATGCCCACGGGGCCGGAGAGGTCCTTGACGCTCACCTTTCCCCCGATCAACTGCTCCAGGCTCATCCAGACCATACGGGTGAAATCCATGGCTGTGTCCCAGGTATGGCTCAGCTTTTTCCCAAATGTGGCCTCCTCTACCCCGTTGCCGAGATAGAAGCCAAACATTTTCTTCTCCTGTCCCTCGTACGACAGTGTCACCATGTGGAAATCCTTCAGAACGACTTTTTTCCCGTCGCGGATCATCACGAGATCATAGTCATCGCCGCCCCGGCTGAGGAAAGTCGAAACATCGTCGGTGTGATAGATGCGGTGTCCGTCGATCGAATAGAACTGATCCCCGGCCTGAAGGCCCTCGGCGCTCTCATAGGGGCAGCCCTCCATGAAGCCGGTCAATACCGGCACGTAAAATCCCTTCGCTCCGACGAAAAGGAAGAAAATGATCACCACGCCGAGCAGAAAATTCATAGTTGCACCGGCGACCAGGATGAGGATCCGCTTCCAGGCGCTCTGGCTTGTGAACGCGCGCGGATCATCCGAGGCCTCGTCCTCGCCCGTCATGGCGCAGAAGCCGCCCAGCGGCACCGCACGCAGCGAGTACTGCGTCTCGCCTTTTTGTTTTTTCCACAGTACCGGGCCCATGCCGATGGCGAACTCCTCGACCCGCACACCGCAGGCCTTGGCGGCCGTAAAGTGCCCGAACTCGTGGATCGCGATCAGCACGCCGAAAATCAGGATCGCCAGCAGGATATACAGAATGGTCATGATATGGTCTCCCCAGGAAATGCTTTGCTCAGAAATTCTCTCTCACATAGGCTCTGGCCGCCTCGTCGCTGGCCAGGATCGTCTCCAGAGAATCCGCTTTCGTCCAGCCGACCGTCTCCACTGCGCCGACAGCCGCATCGTAGATGCGATTATACCCGAGCTCTCCGCGCAGGAATTTGTGCACCGCGACCTCGTTCGCGGCGCTCATCACGCAAGGTGCCGTTCCACCGCGGCGGGCGCAGTCCATCGCCAGCGCGAGGCAGGGGAAGTTCTCCAGATCCGGCTCCTCGAAGCTCAGATCCCGGAGCTTCCAGAAATCCAGATGCTCGAACAGAGACGGTCTGCGCTCCGGATACGTAAGCGCAAGCTGGATGGGCAGGCCCATATCGGGTACGCCGAGCTGCGCGATCACGGTGCCGTCTACCAGTTCTACCATGGAGTGTATGACACTCTGCGGGTGGATTACCACCTGGATATCATCCGGCGTCACATGGAAAAGATGCATTGCCTCCACAAACTCCAGGCCCTTGTTCATCAGCGTGGAGCTGTCGACCGAAATCTTCGCACCCATGCTCCAGTTGGGATGGGCCACGGCCTGTGCGGGCGTAATATCCTCCAGAGCCTCGCGCTTTCGGCCGCGGAACGGGCCACCCGAACCCGTGAGCAGGATCTTGTGAAGCTCTCCTTCTCCGCGCCCCATCAGGCATTGAAAGATCGCCGAATGCTCCGAGTCGACCGGCACGATCTCCGCGCCTACTTCCGCCGCTCGCGCCATTACCATATCACCGGCGCAGACGAGCGTCTCCTTGTTGGCAAGTGCGATCCGCTTCCTCGCGTCGATGGCCGCCAGCGTCGGTTTGAGCCCGACCGAGCCGGACACCGCCGTCACGACGCAGTCGGCGCTTGCGAGCGTCGCCGCTTCGATCAGGCCTTCCATACCGGAGCCCACACGGATCGCAGTATCCGCTACGGCGACCTTGAACAGCTTCGCCGCCTCCTCGTCATAAACCGCGACGAACTCCGGCTTGAAACGGCGTGCCTGCTCCTCAAGCAGGTCGATTTTGCGGTTGGCGGTCAGCGCCGCCACGCGAATGCCGGTATGCTCCGCCACCGCAGCTGTCTGCCGGCCGATCGAGCCGGTGCAGCCCAGAATGGAAATAGCATTGACCATAGTATCTCCCTCTTACTTCTCTTTTTTCCACCGCAGCGTACGCAGATACGCTTTCCGGTCCTCCGGGACGCGGAAGCTCTCCAGCGCCTTCTGAATGCTTTTATTGTGCGTCCAGCGCGCAAGACGGCGGTCCTCGATATACGGAATGGCCGCCTCGTACTGCTTGGCCAGGGCCGTCGCGAAGTACCAGGCGATCATCATGTTAATATAATACTCTTCCGATCGCAGCTCCGCGACCCGGTCCAGATATGCAGGATGAAAGTCCTCGTCCAGAAAATGCGACATAAGCATGCCGACCCCGAAGCGAACGGAATAGGTCTCTCCGGAGGAAAGCCAGTCCGGGATGCTCGCCAGCAGCGCAGCGCGGTTTTTGCGGAAGCAGGCGGGGCTGAGCCCGTCGCAGGTCGCCCAGTTGTCAACAAAGGGCAGGAAGTTCTCCACTCTCTGCAGACACTGGTCAAAATCCTTTTCCCGGCAGAGGATCGCCGCATGCAGTCCGTTTTCCTCAAAAAAGCGGTGCGGGAGTTCCTCTAAAAAAGACTCCGCCTTTCCCTCGTGCATAAGCTCTGCCGCAAGCTTTCGCAGCGCGGGCGTACGCACGCCGATGATGCTCTCACGCGCGACATTCGGCACCAGCGGCGCCGTGAAATCCCGGTATCCCACATCCTGCAGCGCAAAGAGCCGCTCCTGGATCTCGGTCATCTTTCATCCCTCATCGCACGCCGCCGTAGCGCCGGTCGCGGCTGCGAAACACGTCGATCGCCTTATCCAACTCAGCCGGCGTGAAATCGGGCCAAAGCACGTCTGTAAAGTAGAACTCCGCATAGGCGCACTGCCAGAGCAGGAAGTTTGAGAGGCGCTGCTCGCCGCCCGGCCGGATCATCAGGTCAGGGTCCGGTATACCGGCGGAATAGAGATAACGCCCGAAGCTCTCCTCGGTGAGTTCTCCCGCCCGGCCGGCAGCCAGGTCCGCGGCATAGCGGCGCGCGGCGTGCACGATCTCGTCCCGCCCGCCGTAATTGAGACAGATATTCGCCTGGAAGCCATCCACCCGATCGGCGATCTCGTCGGCCGTGTGGGCGAGTGCCTGCAGTTGGGGCGACAGCCCGCTCACATCACCGAAGATGCGCATCTTCATGCCGTCGCGCTCCATCGTCTCGATCGCCTCATGGAGATACTTGTCCAGGAGACGCATGATGGTCTTGACCTCTTCGGTGGGGCGCTTCCAGTTCTCGGTGGAGAAGGCGTAGACTGTCAGATAGTCCACGCCGATATCCCGGCAGTAGAGCGCGATTTTGCGGAAAGTCTCCGCTCCGGCCGCATGTCCGGCTGTGCGCGGAAGGCCGCGCTTTTTCGCCCATCGGCCGTTGCCATCCAGAATGATGGCAATATGGCGGGGAACGCAGGACTGCTCCCGCTCCCCCGCCGTATTGTTCCGTATATCCGCCATCAGATCTCGGTCAGTTCCTTTTCCTTCTGATCGCAGATCTTATCCAGTTCCTTGATAAAATCATCGGTCAGCTTCTGAATATCCTTTTCGGCGATCTTGTAATCGTCCTCGGTGATCTCGGAGGCCTTCTGCTGCTTCTTGAACTTCTCGACCGCGTCGCGGCGGATGTTCCGGATCGCGACCTTGGCCTCTTCCCCGTATTTCTTGGTCAGCTTGACCAGATCCTTACGGCGCTCCTCCGTGAGCGGCGGGAAGACCAGGCGGATGCTATGCCCATCGTTCTGCGGGTTGATGCCCAGGTCAGAGGTGAGGATCGCTTTCTCGATCGGCTTCAGGACCGTCTTGTCCCAGGGGGTGATGAGCAAAGAGCGGGGGTCGGGCGAACCGACGGAAGCCACCTGCTGAATGGGCGTGGGCACACCGTAATAGTCGACCTGGATCTGATCCAGGACGGCAGCGTTGGCGCGGCCGGCGCGGATGGTGGCCAGCTGGGCCGTCAGCGACTCACAGGTCTTTTTCATTTTACCTTCAAACGCAGCGTAGTCTGACATGATGAAACCTCCTGTTTATAGTGTATTGTTTAAATCGTTTACTGAACCGTTGTGCCCAGCTTCTCGCCCGCAAGGACCCGGCCGATGTTTTCCGGCTCCGCCAGAGCAAAGACGATGACCGGGATGCTGTTGTCCATAGCGAGGCTGGTCGCTGTGGTGTCCATGACCGCGAGATGGCGGGCCAGGACCTCGTCATAGCTGATCTCGTCAAAGCGGACCGCATCGGGATTCTTGCGCGGATCGTCGCTGTATACGCCGTCGATGTTCTTGGCGAGCAGGATCGCGTCGGCATGGATCTCCGCCGCGCGCAGTACCGCCGCGGTGTCAGTGGAGAAGAAGGGATGCCCGCTGCCGCCGGCAAAGAGCACAATGCTCCCGCGCTCCAGATATTCCACAGCCTTGCGGGCGTCAAAGCGCTCACCCACGCCCTGGATGTCCACCGCCGTCAGGATGCGTGCATCGGCTCCGAGCTGACGGAACACGTCACATACGGCGAGGCAGTTCATGCATGTCGCCAGCATGCCCATCCGGTCCGCACTCACGCGCTCGACTTTTCCGGCGCCGTCCTTGACGCCGCGCCAGAAATTACCGCCTCCGATCACAATGCCGATCTGCACGCCCTCATCGGCGCAGGCCTTGACCGCCTCGCACACACGGGTGACGAAAGCAAAGTCAAAGCCGGTGTGCTTGTCCGCCGCCAGGGCTTCCCCGCTGATTTTGACCAGAACACGCTTATATTTCGTCTGCATGTCTATTTTCCTCCGATCAGATATCCAGTATACCGAGGATCACGATACCGGCCACCACCAGTGCGATGGAACCGTAATGCTTCCAGGAGAGCTTTTCCTTCAGGAACAGGCGGCTCCAGAGCACGGACGCCACACAGTAGGACGAGATGATCGGTGCGGCAAAAGCCACATGCTCCGAATCCGCAAGCGCATAGATATAGAAGAACTGGCCGATCGTCTCAAAGACAGCGCCGGTGTATTTCGGCGCCTCCTGCCTGGCGATGAGCTTCTGCTTCCGGATACCGAGCACATAGATTGCGCAGACGATCGCCATCAGAAGGAAGGTCAGCTCATAGGCGACGTTGGCGGAATCCTCGTTCAGCGTTTCGAGCACCTTGCTGTCGGCAAAGGTCCCCAGCGCGTCAAGCAGGCAGTAGATGATCGGGATCAGAATGGCGATCCAGCTCTTGGCATAATGATGATTGGAGGCGTCCTGGCGTGCACGGCGCAGCTCCTCATCCTCATTTGCCTCGGTGAAGCCCAGAGCGATCACACCGATGCAGACAAGCGCCACAGCCACCAGCGCTACCGGGGGGAGGTCCTCCCCAATGCCAACCGTCGCAAAGGTCAGCACCGCGACGATCGCGCCGGAGCTGTTGCAGATAGGTGAGGAGATCGAAAGCTCGATATAGCGCAGGCCCAGATAGCCGATCGCCATCGAGAAGATGTAGAGCAGAGAGACTGGCAGATAAGTCAGGATGATCGCCCAGGAGATCTCCACTCCGTTGAAGAAGACCTCATAGGCGGCGTGCAGGCCCATCACGATACCGACAGCCATAACCATCTTCAAGTGGCTGTACTTGTCGCTCGCATCCTGACAGCCAATTTTTGAAAACAGATCCGACCCGCTCCAGCAGAGTAACGCAATGAGTGCAAACCAAAACCACATACCAGCTTGTTTCCTTTCGTACCCTACGTTCAGGAGGCTCAATTCTAAATGATTCTACCACAGCGCGAGGCTTTTGACAATAGCCGAAAACAAGCGATGTACTTTTCCAGAGGCAAGTCTGACAAAATCTCCGGAGCCGTTTGCGGTATAATCCGGGCCATGGATCATCTCTATCTGGACCTGTGGTTCGGCCTGAATCTGCTCTGCGATTATCTTCTATGCTTGCTCACCGCGCGCTCCGCCGGTCTCTATCTGCGCCGGGTGCGCTATGCGCTCGCCTCTCTTTTCGGCGCCGTATTCGCCTGTGTCGCGCTATTCCCGTCTCTCGGCTTTCTCTCTCTTCCGGGCTGGAAGCTGCTGGCAGGCGCGCTCATGGGCTGGATCGCATTCGGCGCAGAGCGGCATCCGCTGCGCTGTGTGCTTCTTTTCTTTGCCGTCTCGGCATCGTTCGGCGGCGCACTCCTTGCGCTCTCTGGCGGGCGTCCCCTGCGCATATCACCGCGGGAACTTCTCTTCTCTTTTCTGCTCTGCTATGGGATCGGCACACTGCTCTTTCGTTTCGGTATCCTGTTTCAGCCGCATGAAAAGCGATCGATCGCTATTGAACACGGCGGCAGGGAGGCGCACTTTCAGGCGCTGATCGACACCGGGAACAGCCTGCGGGACCCCGTCAGCGGCGCCCATGTCCTGATTGCAACGCCGCAGGCGCTTCGGGAGATCCTGCAGGAAAGCGCCGCCCTGTTCGAAGCGCTCGGTCCTGTACAGCTTCAGGCTTTGAGCACGCAGATCCCGGAACTTGCTGGACGTCTGCGGCTTCTCCCTTACTCCGCTGTCGGCGGCAAAGGCCTGATCCCCGCGTTTCGCCCCGAGCGGCTCTTCATCGACGGTCAGGAACACAAGGATTATCTTATCGGCATTTCTCCGCATATAGCGGGCGATGACTTTGACGCGATCTTATGAAGGAGGGATATTATGTTATGTAAACCTCAAATCTTCTTTTTCCAGGATCAGCTGCTGCGCATCCTCGGTGTAAAGCCCCCCTCGGTCCATTATATCGGCGGCAGTGACAGTCTGCCCGCACCGCTCGCACGCGAAGAAGAGGAAAAGGCGATCACCGCGCTGGAGGAAGGTGATGAAGAAGCGCGGAGCCGGCTGATCGAGCACAATCTCCGTCTGGTCGTCTATATCGCCAAGCGCTTTGAGAACACAGGCATCAATCTGGAGGATCTGATCTCCATCGGGACGATCGGTCTTATCAAAGCTATCAACACCTTCAACAACGGGAAGAATATCAAGCTCGCCACCTACGCCTCCCGCTGTATCGAAAACGAGATCCTGATGCATCTTCGCAAGGTTGGTTCCCAGCGCATGGAGGTGAGCTTTGACGAGCCGCTAAACACCGACTGGGACGGCAACGAACTGCTGCTCTCGGATATCCTCGGGACAGACGAGGACGAGGTCTCGCGGCCGATGGAAGACGATGCGGACCGGCAGATGCTGCGCGAGTCGATCGCCCTGCTCTCCCCGCGAGAACAGCACATCATCCTTATGCGCTTCGGGATCCCGGACGGAAAGGAATACACGCAGAAGGAAGTCGCCGATTCCTTGGGCATTTCCCAGAGCTATATCAGCCGCCTGGAAAAAAGGATCATCGAGCGGCTGCGGCGAGAGATGCTGCGGCGCCTGCAATGCTGAAAAGGACTCCCCTTTCAGGGAGTCCTTGTTTGTTCTATTTTACTAGGTTCACGACCCATTTCCGACTCTTGAGCATCACGATACCCATCACGCACTTGATGAGGTTCATCGCCTCCACCATCGCATACATCGGCAGGATGGGGACGTCGGTATAGCGGGAGAGCACAAAAGCCACCGGTATCTGAATAGTCCAGACAAACAGGGAGTCGAACACAAAGGTGATCAGCGTTTTGCCGCCGGAGCGGAGCGTGAAGTAGCAGGCGTTGGCATAGGCATGCAGCGGGGTGAAGGCCGCACAGATCAGCAGCAGCCGCACCGCGAGCGCACGTACCGTAACCGTCGTGTTATACAGCTGCGGGATCAGAGGCGCGACGATGACCATGACCCCTGATACCAAGACACTCAGCGTCACGGAAAAGGCGATCAGCTTCCGGTCCTCATCCACGGCGCTTTCCAGCTCACCCGCGCCGAGCAGTTGGCCAACCAGGATCGAGATCGCGTCGCCCATAGCGATGAAGGTGCAGAAGAAGAGATTGCCGACGGTTGAGGAGATGTTG
The DNA here is from genome assembly GCA_030531505.1 of Eubacteriales bacterium. Classification (GTDB taxonomy): domain Bacteria; phylum Bacillota; class Clostridia; order Oscillospirales; family Oscillospiraceae; genus Limivicinus. Next base: position 25,523 of record JAUNNH010000014.1, read on the forward strand.
AAGGCCGAGACGACTTCGAGCCCGCGCAGCGAATAGCACTGGTTGAGCGTCGTCATGCCGCCGGACCACAGCAGTTCATTGATAAGCAGCGGAGCGCCGAGGATCAGCACCTGACGGGCCAACTCGCCCGGGACGCGCAGACTGCGATAGAGCCCCGGGATATAGGGCAAGCGCTCGGTATGCCGATGCGACCAGATCACGACGATCAGCATTTCGACCACGCGTGCGAGGACCGTCGCCATTGCGGCGCCGACCACCCCCAGCGCGGGAAATCCGAGCTTGCCGAAGATCAGGATATAGTTGAAGGTCAGGTTAACCAGCACCGCTGTGATGCCGGCCCGCATGGGCAGCATCGTCTCGCCTGTGCCGCGCAGGGTGCTCGCATAGATTTGCGTGACGGCAAAGGGTATGATCTGCAGCAGCATCACATGCAGGTAATCTTTCCCAAAACCAAGCGTCGCCGCGAGATCCAGGCTTTCCTCTCCCTCATGCAGAAAGAGACTGATAAGCTGCGGACCGAAGAAGACGAGAAGCGAACCGAAGACGAGCACCGTACCGGCTGCGATCCATATCTTCATGCGCATGCTCTGCCGCACGCCTTCCTGGTCGTTCTTCCCGTAGAACTGGGCCGTGAAGATCCCCGCTCCGGCAAGTCCGCCGAACACGCAGAGGTTGAAAACAAAGAGCAGCTGGTTTACGATGGCCACGCCGGACATCGGTTCCGTTCCCACCTGGCCAACCATGACATTGTCCAGAAGATTGACAAAGTTCGTTATGAGATTCTGTATCAGCATGGGGACCATGACGGTAAAAAGCTTCCGATAAAAGGCCCGGTCCCCGATGAATTTCTTGAACATAAAAACACCTCGTGCAGAAGGACAGCTTTGTCATTCTACACGAGGCACTGAAAAAAAGCAAGGGATATCAGAAAAGCCCGTCGTCCGTCGAACGCTCGTCCAGATACCGGTCGCGGGCCGCCGTTGCGACGGCAAGTCGGTACGCCACAAAAAAGAGCGCGGCCACGAACACGACAAAGACCATCGTCAAGCCCTCCGTCTGCTGCGTGGCGATATAATCATACAGACCGTGCAGCAGCGCAGGGACCAGCACCGCAAAGAAGCGGGAGCGTCCGGAGGCCGCATGGTCCCCCGCGAGCTCCTGCCGCTTGGCGACGCCGTACCACACACCCATGAACACGCCGAAGCAGGCGTGCCCGGGAATCGCCGTGACCGCGCGGGCCAGGGCGGTGGCAAATCCGTAGCGGAGCACATAGCCGATGTTCTCCCAGAGCGCGAAACCCAGCGAGACGAAGGCAGCATAGACCACGCCGTCAAACTGGCAGTTGAAATCCGACGAGCGCCAGGTGCGGTTCCTCAGCAGCAGATACTTGAACCCCTCCTCCGAAAAGGCCACAATACCGAAATACAGCAGGATGGGATAGGCCGGATGCTGCTCCGGCAGGAAAAAGCTCAGCACCAGGTCCCCCAGCTGTTCGCTCAGGGAGGCCAGTGCCGTCGATATCACGCCCAGGATCACCAGGGCCAGAAGCATGCTCTTCGGTTCCTTCTCCAGACGGTCGAGACGGTGGATCCGCACTAGCAGGATCAGCGCCGGGATCACAGCGGCTGTAATCAGAATCAGCATGTCTTATACCTCCAGTTTGATCCGCTTGACCAGTGCTGCGGCAACCAGGCCAATCAGCACACCTGCCACGATGCCGCTCAGCGCGAGGACCGGCAGATAATAAACGATCTCTTTGGTCTTCAGCAGGATGCAGGCCATGCCGATCTGGCCCACGTTGTGGAACACGCCGCCCGCCACGCTGACCGCGACCGAGGAGAAAAGCCCTGCCGCCTTCAGGCCGATCATGACCAACAGGCTGAGGACAGCCCCGGCCAGGCTGTAAAACAGGCCCATCACACCCAGCGGGCTGAACATCACCGAGACGAGAAAGACGCGCAGAAGCGAAACAAAACCCGCCTCTTTCCAACCCAGCTTATAGAGCGCGAAAACGACCGCGATATTGGCAAGCCCCATCTTGATCCCGGGGACCGCCGTGAAGAGCGGCGGGATCTGGCTTTCGATATAGGAGAGGATCATCGCCACGGCGATCGTCATGGCCATGACCGTGATTTTCCTGGTTTTCAAAGCGTCTCCCCTCTCAGCCGACCACGCCGTCGACCAGCTGTTCGCCGCCCTCCACCGTAACGGTCAAAAGGTTGGGCAGGCAGGTGATGATCTGGCCGGTCTTATTGATTTTACCGAGCAGCATGCAGATGTGATCCGGACAGTTGGCCTCCTGCATCCAGGCCGAACCGTCCTGGATCGCGAGGATGTTCGTTCCGCCGTTGAGCGGGTAGACGCCGTCCTCATCGAGCGAATAGCGCGCAACGATCGCGCCATCCACGCGCACAACGGCATACTGGCCTGTCCCCTGCGTACGGCCGAAGGCCAGGTACAGCACGCCGGTCGCGGCCAGCAGCAGCGCGATCAGCAAGATATCCATACGCAGTCTCTTTCGTTTGTCCATCGGTTTTCCCTCAGTTCAAGCTTCGTTTTTCTTCATATTAAGCCGAATCCCCGTTCCCGTCAAGGCAAAAAAATCACCCCGGAATGCTCCGGGGTGATTCGTTGTTTGATTATCCGTGCGATCAGGCGCCCTTCAGCAGGATCGTCACAAACACATTCGAGGCGGGCATCGCAAAGCTCAGGTTAGAGGACACGGACACGTAGTTCTTCGGATCGATCGAACCGTCGGTCAGAGACTTGACAGCAGTGGGATTGACCGTGGTGACATAGACCTTGTCGATCGAGTAGCCGGAAGGAAGCGTGCCGAGCACGAGGGTGACGGTCTGGCCCGGCTCTGCGCTGGAGTTGGTGTAGCCGTTGACAACATAGGTCAGGTTGACCGCGCCGCAGACGTTGGACTTCGCAATGGGATGCGCAGCGGCGTTGGGATCAGTCGTAAAGGACACGCTGACCTGTACGTCGCAGGCGGGCATCACGAAGTTGTTGTTGGCATCAACAGCGACCTTTTCGTTGTTGTAAACCTTCTTGACATTGATGGCGCTAAGCTTATTGCCATGGTCCGGCGTCGCGACGACATGGACCACCTGGCCGGCAGAAGCACCGTTGATGGACTGGCCGTTCACCGTCAGGGCGTAGGTGCCGCCGACAGCGCCGCTCTTGTTCAGCGTGTAGAACGCAGCGCCGGTGGCACCGTTCGTGATCACGGAGGTCCCGCTGCTGGTACCGCTCTGGCTGCTGCCGGATGCAGCCCCTGTCCCCGCCACGGGGATCAGGATGGTCTGGCCGACCTTGATCGCATCCAGATTGTCACGGTTGTTGAGTGCCTTGATCTGAGCAGCGTTCTTGCCGTATTCCACGCCGTAGGTCTTGCAGATAGCCTGCACGGTATCGCCGGACACGACTTTGTGGGCCACAATCTTCGTGTAAGAGCCGGAACTCGGGACGACAGAGGAAGGAATGGAGAGCTTCTGGCCGACACGCAGCGCAGCGGGATTGGTGATGTTGTTAAGCTTCTGCACCGTATCCATGTTAGCGCCAACGCTGTTGCAGATATTGAACAGCGTATCGCCGGACTTCACCACATAGTCAAACATGTAGTAGCTCACCGTGTCGCCGGCAAGCAGGCCGACTCCGGATGTGGTGGTCGTGGTCGCGACAACGGGCGTCGCTGTCGCAGCCGTGCCGGTCCCGGCGGTGTTCACCGCAGGCGTGGTACCCGGCGCGGGAAGAACCAGAACCATACCAACCTTGAGGTTATTATAGTTGGTGATATTGTTGGCCGCACGAATCCAGGCGTCGTTCTTGGCAAAGTCGATATTCAGCTTCTTGCAGACCGCGCTGACATAATCGCCGCTCTTCAGGGTATAGGTAACCGTGGGCACAGAGTAGCTTCCCGCCGTGGTAGTCGTACCGGTAACGCCGCCGCCAACGGTATAGGTAGTCGCGGTCGTGCCAGTAGTCGTAGTCGTCGTTGTACCAACCCAGGTCTTCACAACACCCTTGGCCGGAAGCGTCAGCTTCTGGCCAACCGTAAGGACGTCCGGATTCTTGAGGTTATTGGTATTGATGATCCATTCCCTGTTCTTGGCAAAGTCAATGCCATTCTTGGAGCAGATCAGAGAGAGATAATCTCCCGACTTAACCTCGTAAACCCAGGTGTCGCCATCGGCATAGGCCGTTGTCGTCATCGCGGCAAACAGCCCCACCACCAGGCAAAAGCTGAGCAGCAGACTGAGCAAACGTTTCTTCTTCATTCTTATATCCTCCCGACCGGCTGATACAAGCCGAATAATATACTGAGAACCGGATTTTCACCCCGTTGAAAAGTTACAGCATGGTTACAGGGTAATTGCATTATATGACAAGCTCATTCGAATTGCAAGAGGAAAAACTAAAAAACTTGAAAAAAAATAATTCCGTCTCAAAATTATGGAAACCCTCCCCAAGCCGCGTGTGCCGTTCCTCGATCAACGCAGCATGCGATCATAAAAAGGCGGTACTTTGGCGCGATTCTGTTCCATCCGGGGAGCGGGAGTGTTTCCTTCTCTTTCCAGCTCATTTTCCCATCAGTTTACATATTCATATTAACATCTCATAAGCGTTTTGACAAGATGTCTGACCCTGTGTATAATATTAAAAAGTATTAAGATGAAGGAGAAGGAAACGCATGCGTATTCTGATCGCTTCCGATATACACGGCTCCTCACTCTTTTGCGGCATACTTCTGGACGCCTTCCGTCGGGAAGAAGCGGACAAGCTTCTTCTGCTTGGGGATATCCTCTATCACGGGCCGCGAAACGATTTGCCGGAGGGATATGCGCCCAGGGAGGTCACCGCGCAGCTCAACGCCTTTGCCTCCTCGATCCTCGGCGTGCGCGGCAACTGCGATGCGGAGATCGATCAGATGGTGCTGCATTTCCCGATGATGGCGGATTACTGTCTGCTGTACGCGGGCGGACGCGCAATCTTTGCCACACACGGGCACCTTTACAATATGTCTTCCCCGCCGCCCCTGCATCCAGGCGATATTCTGCTTCACGGGCATACCCACGTCCCCTGCTGGGATTCTTTCGGAGACGGAAATCTCTGTCTCAATCCCGGTTCCGTTTCTCTCCCCAAGGAAAACACGCCGCACGGCTATATACTCCTGACAGAGAAGGAGATCATCTGGAAAGACCTTAGCGGAACGGAATACCACCGGATTCTTCTGTAACAGAAAGGGAGGGCCATGATGTCTACGCCACGGGATCATCTGCCGGTCTATGTGCAGTTCGATATCGAGCGCTATCTCTCCTACGGCTGGAAACCGAGTTTGATCCTCAGCATGATCTATCGCCGGCACGCCTATCGGATCGTCCACAACTGTGTCGAAGCGCTGCAGAACGGCACGTCCTGCCCGGGCAAATGCGAGGATCACTGCTGGATCAAACGCGTCGCGCGTCCTGTCCCGAAAGCGGAATGGCTGGAGGAGCTGCGCCGAAAAGCTGCACCCGGACTGTCATGGGAGACATACCGCCGATGAGACGCCTATGCTTCCTTCTGCTGTCGCTCTGTCTGACGATCCCTCTGCTCTCAGCCTGCGGCAGTCCGCCGGAGGAACTCTGCCTGATCCCTCTGGATGCCGCCTCGACACCAGCGCTCACCCAAAGTGAACGCTCCGTTCGGATCACGACGCCCTTCGGGCCCGCTGTCACAGCAGCACTCCCCTCTCCGGAGCCAACGGAGACGCCGCCCCCGGGCGCAGAGCCGGGCAACGGATCTCCGTCGCAGCAATATGTCCTCAACACAAACAGCAAGCGTTTTCATCTCCCCTCTTGCTCCAGTGTCGATGAGATGAAGGCGGCGAACCGGGAAGACTATTTCGGCACACGTGACGAGCTGCTCGCCCAGGGTTATAAGGCCTGTGGGCGATGCAATCCATAAAAAAGCGGCGGAGGCTCTTGCCTCCGCCGTTATTCTCTTTTTGGGTGGATCAGATGCCGTCCACATACTCGCAGGCGGCCAGCGCGGCGACCGCACCGTCTGCCGCGGCTGTAGTGAGCTGACGCACAGACTTGGTCCGGCAGTCGCCCGCAACAAAGAGCCCCGGCGTTTTCGTCCGGCAGTCCTCACCGCTCATGGCGTAGCCGGTCCGGTCAAGGTCCAGATACTCCGCAAAGGCACCGTTGTCCGGCTGATGGCCGACAGCGATGAAAACACCCTCTACCGCGAGTTTTCGGCGCTCCCCGTTCTGCTCCAGTACGAGTCCTGTCAGTTCCTCTTCTCCCAGGAGACTCTCTACACGTGCATTGAGAACGAACTCGACATTCTCCCGTGCCGCAAGCGCTTCGACCAGTTTTTTCTCGCCGCGAAACGCCTCACGCCGGTGGATCAGATACACGCGGCTGCAGCTCTCGCTGAGCAGCAGCGCGTCCTGCAGCGCGCTGTTCCCGCCTCCGCAGACTGCCACATCGCGCCCGGCGTAGAAAGCCCCGTCGCATACCGCGCAGTAACAGACACCGCTTCCGACCAGCTCTTCCTCCCGCTCGACGCCGAGCATCCGCGGTCTGGCGCCGGTCGCCAGGACAAGCGCTTTTCCTTCAAAGGATACGCCGGATTCGCATTTTACCGACCAGCTGTTTTCGTGGAAGTAAACCGCGGTGACCTCCTCGAGCTCCGTATCCGCGCCCTGCTCCATTGCCTGCTCGAGCAGCTTGTCTCCCAGTTCCACCCCGCTCACGGAGAGATAACCCGGGAAATTCTCGACCCGCGGCGACCAGGTGATCTGTCCGCCAAAGGCGTTCTTCTCGATGACAAGCACGCGCTTTCCCGCGCGCAGCGCATAGACTGCGGCTGTCAGCCCGGCAGGGCCGCCGCCGATGATGATGATATCGTACATAGTCTTTCTCCTCAGCAAACAAGCCCGATGATATCGGGCTTGTTCTTGCTTTCCTTATACTCAGGCGACAGGACGGTCCGCCAGGTACTGCTTGATAGCACCGGCACCGGCGATCTTCTCATAGCCTTCTCCGTCGGGTACAATCAGCGTCGGAGCCTGTTTGACGCCGTACTTCTTTGCAAGTTCCGCATTGTCCCCCGCCATCAGCTTCTCATAGGCGAAGCCGGCCTTGTCCAGGTAGGAGCAGGCAATGCGGCAATTCGGGCAGGTAGGGGTGGCAAAGAGGATGGCCTTGTCACGGGAGGCCGGGACTTCGGGTGCCGCGGACGGCGCCTCGCTCACGGGAACGGAGACCTCCACGGGTCCCTTGTGCGTGAGAACGGAGTTCGCGATATTGTACTCGCGGCGCTCCTTGTACTCCTGGGTCTTGCCGGCGTTCCAGTTCTGAACCGGGCGGTAGTAGCCGGTGATGCGGCTGTAGACCTCGGCCTTCTTGCCGCAGCGCGGGCAGACGAACTGCTCGCCCGTCAGATACCCGTGCTCCGGGCAGACAGAGTAGGTGGGCGATATGGTGTAGTACGGCAGACGGTAGTTCTCCGCGATCTTCCGCACCAGCTTCGCAGCGGCCTCCCAGTCCGGCAGCTTCTCGCCCAGGAAGGCGTGGAAGACGGTACCGGAGGTGTAGCGGGTCTGCAGCTCATCCTGGATGTCCAGGGCGGAGAAGATGTCCTCCGTATAGCTCACAGGCAGGTGCGAGCTGTTGGTGTAGTACGGGGTGCCGCCGGCTTCGGCCGCGGTGATGATGTCGGGGAAGTCCTCCACATCGTGCTTGGCAAAGCGGTAAGCAGTAGACTCGGCAGGCGTGGCCTCAAGGTTGTAGAGGTCGCCGTACATCTCCTGATAGTCGCTCAGGCGCTCACGCATATGGTCCAGCACCTGCTTGGAGAACTCCTGGCACTTCGGATCGGTCATGTCGGCCCGGATCCAGTTGGCGTTCAGGCCGGCCTCGTTCATGCCGACCAGACCGATCGTGGAGAAGTGGTTGGCGAAGGTGCCCAGATAGAATTTCGTGTAGGGATAGAGGCCCTCGTCCAGGAGCTTGGTGATGACGTTGCGCTTGATCTTCAGGGAGCGGGCCGCCAGGTCCATCAGCTTGTCCAGCCGGGCGTAGAAGTCCTTCTCATCCTTGGACTGATAGGCCAGGCGCGGCATGTTGATCGTCACGACGCCGATGGAGCCGGTGCTCTCGCCGGAGCCGAAGAAGCCGCCGGACTTCTTGCGCAGCTCGCGCAGGTCCAGACGCAGACGGCAGCACATGGAGCGCACGTCGCTCGGTTCCATGTCGGAGTTGATGTAGTTGGAGAAGTAGGGGGTGCCGTACTTCGCGGTCATCTCGAACAGCAGCTTGTTGTTCTCGGTCTCGGACCAGTCGAAATCCCGGGTGATGGAATAGGTGGGGATGGGATACTGGAAGCCGCGGCCGTTGGCGTCGCCCTCGATCATGATCTCGATGAAGGCCTTGTTCACGATATCCATCTCGGCCTTGCAGTCACCGTAGGTAAAGTCCATCTCCTTGCCGCCGACGATGGCCGGCAGATTCTTGAGGTCGGCCGGGACCGTCCAGTCGAGCGTGATGTTGGAGAACGGCGCCTGCGTGCCCCAGCGAGACGGCGTATTCACGCCGAAAACGAAGGACTGGATGCACTGCTTGACTTCCTTGTAGCTCAGGTTGTCCACCTTCACGAAGGGGGCCAGGTAGGTGTCAAAGGAGGAGAAGGCCTGGGCACCAGCCCACTCGTTCTGCATGATGCCGAGGAAGTTGACCATCTGGTTGCAGAGGGTGGACAGGTGGCTTGCCGGCGAAGAGGTGATCTTGCCGGGGATGCCGAGGCCCTGCTGGATCAGCTGCTTGAGGCTCCAGCCGGCGCAGTAGCCGGTGAGCATGCTCAGGTCGTGCAGATGAAGCTCGCAGTTGCGGTGGGCGTTCGCGATCTCCTCGTCATAGACCTCGCTCAGCCAGTAGTTGGCGGTGATGGCGCCGGAGTTGGAGAGGATCAGGCCGCCGACCGAATAGGTGACGGTGGAGTTCTCCTTCACACGCCAGTCGGCCACTTCCAGATACTTGTTGACCGTATCCTTGTAGTCCAGATAGGTGGACTTCATGTTGCGCATTTTCTCGCGCTGCTTGCGGTACAGGATATAGGCCTTCGCCACGGTCTCATAGCCCGCGCGGGAGAGCACCGCCTCCACACTGTCCTGAATATCTTCAACGGCGATCTTGCCATCCTTGATCTTCGGCAGGAAGTCCGCCGAGACCTTCAGCGCAAGAAAGTCGATGATGTCGTCATTATACTCGGTCTGTGTGGCCTCAAAAGCCTTTTTGATCGCCTCAGCGATCTTCGTGATGTTGAACTCCACGACCTTCCCGTCGCGCTTGACTACCTGATACATGGTCTTTTCTCTCCCATTCCTTTATTCTACGCCCCGCAGACGGACAACCGGCAGGATCTCCGCCACCGCCTCGCACAGAGCGTGCATTTCCTCATTGCTGAACGCAGCCAGCCCATCGGGCCGGATCAAATTCCCGGAATCCCGGTACTGCTGAAGATAATACTCCTTCGCCCCTTTGATCCAGCGGGCAGCCTCTTGCAGACTCTCCCGCGTGTGCAGTCCCTTCACCACAGTCGTGCGGAACTCATAGGCCACGCGTCCCTCCAGCAGCAGTTCCTTGGAGCGGGTTATGGCACTCAAATCCAGGGCGCGAAGCCCAGCTGTCGCTGCATAGAGTTCCGGGGCATTCTTGATATCCATCGCCACCCGGTCCACCAGCCCCTCCTCGATCAGCCCCTGAAGGCGCTCCGGGAAAGACCCGTTCGTGTCCAGCTTGATCCTATAACCAAGCGCACGGACCTCACGAAGGAAATCCCCGATATCCGCGTGCATCAGCGGCTCGCCGCCGGTGACAGCCACGCCTTCAAGCAGCCCTTGCCGGCTGCGGAGGAACTTCAGCACCGTCTCCACACCGTTCGGATCGCCCTGCAGCTTTTCGGGCAGCACCAGGCTCGCATTGTGGCAGAAGGGACAGCGGAAGTTGCAGCCGCCGGTAAAAACCGTGCAGGATACCGTTCCGGGGAAATCGAGCAGGGTCAGTTTTTGCAGTCCGGATATCAGCATAGCGTACCTCTTCCTTTTTGTTCGTGCCCTATATTAGCGCCACATTTGGGCCTTGTCAAGAGGCATGACCACAAAATATAGAATCTTTACCGCCTTGTAACCAAAATGAGCACAAAATATAGTGTACTTCAAGTATTTGTTTCTTTTTGCCGAAAGACTGAGATTCTTTGCCTCTTTCTTGAAAGGGCGCTTCTGCATATATGGGGCGCGGTTTCATAGAATACACTATATCTTGTATCTTGTAAAGAGGAAATTTTGTGCTTGACATGTTCAACTCACGGTGTTATGATTTACACAACTAAACCGAAGAGCAAGAGGAGTACTCCGCGATACGTTCCTTTCAGAGAGCCGTCGGGCGGTGCGAGGCGGCAGGGATGAGGCGGACGAATGGACTTGCGAGGGCAAACAGAACGGGGTCTATCCCTCAGTATGGGCGACGGAGCTGGCGATCCGTTAAAAAAGGGCCGGCGTGTGATGGCACGCAAAAGAGGGCGCGCAAGCGTCAAGCCGGGTGGTACCGCAGGAGTTTTACTCTTGTCCCTGCAACTTTGCAGAGGCAGGAGTTTTTTGTTTGCCTCTGACATCCAGAAAAGGAGAGAAAAACCATGAGCGAAAACAAAATTCCGTACAAAGTCTATCTGAACGAGAACGAGATGCCTACGGCCTGGTATAACCTTCGAGCAGATATGGTCAGCAAGCCTGCTCCCCTTCTGAATCCCGGCACCGGCCTGCCGCTGAGCGCTGAGGAGCTCGCCCCGATCTTCTGTGAGGAGCTCGTCCGGCAGGAGCTGGACGACGAGACCGCCTTCTTCCCCATCCCCCAGGAGATTCTGGACTTCTATAAGATGTATCGTCCCTCCCCGCTGGTACGTGCCTACTGCCTGGAGAAGGCGCTCGGCACCCCGGCGAAGATCTATTACAAGTTTGAGGGCAACAACACCTCCGGCAGCCACAAGCTAAACTCCGCCATCGCCCAGGCCTATTATGCCAAGAACCAGGGCCTCAAGGGCGTGACAACCGAGACCGGCGCCGGACAGTGGGGCACGGCGCTCTCCATGGCCTGCGCCTACCTCGGCCTCGACTGCAAGGTCTTTATGGTCAAGGTCAGTTATGAGCAGAAGCCCTTCCGCCGCGAGGTCATGCGCACCTACGGCGCAAGCGTGACTCCCTCTCCCTCGACCGAGACCGAGGTTGGCCGCAAGATCCTTGCGGAGCATCCCGGCACGACCGGCTCTCTCGGCTGTGCGATCTCCGAGGCAGTCGAAGTGGCCACGAAGAATCCCGGTTACCGCTACGTCCTCGGCAGTGTCCTCAACCAGGTGCTGCTGCACCAGAGCATCATCGGTCTGGAAGCCAAGGCAGCCTTTGACAAAATCGGCGTGAAGCCCGACATCATCATCGGCTGCGCCGGCGGCGGCTCCAACCTCGGCGGCCTGATCGCCCCCTTCATGGGTGAGAAACTGCGCGGCGAGGCAGACTACCGCTTCATCGCCGTGGAACCCGCATCCTGCCCAAGTTTCACTCGCGGCAAGTTCGCTTATGACTTCTGCGATACCGGCATGATCTGCCCGCTTGCCAAGATGTACACGCTCGGCAGCGGCTTCATCCCCTCTCCCAACCACGCGGGCGGTCTCCGCTTCCACGGCATGTCCCCGGTGCTGAGCCAGCTCTATCACGACGGGTTTATGGAAGCCCGCGCCGTGGAGCAGACCTCCGTCTTCGAGGCAGCCGAGCGCTTCGCGCGCACCGAGGGCATCCTCCCCGCACCCGAGAGCAGCCACGCCATCAAGGCCGCGATCGACGAGGCGCTGCGCTGCAAGGAGACCGGTGAGGAGAAGACGATCCTCTTCGGGCTGACCGGCACCGGTTATTTTGACCTGGTCGCGTATCAGAAGTATAACGACGGCGAGATGAGCGACTACATCCCCACGGATGAGGATCTCGAAAAAGGCTTCGCTGGCCTTCCGCAGGTCCCCGGGCTCGAATAAAGCTGTATAACGAAAGAAGCGGCTCAGCCAAAGCTGAGCCGCTTCTTTCCTGTTATACGGTTATAGTTTTTCCAGCAGGTAATCCGTAAAGGCCTGTGCGGTCGCCCCGTCCCGGTGCCCGGTGACGACCACGCGCCGCTCTTCCTCCATGCAGAGGCGGAGAGCCGCCTCCAACTGCTCGGCCTTCTCAGGCATGGCGATATGCCGAAGCAGCATGGCCGCCGCTTTCAGGATACTCGCCGGGTTTGCGTAGGCCCCCTCCCCCGCCTCGATCTTCCGCGGCGCTGAGCCGTGGATCGCCTCGAACATGGCATAGCGTGCGCCGAGATTGGCACTCCCGGCAGTTCCGACACCGCCCTGGATCTGGGCGGCCTCATCGGTAAGGATATCCCCGTAGAGGTTCGGCAGCAGAAAGACCTGGAACTTCGAGCGTACGGCAGAATTCACCAAATTCGCCGTCATGATGTCGATATACCAGTCTTCGGCCTCGATCTCCGGATAATCCGCCGCGACCTCATGGGCAATACGGGTAAACATGCCGTCGGTCTTTTTCATGATGTTCGCCTTCGTTACGATGGCGAGATTCTTCTTCCCGTTGGCGCGGGCATACTCAAAGGCTGCACGGGCGATCCGGCGCGTGCCTGCATCCGTTGTGACCTTGAAGTCCATCGTGAGCTTGCCGGGAACTTCGATGCCGCGGCTGCCGAGGGCATATTCGCCCTCCGTGTTCTCCCGGAAAAAGATCCAGTCGATCCCTTCCTCCGGCACCGTAACAGGCCGCACATTGGCATAGAGGTCCAGTTCCCGCCGGAGCGTGACGTTCGCGCTCTCAAGCGTACCGCCCTTCGGGGTGGTCGTCGGGCCCTTGAGCAGCACATCGCAGCCCTTGATCGCAGCCAGCACGTCCTCTGGAACGGCCTTCCCGCAGGCGAGGCGGTTTTCCAGCGTGAGTCCTTCGATCTCCCGCAGCTCGACCCGCCCGGAGGCAAGCTCCTCCGACAGCAGCTTTTCCAGTACGCGCCGCGCCTCGCGTACGATGATCGGTCCGATCCCGTCACCGCCGACGACGCCGATCACGATATGCTCTGCTCCGGCGAAATCCCGCGCGGCCGCCCCGTGCTCCATGGCCTCCTGCCGGACGAGCTGCTCGCGCAGCAGCTTCTCAAACTGCTCGGCCGCAGCCTTTATATACTCTTCCATCACATGTTTTCCTCCCGTGTGTAGTTCAACAGACCGCCGGCCAGAAGGACGGCGCGCTGCCGCTCGGAGAAGCTGCCGCAGAGGCGGATGCTCTCCCCGTGAACGCGGAGCGTAAATTCTCCGCTTACAAGCCCGGTGTGGATATCGCAGAGCTCCAGCTCGTCGCCCTGGGCGAGCCGGTCATAGTCGGCGGGATCGGCAAAGCAGAGGGGCAGGATACCGGCGTTTATCAGATTCGCCGCGTGGATGCGGGCAAAGCTCTTTGCGATTACAGCACGCACGCCGAGGTACAGCGGGACCAGCGCGGCATGCTCGCGGGATGAACCCTGGCCGTAATTGCCGCCTCCGATCACGACGCTCTCGCCCAGCGCCTTCGCGCGCGCGGCAAAATCCTTGTCACAGACCTCAAAGCAGAAAGCGGACAGCTTCGGAATATTCGAGCGATAGGGCAGGATCTTCGCACCGGCCGGCATGATGTGGTCGGTAGTGATGTTATCCCCCACCTTAAGGCCGACCGGGAGCGTCATGCTGTCCGGGATCGGCTGTCCAGCCGGGCAGCTCATGATGTTCGGGCCGCGCAGCACTTCGACGCCAGGCGCCTCTTCCGGGGAAGCAGGGGCGAGGATCGCGCTGTCATCAACCGTAAAGTGCTCCGGGAGACATACATCCGGCGCAGAGATCCCCAGGCTGCGCGGATCGGTGATTTCACCGGTCAGCGCCGCGGCGACCGCGGTCTCGGGCGAAACCAGATAGACTTTGGCGTCGCGTGTCCCGCTGCGCCCTTCAAAGTTGCGGTTGAAAGTGCGCAGGCTCACACCGCCGGAGTTTGGCGAAAAGCCCATCCCGATGCATGGTCCGCAGGCACACTCGAGCAGTCGTGCTCCGGAGGCAAGAATATCCGAGAGCGCACCGCAGTCGGCGAGCATCCGCAGGACCTGCTTGGATCCGGGCGATACCGACATGCTGACGTACGGATTCACCTGTCTGCCCTTCAGCATAGCCGCCGCCTTGAGCATGTCATAGAGCGAGGAATTCGTACAGGAGCCGAGACAGACCTGATCCACTTTGGTTCCCCGGAGGCTCGCGACAGGCACTACCTTATCCGGCATATGCGGGCAGGCAATCAGCGGCTCAAGTGCACTCAGATCGATATCGATGATTTGCTCATACTCTGCGTCCGGATCCGCTTCAAGGTTAACATAATCTTTCTCTCTTCCCTGCGCTTTCAAAAATGCGCGCGTGATCTCATCCGAGGGGAAGATCGACGTGGTTGCGCCGAGCTCTGTTCCCATATTGGTGATGGTAGCGCGCTCGGGCACACTGAGCGTCCTCACGCCCTCGCCGCCCCACTCGATGATTCGGCCGACACCGCCCTTGACACTGAGGCGGCGCAGAATCTCCAGGCTCACGTCCTTTGCCGTGACAAAGGGCTGCAGGGCGCCGTGCAGCTCTACCTTCACGACCTTCGGCATCGTGATGTAGTACGCGCCGCCGCCCATCGCCACCGCGACATCCAGGCCGCCCGCCCCGAAGGCGAGCATCCCGAGGCCGCCCGCCGTGGGCGTGTGACTGTCCGATCCAATAAGCGTTTTCCCCGGTACCCCGAAGCGCTCCAGATGCACCTGGTGGCAGATGCCGTTGCCGGGCCGTGAAAACCAGATCCCGTGCTTTTGTGCCACACTTTGGATATAACGGTGGTCGTCGGCGTTTTCAAAACCAGACTGGAGCGTATTGTGGTCGATATAAGCGACCGAGCGCTCGGTACGAACCCGCTCCACGCCCATCGCCTCGAATTCCAGATAGGCCATGGTGCCGGTGGCATCCTGGGTCAGAGTCTGGTCGATGCGCAGCCCGATTTCACTCCCCGCCACCATGCTGCCGGAGAGAAGATGCTTTTCTATGATTTTTTCTGCAACATTCTTTCCCATCTTTCAAATCTCCATCGGAGCGATCCGGTCACGGGCATGCAAGGTGTGCATAGTCGCGGCTTCAGCGGCCTTCTCCGCATCCCGCGCCGCCAGCGCCTCATAGATCGCCTCATGCTCGGCGAGAGACTGCATCGCACGGCTGTGCTTGGAAACCGAGGCCATACGGAATTTGGTGATCTTCTTGTGAAGAGAGATCAGCGTATCGCAGTAGGCCTTGCTCCCACTCGCCTTGTAGAGCTGCTCGTGAAACTGCGAGTCCAGGTTTTTGATCTGCGCGGAGTTGTTCTCTCCGTCCTTCTCGACGTAGAATCGCTGCAGTTCAAGCGTCTCGCGCATGGCAGCCAATTCCTCGTTCGAGATCCGTTCCGCGGCGCGGCGGGCCGACAGTCCCTCGATCTGCAGACGGATCTCGTACATATCCAGCATATCCTCATGGCTTATGCCGACGACGGTGAGGCCTCGGCTCGACTCCTCCAGGATCTTCTCCTGCTCAAGGCGGCGGATCGCCTCCCGCACCGGCGTACGGCTCACGCCAAGCTGCTTGGCGAGGCTCAGCTCGCTGAGGACCTCTCCCTTCTGATAGCGGCCGGAGAGGATATCGCGCTCCAGCTGTTCAAAGATCTGATCGGCAATCGAAATGCTCTTGTGTTCTCTCATGCTTGTTCCCTCACCTTGTCAGCACGCCGCAGCTCAGCTCGGCGATCTTGCCCTCCAGCTCCTCGTTGGAGAGAGCCGCGGTCCGGCCATCCTCAAACTGGCTGTCGACCCATTCTTTCAGGCGCTGCACCAGCGGACTTTGCTTGTTGAGCTCCCGCTCGCCCTTGAGCCCATAGTTCTGATTGACCCAATAGGCGATCCCGGCCAGTCCCGAGTTCTTGCTGATCGCCACTGAGGCGGGACGCTTCAGGAGCTTTTCGGTATTGAAGATATTGTAGATCTCCTCGTCCTTCAAAAGCCCATCGGCGTGGATGCCCGCGCGCGTGACATTGAAATTGCGTCCCACAAAAGGCGTCATGGGCGGGATCGTATAGCCAATCTCGTTCTTGAAATATTCGCCGATCTCGGTGATGACCGTGGGATCCATCCCGTCGAGGGAACCGCGCAGCGAGGCATATTCGAACACCATTGCCTCCAGCGGGACATTGCCGGTCCGCTCGCCGATTCCGAGCAGCGAGCAGTTGACGCCGCTCGCCCCGTAGAGCCAGGCCGTCGCCGCGTTCGCGACCGCCTTATAGAAATCGTTATGGCCATGCCATTCGAGGTTCTCGCTCTCCACGCCGGAGTAGTGCTGCAGGCCGTAGACGATACCCGCGACGCTGCGCGGAAGCGCCACTTCGGTATAGGGCACACCGTAGCCCATCGTATCGCAGGCCCGGATCCGAACGGGGATCTTTGCCTCTTCAGAGAGCTTCATGAGTTCGTTCACGAAGGGCACCACGAAGCCGTAGAAGTCCGCACGGGTGATGTCTTCCAGATGACAGCGTGGCTCCACACCGGCGGCAAAGGCATCCTTCACGGTTGCGAGATAATGCTCCATCGCCTCCCGCCTGGTCATCTTCAGCTTCTTGAAAATATGATAGTCGCTGCAGGAGACAAGGATCCCCGTCTCACGGATGCCAAGATCACGCACGGCCTTGAAGTCCTCCCGGCTTGCGCGGATCCAGGTCGTGATCTCCGGAAAACGCAGCCCGAGATCCATGCAGCGCTCGATCGCCTCCCGATCGCGCTTGGAGTAGATGAAAAACTCAGTCTGACGGATCAGTCCATAGGGCCCGCCCAGGCGGGAGAGCATCTTGAAGAGCTCCACGATCTGATCCGGCGTATAGGGATTGACCGACTGCTGCCCATCGCGGAAAGAGGTATCCGTAATCCAGATGTCTTCCGGCATGTTCATGGGAACTCGCCGATGGTTGAACGCGACTTTCGGCACTTCATCATAGCTGTATACGTCGCGATACAGGATCGGTTCCGGGACATCCTGCAGGGAGTAGCGGTAGTCGTTCTCCTCCAGCAGGTTGGTTCTGCTTGAAAGCTCCAGCATGGGAAAACTCCTTTTCGAGTTATTTGTATTAGTGTATACAGTTATACACCTAATGGTCTCGTTTGTAAAGATGCTTCTTACAGAAAGGGTAAAAAACCTGCCGGGCTGTATTCCCGCCATGGGAACAGCCCGGCTGTACTCCTTCGATTTAGTTTTACTTTGTCCCGGTAGACCCGAAACCGCCGCGGCTCTCGTCCTTCAGGTGCTCCACCGTAACGAATTCCAGCTCCGGCTGTTTCTCCACAATGCGAAACTGCACAATCCGATCGTTCTTGTGAATGACCGTGTCCCGCACGGCGTAAGCCGGTGTGCGCCACTCATCCGCGTCCCCACAGTAGGCATTGTCCACTACGCCGACGCTGTTCGCGACAAGGATCCCGAAGTTTTTGAAGGTGCTGCTGCGCGGCGCCACATGAGCCTCATAGCCCTCCGGAAGGATCATCCCCACGCCGAGACGGATGTAGCGAAACTCCCCTGCCTTCATTTCCACATCCTCTGCCGCGCGCAGATCAATCCAATCCCCCTCCGCAAGCTTTTTCAAAGGCACCAGATCGGGCTCAAAGTATTTGATGTAGACCTTCATTTTCGCATTTCTCCTTAAGTATTGGTTGACTTCAAAAAAAGCCGCGTGTAGAATAAAGTACAGATAGATCGATTTATCTTACCATAGACAGGAGGAAAAAGCCATGCCCAGATTTGAGGATTTCTTTTTTGAATCCAGCACCGGCCATAATCGCATCCACGCCCGCAAATGTGTTCCGGACGGAGAGCCGCGTGCCGTCATCCAGATCGCCCACGGCATCGCTGAGCACATCAACCGCTATGACGACTTCATGAGCTTTCTGGCGGAAAACGGCTTTGTCGCCGTCGGCAACGACCATCTCGGCCATGGACAGTCGGTGGAAAGCCCGGTGGATCTCGGCTTCTTTGCCGACGAAAACGGCTGGGACTATGTCGTGCAGGACATGGACCGGCTGCGCGAGCAGATGCGCCAGCTCTATCCCGATCTGCCCTACATCTTTTTCGGGCACAGCATGGGGAGTTTTCTCACCCGCACCTATCTGATCCTCCATCCGGAGAAATATGATGCGGCCATCATCAGCGGGACCGGGCACCAGGGCAAGGCTCTTGTCCTCGGAGGCTGCGCCGCGGCTGATCTGGCGGTCCGCTCCAAGGGCCCGCGCGGAAACGGCAAAGCGCTCAACGACATGGCTTTCGGCTCCTACTGCAAGAGAATAGAGAATCCGCGCACGGCCTTCGACTGGCTGAGCAGGGATGAGGCAAGTGTGGACAAATACATCGCCGATCCGCTCTGCGGCTTCGTCGCCAACGTCAGTCTCTACCGCGATATGATGCACGGCGTGCGCTTCATCACCAGTCAGAAGAACATCGATAAAATGAGCAAGGAGCAGCCCATCTATTTCATGTCGGGCGACGCCGATCCTGTCGGCGATTACGGCAAAGGTGTCGAGAAGGCATATCAGGCTTTCTGCAAGGCAGGGCTCCGCGATGTGACCATCCGGCTCTATCCCAACGGGCGGCATGAAATGCTCAATGAGACCAACAAAGACAAGGTCTATGAGGATATCCTCAACTGGCTCAACGCCAAGCTTGAGAAGCTTTAAGGGCAAATTTATCTAAGGCCGTCCGGAGGGACGGCCTTTTCATATTGGAAGGTCGCCGCTCATACGCTTAACAGACAAAGGGGGGCGTGTGGATGCGAGATAAGAAGCTATATAGCTGCGCGGCGCTGTTCCTGCTGCTTACGGCGCTGCGTCTGTGTTTTCCGGAGCAGGCCGGACTGGCCCAGGCCTGGATGGATCGGACGCTTGACCCGCATGGCAGCTGCCGCGCAGCCGCGCTGATGATCGGACAGGAACTCGATCGCACCGGGCTTAGGGACGGCATCATAGCGGTGTTCCGGCTCGGAGAGGAGGCATTTGGGTGAAAAGGCCTCTCCTGCGCGCAGGAGCCGGCGCGTTTCTGCTCGTGGCGGCGCTGTTTTTTCTGGGCGACGCCTGGGACATTGCGGCTGTCCTGCTGGCCGTTTCCATCCACGAAGCCGGTCATCTGCTGGCGCTCTGGCTGCTCGGGCTTCCCCTTCGCGGCCTGCGGATCGAGCTGCGCGGTTTCTGCATCGAATACGGCGGCAGCTGCGGTGCGTGCGGCCATGCTCTGGCCGCGGCAGCCGGCCCGTTTGCCGGGCTCGCTTTCGCCTTCGCCGTCTCCCGCATCGGGAATCGGCTTGGGAGTGACTGGTGCTGTCTCACAGCCGGTGTAAGTCTTCTGCTCAACGCCTTCAATCTTCTTCCCGCCTTGCCACTGGACGGCGGCATGATCCTTTATCATCTTAGCGGCGCTTTGTTTGGCAGCAGGCACGCCGGGACCCTTCTTGAAGCCACCGGGCTCATCGTCGGCGCCGGGCTTATGGGAGGCGGTCTCTATCTGATGCTGCACGGCAGGGGCGCCGCGATTCTTCTCGCTGCGATCTGGCTCCTGCTTGCGCAGGAAGATGCCCGGGGTCTTGTAAAAAGGCAGGAAATGATTTAGAATATACGCAAATCCTTACAGGGAGCGTACTATGGACAAACGCCTCGAACGCATCCTGCCGCGCGTGCAGAAACCTGCACGGTACACGGGAGGAGAATACAATCAAATCATCAAGGACAAGACGCAGGTCGACCTGCGCCTCGCTTTCTGTTTCCCCGACACCTATGAAATCGGCATGTCCAACCTGGGGCTGAGTATCCTGTACCACACGATGAACAGCCTCGACTTCGTCTGGTGTGAACGGGTCTTTGCGCCATGGGGTGACATGTACGAAGAGATGAAAAAGGCCGGGGTCCCGCTCTACGCGCTGGAGAGCGGCGATCCGCTCAGCGCATTCGATTCTCTCGCTTTTTCCATCGGCTACGAGATGGCCTATACTACGGTGCTGGACATGCTCGACATGGCCGGTCTCCCGCTGCGTTCAGCCGATCGACCCGGGCTGCTGCCCCTTGTCTGGGCGGGCGGGACAGCCGGCGTGAACGCCGAGCCGATGGCCCCCTTCCTCGATCTCTTTGTGATCGGTGAGGGGGAAGAGGTCGACAACGAGCTGCTGACCCTCCTGCGGGAGGCCAAGATCCAGGGCTGGAGCAAGCACGATTTTCTCGTGAAGGCCGCGCAGATCGAGGGCATCTATGTTCCCAGCCTCTATGAGGTGCGCTACCACGAGGACGGAACGGTCGCCTCTGTCACACCTACAGACGGTGCACCGCTAAAAGTCACCAAACGCATCATCACCGATCTCGACGCGGTCCCCTATCCCACTGCCCCGATCGTCCCCTCGACAGAGATCGTGCACGACCGCGTCAGTCTGGAGCTGTTTCGCGGCTGCGTGCGCGGCTGCCGTTTCTGTCAGGCCGGTCACGTCTATCGTCCGATCCGTGCCAAGAAGCCGGAGACGCTTATCCGTCAAGGCATCGAAGCGCTGAAGAACACCGGCTATCAGGACGTGACGCTGCTCTCCCTCTCAACCAGCGACTACCGCCCGCTTGCCGGGCTCTGCGACGGGCTGCTCGAATACTGCGAGCCGCGGAGCATCGGTCTCTCTCTCCCCTCGCTGCGGGCGGACAACTTCTCCATGGAGCTCATGGAAAAGCTCCAGAAAGTGCGCAAAAGCGGCCTGACCTTTGCGGTCGAAGGCGGAAGCCAGCGACTGCGAGACGCGATCAACAAAAACGTCACGGAGGAAGATCTGCTGCACACCTGCCAGATCGCTTTCGCCGGCGGCTGGAACAGTGTCAAGCTCTATTACATGCTCGGCCTGCCGACCGAGACGGACGAGGATATCGTCGGCATCGCCAAGATGGCCGATCAGGTGCTGCACTGCTGGCGCCTTTACGCCAAGAACAAAAACCGCGGCGTGAAGATCACGATCTCCACCTCCTGCTTCATCCCGAAGCCGCACAGCCCCTTCCAGTGGGAGGCGCAGATCTCCATCGAGGAATACCTGCGGCGTGTCAATCTCCTGCGCAGCAGCATCACCGCAAAGAACGTAACCTATAACTGGCACGACGCCGAGACCAGTCTCATTGAGGCTGTGCTCTCCAAGGGCGACCGCCGTGTATCCGCCGCGATCGAGGAGGTCTGGCGGCAGGGTGGCCGTCTCGACGCCTGGAGCGATTACTTCTCCTTCTCCCGCTGGATGAATGCCTTTGCAGCCTGCGGGATCGACCCGACCTTCTATGCCAATCGCGAGATCCCGACAGATGAGGTGCTTCCCTGGGACCACATCGACGTGGGTGTGCGCAAGGCACATCTTTTACATGAACGCGAGATGGCCTATTCCTCCGCCCTCTCTCCGGACTGCCGGCATCAATGCGCCGCCTGCGGAGCGGCCAGGCTTCTGAAAGGAGGCAAGTGCGATGGATAAGCTGCGTCTGCGTTTCCGAAAGACCGGCCGCGCCGTCTATATCTCGCATCTGGATCTGATGCAGACCATGCAGCGCGCTTTCTTCCGCGCAGGCTACCCTCTGCGCTACTCGGAGGGCTTCAATCCCCACCCGCTCATCTCCATCGCCCTTCCTCTCTCGGTCGGCGCGGCAAGCGAGTGTGAGCTGATGGACTTCCGTCTGAAGGAGGACACAGATCTCGCCGCTCTCCCCGCCCGCCTCACTGCGGCGCTGCCTGAGGGGATCGAAGTGCTCGAGGCCTATGAGTTCACACGTAAGGCTTCCGGCCTCAAATGGCTGCGCGTACGTGGGCTTTTTGAATACGATGACCGTGACGCCGCCGCGATGGCTGCGGCGCTCACCGCTTTTTACGCGCAGAAGCAGATCGTCATCTCAAAAAAGACCAAGCGCGGTCAGGGCGAAACGGATATCCGCCCCGCCATCCGTGAGTTCGCGTTTGTAGCCAAAGGCGCGGATGTCGAACTGGAGGCGCTGATCTCCGCCCAGGAGCCCACGCTGAATCCCGAACTTCTCGCAGAGGCGCTGCGGCAGCTTCAGCCGGAGATCGCGCCGGACTTTGCCAAATTCACCCGGATCGAAACTTACGATGCGGATATGCAGCTCTTTCGCTGAGGAGGTCCTATGCTGAAGATCGCCGTCTTTCAAAATGATCTTGGTGTCGGCGGCATCCAGAAATCGCTGGTCAATCTCCTCAGCAATCTGGATTATTCCCGCGTCCAAGTCGATCTTTACCTCTCCGTCCGCGGAGAGTTCTGGCCGGTCAGCTTTCCCAAGGAGCTGAACATCCGCTATCTGTCCCCCACGCCGCGTTTCTATTCATTTGTGCCCTTTGACCTCGCGCGCCGCTGCCTGCGCTATGACTTTCCCGCCGAGTCCTACGACCTGGCCATCGATTTCAATTCCTACCAGTGCAGCTGTGCGGTCGGGGCTACGACCGTACCGGCTAAGCGCCGGGTCATGTGGATCCACAACAATGTGGAAATCAAACTGCGGGACGAGTGGAAGTACCGGGTGCTCTGGCATTTCTTTAAAGGGAAATTCAAATACTACGACGACTTCGTTCCCGTCTCGCGCGCCCTGGGTGAGCCGTTCCGGCGCGCTTCGGGCGTGACGGGGAAACCCTTTACCGTGATACAGAATTATATCGATGTCACGGAGATCCGCCGGAAAGAACAGGAAGAGCCCGTCGGACTCTCCCTCGATAAAAGCTGTCTGAACTTCGTCGCGCTGGGGCGTCTCTGTCACCAGAAGGGCTACGACATCATGCTCGACACCTTTGCCCGTGCCTGCGAAAGCCGCGATGATCTGCGTCTGTATATCATCGGGGACGGGCCGGACCGCGCCGCGCTCGAGGCGCAGGCCGCCGAACGCGGGATCAGCAGCAAGGTGACGTTTCTCGGCAACCAGCCTAATCCGTACTGCTACATGACGCATATGGACGCCTTCCTCTCCACCTCGCGCTATGAGGGTCAGCCGCTGAACATCATGGAAGCGATGGCGGTGGGTCTGCCGCTCTACTGCTCGAAAAACCTCGAGCAGTACACAGAGGGGCTTGTGGGCCGGGAGGACCTGGTACGGGCGCTCACGGAGGCAACCCGGGAGGACAAACGGCCCGACGATCTGCTCGCCTACAATCGGACGATCCTGCAGCGGATCGAAGAACTGGCCGAAAACTGAACGAAGAACGGCCAAGGGCAAGGGGTTTTCCCTTGCCCTTGTTATTTATGCGTTTCTGTCCACCGTGAACGTCAGCTCTGTCCCCTCGTCCCTGTCGTAAAGGATATACGCGTGCCCCTCCAGCTCCATATACCAGTACTCCGT
Source organism: Eubacteriales bacterium (assembly GCA_030531505.1). Lineage (GTDB taxonomy): Bacteria > Bacillota > Clostridia > Oscillospirales > Oscillospiraceae > Limivicinus. The sequence continues at coordinate 49,039 of JAUNNH010000014.1, forward strand.
ATAGCCATAGACGGTAAAGCACAGATCCAGACTGTCGCGGTCCCGCGCGGTCTCCGCCACGGGTCGGATCTCCAGGCAGCTGCCTCCCTCGACGTCTGTCCAGCCCGGAGCACCGAGCTCTGTCCCGTCTAATAGGCGGACATGATCGCCCGGCACCAGGCTGTGGAACACCGCGCAGGCATGACCCTTTTCCCGCAGGAGCTTCCAGAAGCTGTCATAGGCCTCCGGCGAGAGACGTTCTTTCAGCCGCAGATCCATCATGATGTTGTTTTCATTCCGGAGGTCGGCCTCTTTCGCGTTTTCGCTGCGGCCCTCCATCCATTGGTCGTATTCCTCCTGTGAGATCCCGTACTGTACATCGTCTTCACGCGAAAAGCGGGCGAGCTGATGGTCGAGGCTGTCATCCGGGTCCTCGCTGTAGGTGAAGGCATAGCTGCCGGGAATGCTTCTCATCCTTTCAAGCTGCTCGGTGCTGGGTTCGTATCCCACCGCCGGTGTGGGGACCGCCCCATCAAGACGGAACCCGAGCAGCAGGTTCTCTCCGTCGTAGTACTGCTCATAGACCGTCAGTGCGGAGAGGTCAAAGCCCTGTACTGACAGGACTTCCGCCTGCTGTCCGGCCGCTGCCTCCTCCGCTTTCTCATAGTAGGCCTGCTCCGCCGGGTCGGCGCTGAGCTTTTTTAGGGTGCCAAAGAACGGCAGGCGTCCGCTCGCGCTCGCCGCGGCGCCAAGCGCAAGCAGCAAAACGGCCGCTGCGGCCAGCGTCAGCAGGCGGCGATACCGGCGACGAGCTGGTTTTTGTCTCGCCGGTGTAAACGCCGCCTCGTCCAGATAGCAATCGTCCACATACTGAAAAGCCTCCAGCAACGTTTTCTCTTTCACAGAATGACTCCCTCCTTCTCCAGATAGGTTTTCAATTTATCCCGTGTTACCGTCAGGCGATACTTCACCCTTCTCTCTGGTATGCCCTGTAAAGCTGCGATCTGCCGGACTGTGGCCGCGTAATAGTAACGGGCCAGAAAGAGCGCGCGGTCCTCCCGCGGGATCTGTTCCAGAAAGCGGTTCAACAGGATACCCAGTTCCTTGGCCTCCCAGCACTCCTCTGCGCTGCCGCGGCGGTCCGGGATGCATTCTTCCAGTTCCGAGAGCAGCACTGTCGCCTCGACATCTCGCTTTCCCGCGCTCCGATAGTCGAGCCTGTCGAGCGCAAGGTTTCGCGTGATTCGCGAGAGATAGTGCTTCAGAGAGCGGGGCGCCGCGGGCGGGATACTGTTCCACGCGCGCCAGTAGGTATCTCCGACAACTTCCTCCGCGTCTTCGCGGCTGTGGAGAAGGTTCGACGCGATCGCAAGCAAATAAGCGCCGTAGCGCCTGCTTGTCTCTGCCAGGGCGGTCTCCGACCGCTCCCGATACAAAGCCAGGATCGCCTGATCTTCCATATGGTTTTCCTCCTTTGCCTTTCTGTAAGGTCCTTACATCCCTAAAGACGGGAAATAATCAGGAAAGGACAAAGCATTCAGAAATCAAACAAGCTTCCCTCCGCTTGTGATGACTGTCTGAAGGTACAGAAGAAGGGATTTGAATTGAAGGCGTTGATTCCAATAGAACTTTTTTGATAAAAACGAGGCATAATGAAATAATTATCAGCTAAAATCCGTACCTGTCAGAGTACTTGCTTCCAATGGTTCCAATCTATAAAGGGTCAAATAAAGGGTCAGAGGGTACAGAAAAACCCTGTATCCATTGAGAATACAGGGTTTTTACTGGCGCAGAAGGAGGGATTTGAACCCTCGCGGCGTTTTTAGACACCCTACTCCCTTAGCAGGGGAGCCCCTTCGGCCTCTTGGGTACTTCTGCATGCTCGAGTAGTTTAACACAGGGGCGCTTTCTTGTCAAGGATAAAGTATCACATCCGGTATTTACCGTTGACCTGCCTGTGTGGTCTCTCGCCTGGGCTGCCATTCACAGAACAAAGCAGCGCCGAGGATCAGCACCGCGCCCAGAACACCCCTTCCGCTCAGGCTCTCGTGCAGAACGAGCGCAGAGGTCAGCAGCGCCACGACCGGATCCAGATAGCTCAGGATCGCGATCGTCTGCGCCTTGAGCGCATCCATACTGCCGAAATAGAGCGCATAGACCAGGCCTGTATAGACAATGCCGATAAGCAGCAGGAGCCCCAGCAGCGAGCCGTCAAGGCGGACAGCACGCAGCTCCCCGGTGAGCAGCAGGTAAGGCAGCATTGTCAGCGCCGCAGCAAGGAGTTCCACGATCGTCTTTTCATAAGCGTCGACGCCGACGATCTTCTTGTTCAGAATCACGACGGCCGCATAGAGGCAGGCGGCTCCGAGGCCGCAAGCGATCCCTCTGAGGTGCCCGGCAGGCAGGGCGCGCTGCTCCGTCACCCCGGAGACAAGGATCATGCCCAGGATGGCAAAGGCCGCGCTGAGGAGCTTTTTCCCGGTAAGCTTTTCTTTAAACAGCAGCGGGGAGAGAAGCAGGACGAGCGTCGGCTGGAAATAATAGCATAGCGTCGCGGAGGCCACCGTCGTATAGGTATAGGCTTCAAACAAGAGCATCCAGTTGAAACTCAGCGCAACGCCGGTCAAAACAAGCAGCAGCCGTTTCTTTCTGTCTGTCCCACGCCCGACACGTCTGCCGCGCAGCTTGACGAAGAGCAGCAGCGACAGCGCGCCGAGCAGACCGCGCACGAAGGCCAGCAGTCCGGATGAGAGTGGAATAGCGCGGCGGACAATCCCAATCGTGCCGACAATCAGGAGCGAGACGATATACATGATATAAGCCCGCTTTTCTGATATCTGCCTGTCCATCGGCTCTCACTCCCCTCTCAATCCGTGCCTGTCCAGGATCTCGCCTGCCGGGTCGTCATCCTTTGAGAATACGCGTACATAGCCCTGCAGCATGCGCGCCTTGGCGTTGAGCGCACGGCAGCGGCCGTCGACAAAAATATCACTGCGGAAGCGGCCGTTCTTCGCCTCCTGCACCAGATTGGCCGCTGGCGAGTTCCCGTCAAAAGCCAGGAGCACGGAGGCACGGCGCTTGAATATCTCATAGGCGAAGCTCTTGTACAGCCCGTTGCCGCTCGGCTCGATCGACGGCCGTACCGCAACGCCGCTGCGGCGCAGACGCTCCCTCTCGGCAGGGCTGACCGCGCTCGGAACAAAAGCATAGACGCGGAAGCGGTCGGCATTCTTTTTGACCAGATATCCCTCGCAGCCGTTGAGGCGGTGGCCGATCACGAAAAAGAGCTTGTCGGGATCCCCCTCCGCAAGGAGCGTATCCAGAATCTGCTTTTCTTCCGCGCTGATCCGCGTCGTGTGGCGGTCGTTGTTGAAGCTGCCGCCCGCTACGATGAGCGGCAGCCCCGTCTCCGGCAGCGGACGGATCTGCTCCGCGAGCGCCTCGGTTGTATCAAGCTTGTCTCCGCTCCGCCAGAGGACGGAATCCACCGGTGCGCTCTCACGGATGCGCCGCTGCAGGAAAGAGCCGATTTCTTCACCGTCCCGGAGTTTCTCAAAACGCGCTGTCTTTCCGGCGAAAACCTGCATGCTCTCCCGCTCGATCTCCTCCTCGACCGCACGCATCTGCCGCAATTCCTCATGGCTCAGCCCGAGCATCTTTTCAAGAGAGAGCTCCTCGTCGATGGAATTGGTCCCGTAAAGAGCACAGCCATCCGTCCCCTGCACACAGCGGATTCCCTCGCGCAAATACTGCTTGAGCGGATGGTGGTCCAGGTCGCTGAGATTGTTCAGACGCACGTTGGATGTGATCTGGAATTCCAGCACAACCTCGCCATCCAGCAGATCGCGTATGAGCCGCCGGCCCCGCGGCGACTGCAGGTTGGAGGTATAGAGTCCGTGACCGATGCGCATACGCGGCATGGCCTGCCCGGGAGCCAGCGATTCACGCACGCAGCGGATACTGTTGGCCACGTTATCGCGCAGGCTGTCGTTCTCGCCCGCGTGGATACGGATAACAAAGCCCGGCTCTTCGGCCGTAATGGCCACAAGTTCGCGCAGCAGGCTCTTGAGTTCGGTGATGTCGTTGATCTCCTCGCCGACGATGTCGCTGCCCGCGATGTAAGGATCACATGCCACAGCGCGCAGCACCTGCAGATTCTCGGCGAGATAATCGTTCGGCGTGATCTTGTCCTTCACGATGGTGAGCGGCACACGGCGGATGCCGGCAAGGAAGCGCAGCATCACGCCGGTCTCCCTTGTGATGGCGGGCATGACCGCGTGGATCTGCCGCAGCAGTTCCGGAGCCTGGTCCCGCTTCACAAGGCGGGTATCGGTGATCTCGACATAGTCGATACCGTTTCGCTGATAGCCCCTGGCTACCCACAGAAGCTTATCCTGGAAGAGTGTATTATCCGCATAGTCACGGTTCTTTCGATCCTCTTCCATCTGCCGGAGAAGCGCTTTCACCGTCTCATCGGACACCGGCAGATCCGCTGTATCCACGCGGTAGGAAGCCGCGGCGCCTCTGGTAAAGACATAGCGATAGAGAAAGACCTTCTCCAGATCGGCGAAGACCGCCTGACCGTCCTTGGGCACAGCCAGCGAGATACGGATACGGGCGAGGTTATAGGCGGCATCCTTCGGATTCAGCAGGATCAGATCGGCAAAATTGATATAGCTGTTGTCATTGATCCGTCGTTCCCGATATTTGCCGGTGAGCGGGCTCGCGGATAAAGCCGCCTCCGCCTCTGCCCGCGACTCGGCAAGTCTGCGCTGCTGGTCCTCTGTGCAGCGCAGTCCCAGTTTATTGACGTAATAGAGCGGATAGCGGATCTGATGGTGAATGCCGAGGGCAATCAGCACATCCGGCTCCAGATTCGCATTCATATGGGTATGCAGATCGGTATGGAATTTGCAGTCATTAAAAATATAGGTCTTGACGATGGTCTTGGCGACGCTCAGATGATAATCTTTCGTCTGGCTCATCAGCGCCTTGGAGATAGCCGGGATCGAGGCCTTCATCTCCACGCTCCCGTCGGGAAAGATGTTGGCGATCTTGGTGTTGCCCATGCGGAAGATCCAAAGCTTGCGGTTCTCCCCGTCCACATAGCAGGGCACCGCGCCGCGGATGATCTTCAGGCCGTTCTCATCCTCAGCCAGAGGAAGCTCGCAGAGCTTCGCCAGATTGGTGATGAGGTTGCCGGTATTGTGGTTCGGCGTGCGCAGCACATAGGAGAGCTCCTCCCCTTCCCGGTACAGGTCGACCAGGATGTCTTTCTCCTTGTCCAGACTGAACTGCCCGAAATACGTCATGCGCTCCCCCTCCGTTCTTTTTTGATAAGACTATCCGAGAAAGCCGGATTTGTCAACAAAAAAAGAAGCGCCGCTCGGGCGCTTCTTTTCTGTTATGTTCAAGGAGCGAATGCGTCCATCGGCAGGGTCAGTAACATCGCGTCTTCCCTGTCGAAGATCAGCCGGTTCAGCTGTGTATAGTAGGAATAGTCGTTCAGCAGATTGCCGTTGCGGTCTACCGTCAGGTTTGTCGATGCGTAGTTCTGCAGATACGCGTAAACTGTGCCGTCCTGCTCAGCGAGATAAAAGCGCATGGGTTCGCGTCCCTCCCCCTGCTCGAGATCGAGTATGCACTCCGGCTGTCCATCGCCGTTGAGATCGGCAAGCTGCGACGAGACGATCTGCAGATCGGCGTCCATCCAGTTGGCAGCAACATTCTGCTTCAATAACTCCTGAAAACCGATGCGACCGGGGTTGGCCGTATAGCCGTCCGCCGTTACCGCCACGACTTCGCCGTTTTCGCGGATGAGCGTTTCAAAGAATGCGGGATCCCCGTTCGGATAATCCCCGCAGGCGACCGCTCCCGGATACCGACCAGCACGCAGCTCTTCGAGCTCCGCATAATGGGAGATCGGCAGGCGAAGCTCCAGGCGCGCGAGATCGATATACGCGGCGCCGGGTACGACCTCGCCCGGATACACATACTCCGCATCCGGATCCTTCTGCAAGCGCTCGTTCAGGTCATCCTCATACAGTGTCTCGGCCTGTATCGAACCATCCGTAAGGGACAGGCGCTCGGCCCAGGCATAGCCCATGTGTCCGTTCATCAGGATCAGGCCGTTCTCGCCGGGGTCACTGTACAGACTGCTGTGCCCGAGATACAGATCGTCGCAAACGCAGCGCGCCTCGCCGCCGGAGAAGGTATAGATACTGCCCATGTAATCGGCCTCGCAGGTCCCGGTCTTTACGAGCAGCTCCGGCACCCCGTCCTTGTCGATATCATAGACCAAATAGCCGTTGCTGTATGAAGTCATCAGGTCCTCGCCGCCTGCACGAACTTCTTCGGCCTTCTTTTCCAGGATCGCGGTATAGGCCGCAGCCCAGTCCGGCTCCTCCGCAGAGGCAACAGCGCCGAGGCCGAGCAGCAGCGCTAGGATCAAGAAAAAGCAGCTAACACGTCTCATAGTAAAAACCTCCTGTTGGTATGCTTTGAGTATAGCACACCAACAGGAGGATAAGTATTAAGATTTCTTATTTTATCAGCGCCGGTGTCCAGTAGTGCTGCTGATAGAGATCCGTAAAGCGATAGCAGACGCTGACAGGGCCGTCGCCCACGTCGACGTTCGAGATTTCCATGACGCTCCCGACCGTCATCGGCTCACCGAGATGATAGCTGTTCAGGTAATTGCCCTCGTAGTCATAGTAGTCACAGAGGAAGTCAAGTGTATCACCCGTTTCGAGTTCAATCAAACTCTTGGCCACCGTATCGGTCTCTCCATTGAGGTAAACACTGCGAGCGCCGGCGATGTAACCGCGGGGATGCTCTGCGTCAAAGACGATGAGCAGTTCGACCCGGTCGCCGTTGAGCTGCGCGGGAACATGGCCCTTCGTGACACTTTCGTCCGTATAGTCATGGTAATAGGCAACCGGCTGACCGTTTACGGCGAGCCAGGTGCGGTCTGTGGCGGCGAGCAGGTTCCCGTCCTCGTCGAAGTCAAAGGTGTTGTCGAGGCCGAGGTCGATGTAGCCCTGTCCATCGTCGTAGAACAGGTTCAGATCCAGCCCTTCCACCAGGGACCACTGGTCCTCGGAGAGCATGATGACCTCTTCCCCACGGCTGTTCGTCGTCCAGACCAAATCGGATGCATCAAAGTGGTTGTCCGCAATGTATTGTACCGTATCGGCGGTACTCAAGGAGCGACCAAAGAGGAAGGAGCTTGCGAAGTCGTCGATCCCGTAATCCGCGCTGTAACTGCTCCCGCCGCCAAGGAAGCTCTCGAGCAGCGAACCGAGCGCATCCATATCGTAAGAGGAAGAACTGCCGCCGGAATAACCACTCGAGTAACCGCCGGAATAGTTGCCGGAGCCGCTGCCCGCGTAACCGCCGGAGTAGCTGCCGAACAGCGCGTCAAAGGGCGAGACGGAAGCGCCGCCGGAGGCGACCTGTCCGCTGGCCTCGAGGCTGGCAAAGTCGCGGATGCACTGCGAATAGCTTGCATCCATCCCGATCGCGTCATAAGTACTGACCGCCTTGTCAACCTGGCTCAGCTTGCGGTACGGGAAATAGATGGAGAGGCCATAGGCGTTGGACATATCGGAGGAGACACGGTTATACTTCACCGCGCTCTGCAGGGTACGCACCAGTTCCGTCCCCTCTTCATTGCCGATGCGGCGCGCAAAATCCGCAAGGTCGATCTGGTCGATCATCGTGCTGCGCGCAAATTCCCGGCTGCCGTTGCGGGCTGCGGAGACCGCGCTGTATTTCCCGCCGCCGATCTGCTCACTGAGGGATTCGGCAAAAGCCTTCATCGGGCCGGGCGCGGTATAGGCGAGCTCCGCGAGGTCGATCACCGAGAGCGTGGCCGACTGGCCGCGGCACTGGGAAGCGCAGGTGCTGACAAAGTCGTCCACGATATTCTTGCCGATCTCCAGCGTGGGCATGGCCGGATTGGCGCCCAGCTTGGTCAGCCAGTTGGTGTAGTACCAGCCGATGCCGGGTTCCGTCTCTTCGGAAGCAATCAGATAATCGGCGTAGGGATCGAGCATCAGCGCCGTCTCCATCGTCGCCATCAGGCAGGCGTCGAAGCCGATAAAATCGAAGGTCACGCCGCCTTTTTTGAGGGCCTGATTGATGCCGGCCAGCGTCATCGAGCCGCTGCGGGGATATTTCTGGTCATAGCCGAAGCCGCTGACCGAACCGCCGCCGTGGTCCCAGAGGATCAGCTCGTTGCGGTTGGCGGGGTAGTTCTGCGCACACCACTGGATGAAGCCGGCCAGGGTATCCGGGGCAGTCATGGCGTCCGTGCCCGCATTGGAGACAAGGCACTGCAGGCCGCCGTTCTTGACCTCATAGATCTGGTTGGTCTTGGAGCTGATTATATTGTTGTTCCACCCCGTGCATCCGCCGGTATAGACCAGGATCTTGACCTTGTCGCCCAGACTCGCCTTTGTCATTTCGACCAGGTCCTTCGTGCCCATGGCGCTTCTGGATTCCAAATCTGTGCCGCACATATAAACCATGAGCGTCACATCGTCCATACCCTTGCCGTAGATCTGCGTCCGCTTGGCACGGGCCCCGGAGGCGACCGTCGTATCCACCGAGGAACTGTTCGTGTTGGACGCCCCCGTGCTTCCGGAGCTTGAGGAGCTGCTGCCGCTGTTGGGCAGGAGATTGGCATACGAGCTGCTTCCGGAGCTTTGCGAGCCGCTGTAACCGGAGTAGCCGCTCGAATAGGAGCTGCTCCCGGAAGAGGCGCTGCCGCCCGCATAGGAGTTGCTCCCGGAGGATGCGCTGCCGCCCGCATAGGGCTGGGAATAGCTGTAGCTTTCACTCGTTCCGACATCGGTATCACCCGAAAGGACGCCGGAGCCGAAAAGCCCGCCGCCACCGCCGAGCAACAGGACCAGCAGCGCCGCGATACCGACAAGCGGGCTGCGGGAACGCCCCGCTCTTGTCGAGCGCTGTCCCTGATTGAAGGAGGGCTGCTGCCCCGGGCGACTCCCGTTTCCGACCGGACCGGTGTTCAGGCCTTCGCCGCGGCGCGCTGTACCCTTGCTGTTATTGGTCACGTACTTTTGCCGACCCTGCGGTCGATTGTTATGTTCCATAACCACGCCTCTTTTCAAGTTGTGTTTTTCTTTACTATACCAAAGTCTGCTTTTCATCGCAAGAGTGGAAAGGAAAAAACATGACGGCGTATGAATACCGCCGTCATGTTTATTCCTCAATATTCGTCTCGTTGCCGCGCTGGGAAAAGACCCAAAACTTCTGAATGAAAAAGCTTGCCACAAAAAGAACCGCATCCACTGCGATCTTGATTGCGGTAGAGGCGCCGGCACTCTCCGCATGAAACAAATGCACGAAAAGTGTCAGCAGCAGCGTTGAGGCGGCAAGCTGCGGAATTGCCAGGCAATAGTAGCGCAGCAGCGCTTTTCCATAGGGCAGCTCACTGTGGAATACCAGGCGGTTGTTGACATTGAAGTTAAAAAATGAAGAAAGCACACGGGCCGCCACATTGCAGACAGGCTCGGCCAATACGCCAAGCAGCGTGCCGAACAACAGATCAAAGGCGAAGAACAGGCCCGTGTCCACCGCCCAGGAGGCGACGGAACTCAGCACATAGCGCAGCGGTTGTCTGGCTTTTTCCATCGCTCAACTCCGCCGGAAAAGGCCCTTGAACATGATTCGGAAAATTCGCCAGGAATCCTTCACCGCATTATAGTGCGAGCTGTAATCCTCCGGGTCATAGACTGTGGTAATTGGCTGTTCCAAAAGCTGGATCCCGGCGCGTTTCATAGCGAGCAGCATATTGGTCTCGTATTCAAAACGCTCGCCTTCCACCCGTTCGAACAACGGCAGACAGGCGCGCGGGATCGCGCGCAGGCCGGTCTGTGTGTCCGAGAGGCGGATCCCGTAGAGCAGCCGGAAGAGCCGCGAGGTGGTTTTATTCCCCGCTACACTGCGCGGCGGGACGCCGGGCAGATCAAAATCCCGACAGCCAAGCACGACCTTATTCCCCTCGCCGAGCATACGTTCCCCGCAGGCCACGATATCCTCCAGCAGATGCTGGCCGTCTCCATCGATCGTGATAACACCTTTCAGTTCGGGAAGCGACTCTCTGACATGGGCAAAAGCGGTCTTGAGCGCCCGCCCCTTCCCTTTGTTGACACCGTGGTGGATCACGGTGCAGGCAGGATACTGCTCCGCCTCGTCAAACCAGCGCTGATGTGCTGCGTCGCTGCCATCATCGACGATGATGATATGTTCAAAACCATCCTCGACCAAGCCTTTGACTACGGCCGCAAACTTCTGATCCGGGTCCAGTGACGGCAGCACGATCGCCGTCGTCTCCCGGACGGACTGTGTATTCTCCATAATACGCCTCAGGACTGGGCGATCATGTAGCGCTCCACCGAAAGCGCCTTGAATTCGCCGTTGTAATCAACAACCAGCACACGAAGGCCGTTGTTATCGTGCACGACGCCATTATCGCCCTTATTGGGGTAGGTAATGACCGTCTGTGCGCTGATGTCGATGCTGTAATACCCATCGCCGAGGGCGATGGCATTCGTAAGCTGTGCGCCCTCAAAGCGGTACGAGGTGGTGTGTGCCCATTCATATCCGTCTCTTGTCAGCTTCAGACGCGCAGCGAGTTCCCCGTTGGGATAGAGGAAGCGCTCGATGTTGGCATAACCCACATCGGGATTGACTACGTTGGAGCTATAGCCCAGATACGGATCGGCAAAGCCGACCGCAAAGGCCTCCAGCCGTGCCCAGATATTCGTATCGATGGGGCGGATAAACTGCGAGTCGTCCCGATTCGGATCGATCGTGGTCACATTGCCGAGATCGTCATAGATGACCGGGTCGATATGTCCGAGAATATGCTCGGCGCGATAGGTCACCTTGGTCGGCAGATTGGGATGATCCTTGTAATACGGCGTCAGCACGTCATACGGGATGTTTGTCTCGATAAGGTTCTCGGATCCCAGATAATGGCCGTTGATCGAGACCGCATAGCTCTGGGGAACCGTGATCTGCATGGAGGAATAGAGTCCGGTAAAATCGAATTCCTCACGCTCGATGATCCATGGCAGATTGCCGAATTCCGTCTCCGCCGCTTTGGATTGGTCGCGCACGGTCGTCACGCGTGCGATCGGACTGCCTTCGCACAGGATCGCATAGACGATGGAGTTTTCTCCGTCGCCGCCCACCGTGCGGGCATAGGACAGCTCCGAAGAGAACATCTCCTGCACGAGCGCGGCGACTTCCTCGTTTGTCTGGAATTCATGCGGCATACTCTCGATCGTCTGCGCGATGCTTTCATCGTAGAGATTCTCATTCAGATCCGCAATGTACGCGTCCATCACCTTGGTCGGGATGGCCTCTTCATACTCCTCGGCAAAGGTCCATGCCTTTCCCAGGCCATAAAAGATACCGATTCCGAGGATCAGGATATAAAGCAGCAAAAAGAAGACATACAGCAGGGTCCCGGATACGCTTTTATTCTTTGCCATCATTGCACCTCACTCTCAGCGGAACAGGAAGGCGTCGGGGATCGGACGCGCGATGCCGTTGGCCGAAGAACAGCTGTTCACATAGGCTCCGTTATACCACATCGTCGTGGAAGATCCGCCGTCGAGATTCATCGCATTGACAGCGCCGTATTCCAGCATAACATCCTGTACATCGCGATAGGTCGCGCCATAGCTGTGCACCTGGCGCCCGTCGATGACCAGCATCAGGATGCATCCATCGCTGCGCTGTCCAATCGCGGTACGCGGGTTCAGGCCGCTTGGGATCCAGGAAATATCGACAGGAGCCCCGTTCGAAACGAGGACCGGGCCAAAGGAGACACAGCTCACGATACCCAATTCCTGAGCCTGTCCGGCTCCATACTCGCCGACGATCAGCAGGCCGTCCTCCGTGAGACCCGCGATCATGTTGACGTCATAACCGTAGTTGATCACCTGGCCGTTGATGATCGTAAGGCCCTCCGGCGTATTACCGTCACCACCGCCGTTATTATCCAGGAACGCGCCGGCGTTGATACCGCCCAGAGCGTTGTTCTCCATGCATTGTTCAGCAAGCGGGAGCGCCATGGTGCCTCGGCTGACGAAAACTCGTTTGGGATCCAGCACCTTGATCATATAGCCGATATAGCCGTTTCCGGTGACTTTTTCCAGGATGATGCCGTCACCGTCCTCGTCATAATCGCCGTACTCATTGAGCTGAGGCCCGTCACTGGTCTCCTCTTCGACCTCCGCGTCCTTGGCTTTGATCGTAATGAGACTCGGGTCAAAGACCGTATCGATTTTCTGACGCTGCAGGGACTGGAGTTCCTTCACTTCGTCTGCAGACATAAAAATATTAGGGATCCAACGAAAACGGCGGGTCTCCAGGAAGGTCATGCAGAAGAACTCTTTCAAAGCCGGAGACGGGCCTTTTACGAAAACATACTCCACACCGAGTCCGGCAATACCGAACATGATCACGGTCGCAACCAGAAAGCCGACGATACGGTCGACCGCACGGGCAGTCGTCCGCCGCTTGCTTTTCTTGAGACGCTTACGCTCCTGTTTACCCAACTCCTCGTTGGAGAGCTGAACGGATTCTTTATCTTCAATCTTCACGGTGACACCTTCGCTTTGATGAATTCAAGGGCGCAAAAACCCATAGATAGAAAGTATTTTATCATACACAGCATCTATTGACAAGGTTTTCTTCCTGATTTTTTCTTAAACGACCGGAATTCCCAACGCAAAAAAACGGTCCCGGCTTTATAGCCGGGACCGTTCTGTCATTGTTTTCGCGTAAGATTACTCGTTGATGCCGATGACAACACCGGAACCGACGGTGCGGCCACCCTCACGGATAGCGAAACGCAGGCCGTTCTCGATGGCGATCGGGGTGATCAGCTCGACGTCCATGTCGACGTTGTCGCCGGGCATGCACATCTCAACGCCCTCGGGCAGGGAGATGACGCCGGTCACGTCGGTGGTACGGAAGTAGAACTGGGGACGGTAGTTGTTGAAGAACGGGGTGTGACGGCCGCCCTCTTCCTTGGTCAGAACGTAAA
>JAUNNH010000033.1 GCA_030531505.1 Eubacteriales bacterium
GTCTGCGGCATGGCGAAGCCCGACCCCTGCGCGGCGGGCCACACCTGGGCGGACGGCGTCTGCTCCGTCTGCGGCGCGACCTGCGCGCATGAGAGCTACGGCGAGGACGGACTCTGCGTAGTCTGCGGCATGGCGAAGCCCGACCCCTGCGCGGCGGGCCACACCTGGGCGGACGGCGTCTGCTCCGTCTGCGGCGCGACCTGCGCGCATGAGAGCTACGGCGAGGACGGACTCTGCGTAGTCTGCGGCATGGCGAAGCCCGACCCCTGCGCGGCGGGCCACACCTGGGCGGACGGCGTCTGCTCCGTCTGCGGCGCGACCTGCGCGCACGAGAACTACGGCGAGGACGATCTCTGCGTAGTCTGCGGCATGGCGAAGCCTGTCGAGAAGGACGCTCCCAAGAAGGCCCCTCCGGCTGAACCCGTCAAGGCCACGCCCGAGTACCCGACAAAGCAGATCGGCATCTACTTCGATCGTGACGTAGACCATCCGGAAGCGACCTATGTACAGATGAAGACCGTCTATCTGAGCGTGAATTCCCAGGCGTCCTTCGGTGTGCCGCACGCCGGCGGCTCTCATACGGGAAACGGCGGGATCGAAGCGGATCTGTTGAGCGTGTCGTACAGCAGCGCGGACCCTTCCATTGTCTCCATCGATGAGACCGGCATCATGACCGGTGTGGCCGCAGGTACCACAACGATCACCATCGCGGTCAAGGTCCATGATAAGAACGAAGATGTGGATCGCAGCTATGAGTTTGAATTTCCGGCGAAGGTGAACGGTGCCTATACCACCTTGGCGAGCCAAGGGGATGCGATCAGGTATCCCGATGTTCATTCCGCAGTGGCAGCGGCCGCAGCGACGGACACGATCACCATTCACGGCACGATCCTTCCTATTCCGACCCCGGATGTAAAGGAGCGGTATTATTGCATTGAAAAAACCGCCAAAGCACCGGACGGAGTGCCGGCCTATTACTATTGGTTGTTTAAGGAAAAGCGCTCGTATGACTCCTGTGTGATCGACGGCAAAGACATCACGGTCATTCCCGACCCCGTTGAGGGCGGCAAACTGGGCAACTTCCTTGGCACGGAGTTTGATGTGGATGAGGGTTTTTCCTTCTGCACCTCATTCCGTGTTGTCAATGGCGGCACCCTGCGCCTCGGCAGCGCGGCCAATCGGCTCGAGTATATAGGTTGTTCCGGTTCGGTCGTGGTGCAGGACGGGGAGTTCATCATGGAGAACGTCTCGCTTACGAATGAGCAGTCGTACGGCGGCGATGCGGTCATCGTTCAGCAGAATGGTCGGGCCAGCATTAAAGACAGTTCGATCATAGCTAATGACTATGGTTACGCACTGAACAATGCCGGCACGATCGATACGCTCGAAAATGTCGTACTTGATGGAGATCAGGGGGAGCATGTGCTCGTCAATACCGGCACGATCGATACGATCAAGAATCTGCGCTGCATCAACGAAGACATGGCTAGAGGCCTCTTTTATAATAACGGCACGATCGGAACGATCCAAGATCTGGACGTCGAAGATGCTGGCTTTGCAGGGTCGGCACTTTATAACGACAGCGAGGGCGTGATCGGCTCGCTCACAGGCAGGATCTTCCTGTATGGAATGCTCCTCAACAAGGGCGAAATCGAGATCTTCGAGGGAAACAATACCTACATCGAGTGCCATTCCAATGGCTCGGGGAGGATGGCTGCCATCATGAACGAGGGCCAGTTCGACAGCAAGGGCGGCTTCAACATCACGGGAGGCGAATACCTGACTCCGAAGCTGGGAAATAGCACACCCGGCCCCGTCATTGTCTCGACCGGCAGCACCATCTATATTGAGCCGGATCAGACGGCGCCGACGGGCGACTCCCTGTTTGGCTTAGCCTCCCAGATCCCGCCGGAAAAGATCCTGGCTGGCAGCACGACGGTCCTGCTTCCGGACGGCTACCACATGAGCCGCGCGTCGATGTTCGACTATCGCTACATCGCCAAGGACGCGATGGTAACCTATGTCTACCAGGATGGGGAGACCGCGGATTTCGAGGACACGGAGCACACGGTCGAGACTGTCGGCGGCATGTACGACGATGACCCCGACCTGGTTGAAATGATGACCGAGAACGCGGAGTACTACACGGTGATCAGCGAGGAGCCGGAACGGGAAGGCTATATCTTCCAGTGCTGGAACACAGAACCTGACGGCAGCGGTGAGGAATATCTGGGAGGATTCCAGCGCCTGCTGACAGGCGATCTAAAGCTTTACGCACAGTGGAAGCCGCTCAGCTTCACCATCACCTACGATCCCAACGGCGGCACGCTGAACGGCTCCACAGAGCCGAGCGTGGAGACCCACGACTACGGCGAGGAGATCACAATCTCCCCGGCACCGTCCCGCGAGGGCTACACCTTCCAGTACTGGAAGGGCTCGGAGTATCAGCCGGGCGACAGCTACACGGTGACGGAGGATCACACCTTCACGGCCCAGTGGGAGAAGAACCCGGAGCCCTCTCCGGAGGTAACCCCGACCCCGACACCGGCGCCTACCGCGACTCCCGCCCCTACGCCGACTCCGACACCGGCGCCTACCGCGACTCCCGCCCCTACGCCGACTCCGACCCCGACACCGGCGCCTACCGCGACTCCCGCCCCTACGCCGACTCCGAGCCCGGCTCCGGCCAACAGCCCGAAGACCGGCGATAACCAGGGCTTCTGGCGCCTCGGCGTGCTGACCCTGTTCGCGCTGCTCGGCGGCGGCATGGCCGTTGCGATGCCGCGCAAAAAGGGCAAGCACAGCAAGTAATCCCCTTGACACCATAGAACGACAAAACACCAGAGGCTGAGCCTCTGGTGTTTTTTTGCTGCAGCGGTTTTCCGGCAAAGAGAATGCCGCCGGAAGAACCGGCGGCATTCTCTTTTGTGTGTGCGATCAGCCCTCGAAGGTCAGGGTCTGCTGGGTCTTGAGGCCGGTGGAAGCACCGGTGGCATAATCCATGGAGGTAAGCCCCTGCGCGTCGGGATAGGTCTCGGCAACAAAGGCGGCGAGCTCAGCCTGCAGCTCCTCGTCTACAAACTGGCGGGCATAGCCGGAGTCAAACATGTTCAGGAACCAGGGGGAGGTCACAACGATACGGGTCGGGACGATCTGATAGAAGTTCATCGGGGAGGTGCTCAGATACTCGTACAGGGCTTCATCGTCCAGCTCGGCCTTTGCCGCCGTGTTGCTCAGCGTGGCAAAATACTCGCGGGCCTTCTTCACATAGACCGGGATTTCCTCCTCGCTCAATTCGGCAAAGTGGATAGCCTTGTAGATACCCGTGATCTCCACGCCGTAGCTCATGAAGTAGGTGGGCAGAATGGGCATCGCCTCGGAGCAGATATCGCCCTCGCGGATCTGGCGCGTCCAGTACAGGTCGACCTGCGGATTGAGGTTCATATTGTTGAGCTTGGCGGTGTTGGTCTCGCTGGAACCGAAGAGGCTCATGTCGGACGGGTCGAGCACGTACTCCACGCTGCCGATGGTCGGGACATTGTTGTAGGAGGTCGCGATCTGATACATCTCGCGGTAGTTGCCCTCGGCGCCCTTGAGGTAATCGAGGATCAGCGCCTTCTTGAGCTCATCGCTCAGATCGAGATCGCCGAAGTTGATGCCGCCCTGGCCGGAGACGGTCGCGGAGGTCACGGCGTCCACGCCGGTGACCATGGAGAAGTCCTCCGCCTTGACATAGCCGTTGCCCTTGGCCCAGGCATCCAGATTCACATCGATCCCGAGGATCTCGGCATAGGCGCTGGTCGCGGCGGCGATCACGGCGTTGGAGGTGCTGGTGGCGCCGGATACGGCGTCGACCTTGACGCTGTTGGCGGCCACGATCGCCTCGGGGATCTCGGTCAGTGCCTGACGGCCGACGGTAACTTCCTCCTTGTCGGTCTCAGCCTCGACCGCGGTGATCGCGCCGTCCTCGACGGTGACGGTCACGGTGACGGTCTCTTCCAGGCCCTGGGCCGTGGCGGTTGCGCTGCCGGAGGGCCCCTCGGCGAAGGCCAGAGAGGCGTTCGAAGCGAGCAGGGTCAGAACGAGCAGGCATACGAGAGCGGTTTTCAGATGTTTCATCTTGTTCATGCTTCCTTTCCATTATTATAGTTTGCAGTCAAACTATCTGGCATTATCTTAGCACCCGCCCATAAAGCTGTCAACCGCCCCGCTTGCAATCCGCCGTCCGCTGTGTTAGCATGGGGAAAACAAACGGAGGAGATGGATACGATGAAAAACGCATACCGCGAAAAGCTGCTCCGAGGCGAGCCCAGCGTGGGCTGCTTCATGGAGATCGGCTCCGCCACCGCGGCGGAGTGCCTGGCCCTGGCGGGCTTTGACTATATCATCATCGACACCGAGCACGGCCCCTTCCACCCGCAGACAGCGCTGGAGTACATCCGCTGCGCCAAGCTCTATGGAACGACACCGCTCGTGCGTGTGCAGGAGATCTCGCGCCCCGCGATCCTCAAGGCCCTCGACGCCGGTGCGATGGGGCTGATCATCCCCTCCCTCAGCAGCGTGGAAGAAGCGGAGGACGTGGTCCGCTGGGGCAAGTATCTCCCCCTCGGCGAGCGCGGCGTCGCCGCGAGCGGCGGAACCGCCTTCTGGCAGGAGGATTACGCACAGCACGGTCTGCCGCATTATTTTGAGGTCTCCAACCGCGAGACCATGCTGATCCCCCAGTGTGAGACCACGGGCTGCCTCGCGCATCTGGAGGAGATCGTCGCGCTGCCGGGTGTGGACGGCATTTTTGTCGGGCCCTTCGATCTCTCCACTGCCATGGGCATCCCGGGGGAGTTTGGCCGTCCGGAGTTCCGGGACGCGCTGCGCCATATCGCAGCCGTCTGCCAGGCGGCTGGCAAGCCAACGCTGATCTTTGCCGGCAGCCCCGCCGCCGCGCGGGAGGATCTCGCCATGGGCTACGACAGCATCGCCTATTCCATGGACGCGACGATCCTGATCGAAGCCGGAAAAGCCGCCATCCGGGAGATCCTCGGCTGAGCTGATCACACAAAACACACAGGCTGCCGATATAACAGGCAGCCTGTGTGTTTTTGAAGCATGAATCAATCCTTGCGCTTGCCCAGGATCTCCATAAGCCGGATGAAGAGGTTGGCCACATCGAGGTAGATGTCCAGCGCGCTGTCCACCGCATTGTCCACAGTCTTGGCAAACTGCTGCGAGCGGTGGATGTCATAGCCGATATAGAGGCTGAAGAGTCCCGCCGCCGCCCAGTCTGTCACGTTCTGCCGCACCCCGAAGAGCAGCAGCACGATCTCGCAGAGCACGAGCCCTCCGAGGCAGCCCAGCAGTGCGCCGCCCAGCTTCTCGAAAAGCCCGGGCGCGATCAGCACGACGGCACCCATGCCGCCCGTGATGAGCAGTGTGTAGACGAAAGCGTCCCGCACCACGGCCGAGCCGATCCCGCCGTAGGATTCGACCATGACGGCGATCACCAGCCCGAAGGGGACGACCACGAGATTATAGCCAAGGAAGCTCACGAGCGGCTGCCGCGAGCGCGCCGCGATGCGCACGCCCACAAAGGCGCATACCGCATAGCCGATCAGCAGCGCCAGAGGCGGAATGTAGCGGAGCACGGCGCCGGCATACACGCACAGCAGCGCGTTCACGAGCAGGCCCCAGAGCAGTACGCCGAGCAGGATCGCGTTATACGCCCGCGCCCCGATCAGCTCCTCCGCCGCATAGCTGGCCTCGAGCCGCGCACGGCGGGCCGCCTGGCCGAGAGCGAAGCCGGTGCCGGAGGCGAGTTTGGCCGCCCGGCGCTGCTGTGCCGTGTCGATGGGGATACCGAGATCCGCGCCGCAGCCGGGACAGTAGCGTCTGTCTGCCGGGACCTCCGCGCCGCAATGGGAACATTTCATGTTGTGTTACCTCCGTCAGAAATCGTACACGCTTATTGTAGCAGAAACAGCCCGGGAGCACAAGCCGGTCAAACAGGGCCGCTTTGCTTTACAGCTTTCGGATTATGTGATAGAATAACAAATTGTATGTGTCTGTGAGAAGAAGGTGTCCCATCGATGATCGAACAAGAGATCCGGACCTGGGCGGAAATCCGCCTGGACAATATCCGTCATAACTATCACGTGATCCGTGCGCGGCTGCCGGAGGGCTGCCGCTTTCTGGGCGTCGTGAAGGCAAATGCCTACGGCCACGGTGCCGTTCGGGTCTCCCGCATGCTGCAGGAGGAGGGCGCGGACTATCTCGCCGTCGCCTGTCTGGACGAAGCCCTGGAGCTTCGGCAAAACGGGATCACCATGCCGGTCATGATCCTCGGTGTCACACCTGCAGAGTATGCCGATAAACTGATCGAACATGACATCACACAGGCGGTCAGCTCCTGCGGGCAGGCGGCCGCTCTTTCCCGGGCGGCACAGCGCTGCGGGAAGACGCTGCGCGTCCACATCAAGGTGGACAGCGGTATGTCCCGTCTCGGTTTCCTCGCCGCCGGGGAGCACTTTGACGAGTGCGTGCGGCAGATCGCCGCGGTCTGTCGGATGGACGGGCTCGACGCGGAGGGCATTTTCACGCACTTCGCAGTGTCGGACGAGAAGGACGCGGAGAATGTCCGCTGCACGCAGGTGCAGTTTGAGCTGTTCTGTCGGGTGATAGACGCGGTGCAGGAGCGCGCGGGCATTCATTTCCGCATCCGTCACTGCATGAACTCGGGCGCGGCGGAGAACTATCCGGCCTATGCCCTCGACATGGCGCGTCCCGGTCTGCTGCTCTACGGCTACGGCGATGAGAGTGGCCGCTACGGGCTCCGGCCCGGCATGAACCTCAAGACGCGCATCCTGATGATCAAGGAATACGGCCCCGGCGCCGCGGTCAGCTACGGCCGGACCTACGTTACAACAGAGCGGACCCGGATGGCGGTGCTCGGCATCGGCTATGCCGACGGGCTCCACCGGCTTCTCTCGGGCAAGTGCAGCTTTGACCTGCGGGGGCAGAAGATCCCGCAGCGCGGGAACATCTGCATGGATATGTGCATGGCGGACGTGACCGCCGTCCCCGAAGCCGCGGAGAACGACGTGGTGGAGATCTTCGGCGAGCATAACGATCTGGCCGCGCTCAGCGCCGCGGCGCAGACGATCCCCTACGAGCTGCTCTGCGCGGTCTCCAGCCGCATCCCCCGCGTCTACGACGAAACATAAAGAAAACCCGCAGTCTTGTGACTGCGGGTTTTGTGTGTCTCTGTATAGGCGATCAGCGCTTCGAGAACTAAGGAGTGCGGCGGGCGGCTTTGAGACTGCACTGCCGCAGGACCGAATTCTCAAACTCTTGTGCCCCCATCCGTTAACTGCGAGATGATTCCTTCATTTTCCCATAGAGCTTCACCGCAATGGAAACGACTATGCCAGTCCACACAGCCGCCCATACCTCAACTGCCCACAGCGGCACCAGGCCTCTCTGATACAGCGCCGGGAACGTATCCATCAGCATGTGCAGCAGGATCGCCATCGGCAGACAAACTTTCCTTGCGTTTACGACACCATAATACACGATGACTGTGAGTCCGATGTGAAGCAGCAACGCAAACAAACGCTCGATGACGTTCATAGCCATCGCCCCATAGTTAAATGCAGCCGCTGCCTGAACGGACGGAAGCGCTGCGGCTGCGGTTTCCTCCGTAATCTTCAGGGAACTGAGTGCATGTTCCACTTCTCCCTGAGAAAACAGTACCGCAATGACAAGATAGGTGATCATGGTCGGCAGAAGGATAGTCAAAATCTCGATGCCACCGTGGCCGATGCCGTACAGGATCGCATTTTCCCGGGTGCGGTTCTTTTTCATGATATATTTCAGAATAACATGCCGTCCACACTCCTCAAAAACGCCAGCCATGGTGATTCCGTAAAGGACGAAAGCTACTGTGTTTCCGTTGATGAATCGGGAAACGGGATTATCCGCAAGGATGCAGAAATAATGCACGCCTAGTTCCAACACGCGGGCAGAAACGATAAATCCAACAGCACCTGCAATGAGCCAGCTGATATTTGTCTGTTCTGCATGCTTCCTGCGCCAGTAGATAAAGAAAATGACGGGGATCGCGATCATCAAAATGACCGTAATAATCAGCGACGGAATGCTGCTTTTGCCGATGACGATATTCTCAAATGCGCTCATTTTTTGTCACCTCCCCAGATTTCCACGCAGAAGCCCTTGTGACCGCAGGAAGTACAGGTCAGCTTGCGGGCTGTCGGGGTATGATTCGCAAAGAACGCTTCCTTCAGCGTGGGTTTGAATACCTCGTGGCATTCCGGACAGATGTATTTCACATGATTGAAGTAGTACCGGCTGACCACTGTACCCCAAACCGCAGCCACCACGACCCAGACAACGAAGGGCCACCAGATGCCCTTGAGAATCCAGAAAATGATGGAAAACCATTGCAGCACCATGACCGGGATTCCTGTCATGATCATCCTCCAGCGCATGCGTTTCAGTTTTTTCTTGCCTTCCATAAATACGGCTATGTCTCCGATGGCTTCGAGAGAGAATGCCGCCCGACTCTTTAGTCCGTTTTTCAGCTCACGCAGCTTTTCCAGTTTTTCTTCTTTGTCGGAGATTTCATCCGAAAGAGCTTTCTCCTGCTGTTCGATCAGCAGGGAGATCACTTTCTCGGGATGCTCTTCCTTCAGGATCTGAGAAATGGCGTCGATCGGCAGATCCAGTTCGCGCAGAAAGCAGATGGTCTTCATGCGCTTCAGATCGTCTTCCGAATAGAGCCGTCTCCCGCCTTCGGAAAGCTCGCTGGGGATCAGGATGCCGCGGGTATCATAATACTGGACCGTGCGGACAGTGACGCCGCAAAGCTTTGCAAGCTCTCCCGTCGTATATTTTGACATAGCGTTTCGCCTCCTTTCGTCATGTATCCTACTACATGACGCAGCGTAACAAGCAATACCTTACGCAGGGGGATTTTTTATTTTAGGCTGTTTTTTTCAGTTTATCAAGGATTGGGGCATGAAAAAACCCTGAAACCGTAAGATTCCAGGGTTTTTGATGATTTCGACTTGAGATCAGCGCTTGCTGAACTGCGGAGCGCGGCGGGCGGCCTTGAGGCCGTACTAAGCATGTTTTATAGCTCAAAAAGCCTTATTTTCCGGGGGTTTTGAGCCATTTCCCAAAAAGTTGCCCCATTTTTTAACTCAAAAATCGGGGTCATTTTGTGCTTTTTCCCGTTGTCCAAATGCAGCATTAACAACATTCAAGAGCTCTTCGGGTTTATTGTACTTCAATTTTGCGTAGATGTCCATAGTTGTTTTACTGTTTTCATGTCCGGCAAGGTATTGAACTGTTTTGGGATCTACGCCAGCGTATAGCAGGTTTGTGATGTAAGTGCGTCTAAGTGTATGCGGTGTCACATCAAAATCTATGGTGTACTCTATATTGGGATTATTCTTTTGATGGCATCCGGCTAACGGTGTAACAGTATACTTTATACTTTGGCCATTCACATATTTGTAGTAGTTTCTCGGCTTAACAGATCGCACCGTGACATATTTCCAGAGCCTTTGAAATTGCGCATAGCTGAGAGGATTCCCATTGTCATCCGATATTACATACTCCGAATGGGATGTTTCTTTGACTTCCTTTAGGCACGCAGTAAGGCATGGCGGAATGGGTATATCTCGTCTTGCCGCAGGTGTTTTCAGAATCGTATTGACTACCGGACGATTGTGATCTGATCTCCATGCTCGGCGAACCGAAATATACGGTGTCTTAACATCCAAAAAAACGCAATCCCATTGTAAAGCAAGAATCTCTTCTCGGCGGAGTCCTGAATACAGTCCGATCATAATGAAAACATAAGGCCGGAGTCCTCTAACCGCATCCAGAAGCGTTTTTATCTGGTCATCGGTCAAAGCGTCTTTCTCCTTTATCGGAATTCCTCCCTTTGCAGAAATATTCGCTGACGGATTGCACTTCAACAGCTGATTTCTCTCAGCAGAGTAGAAAATACATTTGATGAGCATATTGACCGTTGCATATACAGCCGTAGATTTCTTAGAAACAGGAATAAGTGCAAGCCGAATATCATCCGTTGTCACGTCAGACATATACATATCCCCAAGTGGCTGGATGATATATTTCTTCATCGTGAAAGAATACCCTCTTATCGTTGCAGATGATACCTTTGCAGATTGCATTTCCAGCCAACTCTCGCAGTATTCTGCTACAGTAGGGTTTTTACGGCGGTAGATGGTATCTTCAACCTGTTTTCTTGCTTCCGTCTCTTTTTCATATAGTTCTTCGCAGGTCGGAGCATACAAGTCTACTCTCTTTCCATCCGCATCTGTAATTCGAGTACGGAAATATTGGATTCCTTTTCTGGTTACTGTCCCATAGTTTGGGATGGTTGTCTTTGTCTTTGCCATAGATATGTCTCCTTTCAACTTTCGTCTGATTTATTGTCCTAATCGTTTTATCAGAAGCGGGGAACATCATCAAGGATGTCGATCTAAAGCAAGAGAGCGTGGATAAACTCCACGCTCTCTTGCTAAAAATGTTTGATTTCATGCTCTTCGGCTCGCAGATTAGGATTCCCACTGAGCAAAGGCACCCGCCATTGCAACAACAACATCATCCGGTCGGTTGTACTTTACTTTCGCGTAAATATCCATTGTAATCTTTGAGTTTTCGTGTCCTGCCAGATACTGCACAGTTTTCGGATCAACCGACGCATAAATGAGGTTTGTGATATATGTGTGTCGAAGTTGGTGGGGAGTAACCTCAAAATCCAAGCTATAAACCACCTTTCCGTTATGTGCAGCCTTTTCTCCTACTTGTGGATTTATGGTATGTTTCACACGCTTTCCATCTTCGTAACGATAATAAGATCGTTCTTTGGCCGTGCGAGTGACAATATACTGCCATAACCGCTTGTACTGTGTATAGGATAAGGGGTCGCCCTCGCTGTTTGAAATCACATACTCCGATTTAGATTTTGCTTTTGCTTCCTTAAGGCACTCCACCAAACAATCGGGGAGAGGAATATTTCGATTTGCGGCTTTAGTTTTCAGTTCGGTCATAATGACTGGTCGGTTGTGTTCAGTATGCCATGCTCGCTGCACGGTCAGATATGGGGCAGGTACATCCAGGAAAACAGAATCCCATTGTAAAGCAAGAATCTCTTCTCTCCGTAATCCGGTATATAAACCAATCATCACAAATTCATACGGCGGCAATCCACGAACAGTGTCGATTAGTTTTTTCGCCTGCTCATCTGAGAGCGCAGTTCTCTCTTTTTGTGGGATGCCACCGCCTTTGGCATCCAGATAAATCGTTGGATTCTCTGCTATCACATGGCTTTCTAATGCTGATTTGAAAATCGAACGGTAAAGAATGACTACTGACTTATATACGGATGCGGATTTACTGGATACAGGTACTAATGCAAGCCTTATATCATTTTCGGTCACATCGGCGATGTGTTTATCGCCAAGTTCCTTGATAATATGTCTCCGAACCTTTGAAGTGTAGTCTGTCAATGTCGTAGCCCTAACATGCACTGACTGCATCATCAGCCACTTCTCACAGTATTCCGCTACGGTCGGAGATTTCCTTCGGAGTAATGAACTATCAGCCTGTTCAAGTGCATTCATTTCTTTATCATAAAGTTCTTCGCGCGTTTTCCCATATAGAATGATGCGCTTACCGGTAGCGTCTTCAACATAGGTCTTGTAATAACGAATCCCGTTGATTTCAACTGTGCTATACCTTGGAAGCCTTTTTTTTAATGCCATGATCGACACTCCTTTCCTTGTTTCTTACTTCTATATTTTCTCTGCTTGCTCAGAAAAGCTCAAGGATGTCGATCAACGGGCCGTACTATTCTTTGTTTTTCGATAGTTATTGTTCAGTTCTTTTGGTTTTGCACGGTGTGTTGACCTCGCAATATACTCTTGAAGCCCTAATTCGGTAAAATACACACAGCCATTATCTACATACTGAACATAGGAAATCAGTCCGTTCATGCGAGCTGCATCCAGTGTTGCAAGGCTGATACCGAGAACGTTCGCAGCTTCTTTTCTGGTAAACAATTTCTCCATTTGCAGTTTCCTTTCTGCCTGGTTAAGGCGATTGTAATATGTAAAATATCAAGGGCAGAAGAATAGGGCCGTGACGATGTACAGCCCCATGGTTTCCGACCTTGATCGGGTAAAAAAAAGATTTTTCCCTCAGAACTTCATGGGAAGAATCGAATACTTGCGTCTGCCGTTGTAGATACGGTAGAAAATATTGATGTAGCGCTTCACGCCGCGCAGTTCCTTTTCCGCCTTGCCTGCCACATAAATGAAGTTTGGCTCATAGCTGCGCAGGCTGTAAATAAGGCGGTTGCGGTCATACTCGTCATGGTAAAGCTCCACAAAATGAATAAATCCCTGAAGAACCTCAGCTCTCAGGGATTCCGGATCGCCGCCCCATGCTTCCAGCAGAATGGTAAGGGCTTCCTTGTAAATCTCAGCGCCGACGCGCTTGAACTCCGCGAATGCGGTATTGATACAGATGATGCGGCCAACGCCTCCGCCGCGCTCAAAACCGATATGAAACCCGGCTTCCTCGGTTGCTTCATAAAACTC
>JAUNNH010000041.1 GCA_030531505.1 Eubacteriales bacterium
CAGGGCGGCTACAATCGCGACAATCGTCAGGGCGGCTACAACCGCGACAACCGTGACAACCGCCAGGGCGGCTACGGCAGCCGGCCTCAGGGCCAGGGCGGCTTCAACCGCGGTCCCCGTCCCGCCGCTCCCGCTAAGGAAGGAGGCAACAACTAATGTTAATGCCCAAGAGAGTTAAATACCGCAGAGTGCAGCGCGGCCGCATGAAGGGCAAAGCTACCCGCGGTAATGTTGTCACCTACGGTGAGTTCGGCCTGCAGGCTCAGGAGCCCGGCTGGATCACCTCCAACCAGATCGAGGCGGCCCGTATCGCCATGACCCGTTACACCAAGCGCGGCGGTCAGGTGTGGATCAAGATCTTCCCCGATAAGCCCGTGACCGCGAAGCCCGCCGAGACCCGTATGGGTTCCGGTAAAGGCGCCCCCGAGTACTGGGTCGCCGTTGTGAAGCCCGGCCGTGTCATGTTTGAGATCGCCGGCGTGCCCGAGGAGACCGCGCGTGAGGCCCTGCGTCTGGCCAGCCACAAGCTGCCCATCAAGACCAAGGTCGTCACCAAGGAATCCGAGTCTGAGAATGGTGGTGAATAAGATGAAGGCTACCGAAATTCGCTCCATGTCCGTCAGCGAGCTGGAAGCCAAGCTCGCCGATCTGAAGAAGGACCTGTTCATGCTCCGCATGCAGCATGCCACCAATCATCTTGACAACCCCACCAAGATCTCTGCCGCGCGCCGTGATATCGCCCGCGTCAAGACTGTGCTGCGCGAGAAGCAGAACTGAGGAGGTAACGAGGAATGAATACTGAGAGAACTACTTCCCGTAAGGTCCGCGTGGGCAAGGTCGTCAGCGACAAGATGGACAAGACCGTGGTCGTCATCGTCGAGGACCACGTGGCTCACAAGACCTATAACAAGATCATCGGACGCACCTACCGCCTGAAGGCTCACGACGAGAACAACGAGTGCGGCGTCGGCGATATCGTCCGCGTGATGGAGACCCGCCCCCTGTCCAAGGACAAGCGCTGGCGCGTGGTCGAGATCGTTGAGAAGGCTAAGTAAGGAGGCGCCGAAATATGATCCAACAGGAATCTTATCTGAAGGTCGCCGACAATACCGGCGCCAAGGAACTCAAGTGCATCCGTGTGCTCGGCGGCTCCAAGCGGAAGTATGCCAGCATCGGCGACGTGATCGTCTGCTCCGTCCGCAAGGCGGCCCCCGGCGGTTCCGTCAAGAAGGGCGATGTGGTCAAGGCTGTCATCGTCCGCACCGTTAAGCCCGTTCGCCGCGCGGACGGCACCTATGTTCGCTTCGACGAGAACGCTGCGGTTCTGATCAACACCGGCGATAAGAACCCCCGCGGTACCCGTATCTTCGGGCCCGTCGCCCGTGAGCTGCGCGACAAGGAGTATATGAAGATCCTGTCCCTGGCTCCCGAAGTGATTTGATGGAGGGCACGAGAATGAACATCAAGAAAGACGATAAAGTCATCGTTCTGTCCGGCAAGGACAAGGGCAAGCAGGGCGAGGTCCTCGTCGCCGAACCGAAGGCCGGCAAGGTCATCGTGAAGGGCGTCAACGTTGCGACCAAGCACCAGAAGCCCCAGAAGCAGGGCCAGGAGGGCGGCATCATCAAGGTCGAGACCCCGATCTATGCCTCCAAGGTCATGCTGGTCTGCCCCAAGTGCGGCAAGGCCACCCGCGTCGCGCACAAGATCACCGACGGCAAGAAGGCCCGCGTGTGCAAGAAGTGCGGCGCTGAAATCTGAGAGAAAGGAGTAAACTGACATGACCAGAATGAAGGAAAAGTATGTGAAGGAAGTTGCTCCTGCTCTGATGGAGAAGTTCCAGTACAAGTCCCCCATGCAGATCCCCAAGATCGACAAGATCGTTGTCTCTGTCGGCTGCGGCGACTGCAAGGATAACGCCAAGGCTCTGGAAGCCGTCATTAAGGACATCTCCGCCATCACCGGTCAGCACGCCGTTGCGACCG
This sequence comes from Eubacteriales bacterium, assembly GCA_030531505.1. Taxonomy (GTDB): domain Bacteria; phylum Bacillota; class Clostridia; order Oscillospirales; family Oscillospiraceae; genus Limivicinus. Next base: position 1,986 of record JAUNNH010000041.1, read on the forward strand.
TGGCCAAGAAGTCCGTCGCGAACTTCAAGCTCCGTGAGGGCATGAAGGTCGGCGTGAAGGTCACGCTGCGCCAGGACCGTATGTGGGAGTTCCTGGATCGCCTGTTCAACGTGGCGCTGCCCCGTGTCCGCGACTTCCGCGGCATCAGCGCCGACG
>JAUNNH010000034.1 GCA_030531505.1 Eubacteriales bacterium
TCGCAGCCGGCCACGTCGTTGAAGGTCTTTTTGTTCTTCTCGTCGCTGCCGCTGCGGGTACGGGCCTTGGAGAAGCGGGCCACACCGCCGGCTCCGCCGCCGCCCATGCGGTTCATCATCACATACCACAGCACCAGCGCGCCGCCCATCAGCAGCACATAGGGCAGGATGCTCGCCCACCAGGGGATGACGACCCCGGTCTCATAGTCGTAGCTCTCGATGATGCCGTCGGCATACTGCTGCTCGATGATCTCGTTGAAGTCCTCGTAGAACACGGAGAAGCTGTAGAGATCGTAGCTCATCTGCTTTGTGGGCATCGTGGGATCGTCGGTGCGGATCTCAAGGATCACGCGGTTCGAGGAACTGCCGGGGCGATAGACGAAGGACTGGACCTTCTCCTGCTTGAACAGGTCCACCAGCTCGGAATAGCTCTCGATCTGATCCGGCTCCGTGTCCCGGGTCATGGTGAAGATCACGGCCACCATGATGACCAGCAGCAGGACATAGAAACCGAGGTCTCTGGCGCGGTTGCGGTTGGGTTTCAAATGCGTGTCACTTCCTTAAATATGGGTCTTACTCGTAGATTTCGGGTTTCAGGATGCCGATATAGGGGAGGTTCCGGTACCGCTCGTTATAGTCCAGGCCATAGCCGACCACGAACGCGTCCGGCACCTCGAAGCAGGAATAGTCGGCGTAGATATCCGCCTTGCGGCGGGCGGGCTTGTCCATCAGCGTCGCCACGGCGACCGAGGCGGGCTTGCGCACCGAGAGATAGTTTTTCAGGTAGTTGAGCGTCACGCCCGAATCGAGGATGTCCTCCACCAGGATGATATGGCGGCCCTCGATGTTCTCGCTCAGGTCCTTCGCGATGCGCACGGCGCCCGTGGAAGTGGTCCCCTGATAAGAGGAGACGGCCATAAAGTCCATCGAGCAGTCCACCGTCACATGGCGCATCAGATCCGCCATGAAGATGAAGCAGCCCTTCAGCACGCCGATAAAGATCGGGTCCTTGCCCTCATAGTCCCGGCTGATCTGCCGGCCGACCTCCGCCACATGACTTTCGATCTCCTCCCGGGAGATCAGGACTTCCTGAATAAAATCTTCCATCTCTTTCTTCGCGGCGTGAAGCTTCACTCCGCATCCTCCGTCCATGTAATCCGTATCACGGGGTCTCCACACGCCGCTTCGCAGCGTGCGTCCTGGCCGAAGCCGAGGACCGCCAGGATCCCCGCCTCGTCCCGCAAAACCGGGACCACGGCGCGCTCGCGCCGCGTCAATCCCGCCTCGCCGAACAGCGCGCGCAGGCTCTTGCCGCAGCCGCGGTGCGCCGGGTGGAAGCGGTCCCCTTCCCGTCGGCCTGTACAGACGATCTTCCCGTGTATCTTCTCATATTTGAGATCGTAAGTCTTGAACAAGCCGTTAATTTCTTCTTTTTTCTCCGTCCGCTCACAGCGGATCACGATCCCCGCCTCGGGGATCCGGAGCGTCCCCTCAAGCGGCAGTTCCCGCTCCGGCAGAGTCGGAATCGGCTCGCCGGACTCCGGATACAGCCGTCCCCGCTCGCGCCGCAGCGCGCCGCCGGGCAGCTCGAGCAGCCCGTCCCCGTCGCTCCGGATAAAGTCCAGCGCGGCCGCGGTCCGCTCCTCGCTCATAGTCCCGGGCGCGAGCGCGCGGATCGCGCGCGAGGCGACGGCGGGATCCTGCGCCCGCAGCATCTCCAGGTACAGGAACTTTCCCTCCCCGGTATCCACGAGCAGATCCGCCGCCTGGCGGTCCAGACAGGCCCCGTCCCGCTCCAGAAGCCGGGCCGTGCGGCCCATCGCCTCGCTCACGCGCGGATTGAGTTCGCACAGCACGGGCATCACCCGTTTGCGCAGGAGATTCCGGCTGAAAGCCTCGTCCGTATTGCTGCTGTCCTCCACATGGGGAACGCCGTTTTCTTCCAGGTAGCGCTCGATCTCGGCGCGGCTCGTATCCAGCAGCGGACGCACCACGCGCCCCCGCCGCTGCGGGATCCCGCGCAGGCCGTCCAGCCCGCTGCCGCGCAGCAGGTGCAGCAGCATCGTCTCGGCATTGTCGTCGGCGTTGTGCGCGGTCGCGATCACATCGCAGCCGAGCCGGTCCGCCGCCCGCTCGAGAAAGGCATAGCGCAGTTCCCGCGCCGCCTCCTCGATCCCGAGGCCGCGCTCCCCCGCATACGTTCTCACATCGCCGTGCTCCATGAGGAAGGGGACGCCGCGGCTCCGGCAGTATTCCTCCACGAAGGCCGCGTCCCGCAGGGCTTCCTCTCCGCGCAGACCGTGTTCGTAGTGTGCCGCGCAGACTGTGAGATCCCCGCGCCGCAGCAGCATATGCAGCAGGGCCATGGAATCCGCCCCGCCCGACACGGCACAGAGCACGCGCCCGCCGCGCGGGAGCAGCTCAGTAATCATCGTCGCGCCGGCGCTCGACCGACGTGAAAGAGGTATACTCACCCAGCCAGCTGAGCTCGATCGTACCGGTCATGCCCTTGCGGTTTTTCAGCACGATGGCCTCGGCCAGGGTGGGGTTTTCAACTTCCTTATTGTAATAGCCGTCGCGATAGAGACCGATCACGACGTCCGCGTCCTGCTCGATCGAGCCTGACTCACGCAGGTCGGAGAGCATGGGGCGCTTGTCCTGCCGCGACTCGTTGGCGCGCGAGAGCTGCGAGGCGCAGACGACCGGCACATCGAGTTCCTTGGCCATGATCTTCAGCATGCGGCTGATGTCGCTGACGGCCTGGGTCCTGCTCTCGTTCGACCAGCTGTGCCCGCTGCCGGCGGACTGCATCAGCTGGAGATAGTCGATGACGACAAGGCCGAGGTTCGGCACGCGGCGGCACTGGGCGTTCATGTCCGACACCGTGAGGGTCGGATTGTCGTCGATACGGATATCGGTCGTGCTGAGGGACTGCGCCGCGTCCGTCACGCTGCGCCACTGCCGCTCGTCCAGCTGGCCGGTCAGCAGATTCTGCAGCGGGACCAGCGCGGCGCGCGAAAGCAGACGGGTCGTCAGCTGTTCGCGGCTCATCTCCAGCGAAAAGATCGCCACGGTCTTGTGCTCGTTCAGGCCCACATGCAGCGCCATATTCAGCGCGATGGCGGTCTTGCCCATGCCGGGGCGTCCCGCCACCAGAATGAGCTCCGAGGGGTTGAGGCCCAGGATCGTCCGGTCCAGATCCGGAAAGCCCGTCGGGACGCCCGGGATCTTGCTGCCGGAGGACGCCGCCTCGTTCATCTCGTCAAAAACGTTCTGCACGACCTGCGCGACCGGCGTCAGCCCGCCGACCGTGCGGCCCTGCCGCAGCGCATAGATCTTGCGCTCGGCGGCCTCGAGCTTGGCCTCGGCCTCGCCCGCGTCCTCGTAGACGAGCGTGTTGATCTCATCCGCCGCCTCACCCAGCCGGCGCAGCAGTGCGCGGTCGCGCACGATGGCCGCGTATTCCAGCACGTTCGCCGCCGTGGGCGTGACGCGCATGATGTCGGCCATATAGCTCTCGCAGTTATCCTGATAGACGCCGCGCACGCGCATCTGCGCGAGCACCGTCACCGGGTCGATCGTCTGCCCGTAAGCGAACATGGCGTAGATCGTTTCATAGATGTCCCGATTGAGCTTGATATAGAATTCGTCGGGCTTCAGCTTTTCCAGCACATCCGGCACGCATTTCGGGTCGATCAGCATCGCGCCGACGACCGCCTGCTCCGCCTGGGCGGAATAGGGCACTCTGCGGCCCAGCAGTTCATCCATGGCTCTTCCTCCGGAGCGCCGCCCGCGCGGGCGATGCCCCTCCGTGCAATCTGATAATGATTATCCCTCTACGACCAGCACGTTCACCGTACCGCTGACCTCATAGCCGAGCTTTGCCTTGACGGAGAAGCTGCCAAAGGTCTTGATGGGATCGGTCTGGACGATCTTGTTCTTCTCGATGTCGATATCGAACTGCTCCTTGAGCGCCTTGCTGATCGCCTCGCTGGTGACCGCGCCGAAGAGCTTGCCGCCGCTGCCGGCCTTGGCGCGGATGATGACCTGCACGCCCTCGAGCTTCTTGGCGTTGGCCTCGGCCTCGGCCTTCTCGCGCGCAGCCTGCGCCGCCTTAGCCTTCTCCTTGAGCTTGAAGGCGTTGATCGCGTCGGCCGTAGCCTCGGAGGCAAGGCCGCGCGGGAGCAGATAGTTGCGGGCATAGCCGATGGAGACTTCCTTCATCTCCCCTTTTTTGCCCTGACCGCGTACGTCCTGATTGAAAATAACTTTCATGGCTTGTATCTCCTACTGTATAGTTTTCTGTGTCGCTGCGATACGCAAGGGTCTCAGCTCAGATAATCGTCGATTGCTTCCCGTACCTTCTGAACCGCGTCCTCCAGCGTGGTGTCCTCCATCTGGACTGCAGCAGCGCTGCGGTTGCCGCCGCCCCCGAGCTTCTCCATGAGGATCTGCACATTGATCTCGCCGATGGAGCGGGCCGAGGCGAAGGCCCCGCCCTTCCCGTCCGGGGAGATGACCACGGAGGCGTCCACCCCCGAGATGTTCAGCAGTTCGTCCGCCGCCTTCGCGGCCACAACGCGGCTCTGCGGCGCGGACGGGGCTGCGATGGCGATATTGCGGTACTGCTCGGCCTCCTGCATGATCTTGTACATCGCAACCGTATGCTCCATATCCGTCTGGAAGAGCTTCTTGACCTCGGTCGTATCGGCCCCGCTGCGCCGCAGATAGGCGGCCGCGTCGAAGGTCCGCTCGCCGGTGCGGATCGAAAAGCTCTTGGTATCCAGCACGATGCCCGAGAGCAGGGCCTCGGCCTCACAGCGGAGGATATCGGTCTGCTCGGTCACCTCCTGGAGGATCTCCGTCATCAGCTCGCAGGCCGAGGAGGCGTAGGGCTCAATAAAGCCGAGGGCCGCGTTGTGGATATACGAGGCGGACACGCGGTGGTGGTCGATGACAGCCACGCGGTTGCAGGCGTCCAGCAGATCCGGGTCCTCGACCTGAGCGGGGCTGTTGGTGTCCACGACGACCAGCAGTGTCCGACCGTCCGCCGCGACCATCGCCTCCTGCGTGGACATGAAGGCGTCGCGGTATTCCGGCTCCGGCAGCAGCCGCTCGATCAGCGTCTTGACCGCGTTATGCTCCCGGTTGATCACGATGTTGGCCTTCGTCCCGCATTTGCGGGCCAGGCAGCACACGCCGACCGCCGCGCCGAGCGCATCCAGATCCGCGTAGCGGTGGCCCATCACGAGCACACGCGAGGAGTCACGCACGAGTTCGGTCAGGGTGTTGGCCATGACGCGGGACTTGACCTTGGTGCGTCTCTCGACCTCGAGGCCGCGCCCACCGTAGAATTCAAAGCTCAGCCGGTTCTTGATGACCGCCTGGTCACCGCCGCGCGTGAGCGCGAGCTCCACGGCCATGTCGGCAAACTGCAGCCCCTCCGCCAGCGTGGGGGCATCCTCCCCCATGCCGATGCTGAGCGAGGCATTGATGCCGGTGGGACTTTCGACCTGATGGACCTGCCCGATGATGGCGAATTTGTCCCGTTTCATTTTTTCAAGGTCCTGCTTCTCGATCAGGACCAGATAGCGGTCGCGGTCGTAGCGGCGCAGGATCGCGTTATAGGAAGCGCACCAATGATGGAGCTTGTCCTCGACCGCGTCACGGATCTCGTTTCGCACGCGCTCGGGCTGGTTGCGGCTCATCTCATCAAAATTATCCAGGATGATGACGCCGGGGACGGGACGGGTGTTTTGAAAGCGCAGGCGGATTTCGTCGTATTCCGTCACATCCACCCAGTAGGTGATGCCCATGAACGCCGCATCCTCGCCCGGGCGCTCGGAGCGGATCAGGTTGCCGTGGAGCTGGTATTTCCTGCCCTGGAGCTCGACAAGCCCCGGATAGAGCCTCTGTCCGTCCAAAAGCCATTTGCCCGTGAACTCCGGCAGCAGATCCACGACGCGCAGGTCCATGCGCGCTCTCCGCTCCCCGAACAGGCCAAAAAACATGTCGTTGCCCCAGACGATGCTGCTGTCGTTCATGCGGAAGACCGCGATGGGCAGGGGGAAATGGATGAGCGTACTGTTCTTCGCGCTCTCCGTATCGTAGGTGATGGACTCGATATAGGCAGAAAGCTGTTTTTCCTTACGCTGCCGGACAACAAGCGCATACACGAGCAGCGCCGCAAAGATCACACCCTCGGCCGCTGCCAGGTAATACTGGCGGAAAAACAGCGAGGCGGCAGCAAAAAGCGCCAGGAAAAACAGGTAGATCCCGATCCCGGGTTCCGCCAGGCGCTTGATTTTTTTGTTGGTTTTCACCGTGCACCTCCTCATTCTGTCAGAAAAGATACCGATACAAGTATATAGTATAGCAAATCCCGGCGCCGTTTACAACTAATAATTTCGTCCGCCGCGGAGAATACTACGCTGCGGAAGCATCCGAGATACAGAGAAAGGAGCGCTTTTATGAAAGCGATCATCCTGGCCGGCGGCGACGGTACCCGACTCAAGGCCGTCACCGGGCCGCTGCCGAAACCGATGGTGCCGCTGCTCGGGCGGCCGCTGATGGAATACACGCTGCTGCTGCTCCGGAAATACGGCTTTACGGAGATCTGCGCCGCCCTCCGCTACCGCGCGCAGGACATTATGGATCACTTTGGGGACGGCAGCGCCTTCGGTGTGACACTGTGCTGCCGGGTCGAGACCGATTCCTGGGGCACGGCGGGCGCAGTCCGCCGCTGCCGGGATTTCATCGGGGACGAGGACGTGCTCGTCATCAGCGGGGACGCGGCCTGCGACTTCGATCTCCGTCTCCTCTGGCGCCGGCATCGGGAGCGCAGGGCCGCCGCGACCCTCGCCCTCGCCCGGGAGGCGGAGCCGCTGCGCTACGGTCTCGCCGTCACCGAGGGCAGCGGACGCATCCGCGCCTTTATCGAAAAACCGGACTGGAGCCGCGTCGTGACAGATCTTGTTAATACCGGGATCTATGTGCTCTCGCCCCGCGCGCTGGACGCGATCCCGCCGGACCGCCCCTGCGACTTCGCCAAAGACCTGTTCCCCGCGCTGCTCAGGCGCGGCGAGCCGCTGCTCGGTCTGCCGATGGAGGGCTACTGGTGCGACGTCGGCACGCCGCTGAGCTATTACCGCTGCTGCGTGGACGCGCTCGAGGGGCGGCTCGAGCTGCCCTGCGCGCCGGAGTTCCGGCCCGCGCCCGCTGCGGAGGGGACCGCCGTGAGCGAGGAGGGTTTCACGCTGGACTGTCCCTGCCGCAGCCGGGCGGAGCTCATGGGGACGCTGTCGGAGGGGCTGCTCGAGCTGCAGCCGGATTACAGCGACGGGCTGCGCCTGGACGGCGGCAGCTACCGCCTGCACATCGCGCCGCTGCCGGACACCTCGGCGCTGCGCATCTGCGTACAGTCAGCGGACACAGAGTTCGCGCGCTCTCTCGCCTTCTCGGCGAAGGAGCTCATCGAAGCGCTGGATAGCGGGAAATCGACTCTCTGACAAAGAGAGTCGGTTTTTTTCAAATGGGACTTGACAGTTTGCTATCTGTATGATATCATTCTGATATCAAATAGATAGTAAGGAGGTCATCCCCATGACAGAAAAAATCCTGAACAACAAGAAGAACGGCATGTCCATGCTGCTCCTGTTCGCCCTGCTGTATCTGGCTGCGCTCGCCCTGGTCATCTTCAGCGCCGTGCAGCTCGACGACGGGCGTATGGGCTTCGTCCCGCTGATGGTCCTCGGCATCGCCTGGCTCTGCGCCGGCTGGATCCCCTTCCTCGGCCTCAAGGTCCTCAAGCCCCAGGAGGCGCTGGTGCTGACGCTCTTCGGCAAGTACATCGGCACCCTCAAGGAAGAGGGCTTCTACTTCGTCAATCCCTTCTGCACCGCGGTGAACCCCGCTGCACGGACCAAGCTCAACCAGTCCGGTGATGTGGACGCCGGCAATGCCGCCGGGAACGCCCTGATCAACGCCGCCCTCGGCAAAAGCGTAGACGCCGCGGCTGCGGCCGCCGAGCAGAGCAGCAAGAAGATCTCCCTCAAGGACATGACACTCTCCAACTCCCGCCAGAAGATCAACGACTGCCTCGGCAATCCCATCGAGATCGGCATCGCCGTTATCTGGCGCGTGACCGACACCGCCAAGGCCGTCTTCAATGTCGACAACTTCAAGGAGTATCTCTCCCTGCAGTGCGACAGCGCCGTGCGCAACATCGTGCGCATCTATCCCTATGACGTGGCGCCCGGCGTAGACACCACCGGCGACGGTGTGGCCGACGAGGGCAGCCTGCGCGGCTCGAGCGAACTGGTGGCCCAGCGCATCCGCGACGAGATCCAGCAGAAGGCCGAAAAGGCCGGCATCGAGATCGTCGAGGCCCGCATCACCTACCTCGCCTATGCCCCGGAGATCGCCGCCGTCATGCTGCAGCGCCAGCAGGCCAGCGCCATCATCGATGCGCGCAAGATGATCGTCGACGGCGCGGTCGGCATGGTGGAGATGGCGCTCGAGCGCCTCAGCGAGAACCACACCGTCGAGCTCGACGAGGAGCGCAAGGCCGCCATGGTCTCGAACCTGCTCGTGGTGCTCTGCGGCAACCGCGACGCCCAGCCCGTCGTCAACTCCGGCAGCCTGTATTAAGGAGTCGCCATGGCTGAAAGCGCGAAGAAACAGGTGCCGCTGCGCCTGTCCCCCAAACTCTATGACGCCATCGCCGCCTGGGCGGAGGACGATTTCCGCTCCATCAACGGGCAGATCGAGTATCTGCTGACCGAGTGCGTCAAGCAGCGGAAAAAGAATGGCAAGTATGTATCCGACACCATCGACGAGCCGATCGAGCTCGATATCTCCTGAGGTGCCGCCATGAACACCAAAATCCTGCGCTTTATCCTGCAGGGCCTCGGCCTGCTCATCCTGCTGGCGGTAACGATCTTCATCGTCCTCCGCTGGCAGGAGCTGCCCGCCGAGATCCCGTCCCGCTTCGACGCCGCCGGTCACCCCGAGAGCTTCGAGCCGAAAACCGCGCTCCTCTCACTGCTGGCCGTCGCCTGGGTCGGCTACGGGCTCTTCACGGTGCTGAGCTATTTCCCCAAGACCTGGAACCTGCCGGTCAAGACGCCCCGTGCCTATCGGATCGCGGGTGTGCTGATGCCGGTGCTGGGCCTGATGCTCGCGCTGATCTTCGGCTATCTGAGCTTCTGCTCCGCGCTCGGCCGGGACCTCGGCGCCTGGTTCCTCCCGGCGGTGCTCGCCGGGATCGGCATCCCGGTGCTCGTGCTGATCATCGGCAGCTTCGGCGAATAGGAGGCAACCATGAAAACCAAGCCGCTCCGTACCTACCTGATCTGGGCCTTCGCCCTCGCCTGGGCGCTGCAGGCCGCCGCCATCGCGTTTGCCTGGCGCGGAGACGCGCAGGCTTTCCGGCTGATCCTCGGGGTGAGCATGTACGCCCCCTTCGCGGCCGTGCTGCTCGCGCGCATCCCGCTGCGCGGCATGGGCTGGAAGCCCGTGCTGCGCGGGAAGACGAAACACTTCTTCGCCGCCTGGTTCGGCCCCGCCGTGCTCACGCTGCTCGGCGGCGCACTCTACTACTTGCTCTTTCCGACCCACTTCGACCGCAGCGGCGCGCTCATCAGCGCCCAGCTCGGCGAGGCGGGGCTTGCGCAGCTCGAGGCGACCGGGATGACGCTTTGGACTTACGTGCTCGTGCAGTTCGCCTCCACCCTGACCTGGGCCCCGCTGTTCAACATGCTGTTCGCCCTCGGGGAGGAAGTCGGCTGGCGCGGCGCGCTGTACCCGATGCTCAAGGCGCGCTGCGGCACCGCCCGGGGCCGCCTGCTCGGCGGTCTGATCTGGGGCGTCTGGCACTGGCCCGTCATGATCCTCGCCGGCTACAACTACGGCACGCAGTATTGGGGCGCGCCCGTGCTCGGGCCGCTGGTCTTCTGCCTTGGGACCGCCGCACTCGGCATTCTTCTCGACTGGCTGTACGAAAAGACGCGCTGCATCTGGGTCCCGTCCCTCGCGCACGGCGCATACAACGCCGTGGCCGGTCTGCCGTCGCTGTTTCTGGCGCCGGCCGCCGCCCGGTTTTCCACGCTCGGCCCGGCCCCGATCGGGCTCATCGCGGGGCTCCCGCTCTTCCTGCTCGCCGCGCTTCTCTGGAGGAAAAGCGATGAAACGGCTGCTTAGTGCGATCCTCTGCCTGCTCGCGGCGCTGCTGCTTGGCGGGGCCGCCGCGCCGCAGGAGCCGACGCTGGACGGGATCTTCTTCGACGCCGGGAAGGCAGACGCGATCCTGCTCACGACGGCGCACGGCGCCGTGCTGATCGACTGCGGCGAAAAGGGCTTCGGCAAGGAGATCGTTTCCTACTGCACCGGCCACGGGGTCGAAAAGCTCGACTGCCTGATCGTCACGCACTTCGACAAGGACCATGTCGGCGGCGCGGCGCGGGTGCTCCGGGAGCTGCCGGTCGACCGCGTCCTTCAGAGCAACTTCCCCAAGGACAGCATCGAGTACGCGCACTATCTCAAGGCTCTGCGGCGCGCCGGGCTCGAAGCCGTCACCGTGCGCGAGACGCTCTCCTTCACACTCGACGGCGTCCGCTTCACGGTGGACCCGCCCCGGCTCGAGCGCTATGCCGACTCCCCCAGCAACAACGCCTCGCTGATCATCACGGTCAGCTGCGGCGACCGCCGTCTGCTTCTGCCCGGGGATGCCGAGACCGCCCGGCTCACGGAGTGGCTGGCGGATGAGCCCGGCTCCTTCGACCTCGTCAAGATGCCGCATCACGGGAACTGGGACCGCGCGCTGCCTACCCTGCTCGCGGAGACACGCCCGGCCTTCGCCGTCATCACTTCCTCGGAAAAGGAGCCGGAGAGTGCGAAGACGCTCGCCCTTCTCCAAGACGCCGGCGCGGCTGTTTTTCTCACGCGGGAGGCGCCGGTCCTGCTGCGCTGCGAGGGTGCGGACCTGCGCGTCTGGTACGCCGAAAGCGGATCCCCTAATTTTTTTCTGAAAAGGTCTTGACAAAAAGCCGGGAACTTGGTATATTGTTCGAGCGATGGCCAAGTAGTTCAGTCGGTTAGAACGCCGGCCTGTCACGCCGGAGGTCGAGGGTTCAAGTCCCTTCTCGGTCGCCACAACATATGCCCCTTATCTTGAGGGGCATAAAATTTGCTGCTGTAGCTCAGTAGGTAGAGCGCATCCTTGGTAAGGATGAGGTCGGCAGTTCGAATCTGCCCAGCAGCTCCAGAAAAAGACAGCCACCCCGCTGGGGTGGCTGTCTTTTTCTTCCGCTGCGGCAGATTCGAATGATGATCGAAGCCGCCGGGGG
>JAUNNH010000015.1:0-35090 GCA_030531505.1 Eubacteriales bacterium
GTCGGGGTCCGGGTCGGGATCGGGATCCGGGTCGGAACCCGGCTCCTCGCTCCGGATCTCCTCCGGGGCGGTCTCCGGCTCCTGGGCCAGCGCGCTCAGAGAGCAAAGCGAAAGTAACAGAAGCACGCACAGCGCCAGTGCCAGCACGCGCCGCCGGGTAGTCTTCACGCGCATCGTTCTTTCCTCCTTTGTATCATCTCGTAAATTAGTATACATAATATTTTTTCTTATTGTAAGAACAAGGGCCGATCCTGTCAAGAAGCAATTGGCTGATTTTGTCAAAAACCGAAAAAAAGAGGACCGTACGGTCCTCTTTCTTCACAGCGGTATCAGCGCTCAGGGCAGGAAGCCCCCGTCCACGGTGACCACCTGACCCGTCAGGTACCGGGCGTTCACCAGGTGCAGCACCGTCTCCGCGATCTCCTCCGGCCGGCCCAGCCGCCCCAGGGGGATCTCCCGGGCCAGGTAGTCCAGGGTCTCCTGTCCCAGCACCTGCACCATGTCCGTGTCGATCACCCCCGGCGCCACCGCGTTCACGCGGATGCCGGTGGGCGCGAGCTCCGCCGCGAGCGAGCGCGTGAGCCCGATGATGGCGTGCTTGGTGGAGGAGTAGGTCGCCTCGCAGGAGGCACCGTGGCTGCCCCAGATGGAGGAGATGTTCACGATGCAGCCCGCGTGCTCGTGGAGCATCGGGCCCAGCACCGCCTGCGTGCAGTGGAAGCAGCCGTTCACGTTCACATCGAAGATGCGCCGCCAGGTCTCCTCCCGGATGTCCTGGAACTGCTCCTGCTTGGCGATGCCGGCGTTGTTCACGAGCAGCGTGATGTCCCCCAGCTCCCGCCGGGTGTTTTCCACCATGCGCTCCACCGCGGCGCGGTCGGCCACGTCCGCCTGCTGCACCAGCACCTCGCCGCCCGCCTCGCGCAGCCGCGCGGCGAGCTCCTCGGCCTTGTCGCGGCGCTCGATGTAGTTGATGCAGACGGCCCAGCCCTCGCGGCTCAGCGCTTCCGCGATGGCGGCCCCGATCCCGCGGGACGAGCCCGTTACCAGCGCGACCTTCTTCATGTCTCCTCCGCCTCCTTCAGCGCGTTTTCGATCCGCTCCCGGCTGTAGTCCGCGAGCTCCGCCGTGCGCATCGCGGCCACCTGCTCGGCCGGCAGGGTCTCGAGGATGTCGAGATGCCGGCGGCGGCCGGAGCCGTACACGCAGGCGATCACCAGCGGCACCTTCGCGCGCTGGGCGATCTTGAAGCTGCCGGCGTGGAAGGGCAGCAGCTCCCCGGTGCGGCTGCGCGTGCCCTCGGGGTAGATGCCGATCGAGCAGATGCCGCGCTTGAGATAGTCCACGGCGGTGAGGATGGTCTTGAGCGCCTCGCGGTCGTTCTCGCGGTCGATGGCGAGGAAGCCCACCGTGCGCGCCGCGTCCCCGACGAGGGGGATGGCCATGTTCGAGGGCTTGGAGATGAAGGCGATGTTCTGCTTCGCCAGATAGCCCATGACGATCAGCGGGTCGAACATCGAGCGGTGGTTGCACACAAAGAGGCAGGGCCCCTCGGGGAACTTCTCCACCCCGCGGATCACGGGGCGCACTCCGGCATAGAGGCACAGGAACTGCCCCAGCTGCGCGGCGCCCCAGCGGGTGAAGGGGTGCTGGCACGCGCCGGGCTGCGAGAGATCGGTCCCGCGCGAAAGGAGCCAGGCGATCAGCACCAGGAGCGCGTGCGCGAGCAGAAAGCCCAGCACGAAGCCGAGCACGGCGAGCCAGACGGCGCCGCCCAGCGCAAGGATGAGCGCGGCGACGGCGGCGGCAAAGAGAAGGAAGAGACCGAAACAGATCATGGCGGGATCTCCTTACAGACGTTCTTTGGTCTCTATTTTACCACGCCGCGGGGAGAAAGGGAAGAGGGATCGGGGGCGGCCCTGTCATGGCGAGCCAGTGACAAGGTCGCCGGTTCGCCATGACAGATGCGGGGGCCGGGCGCGGTTCCTAGGCGCTCAGCTGCTTGCCGATCTGGTCCGCGCCGGTGGCGGCGAGGCCCGAGAGCGCCCCGACGGCCAGCGCGTCGAGGATGTTGTCCGCCGGGAAACCCGGCATCCGGTACAGCCCCGCGAGGCCCAGCAGCGCCCCGCCCAGCCCGCAGAGCAGCGGGATCCATTTGTCCTCCAGCGGCGAGAGCTTCACGCCCAGGCCGAGCAGATAGCAGAGAACGGTGATGCCGGTCACGCCGGCAGCCGCGGTGATTTCCATACGAGCTCCTTTCTATTCGTGCGCCTTTTGGTTAACATAACTTTCGATCTCCCGGATGGCCTCGGTGACAGGGCCGTTGCAGCCCTGCTCGTGCAGGCCCTTGAGGCAGGCCAGCACCCCGCGGGTCAAAAGCCCCTGCTCGGCCTTGAGATCCGCGATGGCCTCGTCCTGCTTCTGCTGGCGACGCAGCCAGTCGTAGGTCTTGTTGTAGGCCGCGAGCAGCGCCGTCGCCGCGCTCAGGATCGCCGCAGCCGTGAGGAGGTTTTGCAGCGTGATGTACATGCCCTCCCCCTCTCAGCCGACGATCAGCGCGCGCCAGGTGATCGGCCCGATCACGCCGTCGGGCTCCAGGCGCCGTCCGCGCTGGAAGGCGTAGACCCCGCCGTAGGTGGCGGGACCGAATTCCCCGTCCGCGCCGCTCGGGCCGCAGCGGTAGCCGCGCCCGATGAGCAGCAGCTGCGCCGCGCGCACCGTCTCCCCGCGGCAGCCGCGCTGCAGGTACGGCAGCTCCAGCGCGGCCGTGCGCGCCTCGGGGACGGGCGGCTCGCCGGTGTCGGGGCGGGGCGTCTCGGCGTGCGCGCCGCCGTAGTCCGGGCAGGCGTAGCCGAGGATGGAGGAGGCGTCCGTGCCGATGTGCCGCAGGCCCACCTTGTCGCAGAAGTTGCCCTCGATGATCGTGAGGCGCTCGCCCTGCCGCTCGGCCACGATGCCGACGTGATCCGGCTCGCCGTCGCCGTTCCAGTCGTAGAACACGAGGTCCCCGGAGAGGGGGCGATAGTCCGTCCCGGCCCGATAGCGGCCCTCGGCGCGGTAGCGCGCGAGCATCGGGGCGCAGCCGCACTCCGGGTGGAGGATCTCCCCCAGGCCGCAGACCGCCCCCACCGCCGACACGAAGGCCGCGCACCAGGGCTCGTCGAGCCCCAGGGCGTGACCGCGTGGCAGCGGGCGGATCGCATTGTAGACGCGGAGGATCTCGGCGTGGCTGCCGTCCTGTTCGTTCCGGCCGAGCCAGCTCGTCGCCTGGTCGACCACCGCGGTGCGTATCTCGTTTTCGCTCATGCTCTTCACCTCCCGCCCGGGCCGGGATAGCGGCTCAGTCCCGTGAGGGCCCCCGCCGTGAGGGCGTTGAGGCTGCCCGCGGAGGCGGACGCGCCCGCGCTGCCGCTCGTGCCCGTGCTCTTGCTCTTCGTCTTTGTCTTTGTCCTCTTTCGGCTGCCGCCGGAGCCGCCGCTGCCGCCGCCCGCCGCGGGTGCGGGCTCGAGCAGGCCGTTCGTCCTCCGGAACTCGTAGGCCAGGGCCTCGGCCTGGGCGCGGCTCAGCCCCGCCGCGGCCAGCTCCGCGTCCGTCGGCGTATAGCCGGTGGAGGCGATGAGCTTATAGAGGCGGTTGTAGCTCTCCTGCCGCTGGGTGTAGGCGAGCTTCTCGGCCTGGGCGCGCTGCCCGGCCTCGTAGCGCTCGTCCTCCAGGGCGTCGCGCTCGCGGCGGTAGGCGTCCTCGCGCCGTGCCCAGCTGCGGTCGTAGGCGTCGCGCAGGGCGTCGCCCTCGGCGCTGTAGCGCTGCCAGGCCATGTTGTAGTAGTCGGGCAGCGCCTCACTCAGCGAGCGCAGATACTCGTCGTAGCGCTGCTGGCCGACGCTCTGGGCGTAGCTCGAGCCGTAGCCGCCCGTCAGCGCCGCCGCCTGTCCCTGGGTGTCGCGCATGGCGAGGCGGCCGTTCTGGACGGCGCGGTCGACATGGCTGCGGTAGAGCGGGTCGCGGCCCGGGTCATAGGAAAAGGCCGGGCGGCCGGTGATGGCCGCGTAGAGCTCCTCGACCTCGCGGTCGGGATCATAGGAATAGCTCTCTCCCGCCATCTCAGTTCCCCTCCTCTTCCGGTTCGTGCGTGTAGCACTGGCTCATCAGGGCCGTGCCCGTCGCGTCCAGGAGCACCGCGCTGTGCATCGGCAGGCCCGAGACGGCGGCTGCCGACAAGACGCGGTGGTATTCGCTCTCCGCCTCCAGGCGCGAAGGCGCCCTCGTGACCAGATGGGCGAAGCTCCCGTCCGCGTTTCCCTGGATCTCCATGATAAAGTACATCGTTTTCCTCCTTATTTCCAGCGCCCGACGGCGACCCAGTCCACATACGGCGTCCAGGCCGCCCCGTAGTTCTCCTGGGTGTTTATGTTCATCCACGTCGTGGCTTTGGTCCCGACGCACGCGACGCGCTTGGCCGGGACGCTGGTGTTGTTTACCGTCACGCTCACCGCGTAGGCCGTGCTGACAAACGCGACCGGGAAGCCGACGCCCTTCACTTCCGTGCTGTTGGCGGCGACGTCATGGCCCCAGTTGAGCGTGCCCCACTGGATCAGGGTGCCGTCCGGGAGCTTCGTGTAGCCGGTCCCGCTCTGTCCGTCCTTGATGGCCAGGTTCCCGATCTTGATTGTCCAGTCCGACGGGACCTCCAGCATCTTGTCCGTCTCAGCGGCCTTGCCGAAGGCCGCGCCACGCCCGTCGGGCCGGAACTTCATCGCCCAGGAGCGGGTGGGCAGGCGCATGATGTGGGTCGCCGTATTGCCGAGCGCGTCCGTGACCTCGAGCTTGACGTCGTAGGTGGTATCTGCCGAATAGGGGGACAGGACCGTTCTCGCCCCGGATGTGAGGGTGCCCTTGTCCGTGTAGGTGCTCGCGCTCGCTTCCTTTGTGTACACCTTGAGCGTCGCGCTGTTCAGGCCGTTGATCGGGCTGATGCCCTGCGTGGCCTGCACGGCGATGCAGCTGCTGTCCTCGTCCTGCGTGCCGGCGCTGTCGCTGCGGTAGATGCTGATCCCGGAGAGCGTCGGCTTCGCGTAGGCGTTCAGCGTGACGGAGAGCGTCCCGCTCGCATACTGCCCCCGCGTGTCATAGACATAGCACGTGATCGTCGCGGAGGTATCGGTCAGCGTCCCGGTGAGGAAGGGCGAAGCCGTGTCGGTGACGCTGCCGCAGACGATCTTGTAGCTGGAGATCGACGCACCGTATTTACAGCTGATCTTCGATGTGTCGAACGTGACCTGCGCCTTGCTGTAGCCCTGCACGTAGGCCGCGATGTTCGCCGCCGCCGTGCCGCTGTTGTTGTACGCGTGCGCTGCCCAGCCCGAGGAGACCGTCGGCTTTACATCGTCCGCCTTGAAACTCACGGTGATGCTCTTGGTCGTGCTCATGCTCGATGAGCCGAAGTAGGTCGTGCAGGTGATCGTGGCCGTGCCGCTCATGGCGCTCGGGAAAAGCGGCCCGTAGGTCGCGAGCGCCGGCGTCCAGGTCGCGCTCGTCGCCGCGCTGTTTGTCAGGAGCGTCTGGGTCCGCCCGCCGCAGGCAACGCTGACGGTGTGCGTCGTGCCGGAGACCTTCCGCGTGAGCGAGATGGGGATGGCGCTGCCGAAGTTCCCGTTCGAGGCGCTGATCGTGCTCGCGAAGTCCCCGACGGCGCCGCAGACGACGCTGACGCGCGTCCAGCAGATATAGAGCTCGATCGTCTTCCCCGACCAGGAGAGGGGGATGTAGACGTCCTGGTTATAGGTATAATAGTGGTCCGCGGGCGTGAGCGTGCCGGAGTGGACCGCGACGCTGGTCCCGCCATAGCTGATCGTGTCGGATACCGGCGAGACATAGCTCGACGGGTAGACGTTATAGCTCTCCGTTGTGACCGAGACGCGCAGTTTGATATAACCGGGATGCGCGGCGTCCGGGCTCTGCTCCGTGACGGACCAGTGGTTCATCCAAACAATGTGCGTGTTCTTGTCGTCCCAGCCACTGTTGTGGCTCGCTTGTGTGTAAGTCCAGGCCATGTCTTATCCTCCCACATAGCGCAGGCCGAAGCCGCCGCTCGTCGTGATCAGCCAGCCCCCGCCGAGGCGGAGGCTGTTCTCGACGGCCAGGTTCGCCACATGCAGCATGCCGTCGCGGGAGTCGAACCAGCCGCGCTTCGAGCCATTGATCCAGAACTGCCAGCCGGTCGAGGTATAGAGGCCGAGAGTCTGGCCGGGCGAGAGCTCGTAGTAGGTCAGGCCCTCCTGCGTCGTCTCGTTCCCGGTGAAGCGCAGCTCCTCCGCGATCGCGATGCCGAGCGCGGTCTCACCGGTCTCGGGGTCCGTGATCAGCCCGCGGCGGATCTCGCCCCGGATCGCCTCGAGGGCGCTCTCGGTCCCGCCGAGCCGCCCGGCCACGGCCTCGATCTCGCCGAGGAAGTCGTAGCTCTCCACCACGCCGCGGGCCGTGGCCTCGAAGCTGCCCTCGATCTCCTCGCGGTAGACGCCGAAGTCCGAGAGGGCGAGGTAGTCCTCGTGCAGGACGGCGCGCAGGCTCTCGATATGCCGCTCGGCCTGTGCCGCGGTCTTGACGATCAGGGCGCGCAGCTCGCCCGCCTCGCGCCGCGCGCTCTCTGCGGCGGCGGAGGCGGGGGCCGGGGCGGAGGCGGCCGCGCTCCCGGACGAAACGCTCAGGGCGAGGCGGGCGGCGTCGAGCTCGCGCACGAGGCGCACGAGATAGTCGCGCAGGGCGGCGAGCTGCTCGCGCTCGCTGCCGAGGGCGCGGGGCGGAAGCTCATACATCGCTGCCCACCTCCAGCACGCGCGTGAGCGCGCAGATCTGCCCCTCGCCGCGCCCGGAGAGCCTGAGCTGCAGATGGTCGCAGCGGCGCGGGCGGATCGGGACCGTGACCGTGCCGGTCCCGGAGAAGCGGAGCGTCCCGCTCTCCTCCCAGTCCCCGGCGGAGTCGTAGCGCAGCGCGATGCTGAGCTCGGCGCCCGGAGAGAGGCGGAGCGTGAGGTTATAGCGGGAGAGGTATTTCCGGTCCGCGGTCTCGTAGTGCTGCAGGCCGGTCTCGGCCATCCAGGCGAAGTCCGCCTCCGGCTCCCCCGCCGTGCCCTTGAGGGCGAGGAGCGCCCCGCTCTCCGCGTCGACGGCGTAGAGCTCGCCGCGCGCGGCGGCGAAGCAGAGCGCGTGCAGCGCGTCCTCGCGGTACCAGAGGCCGCGCCGCGTGTCGTAGCTGAAGAGCCGCCAGCCCTCCGTCTCCCCGCGCATGGAGAGATAGTAGATCCCGTCGATCGCGCCGCCGACCGCGTCAAAAAAGCGCTCCTCGCCGAGGGCGGCGCTCACGGACTGCGGGAAGCCGCCCTGCCAGACGCAGACCTCGCCGGGCGCCTTGTAGTAGAGGCTCTCGCCCACGACGCAGAGGCTGCGCTCGCTCCCCTTCTGCACGCCGCGGCAGACGATCTCCTCCACGCTGTGGGCGCCGATCGGCGAGATCGTCACGGTATGCAGGCGGTCCTCCTTGAAAAAGAGCGGGTGGCCGAGGTAGCTCACCGCGCCGGTCCACTCCCCGTCGGAGCCGACGGAGGCGGTCCAGGAGTCGGTGGCGAGGCCGAGGTACTGGCGGAAGTTTTTGAAGTCCCCGAGGGCGGAGGCATAGAGCTCGTTCACGGTCTCGTCCCCGTTCCGGCCGTACCGGCAGCCCCAGAGCCGGTTCTGGCACTGGCAGACGAAGTCCATGTCCGGGACGCGGCGGCGCAGGCGCACGGTGACGTTCTCCGCCGTGAAGGCCGCCGGGCAGAGCCCCGCGAGCACAATGCAGTCCCGCTCCCCCTCACCGCCGCCGAGGGCGTAGAGGATCTTGGAGCCGTTGAGGTCCTCGAGCGGGAGGCCCTCGATCTCCACGCCGTCATAGGCCCGGAAGAGCCGCGGGATCTCCCCCTCGCTCGTAAACTCCACGCGGGTGTAGACCGTGGAGAGCTCATTCCAGAGGCCGAGGGCCTCGGACCACTGGCAGAGCGTCGCCCCGCCCTCGCCGCTCTGCAGCCAGAGCGCGCCGTTCGCGGGCGCCTCCGGCGCCGTGGGGGAGGGCGTCGGGTCCGGCCAGGGCGTGCCGTCCAGGCCGCAGAGGGAGAGCGTCAGGTCCCCGGTGAGCGTGAAGTCCGCCTCCATCGAGCCGCAGTCCGTCGGGTCCTCGGTGTTGTAGAACTTCTTGTCCGGGAACACGAGCACATAGGCCCCCATGCCGACGAGCTGCTTGAGGCCGGGGCTGAGCCCGGTGAGGGCGGTGGGCAGCCCGTTTACGTAGAGCGTCCCGCCCGCGACATGGCAGAGCGCGTCCTTGCCGAGCAGGCCACCCGGGCTCTCCAGCGTGCCGCACACGCCGCGCCTGAGGCGCGTCGAGAGCAGGGGCCAGTGCCGGGCCGAGAGGTTCTCGGTGTCGCGAAAACAACCGTCCGGGGCGCGCAGGCGGCGGTCGAGACCGTTGAAGACGTCGGTGACGCGCCGGGTCTGCACGCCGGGCGCGAGCGTCGGAAAGCGCATGGCCGCGCCCCCTCTCAGAGCCGCCAGCCGCCGCGGGCGGCGGGGCGGTGCGTGCGGACCAGGAAGTCGGCGAGCTGCCGCCAGGCTGCGGCGAAGAGCGTCATGGACTGGTTGTACTTCACGATCTCGGCGTTGTGCAGGTCGATCTGCGCGAAGAGCCAGCCGGTGTAGAGCTCCCAGTCGTAGGGGAAGGGGGCGGGCAGCACCGTCTCGGCGGTATAGCTCCCGGGCCACGCCGGCTGCTCGCCCTCGAGCGCGGCGAAGAGCTCGTTCGCGAGCTTGCCGTCGAGCAGGCGGAGCCAGCCGAGCTTCTGGGCCGCGGTGTACTGGTTCGGGCGCAGGGCGTCGACGGCGGCGATCAGCTCGCCGGCCGTCATGTCGCGGCCCTCTGGAGGCGGTCCATCGTCTGATCGAGCGCGTCGCGGGCGCGCTCGCTGCGCGCGATCTCGGCCGCGACGGCGGGCGGCACGCTCGAGCAGCGGCCGCGCGGGAGCAGGTAGCTCACGCCGTTGATGCCGACGAAGAGGTTGGGATCCTCGCGCTCGCTCCCGCGCGGGATCGTGACCTCCACGCGGGAGTCGGTTTTAGTAGTGGTAGACATGGGGTTCTCCTTTCTGAATGTGGACGTAAGAAGGATGAAGGAAGGATTTTGAATGAAGAATTGAGGTGTTTCGCCGGAGGCGAAACGATTTATATCCGCCGCGCTCGCGCGGCACCGTAATTCTCCATTTTTCATTCTTCATTCTTCATTATTTCTTCCCTCTTAATTCTCCTCGTCGACTGCGCTGAAGCTCGAGCAGCTCATCACGCGCAGCAGGCGCTCGGGATAGAGGATCGTCGCGCCGTTGGTCTCGAACTTGTAGCCGATGGTACTGAACTGGTTCAGCGGGCCGCCGATCTCGCCCTTGTCGTGCACGATCATCTCGAGCGCCCCGCCCTCGGGGTCGATGATGCCGAAGGCGTCCTTGCCGAAGAACCAGGTGGCGTAGGTCTTGGTGTTCTGCTTGTTCTTGTAGTCGTTGCCGCCCAGCACCGGGGCAAAGGCGTTCTCGATGAAGCGCACGCCGTGCAGCTCGCCGATCTCGCCGTTGAAGAGTTCCTCGGGAGCGGCGTACTTGTGCGCCTCGATCCAGCCCTCGCACGCACGCAGATCGTGTGCGACCGAGGGGTGCACGACGGCGTAGTAGCGGCCGTTGAGGCGCGGGGCACGGTTCTTCTTGAGGATGGTGACCGCCTTGTTGATCATGGCCGGGGTCAGCAGGCTCATGGCCGTGGCGCTGGCCTCCATCTGGGCGCAGCTCGTCGGGGTCGCGACGACGCCGGAGCCGGTCGCTGCCGCGCCGGTCGAGGGGTTCACATTGTCGCAGTAGAGCACGTTCGTCCCCAGCAGCAGCGCGTCGCGGATCAGCTTCTCCTGCGTCTCGGCGGCGGAGGCGCCCATCTCCTCGGTCGCGCCGAGGATCACGTCGTCGTAGGCGCGCAGCTCCAGCTTGTCGGTGATGGAGGTGTAGGTGCCGTACTGGTCGACGGTGCCGGTCACGGTGGTCACGCCGAACTTCTGGCCGGTCGGGATCACGCCCTCGGTCAGCTTCGCGGCGCGCTCGAAGGTATTCCACTTGCGCCACTCGACCTGGCCCTTGTGGTTCTTCGGCAGGGGCTGGCGCTTGCCGAACTGCGCGTAGAAGAGCTCGGCGCGGGCGTTCTCCAGCAGCTCCGTGTCGTAGAAGGCCTTGAGCTCGGGGGTGAGGGTGTGGGCGTTGTCGAAGGCGGTCGGCGTGCCGTTGCCGGCGTTGACAAAGTTCTCGGTGCCGTTCACGAGCGTGCCGGCATCGGCAAAGAATTGAAGATCAAAAAACATACGTTTCTCCTTTCAGTTGGTTGAATTGAATGAAGATTGAAGAATGAAGAATTGTGGTGTGCCGCGAAGCGGCACGGTTTCTAATCGTTTCGCCTCCGGCAAAACACCACAGAACACCTTGCCGCATTTGCCGTTCCCGGGCCGGGCTTGAGCGCCACGGCCCGCCAACGGCGCGGCTGCGGAAATTGCATCCTGCCTTCTCCTGCCACCGGCAGCGGCAGGACGCAATTCTTCATTCCCATCATGGGTACAGCTTTTCCCCTCTCGCGGCGGCGGCGCGGATCTCCTCCCGGAGCCGCTCGCGCGCGCTGTGGGAGAGCGCGCGGGGATCGGATCGCGTAAGGGCCGCCGCGTCGAGGCCCCCGCCCTCGCGCGGGCGCAGCGCCCCCTGCGCCGCCGTGCGGGCCAGCAGCGCCTTTGCCTCCTCGGCGCCGCGCCGGGCCGCGCGCTCCTCAAAGGCCTCGCGGTGCAGCGCGCACCAGGCCTCCCGCACCCCGACGCCGAGCCCGGGCGCGGTCAGGCGCAGGAAGGCCGGGTCATGCAGCGCCGCGTCGAGATCGAAGCCGGGCAGCTCCTCGCGCAGCGCCTCCCCCTGCGCGACGAGGGACGCAAAGTGGGCACGGAGGGCGTCAGAAGGAACGCGCTCCGCTCTGTTTCCGCCGCCCTCGTTGAGAGTCGGCGAAAACGCCGCATCCGCTCCTTCCTTACGCTCCGGCTCCTCTCCCTTGTCATGGCGAACCAGTGACCGTGTCACGGATGTGGCAATCCGCCCGCCGGAGGCGCTCTGTCCCACAGTGGCTTCGGTCCCTTCGCTCTCGCGCGGGATCCCGGCGCTCACGCTCTCGCCCGGGGTGACGGGCTTCTCGCCCAGCGCCTCCCGCATCGCCTCGGTCATGCCCGCACCTCCAGCTTCACAGCGGCGGGGTAGTTCTCCGCGAGCAGGCGGCAGCCGCCCACGATCAGCTCATAGCTGCGCCTGTCCCCGCCGCGCACGCGGCACCAGCCGTCCCGCAGGCGGATCTGCGCCGCCTGCTCCCCTTCGCAGAGCGTGAAGAGCAGGATGCTCAGCGCCGCGCAGACCGGGTCCTGCCCGCGGATGCCCGCCCCGGCGTGGCCGCTGAACTCCAGCGCCGGGAGCTTCGGCTCGTACACGACGCGCGTCATGGCAGCGCCTCCTCCGCCGTCTGCGCGCGGGCGGCGGTCACGGCCTCCGGCTCGCCGGGGAGCGCGGCGGGCGCCCCGTCCTCGGGGGCGGGACCCTCGTCCGGGGCAGCCTCCGCCTCCTCCATCGGCGGGGCGGGCGGCAGCTCCTCCCCCGTGAGGCCGAGGGCGAGGTCGGGCCGGTAGCGCCGGGCAAGGGCCACGGCGAGCTGCTTCCAGCGGCCCAGCTCCTCCAGTTTCTCCCGCAGCCGCAGCGTCGCGCCGACGCGCGAGAGCGCCGTGTCCTTCCCGTCGAATTCCATCAGCGAGAGGCAGCCGAGGGCCTGCTGCTCGCGGCCCGGCTCGAAGAGGCCGAGGCGGTAGAGCTCCATGGCAAGCTCGTTCTGGCTCAGGCGGGAATAGGCGCTGCGCCGCTGGGCGCTGACCTTCACGTCGAAGACCGGGGCCGCGAGGCCGAGCGGCACGCCGCCCGGTCCCGTGAGCGGGCGCGGCAGGAGCGCGGCGTTCGAGAAGCTCACATAGTCCTCCCCGCCGCCGCCCGTGATGCGGAACTGCCGCGGCAGGCTGTAAAACTGGCGGATCAGTTCGATGCAGAGCTCCACGATCTCCGCGAAGGCCTGGTAGGACGCGCGGCTCGCGTCGCGGCTGCCCTTGCCGCTGGCCTCCTGCAGCGCCGCGATCGCGGAGGCGGCGGTGACCCCGGCGTGCATGGTGCCGGTGGCGGTCTCGGTGTTGCCGCTGGTCTCCCTGAGCTCGCGGATCGTGCTCTCGAGCACGGCGAGATAGGCCCCGGGCAGGCCCGCGAAGCCGATCTGCCGCAGGCTGTCCTCGCCGAGGTTGCCGCTCACGTGCACGAGCGGGCGGCTGAGGTCGAGGAACTCCTCCTCGTTCACCGAGCCGTCGATGCGCTCGAAATAGCGCGGCGTCGCGCCGACGAGGGCGTTCTTGACGAAGGCGGTGCGCAGCAGGTCGATGGCGGTCTGGTTGTTGGCGCAGAGGTCGACGAAGCCGTAGCCGCAGGGGCTGCCCTCCACCGGGAAGAGCGGATCGAGCACGAAGGGATAGCGCCCGTGGGCGTAGAGACCGACGTCAGAAGAAACTCGCTCCGCTCTGTTTCCGCCGCTCTCTGCCGCCTCTCCCCTGTCATTGCGAACCAGTGACCGTGTTACGGATGCGGCAATCCGTTCCTCCTCTCCGACGCTGCCGCCGGGAGTACGGATTCCCACGTCCGTCTGCGGACTGGCTCGGAATGACAGGTCGGGGTCGGCCCCGTTCTCCGTGGCGTACAGCACCGTGTCGCCGACGTACTTGCAGTAGTGCAGCACGTCGCGGCCAAGAACGCGCTTTTTGTAGTAGACCTCGATGACCGTGGCCTTACCCTCGAGGCTCACCGCGTCGTCGTAGACAAAGCGCGTGGCGAGGAAGGGGTTGGAGCGCATGCGGCCTCTCAGCTGCGGGTAGCGCTCGGCGAGCGCGTCCTCGTCCTCGAGGTGGGTGCAGAAGAGGTAGCGGCTCTTCTGGATGTCGTTCACCCCCGGCTCCCAGAAGAGGTTGAGGAGATCGACCCGCTCGATGGCGATATCGCCGAGGCCGCCGCACTTCTCCGCGTCCCAGACGACGCGGTAGCAGGCTGTGCCGGTCTTGAGCTTCTGCCACATGGCCTGGTCGTAGGTGCGCTCGAAGCGGTTCTGCTCGAGGATGCAGGGAAGGATCGCGCTCAGGAGCCGGGCCTGCTCGCGGTCGCCCGGCTCGCGCGGGAGGATCAGCGGCTCGGGGAAGGCGTCCATGGCGTCGGCGTGCTTGGAGACGATGACGTTATGCAGCCACCCGCTCTCGCTGCGAAAGCCCTCCTCGTCCCGGGTGCCGCCGCGCGTCTCCTCGAAGCGGTTGCGCAGCTTCCACCAGTTCTCGGCGGCCACCACCCGCCGCTCGAGACCGGCCTTGCCGCTCTTGTATTTCTGCAGCACGGCTGTGAATTCCCGCAGCCGCCCCGCGTCGATCGTTGGCATGTAAAAACTCCTTTCAGTCGTATAGAATGAAGAACTAAGGATTATGAATGAAGAATTGCGGTGTCGCGCAAAGCGCGACGGATTTCAATCGTTTCGCCTCCGGCGAAACTCCGAAATTCTTCATTTTTCATTCTTCCTTCTTCCTTCCCTTCACTTCCCCAGCGGGTCGCGGTAGAACGACGGCTCCTCCGGCGGTCTCATCGGCGTCACCGGGCGCGACATGCAGGCGTAGCGCCACTCGTCGGCGGCGTGGTCCTCGCCGGTCGTGTCGAGATCCTCCGGCACGGTCTTCGAGAAGCGCAGCAGCGGCACCGTGCGGATGAAGGCCTCGCAGGTGTCGAAGACATACATGCGCGGGTAGCCCTGCGGATCGAACTGCAGCCGGTAGTGGCACTGCATCCAGCCGGGGATCCGCCCGTTCTCGCCCGGCACGAAGTGCAGCCCCCACTTTCCCGCCGTCTCCGCCACGCTCTCCCCGCGGCTGCCGTCCCAGATCGAGGGGTCCGCCACGCCCCCGATCACCCGGCCGCGCAGCCAGGGGTGCTCGCGCTCGAGCCGGGCGATCTCCCGAAACTGCCGCTCCGGGGTCCAGCGCAGGCCCTCGTTGGGCGTGCCGGTGCAGCCGTAGAGCTCGAGCACGCGGTAGAGCACCCCGTCGTAGTCCACCGCCCACCAGGCGCAGGAGAAGGGTCGGCCGTAGCCGAAGTCGTAGCTGCGGAAGACCGTCCAGCCGCGGCAGGCGGTCGAGGCGAGATCGAAGGGCTCGATGACATGGGTGAAGCGCCGCTGGCGCTTAAGCTCCTCTTCCGTTCCGGTAAAGCCGTGCTTTTGAGCCAGCGCCGTATCGGGCCGCACCCGGAAGTCCTCGAAAAACTGCCCCTCGAACAAGTCCCAGCGCCCGTGGAGCCAGGCCTCCCGCAGCCGGGGCGGGAGACTCTCCAGCCGCCGGACATAGTCGGGGTCGCGGCGCATGAGCGCCTCGTTGTCGGTGGCGAGAGCGGGGATGAAGCTGTAGTCCTCCGGCCGCTCGCCCTCGCGGAAGCGCCGGTCGATAAAGAGCCGCTTGACCCAGCCGTGCCCCTCGCCGCCGGGGTTGCAGGTGTAGTAGACGCGCTTGGGGAAGGCGTTGGCCCCGCGCACGCAGGCGCGCAGACGGTCCATGCGCTCCTCGGGCTGCTGCGTGGCCTCGTCGACGAAGAGCACGTCCACCTCCGTGCCCTGGAAGCGCTGGGCGTCACGCTCGTCGTCGCAGTAGCGGAAGAGGATGCGCGAGCCGTTCGGGAAGACGAGGTGCTTCTTCGTGTCGCTGTACTGCGCGAGGCGGCGGGCCGGGTCCTCGCTGTGCACCCGCAGCAGCGCGCAGAGCGGCAGGATGTGGTTCTCCTGCAGCTCGGGGTAGCTGCGGCGGATGATCATGACCTTGATGCCCGGGTAGCGGTAGCAGAGCAGCACCGCCTTTACGCGCACGGCCCAGCTCTTGCCGCCGCCGCGCGCCCCGCCGTAGGCGACGTACCGGTGCGTGTCGGTGAAGAAGCGCCGCTGCTTCGCGCTCGGCGCGGGGATGTTCAGATCAGGCATGTGTGGCTCCCTTCGTCGTCAGAAGAAGCTCGCTTCGCTCTGTTTTCCCGGTTTGCGCAAGAGCCGGGAAAACGCCGCATCCGCTCCCTCCTTCTTCCTCTCCGACGCAAATCCGCTTCGCTGGGTTTTGCGTTGGTTTTCCCATGTCGGGCCCCGCTGCGTCGCACCGGGTCCTTCTTTTCACTCGCTCCACTCCTCCGCCTCGCCCACGAACTTCACCGTGAGCGCCTGCGGTTCCTCAAAGCGCAGCTCCCGGCCGAGCAGCGCCATGTCCTTCAGGATGCCCGAGAGCTCCTTGGCGCGCCGGGTGTCGCCGTCCTCCCCGGCGGTGAGCTCCCGCTCGAGCTCCGCCGAGGCCAGCAGCGCGAGACGCAGCGTGTCGCTCCCGAGCTTCCGCAGCTCTCTCATGCCCATGGCCGGCGCATCCAGGGCGGGTAACCCGTCCGCTCCATACAGCGCACGATGGGATCGTCCGGTATAGTTTTCATGGACCTATTCGCCTCCTGTAGTTGTGTTATATTTTACCTGATGGGTATAGTACGCCCTTGGTTCATCGCCTGTCCTCAGTCATGGCAAACCAGCCTGCGCACTGGTTCGCCATGACAGATTCGGGGCCGCCGGGGCGTCGGTCCTACAGTGATTATGGTTTTCCACAGCTTTTCCACATGGTTTTCCACAAAATGGCCCCAGCGGAGGGAAGGGGTTGGGATGGATGGATAAAAAAAGATTTCTTCTTTTTCTTAGTCTTATCCTTTATCTTGACCTGGTTCTTATTCTTACCCTTTTACTTGCTTAGCCTGATGGCGCCAATTCGAACACGGTTTTGACGGGCCAATTTCCGCCAATTCCGCGTCAAAGGACTTGACAATACACAAAGTATTCTCTGCGCCCTTTTCCTTGTCTTGACGAAAATTGGCTCCGTCAAAACTGCAAGGCACCTCTCAGCGAGAATTTTTCGAGGGATTTTTGTTGCGGACGACGAAGCCTTGCTGGCGCAAGGCGAGGAGGACAAGGCAAAAAGCACCGAAAAAGGCCGCTGAGAGGCGTGTTCGGATTGGCGCCATCAGGCTAGTCTTTGCTTTCGTTTTGCTTCCCCGCTGCTCCTGCGAGACCACCTTTCTGTCCGCTTATCGCTTTTCGCCGTGCCGCATCCAGATGCGGACGTATCACTTCCAGCGCGATGGCCGCGGGATTGGGAAGTTCCTCCATGTCCGGCTCGAGCCCGTAGAGCGCATAGTCCACGATCGCATCGTAGGCAGCGCAGCGGTCGCTCCGCTTGCGGATGCGCTTCAAGGCGGTCGCGAAGCTCTCGTAAAAAGTAAATTGACTACGCTTCATTTTATCTCCTCCCTGGGTTCGCTTTTACTATACCACACCGCCGGACCTGTGTCAAGAAAAATTTTCAATTTAACTTGACAAATTTTTGGGTAAACTTTATTATAGGCTTAGAGAGACTATACAAGATGATCTGATCGGAAGGAGCGATCTCTATGTCAGGCCCCATTTCCTATGACCGTCACATCTTCGCCGATAACCTGCTGGCGCTGATGAAGCAGTACGGCGAGAAGCAGGTGGACGTGGCGCGTCTGCTCGGCGTGAGCAAGGCCGCCGTTTCCGGCTATGTACGCGGGGAGCAGATGCCCCGCATGGACAAGATCGAGGTGCTCGCGCAGCACTACGGCGTGACGCGCGGGGCGCTGCTCTCGGAGCCGGAGGAGGACGTGGTCCTGCCCGTGTCCCCGACGCATCCGGCGCTCGCGGTGTACGACAGCCTCAACGACGCCGGGCAGCGGGAGTTCATCCGCTACGGCCGCTTCCTGACGCAGCAGCCGAGCTATCAGGTGCCGAAGGAGCAGCGCAAGGTGGAGTACATCAAGCACTACCTGGTCCCGGCCGCGGCGGGCTACGCCTCCCCGATCGAGGGCGAGGACTACGAGCTTTTGGAGCGCGACATGGACACGCCGCTCGAGGCGGACTTCTCCATCACGATCCGCGGGGACAGCATGGAGCCCTACATCCGCGACGGCAGCACGGTCTACGTGCAGCGGGACGCGCCGCTGCGGGAGTTCGACGTGGGGGTGTTCTACGTGGATGGGGACGTGTTCTGCAAGCAGTGGTGCGTGGACTACCGCGGGACGCTGCATCTGCTCTCGGCCAACCCCCTGCGGCAGGACGCGAACATTGTCATCCCGCGCGAGAGCGGCCGTGTCTGCGTCTGCTTCGGGAAGGTCCTGCTCCCGACGCGCCTGCCGGAACCGCACTACGGGTGAAATAACGGAAGAAAAGAACGGATTGCCACGCCAGTGACATCGGTCACTGGTGTGGCAATCCGTTTTGCTTTTATCCGTTTTCCGAGTCTTACGTATAATACTTCTCCTGCCGGTAGGCCAGGGGGGTGATGCCCTCGTAGGCCTTGAAGACCTTGATGAAGTAGCTGCTGTCGAGAAAGCCCAGCTCGTCGCTGATCTCCGTGATGCTCTTGCTCGTCTGGCGCAGCATCTCCTTCGCCCAGCGGACCTTCTGGCGCTTGAGGTAGTCGGTGAAGTTCTCGCCCAGCTCGCGCTGGAAGAGCTTGGAAAAGTAGCTCGCGCTCAGGTGGCAGAGCTCCGCCATCTGGCTCATGCGCAGCATCTCCCCGCGGTGCGCGAAGAGGTAGGCCAGGGCCGGGTAGACCGGGCTGTCCTCGGCGACGGGGATCTTCTCCTCCGGGGCCGGGGCGGGCGTATCCGTCCCCTGCTGCCAGTCGAGCTGCGGCGGCAGGCTGCTGCTGCGCATCACCCACTCGTAGGCCATGCGGTCGCTGCGGCTCTGCACCACGCGCCCGACGATGTAGCGCACGACGGAGTTGATCAGGTTCGCGATCTCCACGATCCGGCTGTACTCCATCTCCGGCAGCTCCATGTATTTCTGCATGAGCTCGGCGCGCGCGTCCTGCTCCTCGGCGCGGAAGGAGCTGATCTCGTTGACGAGGCGGCTGACCTGCCCGTCGCGGTCGCCGTCCGGCAGGCGCACCTGCCCGAACATCACCGCGCCGAGGTACTGCTCCCCGACCATGATCGGCACCGCGACGTCGACGATGCCGCAGTGGCAGAGGTAGATGAAGGGCTCGTTGCGCCGCACGGCCTCGAGCCCGGCCAGCGCGTCGCAGCGGTAGCAGCGCTTGCAGGTGACGGGGTTCTCGCGGATGACGGTGCAGAAGGCGGTGCGCATGCTGTGCTTGGAGATGGGGATGCCCTTGTAGTCGATGGTGATGATGGCGGTGCGGGTGAGCGCGGCGAGCTGATCCTGCACCGGCTCCCAGCGCGCCACATCGAGCAGGGTCTTGAGATCGTAATCCTGTGCGGCCATGAGCGTTCCTCCTGTTCTTCGGCGCCGCCGGAGTAATTGTCTATATTCAGCATAACCCGACAAATCTCTCCTGTCCAGTCCGCATTTTACCTAAAGATTTTACCATTTTTCTGTGCGTTCTCCCAAAAGTCTCGTATTTCACCATCCTGCACAAAACCGGCGCGGTATTTTTGTGCAGGATATTTCTTTGTCAATTTGTTTGGACAAATTCCTCCCAAATGTCAAAATATTACCGCGGATTTTTCCCGAATCGGACAGAACTTGTCAAATGACAGTTGCTTTTGATTTTTGTATGATTTAACCAAGCAAAGTGAAAAAGAGCTCTTTCTTTTTCACTGAATTGGGAGTTTTACACAACAAAAAGAAAGGATGGACCGCTTTATGAAAGAGAAATTCTTTTCCCTGAAGACAAGACAAGGGTGCAGAAGACTGTTTGCCTGCCTGTTGGTCTTTATTCTTATCTGCAGCTTTTTGGCTGCTGTAGTGGCGACCGACGGCGGCAAAGTGAAACACAGCCGTGTAACCATAGATGCCAGAGGCGCTGTGTTTGAAGGAGATCTGTATATTCCCGCCGGAACCTCCGATGAAGACTCCCTGCCGGCCATTACCATTGCTCATGGACGCGGTGTGGGCAGAGGCACATTCAAATCTTTTGCAGAGGAGCTTTCAAGACGCGGATTTGTCGTGCTGAATGTCGATGCTTACGGCGTCGGTCTGAGTGAACAGCCGGTAAACGATGAGTCCGGGCTTGGCGCAAGCACGCAGGGCGGCCTGGATTATAACAGCGGCCCCATGGGCGCCCTCGACGCCGTCGATTACCTCAGAACGCTCAAATATGTCGATGCGACCAGAGTAGGCATCATTGGTCAGTCCGGCGGCGGACGCCGTGCCGGCGTCGCTGCGATCGCGGATTGCGGCTATTACACCTTCAATGACATTATGATCAACGTCCTGTATGATGAATTCGGCCTTGAGTTTGCCGAAGACGAGATCTATCAGGACGCGGATGAAGTGGCGAAAGCAAAGCTCAATGACGACCAGCTCGCGTTGTATGAATACATTCGTGACGAGAAGTTCGCTGAGTATGACACCCGCCTGAAGGCGGTCTGCCTGCTCGGCAGCGCCGCGGACAAGGTTTACCTGCAGAACACCGTGCAGGTCGCCGGACATGACGTCCTGCGCAACTGCCAGACCAGTATCTGCATCGACAACGGCGGCAACGACTTCAGTTACCGCGACTTCACCGGCAGAGACAGCACCAAGCAGGCCATGTATCTGGGCGACGCCAACATGGAAAAGGGGATCTGGTATCTGGTGGATGACGAAGCGCAGACCAGCACGATGCTGGGCAGCTTCGCGGAGATGTCCATAGCGACGGATCCCGCCTTCTATGAGGCCATCAACGGCGGCATCACCAGAATGTATATTGAAAGCCCCGTTGAAAGCCACTCCAAGGGCTTCCTGTCGGTCCAGACCACATCGAATGTCGTGCACTATTTCGAGCAGCGTCTGAACAACAACCGCGGCAAGCTCACCGATCCAGGCACGGTTCCTCTGGATCCCGGCAAGAGCCAGTTCGTCCTCAGAGAGATCCTCAACGGTCTGTGCCTGCTGGCCATGGTCGCGATGATCTTCCCTGTTGCGGCGCTTGTGATCAATCGCAATAATCCCGAGTTCGCGCCGGTTGACAGCAGCGCGCTGAACTATACGTATAACAAAAAGCAGTACTGGATCATCGCTGCGGTCTCCATTGCGCTGACTTTCTTTGCCATTTACAAGGGCAATCTGGCAAACGGCGGGCCCATGGCGCCCCGCTATTCGCTCACTCTGTTCCCGCTTATTTCCACCTATCGAAATGTTGAAGTGTTCATCCTGTATGTGGCAATTGCCTCGCTCATCCTGCTGGCAGTTTCTGCATTCCTGAGCAGGAAAGCCACTGGTGAGACCGGGCTCAAGAGGCTTGGCATCGCCATTCCCTTTAAGAAGATACTAGGATACTTCGGAATCGCCGCTGCTACGCTTGGCGTCAGCTACCTTGTCCTCATGGTAATCGAGTACCTGTTCAATCAGGACTTCCGTTTCTGGATGGCCGTGTTCACAGAGTTGAAGGCTGAAAACTGGCTCTATGTATTCACCTACACAGTGATCCTGATCCCGCTGTATCTGGCTATCAACTCTGCCATCAACTTCTCGACCCGCACGGATATTCCCGCGCACAAGGATGATGTGATCTGCGTTATCGTCAACTCTGCCGGCGTATGGCTCTGCGCACTGATTCAGATCATCTTCATGTTCACCGCTCATAAAAACTTCAGCAGCTTTATCTGCTCGTACCAGGTCCTGCTGGTCGTGCCTCTCACCGTCATTATCGCCCGCAAGACTTACAGAATGACCAATTCCGTGTGGCTCGGCGCCTTTATCAATGCCATGTTCGTTGCCTGGTCCATGGTATCCGCTACCGGCTGCAGCGACTTCTACTTCCCCATCAGCGTTATTGGCAGAATCTTAAGCGTATAAATATCGGCTGTAAAACGGAAAAAGCAGGCACTTCCCTTTTTACCCCTTTTGCCCGGGCCGCCGCGTATGCGGCGGCCCCCTTTTTATCTCTCCCTTTCTGCCCCTTTTTTATCTCTCCCTTTCCCCGTTGCCAAAATGTTCCGCATGCGATATAATTATTTTACTGTGCTAACAAATACCGGTTCATCATACGGAAAGGAGTTTATGCGATATGCAATACATCATGGCCCTGGATCAGGGCACGACCAGCTCCCGCTGCATCCTCTTCGACAAGAGCGGCAATCTCTGCTCGGTCGTCAACAAGGAATTCCGGCAGATCTTCCCCAAGCCCGGCTGGGTCGAGCACGACGCGAACGAGATCTGGGACACCACCTATGAGGTGGCGCACGCCGCCATGTCCAAGCTCGGCGTCACCGCAGCCGATATCGCCGCCATCGGCATCACCAACCAGCGCGAGACCACGGTCATCTGGGACAAGG
This sequence comes from Eubacteriales bacterium, assembly GCA_030531505.1. Lineage (GTDB taxonomy): Bacteria > Bacillota > Clostridia > Oscillospirales > Oscillospiraceae > Limivicinus. The sequence goes on from JAUNNH010000015.1 coordinate 21,507, forward strand.
AGACCGGCGAGCCGATCGCCAACGCCATCGTCTGGCAGTGCCGCCGCACCTCGGACATCATCGACGGGCTCGTGAAGGACGGCTGGAGCGACAAGATCCGCGAGAAGACCGGCCTCGTGCCCGACGCGTATTTCTCCGGCTCCAAGATCAAGTGGCTGCTCGACAACGTCCCCGGCGCGCGCCGCCGCGCCGCCGCGGGCAAGCTCCTCTTCGGTACGATCGACACCTGGCTCATCTGGAAGCTCACCGGCGGGCGCGTCCACGTCACCGACTACACGAACGCGAGCCGCACCATGCTCTTCAATATCCACACCCTGCAGTGGGACGAGGAGCTGCTGCAGCTGCTGGACATCCCGCGCTCCCTCCTGCCGGAGGTGAAGCCCTCCTCCTGCGTCTACGGCAAGAGCGACTTTGAGATGTTCGGCGGGGAGATCCCGATCGCGGGCGCGGCGGGCGACCAGCAGTGCGCGCTCTTCGGGCAGTGCTGCTTCGAACCGGGCACGATGAAGAACACCTACGGCACCGGCTGCTTTTTGCTGATGAACACCGGCAAGACCCCGGTGACGAGCCGCAACGGCCTCGTGACGACGATCGCGGCCAGCACCAGCGACGAGGTGGACTACGCGCTCGAGGGCTCGATCTTCATCGCGGGCGCGGCGATCCAGTGGCTGCGCGACCAGCTGGGGGTCATCACCTCGGCGAAGGAGAGCCTCGAGTACGCGCTCAAGGTGCCCGACACCGCCGGCGGCTATGTGGTCCCGGCCTTCACGGGCCTCGGCGCGCCGTTCTGGAGCCAGCGCGCCCGCGGCGCGATCGTGGGCCTCACGCGCGGCTTCAGCCGGGCGCATCTGGTGCGCGCGACGCTCGAGAGCCTCGCCTACCAGACGCACGATATCGCCCGCGCCATGGAGCGCGACTCCGGCATCCCGATCGCGGAGCTGAAGGTCGACGGCGGCGCGAGCGCGAACGATTTTCTGATGCAGTTCCAGGCGGATATCCTGGGGGCGGACGTGTACCGGCCCAAATGCATCGAGACGACGGGCCTCGGCGCGGCCTATCTTGCGGGCCTCGCGGTGGGCTACTGGGCGAGCCTGGACGACATCCGTTCCAACTGGGCCGTCGACAAGACCTTCACCCCGCGCATGGAGGAATCGACGCGCAAGAAGCTGATCCGCGGCTGGGACAAGGCCGTGAAATGCGCCCTCCTGTGGGGCGAGGAAGCGGAGGAGTAACCACCCGCTCCGGGAAGTATTTCCCGTCCCCTGTCATTACGAACCGGCGCCCCCTCTGTCATTGCGAACCAGTGCGCACACTGGTGTGGAGCTGGCCCCGCGGGTCCAATCCGTTTTTTCCCCCGCGGGTCCAATTCACCATTCTTCATTCACAAAGGAACACCAACCATGACCGACTACACCGCCCTTCACAACTGCGAGCTGTTCCTCTTCGACATGGACGGCACGCTCTACCTCGGCGACGAGGTCTACGACGGCGCGATCGCGCTGATGGAGGACCTCCCCCGCCTCGGCAAGCAGTACATCTACCTCACCAACAACTCCTCCCGCGCCGGCACGGACTACATCACGCGCCTGCGCCGCCTGGGCTTCCCCTGCGAGGCGGAGAACGTCTTTACCTCCGGCATGGCCACCGGGCAGTATCTCAACCAGCGCCACCCCGGCGCGAAGGTCTACCTCGCCGGGACCAAGGCCTTCTACCGCGAGCTCCTCAGCTACGGCATCGACCTCGTGAACGACGAGAACGGCCACACCGATGTCGAGGACGTGGACGTGGTGGTGCAGGGCTTCGACACCGAGCTCGTCTATGAAAAGCTCGACCGCGCCGTGCACTACCTGCGCCGCGGGGCCGCCTTCATCGCGGCCAACCCCGACTGGGTCTGCCCGATGCCGCGGGGCGAGGTGCTGCCCGACTGCGGGAGCATCTGCGCGCTGCTGACCGCCTCCTCCGGGCGCGAGCCGACCTACATCGGCAAGCCGAACCGAAACATGATCGACGTGATCGCCGCCATGACCGGAATCCCCAACGAGAAGATCTGCGCCGTGGGCGACCGGCTCTATACCGATATCGCCGTGGCCCAGAACGCAGGGAGCGTCTCGGTGCTGGTGATGAGCGGCGAGACGGACGAGGCGATCCTCGCCGCGGCCGAGCGCAAGCCCGACTACGTGCTGCCCTCGGTCAAGGAGCTGCACGAGATTCTGGCGTCAACAAAAGCCTGACCCAGCCCCGACCTGTCATTGCGAGCCAGCGCCGCAGCGTTGGCGTGGCAATCCGCATTCCCGGCGGGCAGCTCCGTTTCACACGCTGTCCGTTACCGACGCTGCCATGGGGAAAAACGGATTCCCACACCCGTGTTGCGACACTGGTTCGGCATGACAGCCCTTGAGCTTTCTGCTCTTTTTCTGCTTTCTCCCTGAGGGGAGAAGGCAAGCCTCTATCTTTGCCATCCAAAGGACCTACACTATGTCACTTCTTGCCTACGCGCTGCCGATCGCGGCGGCGCTTTTGCTCTTCGCCTTCTTCGCCCTGCTCCCGGACCTGCGCCGCTGCGCGCTGCCCGCCCCCTCCGTGCGCCGCTTCACCGCGGCGGACGCGGTCCTGCTCGGCCTCATCATGCTCGTCTACGGCGCCGTCGCCTTCTATCATCTCGGCAACACCCGCTCCCCCGAGGGCTTCGTGCCCATGGAGGGGCGGAGCGTGACGCTCACACTGCCGGAGGAGGGCGAGCCGGAGGAGTTCTGGCTCTTCGCGGGCGTCGGCGCCGGGAACTACGCGATCGAGGCCTCCGCCGACGGGGAGGACTTCGCCCCGCTCACGGACTTCGAGCAGAACTACGTCGCCGTGCTCAAGTGGGCGAGCGTCCCGCTCGCGGACGCGCCGCGCCCCCTGCGTTATCTCCGCATCCGCTGCGTCTCCGGGACGCCCTGGCTCGGCGCGCTCGCCGTCCGGGGCGCGGACGGGGCGATGCTCGCGCTCACGGCGGACGAGCCGGCGCTTTGCTGCGATCCCTCGCTCGTGCCGGAGAAGACGGACTTCATGAACTCCAGCTACTTCGACGAGATCTACCACGCCCGCACGGCCTGGGAGCATCTGCACGGCGTCTGGCCCTATGAGATCTCCCACCCGCCCCTCGGCAAGGAGCTCCTCTCTCTCGGTGTGCTGCTCTTCGGCATGACGCCCTTCGGCTGGCGCTTCTCGGGCACGCTCTTCGGGGTGCTGATGCTGCCGGTGCTGTACCTGCTGCTCAAGCGGCTCTTCGGCGGCAAGGCGGTCCCGACGCTCGGGACGATCGTGCTCGCCGCGGACTTCATGCACTTCGTGCAGACGCGCATCGCCACCATCGACACCTACGGCGTCTTTTTCATCCTGCTGATGTACCTCTTTATGTACATCTGGCTCGAGGAGGACAAGCTCTGGGCGCTCGCGCTGAGCGGGCTGAGCTTCGGTCTCGGCGCGGCCAGCAAGTGGACCGGGCTCTATGCCGGGGCGGGGCTGGGCGTCCTCTGGCTGCTCCATTGGCTGAGCCTCTTTCTCGCCCCGGACCGCTGTGATCCGGAGCGCAGGGTGTGCGCCCGCAGGCGCCATGCAAGCGCGCAACCGCCCGCAGGGCGGCTCTTGGCGAGCTGTAAAGGATCTCCCCGTTCCCTCTTCCCCGCCTTCCTGAAAAACGTCGGCTTCTGCCTGGTGTTCTTCGTGGCGCTGCCCGCCCTGATCTACTACCTCTCCTATCTGCCCTACGGCCGCGCGGCGGGCTGCGCGCCCTTCTCGGCGGCCTACACGCGTCTCGTGCTCGACAACCAGCGCTTCATGTTCTCCTATCACGCCTCCATCGTGGCGGAGCACCCCTACTCCTCGCGCTGGTATCAGTGGCTGCTGGACATCCGGCCGATCCTGTATTACCTCGAGTACTTCCCGGACGGCTCGCGCTCGGCGATCTGCGCCTTCCTGAATCCGCTCCTGTGCTGGGGCGGGCTCCTGAGCCTCTTCGTGCTGGGCTACGAGGCGCTCTTCCGCGGCGACCGCCGGGCGGGCTTCATCCTGCTGGGCTACCTCGCGCAGCTGCTGCCCTGGGTGTTCATCTCGCGTCTGACCTTCGCCTATCACTATTTCCCGTCCTCGGTGTTCCTGGTGCTGGCGCTGGGCTATGTCTTTGCGCTGCTGCGGTCCCGGCCGCACGGGACGCTGATCGCGGCGGGCTTCACGGCGCTCTGCGCGGCGGTGTTCGTGCTTTTCTACCCGGTGCTCGCCGGCGCGCCCTACGTCGCGGACTATGCCGCCGTCCCGCAGCTCCTGCAGTGGCTGCCAACGTGGCCGCTTTGACGTCAGAAGAAACTCGCTCCACTCCAGAATCCCCCGGATCGAAAACGACCCGGGGGATTCTTTCGTATCCGCTCCTTCCTTCTTCCTCTATCGCGGAAGACCCGCTTCGCTGGGCCCTTCCGCGAGATACGAGAGACGCGCTCTGTCGGGCCCTTCCGCGAGATGCGGGGGACGCGAGCTGCGTATCCGCTCCTTCTTGCCGCCTTGCTGCTGTTCCCCTTCCCGGGCCGAAAACTTTTTCGCAAAAGCGCGGAAAAGGGACTTGACAAAGCCGTCGGACTTTGCTATTATAATCAAGCGCCGTGGGGGTATAGCTCAGCTGGGAGAGCGCTTGAATGGCATTCAAGAGGTCAGCGGTTCGATCCCGCTTATCTCCACCAAAGAACACTCGATTTCGTAAGAAATCGGGTGTTTTTCTTACTTTTTTGGCTTTTTTGTGTTCAGCATTTTGGGCTTGGACAACAAATGGACAACAAGAGAATCACAGTTTCTTCTTTTCTTACTGCGGAAAGGAAGAACAAATGGCATCTATCAAAGAAGAACGAACAAAAAACAAACATCTTTCATTCAAGATTCGTGTGTGTTTGGGTCGTGATGAAAGCGGCAAACAAATCTCTAAGGCTATGCGTTGGCATCCGCCCGAAAGAATGACACCCGCCAAAGCAAGGAAAGAAGTTCTGAGGGTGGCGGCAGTTTGGGAGGCGGAACAACTTGCTTCTGCTGATCTCCAAGAGGTAAAAGAGGAAGAAAGCACAATCTCCTACACCTTCGGGCGTTTCGTGGATGAAGTGTGGATTCCCCTTTGTGTGCGGGACGGCTCCCACCGCCCTTCTACGGTCGCAATGTACACCAACATTTTGAAGGTAATGCGCCCACATTTTGAAGAGCAGCCATTGGCAGAAATCACGGGAATACAGATTTCAAAATACCTCACTTGGTTGCGGAACGACTATCGAACCAACTTCGGCAAGCCTCTTGCGGACAAGTCCATCAAGCATCATTACAACATTCTCTCTTTCATTTTTGGTTATGCGGAGAAACAAGACTTGATCGACAAGAACCCCATGCGCAAGGTAGACTCTCCAAAAGTCCGTAGAAGGGCGGTGGACGCTCTTTCTGAGGATGATGCACGACGGTTTTTCAGAGAATTGGGAGAAGTTGATTTTGACTTCCGCTGTATTCTTCAATTACTGATAACAACGGGATTGCGGCGGGGTGAATGTATCGGTCTGCAATGGCAAGACATTGACTTTGAGAACCAAGTGATTCATGTGGAGAGGGCGGTCACTTACACGCCCGAAAGTGGTATTATTGTTGCACCGCCGAAAACCGCCACGAGCATTCGGACAATTCCTCTTGTGGACAGCACAACGGCAATGCTGAAAGCACTTTATCACCAACGCCAAAAGCAATACCCTAACTGCTTTTTGGTTACTGCATTTCTTTTCTGCAAGGAAGGTGAACCCTTCGAGCCTCGTGACCCAAGCGCAGTCACAAGGCGAATGAAGCGTTTTGTGCAGAGGGCGGGGCTGCCCGATGTGTCGCCCCATGATCTCCGCCACACTTGCGCAAGTCTGCTTCTGAGCAGCGGCGCAGACATTAAGAGCGTCCAAGAGATACTTGGTCACGCAGACGCAAGTACAACGCTCAACTTCTATGTAAAAACCGATCTGCGGCAAATGCGGGTCGCAACAGAGAAATACGCAAAAGCCTTTCACCTCTGAGTGGCGGTGAGACTTGCAAAAATGTTTTTGCAAGGTTTTTGCAATTTTGCAAATGAAAGTGGCGGGTAGTCCTCTGACTGCCCGCCACTATTTTAGTATTTAGATAGAATTTTCTGCAAGTATTCCTTGTACTGCTCCACGACAGAAGCGGGCGACTGAATGACCGCTTTTGTGCCGAAACCGCAAATCCACCCAAAGAATTGTTCGCTGATTTCCACATCGGCAAAGACTGTAAAATGGTGATCGTCGCTTCGAGAATAGTTGACATTGGTGTGTCCAAAACGCTCAACGGCTGTGTCCAAGAGAGAAGAGACAAAGCGGATGCCTACACGCTGTTTCTCGCCGCCGTACATGGAGAAAACTCTTTGCGTGTATGTTTTCATGTCGATTGCGGAAAAGGCTTCTGCGCCCTCTCTTGGCTCGCCTATGCGGTTAATAGACTTCATGCGGTCAACTCGGTATGTCCTCATTTCGTGGCTGTAATCGTCAAAAGCAAGCAGATAATAGTTGCCGTCGTTGATAATCAGTTTATAGGGGCTGACGATGTACTTTGCGCCCTTCCGCCGTTCTGTCTGCTTCTCCAAATCATCAATGGTGTACTTCAAATACTGAAAACTGATCTTCTCGGGGATGTGCTTTTCTCCTTCAATCATCTTGCTCATGGCATCGTAAATCGTGGAGACATTGCGGAGCGTGGATTTATTCAGCGTCCGCAAGCGGGCGGTGACAAGGGCATCTGTGCGGATTTCCTTTGCTTGCTCTTCGCTGATAAAGCCTTTGATAATATCTACAAGGCGTTCCGCCTCACTTTGGGAAATGTAGCGGGAGGCATAAATGCACTCAGCCATAAGGCGAATATCAGAGAGTTCATACTTGCGGCGGACAACACGAAAGCCCTTCAAATGCTTGTCGTAAACGATGAACTTTTCACTGTCATAGTCATCTGTGTCAATGGCTTTTTCTGCGTCAAAAATCGTTGCAGCATCGTCCGCATTTTCCAATAGCCAAAGAGCCTTGTTGATCTCGTCAATGTCACGATAGATGGAACGGCGTTCTGCTTCAATGCCAAGGTCATCCCGCAAATACTCTACAATGGCATCTGCGGGGGCGGCGTGGTTTTCATCGGTGTATTTGAGCAAGTATTGAAGCACGAGGTAAGGCTTCATTTTCTGATTGGCTTTTCTGCCATGTTGCGGATTGGCTTTTGGTTTTCTTGACATAGCACTTGTTCCTCTGCGTTTTTTCTTATAATACCACGCCAAGAGAGAAAAAGAAAGGTCGTTATTTTGGCACTATGCCATCTTGAAAATCTCGGGCTATGTGATATACTGATAGTGCGACACAATCTCATATTTTTGACGAAACAAAGGATGTGTTTTTACTTCGGTAAAAACGCACCCTCAATTTTGGCATCCTTTGGGTTCGTCAGAAGATTGTGTCGCAGCAATGAGGCTATGCGTTTTTCGGTGCGTAGCTTCGGCTACGCACTTTTTATCTTATGGAGGTAGAAACACATGAAGAAAACTCTCGCACTTCTCTTAGCACTTGTTATGGTGCTGTCCCTCTGCGCTTGCGGTCAGAAGGCATCCGAAAACAATGCGCCCGTAACGGAAGATAACAAACTGACAGCAGAACAACAGATTGTTGTGGATGCCGTGAAATCTCAAATTCACTCTGATACTTTTGCTGCATGGCAGAACCTTGCGAAAGACTTTAAGGGTAGCGAACCCAAAGCCCCCGAAGTAACTGCTGTTTATCACTATGCAATCGATGATTTTGAAGGCGAAAAGATGGATTGTTTCCTTGTCAACATTTCTGCGGATGTTGCGTATTGGATGAATGAAGAAGCACAGCAAGGCATAATGAATGAATCCTATCAGATTTTTGTAAGTGCAGATGGCAAAACTGTAATGGATTCCATTTCTGTTGATGCGGGGAATTTCAATGGTGATACATCCACACCCGAAGGAAGAGCAACCTATCTTCTTTGGATGTTTGGGAGCATGATGAATGGCAGTTATGAAGGAAACTTCATCAATGATCGCGAGACCGTTACCAAATGGACTGCGGACGAAATTGCGGTAATCAATGCAAATAAGTAATACGAAAGGGAGCGATTGATTTCGCTCCCTTTTTACATGAGTTGGGCGTGATTCAAAATCGCCTCTTCAATTCTCTGAGGCTCAATTCCAATGTACCGTTGTGTAACTGCGGCGGAACTGTGCTGTAAAAGCCTTTGCACCAAAGCAATGTCATAACCATTCGCTTTGTAGATTTCGGTCGCATACCATTTGCGGAAACTGTGCGTGCCGATGCCCTCAAAACCCAAATAGTCACACACGAGTGCAAGTTGTTTCTGAATGGCTCTTTCGGTGATGGGAAAGATTAAATCCTTTGCGCCGATGCCATTGCGCAGACAGTAGTTCTCAATGTACTGTTTGACCACAAGGGGAACTGTGAACACTCTGCGCTTTCCCGTTTTCTGTTCTGTAATCTCCAAGCGGTAGCGGTCGCCGTCCTTCACGATGTCGCAAGGTCTGAGTTTGAGGATGTCGCTAATCCGCAAGCCCAAGTTCCCCTCCAACACAAGGGCGGTGGCGGCTCGCTCGTTGGGGCGGAAGAAGCAACTCCCTTCCCGCATGGCGGTGATAATTTCCTTGTATTGCTCGGTTGTCAGAGCCGTTGTTTTCTTGTTCATGGCTTCTCCTTTTGGCTGAAAGTTCGTATTTGGAGCGTTCAAAGTTCGCATCATTTCGGCTTTTTTCAAAAACCCTTGAAATTCTTGGATTTTGCTGTTCGTAATTTTTTAATTTTAGGAACTTTCCCTCTTGGTTCTCCATTTCAGAGCCAAGAGGGATTTCAGCGTTTATGCGCTGATCGAGAAGCGGCGGCTGCTCACTTGCTTGGTGTAAGCCTTGTACACATCGGGCATTACCTTCTTGAATGCGGTAGTGTCGAACCGCTGAGAGAGGACTGCGGTGTAGCGGAGGATGTAAGCGCCCGCCTCCATCTCTTCCACATCTGCGGCGATCATGGACTGTTTCAGTTCGTCACGAATGGCTTCTGCCTCTGCCTTGGCTTCTTCCATCAGAGCCTCCCACTCACGAAGGGCTTCGATCTTGCTAATCATTTCGTTCTTGCTCATTGTTATTATCTCCTTTGTTGGTTGGTGTTGTGTTCTCTTAACTGTCTATATATTACACTATTTCCTGTGTAATTGCAATTCGCAAATTACACAAATATCTGTGTAATTTCTTGGTGATATTTTACATTGATTTCTGTGTAATTTTGTGGTACAATGTCTACAATGAAAAAGAGCGTCCACTTTCGTGACGCTCCCCAAAGGAAGGTAATTTTATGCCCATCGTTTACAAGATCGACATTATCACAGAGTTGAAGGCTCGTGGTTACAATACCAACAGACTGAGGAAGGAAAAACTTCTCTCTGAGGGTGTTCTTCAATCGCTGAGAACGAAGAGTTACATTTCAATGGACAACCTTTCCAAGATTTGTGCGCTCTTGGACTGCCAACCCGCCGATCTGATTGCTTACGAGAAAGAACCCTCGGAGGGCGCAGAGTAAGCCTTGCTCTTCTATTCATCCAAAAGGCGGAAAGATTGCGGGCGTGGTCGCCTCAATGACGCATGGAGGGCAGTTTGCGCTTTCGTGGGGGTGGGGTACTATTTCGGGTGGTTCGCTCGATGGATGCACTTTTTATTTTTGGCGTGGGCATTTTTCCCACGAAGAGTGATTTTTGTTTTGAATTACGATTGTTTGGACTGTCAGCGGTAGAAGAAAAATCTCACCGAAACACGACGGCGACGATAGAAAACGAAAAAACGGCGAACCGACAGAGAATCCCCATTGTTGGGGACTTGCGTTCTCTGAAACGGCTCGCCGCAGTTTTTTATAGTTTAATATTGATCTGTTTGTTCCAATCTTTTGTCAGATCATCAATCGCCGCATCTAATGCGGATTTCATGCTTTTCTCCATAATCTGAAAAATCATTTTTTCAAACTCGGATTCTCGCTTTTTCTTCTTCTTTTTTTCGTCCTCGCTTCGTACTCTCATTTCTTAATTTTCACCTCGCTATTGATTTTAACAGCATCAAAAGAGGGCGGTGTTTCACCGCTTGCCTCTCTTTCTGCTATTTCTCGGTTCATTTTCTTGCGAAGGGCGTACATAATCTCTTCGGGCGTGAAGCCATCAAGATACATGAAATCGTAGTATTCGGGTACTTTGCGGAAGTGGTATTCTGCTAATGTCATTCTGATTCTCCTTTCTCAAATCTGATAATATCTAAACCATCAAGCCCATAAAGAGGGACTTTGATTGGGTAATAACCATGTTTATTGTAAAAACTCTTGCGGGCGGCGACATAGTTTGAGAGCGATAGTTCGCCAATCGCCTTTACAAGTTCTTCCTTTTGGATGAGTCCGATTTTGTAATCATTCAAAAGGTCTAATTCGGCAGTCTTGCCTTGCTCTTTGGCATTTCCGTACATTTCAAAAAAGTCATGTGTTTCTTCTTCACTCATTGGAATGTACATATTATTCACCAAATCGGCACGACACCATATTTTTTCAATGATTGCGCCATGCGTACCGCCTTCACCGATTGTTTTACCGAACATGGACAGCATCCGCAATCTTGTGTATTCATAAACAGTTCCATCGGTGTGGTTATAGGCTTTAATTTCATCGGCAGAGCCGATAATGCGTGATACATTGGCGGCGGTCTGCAAGTTGTCTGTTTGAATTACATCTACGATTTCCTTTTCGTAAATGCTGTCTCTTTTTTCTTTTGCCCTCTTGGAGAGGGGCTTTTTATAATCGCCAAATTTACGAATGATGTGGTAATTGGTTGATCTGCCTTCATAGATTGGCTCGTATTCATAATAAAGGCAGAAATTATCAAGCAGTTCTGAGCGCTTGTGGTTCCATGTGCTTTCGCCTATGCCCATGAATTCTTGAATTTGCGCTGTTGTGTAAATCTTTCCTTCTTCCAATTCCATCTTCTCACCTCCTACACTATTACTGCAAAAATAGAGAGATTCATTATCGTGCTTTGTCCGAAAATGCTAAACAAAAAAGTATGCAATTTTCTTTGAATCTCTACAATTTATAGAAGGTCAAAAGATTTTGCATAATATTTTTATGCCGCCGCACATACCTCCTTTGGGGGATTCAGATACGCTTTTCCGTTGATGAAGGTGGGCAGTTCCTTGTAGTTGGGGAAACGCCCTACGAACCATTCATAAACATATTTGTAACTGTTGGATTGACCAAGGGAGAATTCTTTTACCTTTTCAAACTCTGCAAGTGCATCTGCGCCATCAGCGAAGGCAGAAATGTAACGCTCCATGTTCTGATAGGTCATACCCTTTGCGGGATTGCTCGTCTTGGAGGGCTTGTGAGTGCGGTAAACAATTCGCAGATTGGGGCAAACCGCATGACAGTTTGCAATGATCTTGCTTGCCTCGGAGTCAGCAATGAGTGCTTCTTCTGCGAATGCCTTTGTGATCGTCAGCGTCTTAGTGGCAAAGTTCATCTTGTAGTCTTTCATTTTCGTTTCTTCCTTTCTATTGGATTAAGCAGCCTTCTCGGCATTCTCACGAGCAATCTGAATTGCTTCATCGGTTACAACGATCTTTTCATCGTCTTTCTCACCCTTAAACTCGGGGTAGTTCTCAAAGAACCACTTTTTAGCCAAGGGGTACATTGCTCCACGAGCCTTTGCAATCAACAGCAGTCCCTCGAACTCTGCCTTGCGCTTCTCGCTGTCGGGCTGTGTTGCAATGTATGCTCTCATGGTATCAAGCGTCAGACCGTTGTACTTTTTCTTATCGGGGTTCCGCTTGATCTGCTTCTCTACAACAGCAAAATCGGGGTGAGCAGAGAGCATTTCGCAGAGAGTGGTGTACTCGGGGTTCTTACCCATGTTTGCACGATTGATAGCGGACTTGGTTCCTACGATGGTCTTGTTGACGAAGTTGTAAGTGAAGATAGCGTTCATTTTAATTTCCTTTCTTGGCTCTTAGCCTTTAGCGATTGGTCGCAACCCTTATTTGTTTTGAGGTGTTTTCCTCTGTTCTTTATGTATTTATTATAGCAGTTAATGTGTTTTAATTGGTCGTTATATTGGTACTTGTTATATTATCAAGCAGCGATGAAGCCGTGCTCGATAAAGAATAGATCATTCACAACAACCTTGTAAGTGGGGTACATTGCTTTATAGTTAGCAAGCAGAGTGGCGGCGGGGTGTCCCATCTGCTTTGCCATCTTTGCGGTGTAAGAGGTAACATACAGTTTGCAGTTGTCGATGTCGGCACATACCATACTCATAAACAGTTCATTCATCTTCATTTTAATTTCCTTTCTGCGCTCTTGGCGCTTGCGGTCGGTCGCAACCCGTATTTTGTTTTGAGGTGTTTTCCTCTGTTCTTTATGTATTTATTATAGCAGTTAAGGCGTTTTAATTGGTCGTTATATTGGTACTCACTTGGCGTACTCGGGGTAGATCACCTCAAACAACTCCATGATCTTTTCATCAGACCATGTTTTGAGTTCATATGTTGTCAGATAGTGTCCATCTTCGCATTTCCACATACAATCTTCGATGGTCATGTAAACCATTTCAATTGCACCATCAATCTCATCTTCTGTGTAAAACTTATTCTTGTACCACATTTTCATTGTCTCCTTTTCATTAGTTGTTAAGATAAATCTGCATGAGTTCTTCGTTGCTCTTGTTGCTCAGTTCTTCGGCAAGTACATCTCGATCAAAGCCCGCCGCCTCAAAGTAGGTAAAGAGCAGTTCCGCAAGAGTGTCCTCAATAGACATTCCCCATACTTCTGAGAAGTAGTTCAGTTCTTCCATTTTCTTTTCAATCTTGTTCATAGTTGTTCAATCTCCTTTTGATGTTGTTCTTTTGACTTCGGTTGAGGTTTTATCTCTCTCAACCTTGTGACTATATTATAGCAAGAAGCCCTTTCTGACTGGTCGTTATAATGGTAATTCCGCTTTGCTGAAAAAAGAAAAAAGCGACTCCGAAGAGTCGCAAAAAAGATGTTCAACGATGTGCCGAAGATGTATGTTTCACCTTTTGATGATCTAAAGAGAGGTTGTGTACTTGCATTAAACTTGTGTCTGTTGTATCATAGTGTTGACTCTTAATTTTGGACAACAAAGGGGTCAACAACTTGTAAATATTAGATTTTTATTATCGCAGAAAGTTACGGAAACTGTGCGATTTGGTGAAAAAATCGCCATTTGCGGAGTGGCAAAGTTGCCACGGAGCAAATGGCATTCAAGAGGTCAGCGGTTCGATCCCGCTTATCTCCACCAACGAAAAAGACAGGCTTTGTGCCTGTCTTTTTTCGTTGCTGCGGATCGGGTAGGTGCAACCGCTGACCTCTTGCCTTTCAATCAAAACCCGCCTCCGGCGGGCTTTCCGGCGTTTACCGCCGGAAAGGTCAGCGGTTCGATCCCGCTTATCTCCACCAACGAAAAAGACAGGCTTTGTGC
>JAUNNH010000015.1:35190-54813 GCA_030531505.1 Eubacteriales bacterium
TTCCGGCGTTTACCGCCGGAAAGGTCAGCGGTTCGATCCCGCTTATCTCCACCAAAAAGAAAACAGTCACCTGAAAAGGTGACTGTTTCTTTTTGATTTAGACAGCTTCGTACGCCGCTGACCTCTTGCATTTTAATCATGGCCGCCGCGAGCCGCTCACAGCTTTTCCGGTTCACAGTCCTCCGCGACTGCGCGCAGGAGCTTGAGCTCCCGGCAGATCCGGCCCTCCTCGCGCTCCTCCAGCACATTCACGGAGAGCGCGAGCTCGACGCCGCGGCCTTTCAGATGCCGCGCCTCAGCGGGATGGAGCTGGATAAAGCCGCCCTCCTCATTGTAGCGGAAGCGCTCCACACCGCGCTTTTCAAGAAGCCGCCGCACCCGCAGGGCATCCGCGCCGAAGGCCTTGACGGTCTTGAGATAGAAGTCGTGCGGAGAAAAGTAAAGCGTGGGATCGTCGAGCTGGCCGGGGGCGTTCTGGTGATAGATCTGCCCGAAGTTCTTGTTCTCCAGGGAACAGTAGTGCAGGCCGAGCTCGAGCCCCTCCTCGCAGGCAAAGCGCATCAGGCGCAGCGCGACAAGCTCGCTCCCCGCCACGGGGAGGCCGCCCGCGTACCAGAAGTTGTACAGCGTGCGGTAGGGCGGGTTGCGCAGCAGATAGCCCCGCTCCCGGAACGCGGAGGCGTTGTGGTAGGGGAAGCACAGCTCCAGGAGGTTGACGCACCAGACGCCGATCGCGTCAAGCCGGCGCAGCAGCGCGCGCATGGCCTCCTCGGCGTCGGGCATGACCGGCATTTCCACCATGACGCAGGGGATATACCGCCGCGCAAGCTCCATGTTCCCGAGCACCTTCTCCTGCAGCGCGGGGGGATCCTCCATCTTATAGCTGAAGCGGATCTCATCCAGCCCCGCGTCGCGCAGCGCGGAGGCCAGCTCCTCCGTCAGCAGGTCGCCGGAGGTATAGAGCCGCAGGTGCGCCTCGGGGAAGAGCGCGCGGGCGTGGCGGAAAAACGCTTCGGCGTCCTGCGGATGCAGAAGCGGCTCGCCCCCGGTGAGGGCGATGTGCGTCAGGCGGCCGCCCTCGGCGCGGATGGCGTCCAGCTCGCCGCGCCAGTCGTTTTTTTCGCTGCGGTGCAGCTCAAAATTCTCCTGGTTGGGGTTGAAGCAGAAAAAGCAGCGGCGGTGACACTGAAACGAGATGTGACAGGTGACGGTGCCGAGTCCCATCCGGCACGCCTCACAGGCGCTGGAGATCCGGCGGTAGACGAGGCTTGCGTCCTCACAGCGCGATGCGATCTCCGGGCGGGCCTTCAGCTCGCGCAGCAGCGCCTCCGTCTCCGCCTGCGCGGCGGCGCGCTCTTCAAAGGTCAGGCCGAAGGTCTCCACCTGCCCGATAAAGCCGTCATAGATATCCAGATACATCCGGGCGTAGTCACGGAAAACCGGCTCCCGGATCAGGCGAAGCGAGTCGCGGGTGATCTCCTGCAGCATGTGCTCCATCCCCTCTCGGTTTTCTGTACCTGTATTGTATCCTCATTTTTATCCGAGCGCAATCCCGATCTTTTTTCATATGATTTACAAAACCGCTCCGGGTGTGATATGCTAAGAAAAAACGGAGGGGAGGGGGAAAGGGATGAGCACATCCGGTAAGGTGCTGTCCGTCATGACAGAGCACCCGCACTTCGCGCCCGAGAACTGCATCAACCGCCGGCAGCGCCGCTATGCCTGCACGGTCTGCAGCGATGTCTGTCCCAAGGGCGTATTCAGCCTCAGCACCGGGGAACGGATGAAGTGGGACCGCTGCATCGACTGCGGTCTGTGCGCGGCGGCCTGCCCGTCCCGCTGTTTTCTTCCCTCGCCCTCGTCCCAGCGCAGCTATACGGAGGATCTGGATCTGTCCGGGCCGCTCACCCTTGTCTGCCGGGAGGAGGAAGAGCACGGCGCGCTGCGCGTGCGCTGTCTCGCCGCCGTGCCCTGGGAGCTGCTGGCGCTGATCGCCATGCAGACCGAGCTGGTGCTGTATGTCGGCCGCTGCGCCGGCTGCGCGCACCCGGAGTGGGCCGGGCGTGTCCGCGAACAGCTGGCGCTCGTGCGGGACTTCCTCGGGGAGGATCGCTGGAGCCGTCAGGTGCATGTGCTGACCGAGGGGCGTTTCGAAGCGCCCGAAGTCGCGGAGGAGGAAGAGGAAAAGACCCTCACGCGGCGGGAGATCTTCTCGGGTGTGAAACGGCGGATGGCCAAGGGCCTCTACAAGGCCGCCGCGGCTCGCCTGTCCCTCCTGGCGGAGGAGGAAGCCTCGAACCCCATGCAGTACCGCCGCGCCCTCGCCAGGGCGGTGCTCGCCGAGCAGAAGCGCGTGCGGGAGGCCGCGGAGGGTTTGAAGGCGCCCGACTACGGCGTTCAGCTCCCGCGCTTCACGGCGGACTGCTACGGCTGCGGCATCTGCGAGAAGCTCTGCCCCCAGAAGGCGATCGAGATCGGGCCGGAGAAGGACGGGAAGCGGCTCATCTACCTCACGCCGTGGAAGTGCACGGGCTGTTCCCTCTGCATGCACGTCTGCCCGCACAGCGGCATTTCCGGCCTGCACAGCCTCCGCGTGCCTGGGCTTACCCAGCTTGCGCTGGTGCGTGTGCCGAGCGCGAGCTGTGAGCGCTGCGGCATGTCCATCCCGCCCGGGAGCGATCCGCCGCTCTGCCCGGCCTGCGCGGCCAAGGCGGGGCGCTGGAAACGATAAGCGAATACTTGATTGGGAAAGGAGATCACCATGACACAAGAAAAACGCGAGGCCGTCGAGCTGCTGCTTGCCAACCGCCTCTATCTGTACAGCCTGCTGCACAAGACCTTCGGCCGCGAGCCGGACGGCGAGCTGATCGCGCTGCTGTGCACGGACACCACGGCCTCCGCCTTTGCTCTGCTGAGCGCGGAGAAGGGCGATCCGCTGGACCGCATCGGGCCGTTTTTGAAGTCCGTCGGCGCGAAGGCGGCGGACGCGGGCTTCCTCACGGAGCTCCGGGATGAGTACACGCGCCTTTTCGTGGGCCCGGACAAGCTCGTGGCCCCGCCCTGGGAATCCGTATACCGCGGCGAGGACGCCATGCTCTTCCAGGAGGTCACCCTTGAGGTGCGCGAGATCTATCGCGGCTTCGGTCTGCTGCCGGAGGGCTATCCCCATGTGGCGGACGACAGCCTGGCGCTGGAGCTGGCCTTCATGTCCAAGCTCGCCGAGCGCGCCATGGAGGATCTGCACAACGGCGACGAGGAGGGGCTGGACCGTCTGCTCGAGAGTTCCGGGGACTTCCTCAAGCGGCATCTGCTGCTCTGGGTGCCAAAGTTTCTGGAGCGGATGCAGAAGGCGAGCACCCAGCTCCTGTATCCCCAGCTCTGCGTGGCGCTGGACACCTTCCTGCGGCGTGACGGCGAGAGCCTGAAGGAGCTGCGGGCCGCGCTGCAATAAAGCGGTTTGTCTTGACTAACTCCCCGTGCCGTTATTAAAATAAGAGAGGAGTCGGCCGGCAGGGCCTGACTCCCCGAAAAAACGAAGAACCGTTCCGAGTTCCCCACCACCCACGCGGCGGGAGGGACCGATGAGCGGCGGGGGCAACCGCGCCGCTTGCCTGATTGCGAAGGAACGCAGCCGTCCCACGGAACATTCCGTGGGGTCGTGCGGCGTACCTTCGCTTTTTGTATAGGAAACCCGCAGACACATTCAATAAAAGGAGGAACTTTATGGCAAACATCATGGACGGCATCCTGCATGCCGAATTCAGCCGCCGGGATTTTCTGAAGGGCACCGTGGCGGCCACCGCGGCGGTGGCCGGGCTCGGCATGCTCCCGAAGGAGAACGCGCTGGCTGAGAGCGCCGCCCCGGTGGAGCACGCCCCCATCGTGGACCCCGAGGAGGGCGGCAAGTGGATCGCTGCCGCCTGCTGGCACAACTGCGGCGGCCGCTGCATGAACAAGGTCATGGTCAAGGACGGCATGGTCGTCCGCCAGAAGACCGACGACACGCACCCCGATTCCTTCGACTATCCCCAGCAGAGAGGCTGCGTGCGCGGCAAGGCGCAGCAGCAGCAGTGTTTCGGCGCCGACCGTCTCAAGTACCCCATGAAGCGCAAGCACTGGTCGCCCGACGCCCCCAACGGGGAGCTGCGCGGCAAGGACGAGTGGGAGCGCATCTCCTGGGACGAGGCGATCCAGTATGTCGCCGACCAGTATAAGACCATCAAGGAGAAGTACGGCAACCAGGCCTTTGTGACCGGCAGCTGGGGCTCCTACAGCGAGAACATCCCGCTTATGTACTACGGCGGGCACACCTCCGTGGCCGACTCCACCTCCTACGGCACCTACCTGCTCAACACCAACACCACCATCGGTGTCAGCCGCAACGGCTTCGGCGCGAACAACGACCGCTACGACATGCTCAACGCCGACACCATCGTGTTCCTGTCCCTCAACCCCGCCTGGTCCGCGCCCGGCACCCCGATGATCCACTTCCAGCGCGCCAAGGAAGCGGGCGTGAAGTTCATCAGCGTTGACCCGATGTACTCCGCCTCCGCCCAGGCCCTGGATGCCGAGTGGGTCCCCGTCCGCACCGGCACCGACACGGCGCTGCTGCTGGGCGTGGCGTCCGAGATGCTGCGTCTGGACGCCGAAGAGGGCGACATCGTCGACTGGGACTTCCTGAAGAAGTACACCGTCGGCTTCGACGCCGAGAGCGAGAAGGCGCCGAACCTCAAGGACGACGTGAATTTCCGTGACTACCTCGAGGGCAAGTACGACGGGATCGTGAAGGACGCCGCCTGGGCCTCCAAAATCTCCGGCACGCCGGTCGAGAGCATCACCATGCTGGCCCGCGCGCTGGGCAAGAAGAACAACGTCTGGCTCCTGCACAGCTTCGCCTTCGCCCGCAACGACGGCGCGGAGAACATCCCCCAGATCGTCATGACCATCGGCGCGATGGGCGGCCACTGCGGCAAGCCCGGCAACTGCATGGCCCTGAGCTACACCCACAACTCCGCCAACGGCGGCGACCCGCTGGTCAAGGCCGGCGGCCGTGGCCTGCCCGGCACCCCCGACAACGGCGTGCCCGGCATCATCGCGGGTCCCCAGGTCTGGGACGCGGTGCTCACCGGCAAGTACCACATGATCGGCGACTACTACGGCTACACCGCCGAGGGTCTCGGCAAGGGCGTCGATATGGAGTGCGACATCCACTGCATCACCAACGTGGACGAGCATGCCTACCTCGCCTCCGGCCCGAACATGAAGAAGGGCATCGAGGCCTACCGCAAGGTCGATTTCGTGGTGACCAAGGCGCAGTTCCTGAACACCCCCGCCAAGTACTCCGACATCGTCCTGCCCGTCACCACCTATTGGGAGCTGCCCGGCGGCCTGGCCTCCTCCAACCGCGAGTTCCTGTTCTGCTATTCCAAGGTCACCGATCCTCTCTTTGAGGCCAAGAGCGACCAGGAGATCGACAGCCTCATCATGGAGGCGCTCGGTCTCGACCCGAAGCAGGCCTATCCCATCAGCGAGAAACAGCAGTTCTTCAACGCCATCAAGGGTGCGACCGTCGTGAACGTGGAGACCGCCACCAAGGGCGGCGACGGCGCGGCCGCGGGCTACGATCCCTACGGCAACCCGCTCTCCTCCTCGCTGGAGTACATCCCGCTCGTCACCATCACCCAGGAGGACATCGACACCTGGGGCGTGGAGGGTGAGCCGCAGGAGGGCGTCATCTCCCTCCAGGACTTCATCGACAACGGCGGCTACCAGGTCGAGCGCAAGCCGGACGACCCCTTCTGCGGCCATCTCGGCTACGCCTCCTTCATCCAGGATCCCGAGGCCCATCCTCTGGCCACGGCCAGCGGCAAGTTCGAGATCACCAGCCAGACCAAGGCCGACCTCTTCAACGGCTTCGGCTTCATCGACTGGGACTACAAGCCCTATCCCGAGTACATCACCCCGACCTGCGGCTATGAGGGCACCTTCAAGGACAAGGATATCGACGGCGAGAAGGGCGAGTTCCCCTATCTGCTCTACAATATCCACTATCTGCGCCGCTCTCACACCACCTTCAACAACTGCCCCTGGCTGCGTGAGACCTGGCCGAACCCCGTCTTCCTCAACGCCTCCGACGCGAAGGAGCGCGGCATCGAGTCCGGTGACACCGTGCTCATCACCACCCGCACCGCCCAGGCTCTGCGCAAGGCCTGCGTGATGGAAGGCCTCATGCCCGGCGTGGTGGCCATCCCCCACGGCGCGTGGGAGAACATCGACGAGGAGACCGGCATCGACCACGGCGGCGCCGACAACTACCTGCTCGGCAACGAGATCACCGGCTCCGGCATCACGCCCTACAACAACATCAACTGCCGCATCGAGAAGTATGACGGCCCCGCGCTTGAGGACGACTGCTATACCGATAAGCGCATCATTGAGCTTTAAGAGAGGAGGCATGGATTTATGGCTTTCGCGTTCTATTTCGATATGACCCGCTGCGTGGGCTGCCGCGCCTGTCAGGTCGCCTGCAAGGATAAGAACCGCCTCGACGTCGGCATGATCTGGCGCCGTGCGAGGACCTATGAGACCGGCTCCTTCCCGAAGGTGTCCATGTACAACTACGCTTCCACCTGCAACCACTGTGAGCATCCCGCCTGCGTGACCGTGTGCCCCACCGGCGCCATGTACAAGGCGGAGGACGGCACCGTCATCCATGACGACGACATGTGCATCGGCTGCAAGTCCTGCATGAACATCTGCCCCTACGGCGTGCCCCAGTTCGACGAGGAAAAGAGCATCGTGCGCAAGTGCGACGCCTGTGCGAGCCTGCGCGCCAAGGGCCAGAATCCCGCGTGCGTGGACGCCTGCCCCAGCCGCGCCCTCGACTTCGGCGACCGCGACGAGCTGATCGCCAAGTACGGCCCGGATCTGGTGAGCGATATCGCGATCCTTCCGGATTCGAGCATGACCGGCCCGAACGTGCTCATCAAGGCCAAGCCCTGCGCCCAGGAGGAGGATTTCCGGGAGCTTCCCACCTGACCCTGCGTTTACCCCAGTCTCTCGCCGGGGGACCGCCCTGATCGCGGTCCCCCGGCTTTTTGCGCCATAAAAGATGGCTGTACGGCATGAATTAACCTTGACTAACTCCCTGCGCCCATTTTATTATATAAAATGGGGTTGGTCGATCAAAGGCTGACTCACCGGCAAACGGAGAACCGTTCCGAGTCCCCCATCACCCACGCGGCGGGAGGGACCGATGAGCGGCGGGGGCAACCGCGCCGCTTGCCTGATTGCGAAGGAACGCAGTACCCCCACGGCGGAAAAGCCGCGGGGCGCTGCAGCGTCCCTTCGTTTTTTTGCGTACCCAATCGTAAACCCGCAGCCACATTCAACAAAAAGGAGGAACAGTATGGCAAACATCATGAGCAGCATCTTAGATGCGAAATTCAGCCGCCGGGATTTCCTGAAGGGAACCATGGCGGCCACCGCAGCCATTGCCGGGCTCGGTCTGCTCCCGAAGGAGAATGCCTTGGCGGAGAGCACCGCCCCGGTGGAGCATCCCCCGATCGCGGACCAGGAGGAGGGCGGTAAGTGGGTTTCTGCCGCTTGCTGGCACAACTGCGGCGGCCGCTGTATCAATCTTGCTCTGGTGAAGGACGGCGTCGTCCTGCGGCAGAAGACGGACGACAGCCATCCCGACAGCCCTGACTTCCCACAGCAGCGTGCCTGCCAGAGAGGCCGTTCGCAGAGAATGCAGGTCTTCGGCGCCGACCGCCTGAAGTACCCGATGAAGCGCAAGAACTGGAGCCTTGAGAACCCCAACGGTGAGCTGCGCGGTGAGGACGAATGGGAGCGCATCTCCTGGGACGAGGCCTATACCATTATCGCGGAGACAACCAAGAAACTCTATGACCAGTATGGACCGGAAACCTGCTTTGTGGCCGGCGGAAGCTATTTCCCCCGTGTTTTGCAGGGCTTGGGCGGCTACACTCCCCGCTGGGGCCAGGTGTCCTGGGGCGCGTGGCCCGATGTGTATCAAACCGTCACCGGCGTGAATGGCGGCTATTTGTGGAACGGGCCTGACCGCTTCACGCTGCGCAAGCAGAAGCTGATGATTTTCTGGGGCTGCAACCCTGCGGTCTCTTCGGCTGGCTTGCCGCACTACAATTACATTCAGGCGCGCAAAGCCGGAACGGAATTTGTGGTGATTGACCCGCGCTATACCGAGACTGCGCCTACGCTGGATGCCACTTGGATCCCCATGCGGCCCGGCACCGATACGGCTATGGTTCTCGGCATGATTCAGCACATCATCGCCAGCGGTCTGCACGACAAGGACTATCTGGATAAATACTGTGTCGGCTTTGACAGCGAGCACATGCCCTCCGCTGGCGGAGAGGATTTTACCTATGGACCGCTTGAGCGTGTCCCGTTCGTCTTCAAACCGCGGGAGATTGACCCGGCGGACAACTTCTATGACTATGTCATGGGCGAGGGCAAGTGGGCTGATGAAGGTGCCAAGACGCCTGAGTGGGCTTCCGAGATTTGCGGCGTCCCGGCCGAGACGATCAAGGAGCTGGCTGTGAAGTACGCAACCACCAAGCCTGCCTGCATCTATACCGGCGGAGCGCCGGCCCGTCATCATGATGGTGAGTGCTTCCCGCACGCTCTTCTGGCACTCGGAATGGTATGCGGCCAGATTGGCCGTGATGGCGCGGCAGTTGTGTCCTTGATGGAGCATTATGGCTCCTTCGGCGGGCCCGATCTTGTCAGTCAGGGCGGCGCGGGCGATACGAACAACATGCCCGCAAACCCCTTCCCGCAGAAAACACACGCTCTCAACAACGGCGAAATGTGGACAGCTATTCTCGAGGGGAAGCGTACCGACCATAAAGATCTTGAGACCGGCGAGGTGGTCATGTATCCGCTGGATATTCACATGATCCACCAGTCTTATGGCGGCGCGCTGAATCAGCGTCAGGGTATGACCCAGGGCCTCCGTGCCTATAAGAAGGTCGATTTTGTCACCTGCATCAACTATGTCTTCAATACCTCTGCCAAGTACGCGGATATTGTTCTCCCCTGTACCACAGAATGGGAGCGTCCCGGCGCACTGAAAAACAACCGTGAGCTGCTCTCCGTCGGGCGTAAGATTGCCGAGCCGCTGTTTGAGGCCAAGTCCGACCGTGAGATTGCCATGGGTGTCGCCGACAAACTGCATGAGCTCTATCCTGAGGAGTATCCCTATACTGGCGCGGATATTTCGGGCGTGAACGAGTGGCAGCAGTTCCTCAACAAGCTCGCTGGATGCAAGTATACGGACACGGACGGAGAAAAGAAGCCGCTGCTCACCATCACGCAGGAGGATGTGGATCGTTATATTGCGGAGTCCGGTGAGGAACTGGCGATCGAGCCGCAGGAAGGCATTATGGATCTTGCCGAGTTCGAGGCCAGAGGCGGTTTCCAGATTCCCAACCCCGAGGAGTATCTCAACCTTCCCTTCAAGGCCTTCATTGATGATCCCGATGCAAATCCCCTGAACACACCTTCCGGCAAATTTGAGATCCATTGCCAGTTGCTTTCGGACTACATTGAGTGGCTTGGCTTTTCCTCGAAAGACCCGCTGCCCAAATATGTTCGGATTACAGAGGGCTATGAGGATGGTCTCGAAAACGATATGCCCTTCCAGTTTATTAACCATCATTATCAGCGCCGTTCACATCATGTTTTCGACAACCTCACCTGGCTGCGCGAGGCCTTCCCGCAGGAGCTGTGGATCAACGCCGATGATGCCGCCAAGCTTGATATCAAGACCGGCGATATCGTTTTGGTGGAGAACTCACGCGGCAAAATCGCACGTCCCGCTTATGTGACCGAGCGTATCGCTCCGGGTGTCATCTCCGTTGGTGAGGGTGCATGGGCTCAACTTAACAAGGATGGAGTCGATGTGGCGGGCGCCGCAAATACGCTGACAAGCTGGCTGCCGACCGGTCAGGGGCATTCCGGTTATAATTCCAACAACACCCGGATTTCCAAATACGAGGATCAGAGTCTGCTTCCCGATGCCGAGTGGGAGAAGCGGATCATCTTCCCGGAAGCGTAAGGAAAGGAGTAAACGATCATGGGACAGAAAGCATTTTACTTTGATATGAAAAGCTGTGTGGGCTGCCATGCCTGCCAGGTGGCCTGCCGTGACCGCAACGCCCTCTATAACGTAGGGGAGATCTTCCGCAAGGTCGACACCTACGAGGGCGGCAAATTCCCCAAGCCCTTCTGGTATTCCCTCTCCATCGCCTGCAACCACTGCGGCAACCCCGCCTGCGTCAAGAACTGCCCGACCGGCGCCATGTACAAGGATACGGAAACCGGCCTGGTCCTGCATGACGACGAGTTGTGCATCGGCTGCGGCATGTGCGTTCAGTCCTGCCCCTACCACGAGCCGATCCTGATGGAGAAGAACGGAAAGACCGTCTCCGCCAAGTGCGACGGCTGCTATGCTCTCGTGCAGAAGGGCGAGAATCCCGTGTGTGTGGACGCCTGCAATATGCGTGTGCTTGAGTTCGGCGAGATGGCTGATCTCGTCAAGGCACACCCCGACGCCGTGCAGAATATAAAGGCGCTGCCCGACGCCGCTCAGACCGCCCCCGCCTTCTTCGTCGACCCCACTCCCGAAGCGCTGACGGAAGAGATCGACCAGGTTTTCTGAGAAAAGCAATATAGATAGTCGCAAACGGGAGACCGCCATAAACGCGGCCTCCCGTCTTTCTCTGCTGAAAAGAATATGCTTCGAGCCGGCGCCATCAGGGCGCCGGCTCGTGTTATCGTATCCGGTTTCAGCGGTCCAGCAGGAAGCCCTGCAGGACCGTGCCCGCCTCGATCGCATCGCTGCCCGCCGGGACCAGCGCCGCGATATCGCAGCCGATCAGGCCGCTGATCATGACGTTTCCCTGCCCCGGGGAGAGGCGCATCCGCACCGTCCCATCGCCCAGCTCCATGAAGCCGCGCAGCAGGCGGTTCGAGGGGCTGCGCTTCCCGAAGCGGTCGGCCAGGGTCACAGGGAATTCGTGCGTCTCGTAATCCCGCAGTCCGCACAGACGGCGGAAGGCCGGGAGGGCGACAGCGTAGAAGTTGGTGATGGAGGAGGCCGGGTTGCCCGAGAGCCCGCAGATCATCTTCCCCCCGCGCAGACCGTAGGCGCAGGCCATGCCGGGCTTGAGATCCACCTTGCGGAACAGGATCTCGGCGCCGATGCTCTCCATGGCGACGGGCGTCAGATCGTAGTCCCCGACCGAGACGCCGCCCGTGGTGATCAGCGCGTCGCACTGTTCCAGGGCCTGCTCCATCCGCTCCGCGATCCGCTCCACCTGGTCCATAGCGCTGGGAAACAGCACCGGCTCCGCGCCGAGCCTGGCCACCGCCGCGGCCATGCTGTAGCGGTTGGTGTCCCGGATCTTGCCGGGGGCCAGGTCGTGCCCGAGCTCCACCAGTTCGCTGCCGGTCGAGAGGATGCCGACCCGCGGGCGCCGGAAGACGAGCGGCGCTTCCACATTCTGCCCGGCGAGGCAGCCCATCACGCCGGCGTCGATGCGCTGTCCGCAGTCGGCCAGCAGCGCCCCCTTGCGGATATCCTCCCCGGTGCGGACAATGTTCGCCCCGGGTTTGAGCGGAGCAAAGAGCGTCACGCTCTCCGCCGTAAACGCGGTCTTCTCGAAGGGGATCACGGCGTCCGCCCCCTCCGGGATCGGCGCGCCGGTCAGGATCTTGGAGGCCGTGCCCTCGGTGATCGGATAGCGGGGCACACAGGAGGCCGGGATCTCCTCCAGAATACGCAGCGTCACCGGGTCCTCCTGCGAGGCGGCGGCGCTGTCCGCCGCGCGCAGGACATAGCCGTCAAAGGGCGAACGGTCAAAGGGCGGCACGTCGCTCGCCGCGACAAGGGCCTGGGCCAGGATACGGCCCGCGCAGTCGGCAAGCGGGAGTCTCTCTGTCGAGACGGGGCATGCCGCGGCAGCCAGTATATCCCGCGCTTTTCGATAAGAAGTGACAGGGGGCATGGACGATCATCCTTTCACGGTATACAGCGTTGGGGGGAATCGGGGGAAGGGTCAGAAGTCTGTCCTCTCTGAGAGGTGTTTGTGAATGAATTGACTTGTTTTTTTATTTTACACCCTCGCGGGAACGATGTCCAGACCGATTTTCGCAAGCTTATCTTTGCGCGGGAGCGTCTTGTATCCATGCCCGCGCTGTGGTATCATGCAGAGGAGACAAGGAGGGAGTGCCGTGGAGAAAAGAGCCTGTGTCGTCGCCGTGTCGGGCATCAAGAATTCCGGAAAAACCAGTTTGATCGAAAAGCTGCTCCCGGCGCTGACCCGGCGCGGGCTGCGCGTCGCCACCGTCAAGCATGACGGGCACCGCTTCGAGCCGGACCGTCCCGGGACGGACAGCTTCTGCCACCTGGCGGCAGGCGCCGTGGGCACGGCCGTCTTCGACGGGGAGAAGTTTCAGCTTGTGCGCCGCGCGGCGGTGGACGAGGCCTTTTTGATCGCGCAGTTCCCGGACGCGGATCTGATCCTGCTGGAGGGCTTTAAGGACTCTCTCTGGCCGAAGATCGAGATCGTGCGTTCGGCGGTGTCCCGCGCGCCGGTCTCCCACCCCTCCTCGCGCCTCGCCCTGGTGACGGACTGCGTCATGGAGGCGCCGGGCTGTCCGGTCTATGGTCTGGACGACACGGAGGGCCTTGCGGATCACCTGCTCCGCTTCGTGCGGCTCGGCGCCGGGTTTTCCGCCATCCTGCTCGCGGGGGGCTACAGCTCCCGCATGGGGCGGAGCAAAGCGGAGCTCCCTTTCGGCGGCCTGCGGATGATCGACCATCAGGTGCGGCGGCTGCGCTCGCTCGGGATCCGGGACATCCTCCTCTCCGGCTATGAGGGCGCTGTCGAGGGCGGACGCTATGTGCCGGACGTGGTGCCCCACCGCGGCCCCCTCAGCGGTATCCACGCGGGGCTCTGCGCGGCGGAGGAGGACGCCTGCCTGGTGCTGAGCGTGGACGCGCCGCTGGTCCCCCTTTCCGCTCTCTTCGCGCTCATGCAGGGGCACGGAGAAGGCATTACGATCCTGGAGCACGGCGGTCAGCGCGAGCCGCTGATCGGCGTCTACGACCGCGCTCTCGCCCCCCTGTGCGGGGAGATCCTGAGCGGGGAGCGCTCCTCGGTCAAGCGGCTCTTCGATCTCGCCGGGGTCAACATCCTCTCCTGTGAGGCGGACGCGGCCCTGCTCTCCAACTGCAACACGCCCGAGGAGTACGAAGCCATGCTGTGCCGCGCCGGCTTCCGGTGAGGGCGGCTTCCATCGGATGAACAAAGAAAAACCTTGAAGTGTCGGAAACTTCAAGGTTTTTTTGTTTTGGGGCCTTCGTTCGCGCCCCCCGAGACGCCCTTACAGCGTGTCCTTTTTGATCTGTTCGAGGAGGAGCTTCCCCACCGCGTCGGCAAACTGCGCATGGTCGCGGATGCGCACGAAGTCCTGCCCGTACACCATCCGGGCATAGGGCAGATCCACGTCCTCGCCGGTGAAGATGCAGACCACCGCGATCCCCTCGGCCCGCAGGCGCCGCACCTCATGGGCGGTATCGGTCAGCGCGCGGATCCCGTCGTAGCTCACGCCGACGTCCCGCTCGTCCTTGCGGATCTTGGCCACGTCCAGAGGCTTGACGTCCGAGAGGACGACCAGCATACGGTGTTCGCAGGGCGAGCGGCTCATCAGCTCCCCCGCCGCGCGGATGGCCAGCCCGTCCCGGTTGCAGCCCTCCGTGTAATAGTCGAAGATGCCGCTGTTGTCGCCGGAGGCGGCGTAGTCGTTGAAGAGGCGCAGGATCGTGAAGCCGCTCATGGAGCAGAAGCTCATCACCCGGCAGGGAACGCGGCAGCGCGCCAGCGCCTCCGCCACGATATAGGCCTGGGTCGAGATCTTGGCCGCCTTGGTGTACTGCGAGTGGGACGCGTCCAGCAGGATGTCCACGCTCACGTCCCCGGCGTTCTCGTTCACGACGCGCCGGAAGATCCGGTTGTCGTCGAGCTTCGCGGCCCGCCAGGCCAGCGCCGGGTCGACCGCGCCCGCGTCGGCCTTGAGCGTCTCCGGCTGCCGGTGCATGAGGATGGCGTTCTGGATGGCGGTGCTGAGCCTTGTGATCTGGAGGCGGTTGTGGAGCAGGGTCTTCCGATAGTAAGCGCGGTTGTTGGCGACCAGCTCGGCCTGCCGCTTCCGCTGGTGCATCTCGAAGGTGTTGTAGACCCCGTGCAGTTCGCCGATCTCCCCGCGCGTATAGAAGAGATGGGTGAAGCGGTGGTTCCCGGTGCAAAGCTCCTTCTCCAGCCGCAGGACGCGCTCGAGCGGGAAGGCGGACTTGCCGAACTTGGTCTCCAGGAATTGCCGCAGCTCCGGCTCCTTCATGCGGCTCGCGGGCGTATAGTCGTGCGTCCAGCCGGCCTCGTCCCCGTGGTAGAGGTCCTTCTCGTGGATGACGATCCGCCCGCGCTGCAGGAAGCTGTCCACCGAGAGCCGCCTGAGCCGCGGCAGGCGGTAGCGGAGCCGGACCTTCCCGTCGCCGTAAAGCCCGTACTCCTCGTAGAAGAAGCGCCGCGCCGTCTGGACGATCTCGTCCGTCGTCATCCCGGCCTCGAAGCGCAGCGCACTCTCCGCCGGCTGCGGGCGCAGCCGCTCCAGGACCGGGCGCGCCTCCAGCTCCGCGCGGAAGAGGATCGGCTCCAACGCGTTCCAGAACAGGGTCTGGTAGAGTGCGGCGTCCTTATATTTGTCGAGCATCGCGAAGAGCTTTTCGAGCTTTCCGTACTCGTAGTGCCGTCTGGCCGCGCCGAAGATCACGTTCCAGTAGAGGTCCACCCGGCCCTCGCTGTCGTAGGCCTTGAAGTCCGGCGTGAAGGAATAGTCCTTCGCGCAGTTCCAGATGATGTTGTCCGCGCGGCGTTTCTGCAGGTCCGTGATCGTCTGCTTCATCATCGTTTCCCCCCGCCGGGAGCGTCCTCAGCCCTGCAGCAGGATGACCGCGAGGAGCACGGCCAGCATGCCGATCCCCGTCTCGATCACGATCCGCTTCAGCGCCCTGTCCTCCCGCTCCACGCGTTCCTTCACCTGCTGATAGTCCGGAACAAACATATCGTTTCTCCTTTTCTCTGTGCGTCCGTCCTCAGCCCGCTCTCCGTCTCCGGGTCCCGAACACCCGCAGCGAGTCGCGCAGGCGCTGATGGCGTACCGCCGTCGCGTCGAAATGCACCGTGTGAAAGGCCAGCTGCATGACCGGCCCCGCGCCGAAGGCGCAGATCAGCGTCCCGATCCCGACCGGACCGCCCAGCAGCCAGCCGATCAGGGTCGCCGTGCTCAGCAGCGCGATGCTCACCGCCCCGATCGGGAGGCGCTTCGCCCGTTTGGCGAGGCCGACCAGCAGCGTGTCCCGCGGCCCGCAGCCCAGGGCGGCGAGCATATAGGTATACTGCGTGTAGGCCAGCACCACGAGCCCGGCCAGCATGACCGGGATGCCGGTCCACAGGGAGCGGCAGGCCGGCACCGCCCCGATCCAGCGGTAGAAGTCCACCGCCTTGCCCACCACCACCGCGTCGATGAACATCGCGATGCCGATCGGCTCGCGCAGCAGGACGTCGATCACGAGGATGAGGAGCGACACGGCGATGGAGGCGTTCCCGTACAGGATCCCGAGGGTCTTCGAGAGTCCCAGGTTCAGCACGTCCCAGGGTCCGGCGCCGATGTTGGCCTGGATCGTCAGGTACACCCCGAAGCCGTTTAAAAAGAGGCTCACCGCCGCCAGCAGCATATGCAGGAGTATCGCGAGCGGCGAGCGGTTCTCCCGCAGTTGTTCAACAGACATGATTTCCCAGCTTTCGTCTTGGCTGCGCTGATTATAGCATGGCGCGGCAGCCCCATCAAGTCATCCCGAACCTCATACGCCCGGGTGACTTTCACACGAAGCAAGACTTTACAAGGGCGGGCCCTGCCTGTATACTGCAGGTAGAACCGAACGCAGACAAGGAGGCGTTTCCATGCAATACCGCAAAGACCGGCACGGGGAGCCGCTGAGCATCCTGGGCTACGGCTGCATGCGCTTTACGCGCAAGGGCGCCGGCGTCGACATCGACAAGACCGAGCGCGAGCTCCTGGCCGCCTATCACGCCGGGGTGAACTACTTTGACACCGCCTATATCTATCCCGGGAGCGAGGCCGCCGTGGGCGAGATATTCGAGCGCAACCACATCCGGGACAAGGTCAACATCGCGACCAAGCTCCCCCAGTATCTGATCGGCAGCCGCCCGGCGCTGGACCGCTATTTCGGCGAGGAGCTGAGCCGTCTGCGCACCGATCACGTGGATTACTACCTGATGCACCACCTGACCGACGTGGCCATGTGGGAGAAGCTCAAAAAGGTCGGGATCCTCGACTGGATCGCGGAGAAGAAGCGGGCCGGGGCGATCCGGAACATCGGCTTTTCCTACCACGGGAACACCGAGAACTTCCTGACGATCCTGAACGACTACGACTGGGATTTCTGCCAGATCCAGTACAACTACCTCGACGAGGTGGCACAGGCGGGCAAGGCGGGATTGCAGGCCGCCGCGGCCAAGGGGATCCCGGTGATGATCATGGAGCCGCTGCGCGGCGGCAAGCTCGTGAACATGCTGCCCGAGGCGGCGAAAAAGGCCATGGCCGAGAGCGGCCGCGGCTGGGGTCCGGCGGAGTGGGGCCTGCGCTGGCTGTATGACCAGCCGGAGGTCACGGTGGTGCTCTCCGGCATGAACTCGACGGAAATGGTGGAGGCCAACTGCCGCACCGCCTCCGAGGCGCAGGCAGGCTCTCTGACGGCCGATGACCGGGAGACGCTCGAGCGCGTCAAGCGCGCCATCCGGGAGCGCGAGCGGGTCGGCTGCACCGGCTGCCGCTACTGCATGCCCTGCCCCAAGGGCGTGGACATCCCGGGCATCTTCCGCAGCTGGAACACGATGTACACCGAGTCGAAGCTCGCCGGGCGCACCCAGTTCATCCAGACCGTGGGTCTGACACGCGAGCCGGCCTTTGCCTCGCAATGCGTCCGCTGCGGCAAGTGCGAGCAGCACTGTCCGCAGTCGATCCCGATCCGCGAGAAGCTGCAGGAGGCCGACCGCGCGCTGCGCCCCCTGCCCTACAAGCTCGCCATCCGCGCGGCCCGCGCCTTCATGCTGCGCAAGTAAACGCCTCAAACAGAAAGGGACGGCTGAGCCGTCCCTTTTTTATGCGCTCTTGCTTATTCCGGGTAGCGCTCCGGATACGGCTCCAGCCCGAACGCGTAGCGCACCGCCTTCTCGAGCCGCTCCTCGCTGCAGTCCGCGGGGAGCACGTCGATATCCTCGAGCAGCCCCAGCGCCGCGAACTTCTGCTTGTCGATGCAGGAGATGCCGAGGAAATCCCGCCCGTCAAAGGCCGCGGTCCCCGCCCGGTAATAGGCCCCGCCGTAAGCGTAGATCACGCCGTAGAATTCCCGGTTCTCCGGGTTCAGTTCGGTCGGCACCGCCCCGAAGCGCCGGAACAGCGCCTCGAGCGCCTCTCGTTTTTCGTTCATGTTCTCTCCTCCCGCGCGTTCTCCGCCTGTTCGATCCGATCGATCCGATCGGCCTCTTTCAGCACCTTCCCGGCCCAGTCCTCATCCGGCTCGAAGACCTGCAGGGTCCGGAAGCCGAAGATCCGCCCGTTCTTCTCCACCGCCTTCTCGTCGTCGACATGCAGGGAGATGTGGTAGAAATTCGGCAGCTTCTGCGGCAGGAGCTGCTTGCGCCCCCGCTGCACCTCTTTCTCATGGCGCTGCCCGTTCACGATCTGATCGAAGTGCACGCCGTAGGCGCGAAAGAGCGCCTTGAGATAGACCTCCGTGCGGTAGGAGGAGGTGTAGATCCAGACCTCATAGCCCCGCTCCTGCAGGGCGTGGATCAGCTCCGGCGTCCCCTTGCGCAGCCGGTCGGGGAAGAGGCGGTTGTAGGGGAAGCGCAGCTCCGGCTCCGTCTCGTATTTCTCGGGCGAGACGAAGAGCACGTCGTCCAGATCAAAGGAAATCCTCATTCTCTCCCCTGCCTTTCCTCACCGCCGCTCACTTCGGCGGGTTCAGGATGGCCACCCGGACCTTCCCCAGGCCGGTCTTCACGGCCGCGGCCCAGCGATGGTGGCCGTTCAGGATCAGGTAGCCCTCGGGCTTGATCTTGTAGACCATGATGGGCTCGGGAAAGACGGGGATCATATCCTGCATGAAGCGCGGGATCTCATGGGCGTATTCGTTGATGATGCGGTCGTTCGGCCCGACCTCGGGCTTGGCGAACTCGTCGTCCGGGTTCACGTGCATCTCGTCAGGCGAGACGCGGCGCACGGTCAGGCGCTCGAAGGCGCTCGCGCGCACGACGTTGCGCTTGCCCTCACAGGCCTGCAGGTCCTCCTGCACGTAGGCGAAGAAGTTCGAGCGCAGGCTCGTCTGGATCTTCCGGGGCTTGGGCGCGGCGCTGCTGATGTCCTCCAGCTGGCCCTTCAGCGCCTCGCTCTTCGCCTTGCCGGCGCGGTCCGCCTCGAGGCTCTGTTCAAGGGCGCGGCAGGCCGCGTCGTACTTCTCGGTGTTCTCGCGGATGCGCGCGCTGAGCTGCTTGAGCATCCGCAGCAAGAGCGCGGGCTTGTCCTCGAAGAAGCGCTGGAATTCCTCCTCCCCGTATTCCTCCAGCTCGGTGCCGTCCTCGCGGGCGACCGCCGTCGCGGAGCGCGGCGCGGCCTCGATCAGGCCCATCTCGCCGAAGGCCTGGCCCGCTTTCAGGACCGTGAGCAGCGTTTCCCGCTCCGTCCCGAAGTCCTGCCAGATCCCGACGCTGCCGCTGCGGATCGCGTACATCGTCAGCTCCAGTTCTCCCTCGCGGAAGATGATCTCTCCGGAGGCGACTGTCCTGCTCTTCATGCCTCGTCCTCCTCTTCCTGCCGCTCGAGCTGCATGGCCTCATAGCCCGCGAGCGTCTTGGCGATCCGGTTTTCGAGCGCGGTGTCCCGCTCCCGCCCGGCCTTCTCGGCCTCCACGACCTCGTTCACGGTCCGGCAGGCGTCGGCATAGCTGCGCGTGATGCGGCGCAGGCGCATACTCATCTCCCGCAGCAGGGCGAGCATGCCGGCGGGGTTTTCCTCGAAGCAGAGCTCGAAGTCCCCTTCGCTGAAGACCTGCACCGTGGTCCCCTCGTCCAGCGCGACCGCCGTCGCGGAGCGCGGCACCCGGTCGAGCAGCCCCATCTCGCCGAAGTAGCGCCCGGGGCCGACCTCGGTGAGGCGCTTCTCCCGGGCCTCGCCGTAGTCCAGGAAGATGCCGACGCTGCCGCTGCGCACGCGGTACATGCAGCTGCTCGCGTC
This sequence comes from Eubacteriales bacterium, assembly GCA_030531505.1. Taxonomy (GTDB): domain Bacteria; phylum Bacillota; class Clostridia; order Oscillospirales; family Oscillospiraceae; genus Limivicinus. The sequence goes on from JAUNNH010000015.1 coordinate 54,616, forward strand.
GCCCTGGCGGAAGATCAGCTCATCCTTTTTGAGCCGTTTCAGTTCCATGGCTCTCTCCTTCCTCATCCGGATGACGGGAACGGCGCTCCCCCGCCCCGCAGGCGGCAGGCATCGTTTCCCGCTGTTTTCTCCGTTATTAGGAATATAATGACCATCGGATGGCGAAATCAATCGAGGTTTCGATTGATTTCGCTGCCA
>JAUNNH010000002.1:0-2565 GCA_030531505.1 Eubacteriales bacterium
GGAGATCCGGAGCGAGGAGCCGGGTTCCGACCCGGATCCCGATCCCGACCCGGATCCGGAGGAGGCGGAGAAGCTCGGCCTGAGGGCGCTGAACCTGGAGGCGCTCGAGGCGGAGCCCGCAGAGGCGACGGACGAGGTCACCGATCCCATGGACAGCTGTGACTTTGCCGTGGAGGGCGCGGAGGGGAGCTATTCCTTCAACCCCGAGACCGGCCTGCTCACGGTGACGGGGGATGTGACCATCTCCATGAAGGAGGGCAAGACGAGCACGGGCCAGAGCATCCTCGTCGCGGGCGACGCGGCGGTGACGCTCTCCGACGTGACCATCACGGCCGCGAAGGGCCCGGCCATCCTCATCGAATCGCCCCACAATGTGAACCTGATCCTGGCCGGCAGCAACGCCGTGACCGGCGCCCCCGGCGAGAACATCAACCATGTGCCCGGCTCGTTTGCCGGTATCGAGGTGGAGTTCGATTTTGAGACCGGGGCCATGGCCTCCCTGACGATCTCCGGCGAGGGCAGCCTGAACGCCACCAGCGGGCAGAACGCCGCGGGCATCGGCGGCAGCAACAGCGCCAACGGCAGCAAAGGCAAGGGCCTCTACGGCAACATCACCATCAACTCCGGCAGCGTCACCGCCACGGCTCTCGGAAACGGCGCGGGCATCGGCAGCTCCGACAACCCGGGCGACGGCACCTCCAGCGGCTCCTACAAGAAGTCCGGCGACAAGCCCTGGGGTACCATCACCATCAACGGCGGCACCGTGAACGCCACCTCCACCGCCAGCGGCGCGGGCATCGGCGGCGGCAACCACGTGGACAGCAGCAAGATCGTTATCACCGGCGGCAGCGTCACGGCCAGCGGCGCGGCGGGCATCGGCTGCGGCATCGGCAGCAGCAAAAACAATGGCACCGGCGGCGACAAGGGCCCCGGCTACTATTTCGCGGACGTGACCATCACCGGCGGCACGATCACCGCCTCCAGCAACGACATCGGCGCCGCCATCGGCGGCGGCATGTACTGCGACGCGGACGTGACGATCACCGGCGGCGTCATCAACGCCACCGGCGGCAGCCGCCAGGGCAACACCCACCACGGCGGCGCGGGCATCGGCGGCGGCTATCTGGGCCATGCGAACGTGACGATCACCGGCGGCACGATCAACGCCGCCGGCGGCGACGGCGCGGCGGGCATCGGCTCCGGCGGCTCCCCGAACTCCAACCCCGACCGCGGGATCAACGGCCGTCTGGCCGGCCCGACGCACCTGAGCCAGACTACGGTCACCATCGGCGGCGGCGACATCACCGCCCGGGGCGGCCCCCAGGGCGGCGCAGGCATCGGCCTGGGCACCGGCGGCGACAAGGTCAGCGTGAGCATCACCGGCGGCACGGTGCGCGCCTGGGGCGCGGCCTCCGACCGGGATTCCAAGCGCGGCGGCGCGGGCATCGGCTCGGGCTTCCAGGGCAGCGGCAGCGGCAGCGACAAGTACTTCGTGAGCGCGGATGCGGACGTGAGCATCACGGGCGGCGAGGTGCTGGCCGTGGGCGGCTGGGGCGCGGCGGGCATCGGCTCCGGCGCGCAAAACAAGCTGGCCGACACCATCCATATCGAGGACGCGGCCAAGATCGAGGCCTATGCCGACGGCACCAAGTTCGCCATCGACACCCGCAACCCCGCCTATAACGAGAAGCCGGGTACCGTCCACACCGACGGGCGCAGCTACACCGGCGATCTCCTGCAGGGCACCTTCGTGTTCCCCGGGAATATTAACAACATGGACCAGGATACCGAGGGCCTGAGCCCCCTGGTGGTCACGAACGACGCCACCGGCGAGCGGAAGACCCTCACGCAGATGCCGGCCGGCTACCGCTCCTTCGCCACGGACGTGAGCGCGGCGGGCGACTATACGATCTTCACCGACGACAGCCAGATCAGCGACGGCAAGGGCCGCTACTTCAACGTCTGCGACACCGAGACCTATGACGAGAGCCGCGTGAGCGAGCGCAACGTCAAGTACCGCGCCGTGGACAACGATCTCTCGGACAACTACTTCCTCTTCCCCGTGAAAGCCATCGTGGTGGAGAAGCAGGTGGTGCTGGAGGACGCGCAGGATCTGACGGGCCTCAACGGCACCGTGTACTTCGCGCTCTGGAGCGGCGGCAGCGACGGCGGCTACATCACGCAGAACGCGGACGGCTCCGGCGACATGTGGGTGGAGAGCATCGAGATCCGCAATGGCGTGCCCCAGGGCAAGGCCTATTTCGCCAGCGTGACGGACGGCGAGTACGACGTCACGGAGATCGCCTCGGCCACGGACGGCAGCTATGCCGCCCCGGGCATGACCTTCGGCAGCTATGAGCTGCGCCGGGTGGAGACCAGGCATGACGGCGCCGAGGGGGACAACGACGGCCGGATCGATCCGAACCAGTGGACCGACGAGATCACGGTGGTGAACCGCTACGGGCCTCCCAAGCCCCCTCCCACCCCGGAGGTGTCGCCCCCCCCCGAGGTGTAGCCTTACCCGACCCCCGTGGGGCCGCCCCCCCCCACCCCCGGGGTGGCCCC